>JAUYCF010000007.1 GCA_030692355.1 Thiobacillus sp.
CGTTCCGGCCGGCTGCCGCACCGGGTTCGGCCGCCAACATGTGGGCCAGATGCAATTCCCTGAGCATGGACCGCTTTTTGGCCTGGTGCGCGTGCATCCGCCGCAGGATGTCGTCCAGAACCCGCACGGCGCTGACGACATAGGGTCCCTTGTTGAGCATGACGCACTCGGCGCGGAGACCCATCGCGGCGTCCGTGATTTCGGCGCGCGATGGCCTGCCTTCCCTGGCAAGGGTTTCCAGGACCTGGGTGGCCCAGATCACGGGGACATGCGCAGCCTCGCAGAGCCATAGAATCTCTTCCTGGACTTCCGCCAGGCGCTCGAATCCGCACTCGACGGCCAGATCGCCGCGGGCGATCATCACCCCGCAACACGGGGCACGCATTGCCGTCAGCAGCATTTCCGGCAGGTTCTCAAAGCCTCGCTGCGTTTCGATCTTCAGCACGATGGCAGGTTGCCGGCTCCCCAGGCTCGTCAGGCGTTGCTGGAGCGATTCCACGTCCTGGGCGCTGTTGGCGAAGGACAATTCGACGATGTCGGCGTGCCGGGCCACGAAGGGCAGGTCCTCGATGTCCCTGGCGGTCATGGCCGCGAGGCGCAGGGCGCTCTCGGGAAGGTTGATCCCCTTGTCGGCTCGCAGCGTCACCGCCTTCAGATGCTCCTGAGTGATGCGGACGAGGACATGTGCCTTTTCCACCTTCTCGATGACGCCGCCGATCTTGCCGTCGTCGAACCAGATCGGTTCCCCTGCGCGGACGTCATCGAACACCTCCGGCATGGTGCAGCCGATCACGGCAGGGCCCAGGATTTTCCCCGCGCTGTCGTAGATTGCCGGACGCCCCGGCTTGAGGTCGCGGGTCAGGACGAGCAGGTCGCCCTTCTGCAAGGTGAGGATGTTTTCACCCGGCGGCAGCGCGCCGATGCGGCATTCACGGTCGTCCGGCTTGCCTGCGCCACGCCCGTGGCGCAGGGTGGTGCCGGGGACGATGTAAGCCGTATTGGTCGTCTCGGCCCAGCAACCGTCATCGGTCACGTCAACGATCCTGAAGGTCCGCCGGGCGTCCCGTGCGTCCGTGAATTTCACAAGTTCCCCGACACGAAGATGGGCCAGCCAGGCCGACGGCACGGGGAGGCAGGCGTTCGCCGGTGAGGGCGGGGGGGATTCCTTTGCGGTCAGCCAGACCCGTGCGGGGGCGGTGACCCGCCCGTAGTCGTCGCGACCCGGGCGAATTCGAATCACCGCCGGGCCCGGTTCAAGCGGCCCGGTGCGCAGCTTCGGGCCGGCCAGGTCCATGGCGACACGGCAGGACCGGCCCAGTGCCTGTTCCGCCTGTCTCAGATGCGCGATCATCCGCGCCCAGGCTGCGGCGTCGTCATGAGCACAATTGATGCGCATGCAGTCCATCCCTTGCTGGAGCAGATTGTGAACCAGCAGGTAGTCGTCCGCCGCCGTGCTCGGCATGGTCACCATGATCCGGACCTCGCGTCCCGGGGTCGCGGGTCCCAGCAAGGCATTCGTGTGTTCGGCAAGCAGCCGCTCGCCGTGGGCGAAATCAAGGACCGCGGTTTCCCGCGAGGCCGGCTGCCAGGCGCGCTGCAGCAGGCGGTGCAGGACGCTCAGCACCGCATCGACCGTGCTCAGGACATGCGATTCGGCGCGCCCGAGGGAGGACAACCCCAGTGCCGCCAGGCGCAGCTGCAACGGGCGCAGATCGCGCCGACGCAGGGCCAGGTAATGCAGGAGGTTTCGCGCACTGTCCCGGTAGTTCGCGTGAACCTGGGCAAGATGTGGCTGCGACATGGCGAGGCCGGCGATCATATCCGCCCGGATGGCCATGAGCTCGCTCAGGACACTCTCGATGTCCGCGCTTCCCGGGCCGGCGCCGTCGGTGCTGTTTTTCTTTGTCACAAACATCCTCTACTGAATCGCCCCTGCTTTCCCGGAAGGCTTCCGGGCGCGACCAGGCGCCTGATCGTGTGTTCGTGCGGGTTCAATCGGGGTGAATCGTGTTGCAGGGTGTAAATGAACTGCCGCTAGCGGGCAGGCAGGGAGGGGAATGCGTCGCCGTTCAATATCGAGGCTTCGAGGCTGCGCACAAGAACAACCACGTTGTGGCTGCCGAGGCGATTGATGAACAGCTCGCTGGCGAAGTGCCGGCCATCGCGTCGCCGGGCCTGAAAGCTGACGGCACAATGGCAGAGATGGGCCAGCCGTGAATTGATGCGGCCTTCCTGCACCAGCCCGATGTCCGGCAACTGCGGCAGGAGCAAGGAAACATGACGGCCCGCCAGTTCATGCGGCGGGTAGCCAAACATCTGTTCGCAAGCCCGGCCGCAGTCGCGGATCATGCCAAGGTCGTCGAGCGCGAGCACCACCAGGTCGATCGCTTCAGCATCGGGAACGCAGGATGAGGCAGGCGTGCTCGTCCGTGGGCTTTTTACATGCGGACTGCTTGCTGTCGCCATGATGGCCTCCATGCGTTATCGGCTGGGAATGCTCCCGGGGCTGATATCTTGCCCGGTGAAAATGAATGGCCTGTGACAGAAAAATGAACCTTGTGTGGCTCGAAAGCGCGGGGAAGCGATTGGGTGGCGTTTCCAGGAGGGCCGGCCTTAATAACGCCGATTGAGGTAGCGGCTTAAACGGATATGGGTGTAGTTTTAGTCTTTTCAAAACATCACAAGGATGGGTTGCGATGAGAAAGACGCCTTCAGATGAGTATCTCGAAAAAGCCAGGCTTTTGAGCGAGGAAGAAACCGAACGCTTGCTGTCGAGAACGCGATCGAAATTACTGCGCAGACTGGAAAATGAAAAAATGACCGCGCTGGAAGTCGTGGCATTACAGCTTGAAATAGAGGACGAGGATCTGAGCGAATGGCGAGAGAAGATGGCTGAAATCAGGAAAAAATCGAAAGCCAAATAACCGGGCCGCAAGCACGGGGAACAAACACGGCTTGCCGCTGCGGTTCATATTTGGGGCGGCACTTATCGATGGAACGTGCGATGGCAGAAGCTGCGAACAAGACCGAAAAATTCACCCACAAGCTGCGGGTCGCCTATTTCTCCATGGAGATCGCCCTGGAGAACGATATCCCCACTTACAGTGGCGGCCTGGGCGTGCTGGCGGGGGACAGCCTGCGCGCCGCGGCAGACATCGGCCTGCCGATGGTGGCGGTCACCCTGGTGTCCCGGGCCGGCTATTTCCGCCAGGAAATCGACCCGCAGGGCAGGCAGATCGAACATGCCGACGACTGGGATCCCGCCCGCTACGCGACACGGCTTCAGGCCACCGTGGCGCTGGAGCTTGAAGATCGCCAGGTGTGGGTGGGGGGCTGGCTTTACGTGCTGAGTTCACTGGTCGACGGTGGCGTGCCCGTCCTGCTGCTGGACACCGACCTGCCGGTGAACGACCCACGCGACCGTGAAATCACCCATCACCTGTACGGCGGCGATGAGGCCTATCGGATGAAACAGGAAGTGGTGCTGGGCGTGGGGGGCATTGCCATGCTTCAGGCCCTGGGCTTCAAGCTCATGGGATATCACATGAACGAGGGCCACTCGGCCTTCCTCACCCTGGCCCTGCTGCAGCGCTACGCCCATTCCAGCGAAGGCCTGCGGCCCGGCGAAAGTCCCTACGATCTGCCGCGGGTGCGGGAGCTGTGCACCTTCACCACCCACACGCCGGTGGAGGCCGGCCACGACAAATTCGACTACGAACTGGTACGGCGCATCTACGGCGATCTGCTGGATCCGGGCACGGTGAAGCTGCTGGCCGGCGAGGACAGGCTCAACATGACGCGCCTGGCCCTGAACCTGTCCGAGTACGTCAACGGGGTGGCCAAGCGCCACGCCGAGGTTTCCCGGCTGATGTTCCCGGGTTATGCGGTGCACGCGGTGACGAACGGGGTGCATGCCGCCACCTGGACCAGCCCGCCCGTCGCAAAAGTGTACGACCAGCTTGTGCCGGGCTGGTGCCATGAGCCGGAACTGCTCTCCCGCGCCGACCGTATTCCGGACGGGAAGCTCTGGGCCGCCCACCAGGAAGCCAAGCTGGTGCTGGTCGACAAGGTGCGGGAACTGACCGGGGTGGTGCTGAATCCGGACCAGCCCATCCTTGGTTTCGCGCGGCGCATGACCGCCTACAAGCGGGCGGACCTGCTGTTTGCCGATCTCGCGCGCCTCAAGGCCATCGCCCGGGAGCGTCCTTTCCAGATCGTCATGGCCGGCAAGGCCCACCCGAGAGATGCGGCGGGCAAGCAGCTCATCGAAGCGCTGCACGTCCACATGCGGGACCTGTCCGGGGTGGTCCCCATGGCCTTCCTGCCCGATTACGATATGGCGCTGGCGCTGCTCATGGTGTCCGGCTCCGATGCCTGGATCAACACCCCCTTGCGGCCGCTGGAGGCTTCCGGCACCAGCGGCATGAAGGCCGCCTTCAACGGCGTGCCCCAGCTCTCGGTGCTGGACGGCTGGTGGGTGGAGGGCTGCCTGGAGGGGGTGACCGGCTGGGCGGTGGGGGAGGATTCGCCCACCGCCAACGGACACGATGCCATGGCCTTGTACGATAAACTTGAGCACGTGGTCCTGCCGCTCTGGCATGACGACCGGCCTGGCTGGATCGCCGTCATGAAGGGCGCCATCAGCAAGAATGCCGCCTACTTCAACAGTCACCGCATGATGCGTCGCTACGCCACAGAGGCGTACCTGAGATGAGAACGGCCATGATCGTTTTCCGGGATTGTGAATTTTTTATTCCAATGGACCAATCGCTTGAATGTTGTAATTAACTAAATATACTGTTTATTCCGTATAAATCATCTTTGGGAGATTGACCATGGCCGACGACGCTAACAAACCCGCCGAAGCAAAACCCGCAACGCCCACGGCGCGCACCACGACGGCTGCCCGTGCCAGGCCGACCGCGCGGGCAAGGGCCGCCGCCACAGCCAGGCCCGCGCCAACCAAGGCTGCGCCTGCGGCAGCAAGGAAAACGGTGGTGCGTCCTGCCGTGGTCAGGAAGTCGCCCCCGGCAAAGAAGGCGGCGCACGAGCCGGAGCCGTTTGTCGCCAGGGACAAAAAAGCGGGCAAGCCTGCCAAGGCGAAAAAATCCAAGCTGGTCCGCGACAGCTTCACCATGCCGGATGGGGAGTACGCCCTGATTGCAGCGCTCAAGAAGCGCTGCCTGGATGCGGGGGTGTCGGTGAAAAAAAGCGAGGTCCTGCGTGCGGCGGTTGCGAATCTGGCGAAACTGAGCGACGCCTCGGTGCTTGCCGCGGTTCGTCGCCTTGAAGTCATCAAGACCGGGCGTCCCGCCAAGGGCTCAAAGTAAACCCCGGAAAGGCGAGAGGGCGCCGGGGCGTCCAGGGTGACCGATCCTCTCCGGCTGCCAGGCGCCAAGACGTCAGTGACGCTCGGGTCGTGGGCATTGCTGGCCGTGCGCCTGCCCAATCAGGTTGCCGGGGCGAGGGACGCGGCCGGAGCAATAGGCTGGCAGTTACTTTCTTCTGCCGGCTCGTCCTGCCCGATGACGCGTGCCTCATCCACCAGTTGCCGGCCAAAGGGCATGCGGCGCTGGTCGATGAACAGGTTGCTGCCGTCGATGCGCTTGGCTATATGTTTGGCTTCGGAGGCGGCACGCGCCACTTCCTGGTACTGGTGGAAATGGGCGGGGTCGACCAGCACCGCGCCGATGGACAGTGATGTCAGGGCATGAAAGGCCATCGCGCCACGCCGGTCTTCGCTGTAGTAGCCGCCGGCCTCCACATGCTCGGGTTTGAACAGGGTCAGACATTCGCGATCGAAGCGCGTCAGCATGCCGTGGCAGCGTATTTCCCAGTCGAGGCTTTGAAACAGCACCACGAAATCGTCGCCGCCGATGTGGCCGATAAAATCCAGTTCGACGTTGCAGCTTTCGCGCAGGATGCGCGCCAGCAACTGGATGATGACGTCGCCGCGGCGGAAGCCGTAGACGTCGTTGTAGGGCTTGAAATGATCGAGGTCGAAATAGGCGGTAACAAAGGACTGTTCGTTGACCAGCAGGCGTTCCATGTGTTCCTGGATCGGCACGTTGCCGGGCAGGCCGGTCAGCGGGTTGGCATAGCGCGCGGCGACGATCTGCATTTCGGTAACCTCGCGCATCAGGTCGAAGCCTGACCCCAGCCCCAGGTAGCGCCCCTCGGAGGTGATGACAAAGCCCTGGGTAAAGGCCGCCTTGCCTTTATTCACCACCAGTTCCGAAAGTTCGGTCATGCGCGTGGCCTTGTCGACGACCAGCGGATTGGCGTCCATCAGGTCGCGGCAGGGCTTGCGGCCATGGAGCTCGCGGGCGTACAGGCTGATAAAGCGGTCGAGCAGGGCGGGGCGATGGATGATGCCGACCGGAATACCTTTGTCCACCACCGCCACCGCATGCAGATCGGGATGCTTCATCATCAGTTCGAGTACATCCTGACTGGCGGTCAGCGGGTCGACGGCCGGCGCGGAGGCCACCAGCTTGCCGGCCGATATGTGGAGGCTGTCGCGTGCCCGCGGCATGGGAAACACGCTGACCGTGCCGGACTCCAGGCACGCCATCACTTCGCGCGGCAGCAGGCGGACCGGCACGGGTGACGGACGGCCGATCAGGTAGCCCTGCGCATAGCGGATGCCGAGGTCTTTCAGCACCGCCAGTTCGGACTGGTTTTCCACACCCTCGGCGATCACGCACGAGTGGGCGCCTTCGGCCATTTGCCTGATCGAGCGCACGAACTGGATCTTGTGGGGGTCCTGGTGAATGTCGGCGATGAAATGCTTGTCGATCTTGACGAAGGCAGGTTTCAGTTCCGACCAGAGGCGCAGGCTGGAAAACCCTTCCCCGAGATCGTCGATGGCCACTTCGATCCCCGCCGCGTGCAACCGGGACGCAGCTTGCCGCAGATCCCCGTAATCGAGCGAGGTCGCGTTTTCGGTGATTTCGATCACGATCTGACTGCCGGCCAGGCCGAAATGATTCAGTTCGGCCAGCAGCGCATCCGGCGCAAAGCTTGCGTCCAGCAGGCTGCCCGGCGACAGGTTCACAAACAGCCGTCCCGTCAGATTCAGCCGCGCAAAGGTTTTGAGCGCCATGCGTACGCAGGCCCGGTCCAGCGCCGTCAGCAGGCCGTGTTGCCCGGCCACTCGGAACAGCGCCTGCGGGGCGTGCAGCGGGCCGTTCGACGGCCCGCGCGACAGGGCCTCGTAGCCCATCACCCGCCCTTCGACCATGTCGAGTATCGGCTGCAACAGCGTCATCAGCCGGGCGTTTGCCAGAATGTCCTGCAAATGCCGACACATTTCTTCCTGGCTCATGGAGGGGACGGGAGGTGGCGGAGATCCGGAGGATAGGCGGGATGTGTTACGTGTGTGTGAAAAGGGCTGGGAGGGTCGTGAGGGGGCTGCTCGCTATGGAAGGTCGAGCACGCCCCCTGGAAGAAAGCCGGGAAGGAAAACTGTTGCATTGAACCAAAATGCCCGTATGGTGTGACCGTTACGCCGCACCCGCGATTGGCGGGACGCAGGGCAGCGAGGCAACTTTTCTCTGCTTTTGGCCCCTTCATCCATCGAATGCGTTGGCCCTACTTCCAGCAGGCTTGAAAAATCCCCACATCACATCAAAATAAAGCCAGTAATTGAGGCTTAATCCTGCTATGGCAACCAAGCGAGAAAGCAGTACCCTACTGGAACCGACTGCGGCAAGAGTGAAGCCGCCGCCCCTGTACAAGGTGCTGCTGCTGAACGACGACTACACCCCGATGGAATTCGTGGTGCATGTCCTGAAGAAGTTTTTTGGAATCGGCCAGGAACAGGCAACACAAATCATGCTCAAAGTCCATACTGAAGGCGTAGGGGTGTGCGGGGTATTTACGAAGGACATTGCGCATACCAAGGTCGAGCAGGTTGTGGATTTCGCGCGGCAGCATCAGCATCCGCTGCAATGTACGATGGAGGAAAGTTAGATGATTGCCCAGGAACTCGAAGTCACGCTGCACATGGCCTTCATGGATGCCCGGCAGAAGCGCCACGAATTCATTTCGGTGGAGCATCTGCTGATGGCGATGCTGGACAATCCGTCCGCGGTTGAGGTGTTGCGCGCCTGTGGCGCCAATATCGAGGCCATGCGCGAACAGCTTGGCGCCTTTATCGAGGAACACACCCCCAAGGTGGTGGGCGAGAGCGAGGTCGATACCCAGCCCACGCTCGGTTTCCAGCGCGTGATCCAGCGTGCCATCCTGCATGTGCAGTCGTCCGGCAAGAAGGAAGTGACCGGCGCCAACGTGCTGGTGGCGGTGTTCGGCGAGAAGGACTCGCACGCGGTGTATTTCCTGACCCAGCAGGGGGTGACGCGGCTCGACATCGTCAACTTCATCTCCCACGGCATCACCAAGACCCCGCAGGGCGAACCGCTGCCGCGCGCGGATGAGCCTTCCGAAACCAGTTCCGAGGCGCCTGCTGCTTCGCCGCTCGACAGCTTTGCGCAGAACCTGAACACGCAGGCGCTGGCCGGCAGGATCGACCCGTTGATCGGACGCGACCAGGAACTCGTGCGCGTGATCCAGACCCTGTGCCGCCGGCGCAAGAACAATCCCCTGCTTGTGGGCGAGGCCGGCGTGGGCAAGACCGCCATTGCCGAAGGCCTGGCGCGCCGTATTGTTGAAGGCTCGGTGCCCGACATCCTGGCGCAAAGCACGGTGTATGCGCTGGACATGGGCGCCCTGCTTGCCGGCACCAAATACCGCGGCGATTTCGAGCAGCGCCTGAAGGGCGTGCTGAAGCAGTTGACCGAAAATCCCAGGGCAATCCTGTTCATCGACGAAATCCACACCCTGGTCGGCGCCGGAGCGGCGTCCGGCGGCACGCTCGATGCGTCCAACCTGCTGAAGCCGGCGTTGTCGTCGGGCAACCTGCGCTGCATCGGCGCCACCACGTACACCGAATATCGCGGCATTTTCGAGAAAGATCACGCCTTGTCGCGGCGTTTCCAGAAAATCGACGTGCCCGAGCCCTCGGTTGACGAAACCGTGGCCATCCTGCGCGGCCTGAAATCGCGGTTCGAAGATCATCATGGCGTCAAATACACGGCGGCCGCGCTGACCACGGCGGCACAACTGTCGGCACGCTATATCAACGACCGCCATCTGCCGGACAAGGCGATCGATGTGATCGACGAGGCGGGCGCAGCACAGCGCATCCTGCCGAAGTCCAAGCAAAAGCGGACGATCACCCCGCGCGAGATCGAGGACATCATCGCCAGGATTGCGCGGATACCCCCCAAGACCGTGTCGTCCGACGACAAGAGCTCGCTGAAGACGCTGGACCGCGATCTGAAGGCGGTGGTGTTCGGCCAGGATGTCGCCATCGATGCGCTGGCCACCGCGATCAAGATGTCGCGCAGCGGCCTTGGCAATCCGCAGAAACCGATCGGCAACTTCCTGTTCTCCGGCCCCACCGGGGTCGGCAAGACCGAGGTCGCTCGCCAGTTGGCCTATGTGCTGGGGGTCGAGCTGATCCGCTTCGACATGTCGGAATACATGGAGCGCCATGCGGTGTCGCGGCTGATCGGCGCGCCTCCCGGCTATGTCGGATTCGATCAGGGCGGGCTGCTGACGGAGTCTATCAACAAACATCCATATGCTATTGTTTTGCTTGATGAAATAGAAAAAGCCCATCCGGACATTTTCAATGTGCTGTTGCAGGTGATGGACCACGGCACGCTGACCGATGCGAACGGGCGCAAGGCCGACTTCCGCAACGTGGTGCTCATCATGACGACCAATGCCGGGGCGGAAATGCTCAACAAGGCGAGCATCGGCTTTTCCAACTCGCGCGAAAGCGGCGACGAAATGGGCGAAATCAAACGCATGTTCACCCCGGAATTCCGTAACCGCCTCGACGCGATCATTCCGTTTGCCTCGCTTTCCGAGCCGGTCATCCTGCAGGTGGTGGACAAGTTCCTGATGCAGCTGGAAGAACAGTTGCACGAGAAGAAGGTCGAGGCGGTATTTACCGATGCGCTGAAGGCCCACCTCGCCAAGCATGGTTTCGACCCGCTGATGGGCGCGCGCCCGATGGCGCGCCTGATCCAGGACACGATTCGCAAGGCGCTGGCCGACGAGCTGCTGTTCGGCAAGCTGGCGCATGGCGGGCGGGTGACCATCGATATCGACGCCAGCGACAAGGTCTGCCTGGAGTTCGAGGAGGCGGTTCCAGCGTAAAGCCGTAAAGATTTTGCATGCGTGGCCGTAAAACGGGTACGGCGACAGGTACGTATTCAGCCGTTACCAGGGATGTTTCCGGCTTCATGCCCATGTAAGTCAGGAAGCACGGGGAATACAACGCCTGTTGCACATTCGTCTAGACGGAAGGAACAAGCATGAACCCCAACAACCACGCATCGCGTATCGCCATTGTCGCGCTGATCAGCCTGTTGCCAGTCTGCGCGCTTTCGGCCGAAACGGGACACGATCAGGCTGCCTCTGAAAACTCCGCTGCTTCTGGCGAGGACCTGGCGGCGATTGGCGAGCGCATCCGCCAGACCGGGGAGAAGATGCGCGAGGATATCAAGAACGCGCGCGCGCGCCTGGAAGCCAACAAGGCCATTCAGGAAGCGGAGCACAAGCGGGAAGCGGAGCGGGCGCGTCAGCTGGCCATGAAGGAAGCAGCTGAGCAGGCTTCGATCAAGGAACTCAAGCAACGTCAGGCCAGGGAAGCCGCCCAACTGCAAGCCAGCCAGCGGGCTGAGCGTGAACGCCAGGCGGCTCTGGCAGCGCAGCGCGTCCGGGACGAAGAAGCGGCCAGGGAGAGAGCGGCCATGGCGCTGATGGAAGCCCGAAAATCATCCGATGTAAAAGCTTTTGCCGACGATGGCAAAAAGGAAAGGGCGGCCCGCGCGTTGCTGGAGGCCCGTCAATCGGCTGGTCCGAAAGCGATGGCTGACTGAAGTCTCTGAGTTGCTTGCGTCCGCAGGCGCGGATAAAACAAAAGCGGCGCCGGAAGGCGCCGCGAAAAAATCCGGTATGGCAGGAGGAGGAGCGCCTGGGGATTGACCCCAATACCGGGAAATCTACACACGCTGTATTGGCTAAAATAACGGCTTGTGTAAGTCGGTGTTGCATTCAGCCTTCAGTGTTGAAAGTAATAACAGTATCAATCCATTTTCTTTAACCCGGATTGTTCATTAGACGATTTATGGCGCGTAGGGTGCACTCCGTGCACCTTCGGGCGTCAATCGGTGCACAGAGTGCACCCTACCCAAGCATCTCGCCCTAATGAACAACCCGTGTTTAATGGAATATGGCTGCGAGCGCTGAATATATTGGCTTTTGCTCAAATGACCGCTTGCTCAAATGACCGCTCGCCAACCCCATGCCCGGAATCGTCCGGGCATGGGTGATTTCTCATTTTTCGTGAATTCGCGGCTCAAACGTGCTTGCCGAGTCCGGCAGAATCCCGCACCATACGACCACATTTTGCAATGAGAGTATTCATGAAATCCAAGCATGCGTCGTTTATCGCCTTGGCCATCCTGGCTGTGCTGGCGTCGGGCTGTGAAAAGCCTGCCACTGCTGTAAAAAACGAGGCGGTGGCAACGGTGGACGGCGACAAGATCGGCGAAGCCGAATTGAACCTGGCGCTTTCCGGCCTGGGTGCGCTGAGCGAGGCCCAGGCCGCCGATGCCAAAATCAGGCTATTGCAGGCCTTGGTCGATCAGCGTCTGGTGGCGCAGGCTGCCAAAAACGCCGGGCTGCACAAGGACCCCGCGGTGGCGATCGCGATGGAGCAGGCCAGCCGCCAGGTGTTGGCGGAAGCCTATGCGGAGCGCAGCTTCAAGGATGTCGCGAACCCTTCGGAAACCGAAATCGCCGAGTATTACAATCAACATCCCGAGCTTTTTTCCCAGCGGCGGATCTACCGCATCCAGGAACTCGATCTGACACTTGATCCGTCGCGCATGGCTGAGGTCGAGGCCAAACTCAAGAGCGCTCATTCCATGGGCGACTTCGTCAACTGGCTCAAGGAACAGGGTATCGAGGGCAAGACCGCCGTGGCCGTCAAGCCGGCCGAACAGATTCCGGCGCCCCTGCTGGACCGCTTCAGCCAGATGAAGGACGGTCAGGTGACGATTTTGCCGGGTCGCCCCGGGCATGTGCTGGTCCAGCAGCTGCAGGAAAGCCAGTTGCAGCCTGCTTCGCTGGAACAGGCGAAAAACGCCATCGAGCAGGCCCTGATGATCCGGAAACGCAAGGGAATGATGGAAGCGGACCTGAAGAAGCTGCGCGAAGCGGCCAGGATCGAATACACAAGCGGCTATGCGCCGGCTGCCGAAGCAAACACCGTCGAAAAATCTGCCAACTGAGCGCGCAAATGATACTCGTGACCGGAGGTGCCGGTTTTATCGGCGCCAATTTCATTCTGGACTGGCTGGCGGCGAGCGACGAAGCCGTCGTCAACCTCGACAAGCTGACGTATGCGGGCAACCTCGAGAACCTGCGATCGTTGCAGGGCGACGCCCGGCATGTTTTCGTGCGGGGCGACATCGGCGACCGCGCAACGGTCGATGCATTGCTGCAGCAGTACCGCCCCCGCGCGGTGATCAACTTCGCGGCGGAAAGCCACGTCGATCGTTCCATCCACGGTCCCGCCGAGTTCGTCCAGACCAATGTGGTGGGCACGTTCAATCTGCTGGAATCGGTGCGCGCGCATTGGTCGCAGCTGCCGGCGGACGGGCAGACGGCGTTCCGCTTCCTGCACGTGTCGACCGACGAGGTGTACGGCTCGCTCGGCCCCGCCGATCCGGCGTTTTCTGAAACCACGCCGTATGCGCCGAACAGCCCGTATTCGGCATCGAAGGCCGCGTCGGACCATCTGGTGCGCGCCTATCATCACACTTACGGCCTGCCGGTGCTGACCACCAACTGCTCGAACAACTACGGTCCGCTGCAGTTTCCGGAAAAGCTCGTCCCGCTGGTGATCCACAACGCGCTGGCGGGCAAGCCGCTGCCGATCTACGGCGATGGCAGCAATGTCCGCGACTGGCTGTACGTCGGCGATCATTGCAGCGCGATCCGGCGGGTGCTTGAGGCCGGCCGGGTGGGGGAGACCTATAACATCGGCGGCTGCAACGAAAAAACCAATCTCGAGGTGGTGAAGACGCTGTGCGCCATCCTCGACGAACTGCATCCCGGCTCACCGGTCACTCCGCACGCCAGCCTGATGACCTTCGTCAAGGACCGGCCTGGCCATGACCTGCGCTATGCGATCGATGCCCGCAAGATCGAGCGCGAACTCGGCTGGACGCCCGCGGAGACCTTCGAGAGCGGGATCCGCAAGACGGTGGCCTGGTACCTGGCCAACCAGGGCTGGGTGGATCACGTGACCAGCGGCGAATACCGCAACTGGGTTTCCGAAAACTACGCAGAACGCTAGACATGACCACACGCAAGGGCATCATCCTGGCCGGCGGTTCCGGCACCCGGCTCTATCCCATCACCCAGGTCGTCTCCAAGCAGCTGCTGCCGGTGTACGACAAGCCCATGGTGTATTACCCGCTGACCACGCTGATGCTGGCGGGGATTCGCGACATTCTTCTGATTTCCACCCCGCAGGACACGCCGCGTTTTGAGCAGCTGCTGGGCGACGGCGCGCAGTGGGGGCTCAACATCCAGTACGCGGTGCAGGCCGCGCCCGAAGGACTGGCGCAGGCTTTCCTCATCGGCAGCGATTTCATCGGCAATGACCCCTGCGCGCTGGTGCTGGGCGACAACATTTTCTACGGCCACGATCTGAGCCAGGACATGCAGGCGGCCGGGCAGCGCACGCACGGCGCCACCGTGTTCGCCTATCCGGTGACCGATCCAGAGCGTTACGGCGTGGTTGAATTCGACGCCGCCGGGCGCGCGGTCAGCCTGGAGGAAAAGCCCGCCAAGCCCAAATCGCGCTATGCCGTCACCGGCCTGTATTTTTATGACAACCGGGTGATCGACGTTGCACGCGCACTCAAGCCGTCGCCGCGCGGCGAACTGGAAATTACCGACGTCAACCGCCAGTACCTCGACTGGGGCGAACTCGACGTGCAGGTGATGGGGCGCGGCCAGGCCTGGCTCGACACCGGCACCCACGATTCGTTGATCGAGGCGGCGCTCTACATCCAGACGATCGAGAAGCGCCAGGGCCTGAAGATTGCCTGTCCGGAGGAAATCGCCTACCGCCAGGGCTTCATCGACGCCGCCCAACTGGAGGCGCTGGCGCAGCCGCTGCTGAAAAACGGCTACGGGCGCTATCTGATCGACGTGCTGAACGACCGGGTGTTCTGATGCAGGTGATCGCCACCCAGCATCCCGAGGTGCTGCTGTTGCGTCCCAAGGTATTCGGCGACGCACGCGGCTTCTTTTTCGAGAGCTACAACCGCCAGGTTTTTGCAAGCCTTGGTATCAATGCCGAGTTCGTGCAGGACAACCACTCGCGCTCCGCACAAGGCGTGCTGCGCGGCCTGCATTATCAGATCAGCCAGCCGCAGGGCAAGCTGGTGCGCGTGGTGGAGGGCGAGGTGTTCGATGTGGCGGTCGATCTGCGCCGCGGCTCGCCGCATTTCGGCTGCGTCGCCAGTTTCCGCCTGTCGGCCGAGACGCACGACATGGCGTGGATTCCGCCGGGATTCGCGCATGGATTTCAGGTGCTGTCCGGGCACGCCGAGTTTCTCTACAAGACCACCGATTATTACGCGCCCGAGTTCGAGCGCTGCCTGCTTTGGAACGATCCGGCGCTCGGCATCGACTGGCCGCTGGACGGCGCGCCGCTCTTGTCCGTCAAGGACCAGGCCGGCCTGCCGCTCGCCGAATGCGAGGTGTTCGCGTGAGGATCCTGCTCACCGGTGTCAACGGTCAGGTGGGCTGGGAGTTGCAGCGCACGCTGGCGCCGCTGGGCGAAGTGGTCGCGGCAGACCGCAGCCGCATCGACCTCGCCGACACCGCTGCCATCCGCCGCGCGGTGGACGCGATTGCGCCAGACCTGATCGTCAATCCGGCCGCCTACACCGCGGTCGATAAGGCCGAGACCGAACCTGCGTTGGCGCACGCCATCAACGCGGCTGCACCGGGCGAACTGGCGCTGGCCGCGGCAATACGCGGGATTCCGCTGGTGCATTTCTCCACCGACTACGTGTTCGACGGGCGCAAACCCACACCCTATACGGAAGCCGACGCGCCGAATCCGCTGGGCGTGTATGGCGTCACCAAGCTGGCAGGTGAGCAGGCGGTTGCGCGCGCCGGCGCGCCGCACCTGATCCTGCGCGCCAGCTGGGTCTATGGCCTGCGCGGCCGCAATTTCCTGCTGACCATGCAGCGGCTGCTGCGTGAGCGCGAAACGCTTGCGGTGGTCAACGACCAGTTTGGCGCGCCGACCTGGTCGCGGCTGATCGCCGAGGCAACGGCTTTGGTGATTGCGCGCTGGCTGGATCGGCCCGAGCAAACGGAAACGTCCGGGATCTATCATCTGAGCTGCGGCGGGTGCACCAGCTGGCATGGCTTCACCGCGGCGATCCGGGCGCACCTGGCCGAATCGGACGCGAAACTGGCCCGCCTCACGGCGATCCCGACCTCCGGCTATCCCACGCCCGCGGCGCGCCCGGCCAACTCGCAGCTGGACTGCGACAAGCTGGCGGCGACCTTCGGCGTGCGGCTGCCCGACTGGGAAACCGCGTTGGCCCTGTGTCTGGAACAGGATTTGCCGCATTCAACGAAATAACCATTCAAGAGCGCACGACATGACCACCATTCACCCCGTGATTCTTTCCGGCGGCTCGGGCACCCGCCTGTGGCCCTTGTCGCGCGCGGCCTTGCCCAAGCAGCTGCTGCCGCTTGCCAGCGACCACAGCCTGCTGCAGGACACTGTCAGCCGCCTGGCAGACATGCCGGAAATGACCGCACCGCTGATGGTGTGCAACGTCGAGCACCGCTTCATGATCGCCGAGCAGATGCGCCAGATCGACACCCAGCCGCATGCCATCGTGCTGGAGCCGGTGGGCCGCAACACCGCGCCGGCGATTGCCGTGGCCGCGCTGATGTTGTCGCGCGACGATCCCGATGCGCTGATGCTGGTGCTGCCCGCCGATCATCTGATCGGCGACGTGGCGGCGTTCCATGCGGCCATTCTCACTGCGGCGCAGGCGGCGCAGAACGGCCACCTCGCTACTTTCGGCATCGTCGCCGCCACGCCGGAAACCGGCTACGGCTACATCAAGAAAGGCGCGCCGCTGGCGGATACCGCAGGGGCACATCAAGTTGCGGCATTTGTCGAGAAACCCGACCTTGCCACCGCGCAGAAGTATGTCGGCTCCGGCGATTATTTCTGGAACAGCGGCATGTTCTTGTTCCGTGCGGCGGATTTTCTCGACGAACTGCAGGCCCTGCGTCCCGATATTCTCGACGCCAGCCGCGCCGCGCTCGATGCCGCCACGCCCGATCTCGATTTCGTGCGGCTCGCGCCCGCCGAGTTCGAGGCCTGCCCTTCGGAGTCCGTCGACTACGCGGTGATGGAGCACACCCGCCGCGCTGTCGTGGTGCCGGCCGACATTGCCTGGAACGACATCGGCGCCTGGACCGCGCTGTGGGACGTGGCGGCAAAGGACGGGCAGGGCAACGCCACGCGCGGCGATGTCATGCTGGAAAATGCACAGAACAATTTCGTCCGCGCCGAAACCCGCATGGTGGCCATGCTGGGTGTGTCGGACCTGGTGGTGGTGGAAACCGCCGACGTGGTGCTGGTAGCGCACAAGGACCAGGTGCAGGACGTGAAGAAGCTGGTCGACCGGCTGAAGGCCGAAAAACGCTGCGAGCATCTGGTCCACAAGCAGGTTTACCGCCCGTGGGGCTGGTACGAGGGCATCGACGAGGGCGAGCGTTTCCAGGTCAAGCGCATCATAGTCAAGCCGGGCGAGAAGCTCAGCCTGCAGATGCATCATCACCGCGCCGAGCACTGGATCGTGGTGTCCGGCACCGCCAGCGTCACCTGCGGCGAGGAGGTCATGCTGCTGACCGAGAACCAGTCGACCTACATTCCTCTCGGCACGAAGCACCGGCTGGAAAACCCCGGCAAGATCGACCTGCACATGATCGAGGTGCAGTCGGGCACCTATCTGGGCGAGGACGATATTGTGCGCTTTGAGGATATCTACCGGCGCAATTGAGGCGCCTTCTTCTTCCCATGATCTGTCGTTGCCGGTGTGGCACGGCAATCCAGCGCATTGATCAGGCAGGCTTTCCGGATCGCCGCGCTGCGCCCGATGACCGCACGTGCTTCGATACGCGTAATTCTGTAAGACAAAAACCTACAAAACAAGTCGGCAATATCCGACTGCGAATACAGTGCTAGTCCACGTTAACTTTGTCGATGGTCGTCCGATAACGAATTCACCACGCTGACTTAAGTGTGAAATCGAAAAAAAGTTCAACGAAGGAGTACAGGCAAATGAAACTGGACGAAATGCTGGCCGAAATGCGCGATGTCAATCTCAACTACCTGATGCTGGCGCAAAGCATGATCCAGCACGACAAGGCGACCGCCGTCTTTCGTCTGGGCATCAGCCAGGACGTCGCCGAGTTGATCGAGGCGCTGACCCCTGCACAGATCCTCAAGCTTGCCGCCTCCGGCATGATGGTGTCGCGCTTCCGCTTCGACGACGGCATGGTGCTCAACATGCTGACCAGCTACACCAGGGATCGCGCCATGGCGCAGTCTCACGCAGCCATCCTGATGGCGGGTCAGGCAGTGGAAGCCTTTGCCTGATTCTGCCGTACAACAAAGAAGAAAAGAAGGCGCATCCCAATGAGCAAGAAAAGTCTGCTGACCGAAATGCGCGACACCCAGCTGGCGATCGAAATGATCGAGCTCGGCGCCCGCCCGCAAGTGCTGGAATCCGAAACCACGCTGTCGCGCGAACGCTTGCTCAAGCTGTACAAAGAGGTCAAAGGCGTGTCGCCACCCAAGGGCATGCTGCCGTTCTCGACCGACTGGTTCCTGACCTGGTTGCCCAACGTGCATTCCTCGCTGTTCATCAACATTCACCGCTACATCACCCGGAACAGCGATTGCAGCGGCATCGAAGCCGTGCTCAAGAGCTATCGCCTGTATCAGGAATACCTTCACACCAATCAGGCCGAAGCCGTGCTGAGTTTCACCCGCGCCTGGACCCTGAACCGTTTCTTCGAAAACCGCATGCTCGAAACCGCCGTCTGCAGCGGCTGCGGTGGCCACTTCGTGGTGCATCCGGACGACCTGCATGACCAATACGTGTGCGGCCTGTGCAACGTGCCTGCGCGTGCCGGAAAAACCCGCAAAGCCAAGGCTGCGGAAGGGTCGCTGCGCAGCAGCGGGGCACCCACCGGCGTGCCCCTTGCGGGTGCTGCGGAAGGGTCGCGGCGCAGCAGCGGGGTACCCGCCGGCGTACCCCTTGCGGGTGCTGCGGCCCAAATCGAACTGACCGCCGCCTGAGCTTTCCCTCGGTCGTCCGGTAATGGCGCGCCTGCCGGTCAGCCTCCAGTCGCTCGTCATCCAGTGCATGGCCCTGTTGCTGGCCACATTGCTGAACTTTCTGCTGCAAATCCCTTTTTCGTATCAACCCGCCCTGTGGCAACTCGTCCTCGTCCAGGGGGCGATCGCCGCCGCGCTGAGCTTCCTCTGGCGGCAACCGGCCTGGTGGCCGCCCCTGCATTTCGGCTTCTTGCCGGCCATCCTGCTGGCGCTGCAGGCAAGTGTGCCCGCCTGGGTCTATCTGGCGGCATTCCTGCTGCTGGTCCTGTTTTACTGGAGCAGCTTCCGCACACGGGTGCCCTTGTATCTGTCCGACCGCAAGGCCTGGCAGGCTGTGGCATCCTTGCTGCCCGCGACGCAGACGTTCCGTTTCATCGACCTCGGCAGCGGCCTGGGCGGTGTGTCGTTTTACCTGGCACAGCGTTTTCCGCAGGGCCGCTTTTACGGCACCGAAACGGCCCCGGCCCCCTGGCTCATCAGCCGTCTGCGCGCCGGGTTCAAACGCAGCCGGGTGACCTTCATGCGGCGCGATTACGCAACCCTCGATCTGGCTGATTTCGATGTGGTGTTTGCCTTTCTCTCGCCCGCGGCCATGCCGGATTTATGGCGGCAGGCGCAAGCCCAGATGCGCAGCGGCAGCCTGTTCGTCAGCCTGTCGTTCCCTGTGGAGGGGCGGCTGCCCGATCGCGAAGTATCCCTGGCGGATGGCGCCCGTCACACCTTGTATGCGTGGCGGATGTGAGGCGTCGCCACGCGGAAATACTCGCGCTGCGCCATCAAGTTTCCTTCGATTTGGTCGAATCCTCAAGCTGAGAGCCCTGGCTTTGGATGTGGAAAAAATCGGGGCAGGGCGGGGCGGCTTATGCCTGAAGAAGCAATGAAAGGAACTGACAGCCGTGCTAGTCATTGTTGGATATGTTGTAGTGCTCCTGTGCGTGTTCGGCGGATATGCGCTGGCCGGCGGTTACCTGGCGGCACTTTGGCACCCGATAGAACTCATCATCATTGGGGGCGGAGCACTGGGTGCATTCATCGTCGGCAACAACAGCAAGGCCCTGAAAGCGACCCTCAGTACGCTGCCCACCGTGTTCAAGGGCTCGAAATACACGCGGGCGCTTTACCTGGATATGATGGCGCTGCTCTACGAGTTGCTGACCAAGATCCGCAAGGAAGGCCTGATGTCGATTGAAGCCGACGTCGATTCGCCCGAAAACAGCCCGCTATTCACGAAATACCCGGCGATCATGGCCGATCACCACATTGTCGAATTCCTCACCGATTATCTTCGTCTGATGGTCAGCGGCAGCATGAATGCCTTCGAAATCGAAAACCTGATGGACAATGAAATTGAAACCCATCATCACGAAGGCGAGGTGCCGGTGCACGCCGTCGGCAAGATTGGCGATGGCCTGCCGGCTTTCGGCATTGTCGCGGCGGTGATGGGCGTGGTGAAGACCATGGGATCGGTGGGGCTGCCGCCCGCGGAACTGGGGATTCTGATCGGGGCTGCGTTGACCGGCACCTTTATTGGCATTTTGCTGGCCTACGGTTTTGTAAGCCCGCTTGCTACGCTGCTCGAACAGAAACTCCACGAATCGACCAAGATGTTCCAGTGCGTCAAGGTCACCCTGCTGGCCAGCATCAACGGCTATGCGCCGGCGATTGCGGTCGAGTTCGGACGCAAGGTGCTGTTCTCGACCGAGCGGCCGTCCTTTAGTGAACTGGAAGAGCACGTCAAGGGCGCGAAATCGCGCTGATTTTCCCCGTGGCCAGGCCCGCATAAAATCACCTCATGAGCGAGCAAAAAGCGCCCATCATCGTCAAGCGCATCAAGAAGGCGGGCGGCGGCCATCATGGCGGCGCGTGGAAAATCGCCTATGCCGACTTCGTGACCGCGATGATGGCGTTCTTCCTGCTGATGTGGTTGCTGGGCTCGACCGCCAAGGGCGATCTCGAAGGCATTGCCGAGTATTTCAAGACGCCGCTCAAAGTGGCCATGCAGGGGGGCTCAGGCAGCGGCGACAGTTCCAGCGTGATCAAGGGCGGCGGCACCGACCTCTCGCGCAAGGTCGGGCAGATCAAGAAAGGCGAGACCGAGGCCGAGAAAAAATCCTACAACCTGAAGGCTGCGCAGGCCGAGCTCGAACGCCGTGAAACCGAAAACCTGAAGCAATTGAAGAAGCGGCTGGAAGTGGCGATCGACGCCAATCCCACCCTGAAACAATTCAAGCGGCAGTTGCTGATCGACATCACCAGCGAAGGTCTGCGCATCCAGATCGTCGACGAGCAGAATCGGCCCATGTTCAACCTCGCCAGCGCCGAGCTGCAGCCTTACACCAAGATCATCCTGCACGAGATCGGCCAGGTTCTGAACGACGTGCAGAACCGCGTCAGCCTGTCGGGCCACACCGATGCCAAGCCGTATGCCAATCGCGAACGCGGCTACAGCAACTGGGAGCTGTCGGCCGACCGCGCCAATGCATCGCGCCGCGAATTGATTGCCGGCGGCATGGCCGAAGAGAAGATGCTGCGGGTGGTCGGACTGGCCTCATCGGTGCCATTCAGCAATGCCGGGCCGCATGATCCGGTCAATCGCCGCATCAGCATCATCGTCATGAACAAGCGCACCGAAGACGCTGTCACCAAGGAAGCCTCGGGCGTCAACGTCGTCGACGAGGCCGGAGGGGACGGCGAAACCGGAAATGGCGGTACGCCGCCCTCGCTTCCCTCCGCGCCGCCTGGCGTTAAATAGCAGGCCAAATCCACCCTTATTCCCCTGATTGCCCGTGCCGGGCATGACCAATAATTCAGCCTGTAGAAAGCCCGCTTCTGTTTGATGCAGATGGCAGGCCCCCCACCAACAGGTGAAATCAGGGATGGCTGAAGAAAGCGATCAGGAAAAAACCGAACCAGCCTCGCCACAGAGGCTGCAAAAGGCACGTGAGGAAGGGCAGGTCGTGCAATCGCGCGAATTGTCCACTTTTGTCGTGCTGATGATTGGGGGCGCGACCCTGTGGGCGATGGCCAGCGGCCTCGGCCAGACCCTGTCGCATATCGTGCGCAACGGCCTGCAGTTCAATCCCGGCATCGCCCGCGACAGCGCACACGTCATGGCGCAGCTGTCGAACCAGTTTTTTGAAGCGGCCCTGGCGTTGTTGCCATTTCTGGCGGCGGTGGCGGTCGCCACCGTGGTTACACCGCTGCTGCTGCGCGGCTGGCTCTTCAGCGCCAAGGCCTTTGCCCCGAAATTCAATCGCCTGAACCCGTTTTCAGGCATCAAGCGCATGTTTTCCAGCCAGGGACTGATCGAGCTGGTCAAGGCGCTGGCCAAGGCCGGTCTGCTGGGCGGGGTCGCCGTTTGGCTGATCTGGTCCAACGTCGGCGCGATTTTTTCGCTCAGCCTGGAGTCGCCTTCAGTCGCCATCCAGCACATGGGCGACCTCATCGGCAAGGTATTCCTGCTGGTCTCCGGCACAATGATTTTTGTCGTCGTGATCGACCTGCCGTATCAGCTCTGGAGCCACTTCAAGAAGCTCAGGATGAGCAAGGAGGAAGTACGCCGGGAAAACAAGGAGTCGGAGGGCGACCCCCACCTGAAGGCGCACATTCGCGCCCAGCAGCGCGAAGTGGCGCGTCGCCGCATGATGTCCGAGATCCCCACCGCCGACGTGGTGGTGACCAACCCGACCCATTACGCCGTCGCGCTCAAATACAGCGAAGGCAAGATGGGCGCGCCGCGCGTGGTGGCCAAGGGCGCCGACGCCGTCGCCGCGAAGATTCGGGAGCTGGCCGCCGAGCACGGGGTGCCGCTGCTGGAAGCGCCGCCGCTGGCGCGCGCGCTGTTCCGCCACACCGAACTCGGCGACGAAATTCCGGCCAAGCTCTACGCAGCGGTGGCCGAAGTGCTGGCCTACGTGTTCCAGCTGCGCCATTTCCAGCAAGTCGGCGGCGCCTATCCCAATGCGCCGACCGCCTTGCCGGTGCCGCCCGAACTTGACCCGCTGCAGGCTGGCGCTGGTGCTCAGGCATGAACGGCACCCTGAGCATCTCCAACCTGTTCAGGGGCGCCAACGCCCGCGCGATGGCCGCGCCGATTTTCATCGTCCTCATCCTGGCGATGCTGGTGCTGCCGCTGCCGCCGTTTGCGCTGGACATGCTGTTCACCTTCAACATCGCGCTCTCCATCATGGTCTTGCTGGTGAGCCTGTCGACCAAGAAGGCGCTCGAATTCGCCGCCTTTCCCACGGTGCTGCTGCTCTCCACCCTGCTGCGCCTGTCGCTCAACGTGGCCTCGACCCGCGTGGTGCTGATGGAAGGCCACACCGGCCCGGATGCGGCGGGCAAGGTGATCGAGGCCTTCGGCCATTTCCTGGTCGGCGGCGACTACACGGTCGGCATCATCGTGTTCGTCATCCTGGTGGTGATCAACTTCATCGTCATCACCAAGGGCGCCGGGCGCATCGCCGAGGTCAGCGCGCGCTTCACCCTCGACGCCATGCCGGGCAAGCAAATGGCGATCGACGCCGACCTCAACGCCGGCCTGATCAATGAGGACGAGGCCCGCCGCCGCCGCGCCGAAATCTCCCAGGAGGCCGATTTTTTCGGCTCGATGGACGGCGCTTCGAAATTCGTCCGCGGCGACGCCATTGCCGGCATCCTGATTCTGCTGATCAACATCGTGGGCGGCCTGCTGGTCGGCGTGATGCAGCACGACCTGGCGGTGGCTGATGCCGCCCGCATCTACACCCTGCTGGCGATTGGCGACGGCCTGGTGGCGCAAATTCCGGCACTGGTCATCTCGATCGCCGCCGGCATCATTGTCAGCCGCGTCAGCACAGATGAGGACATCACCGACCAGATGATGTCCAACGTCTTCAACAAGACGCAGGCACTCTACATTACCGCCGCGATCCTCGGCATGATGGGCATGATCCCGGGAATGCCGAACTTTGCCTTCCTGCTGCTGGCGGGCGGCATGGTCTGGCTGGCCTGGAAGAACGGCAAGCGGCAACAGGCGACCGCGGCCGCGCCGGACGTGCAGAGCGCGCCTGTCGCCGCCGTCGAGTCGCAGGAAGCCAGCTGGGAAGACGTCGCGCCCATCGACACCCTGGGGCTGGAAGTCGGCTACCGCCTGATCCCGCTGGTGGACAGCGCCGCCGACGGCGAACTGGTGCGCCGCATCAAGGGAATCCGCAAGAAATTCGCCCGTGAAATCGGCTTCCTGCCGCCCGCCGTGCATATCCGCGACAACCTGGAAATCAATCCGAACAGCTACCGCATCACGCTGAAGGGCGTGGAAATCGGCAGCGGCGAAGTGCGCACCGGACTGTTTCTTGCCATCGATCCGGGCAGCATCACCGCCAGCCTGCCGGGCGTCGCCACGACGGATCCCGCGTTCGGCCTGCCGGCGGTATGGATCGAATCCAATCTGCGCGAACAGGCGCAGGCGATGGGCTACACCGTGGTCGATCCCGGCACCGTGGTCGCCACGCACCTGAATCATCTGGTGACCCAGCATGCCGCCGAACTGCTCGGCCGGCAGGAAGCGCAGGCGCTGCTCGACCACCTGGGCAAGAGCGCGCCCAAGCTGGTGGAAGACCTGGTGCCGAAAATGCTCACACTCTCCACCGTGCAGAAAGTGCTGCAGAACCTGCTGACCGAAGGCGTGGCCATCCGCGACATGCGGACCGTCATCGACACCCTGCTGGAGAACGCGGCACGGGTCCAGGATCCGCACGAACTCACCGCGCTGGTGCGGGTGGCGCTGGGCCGCTCGATCGTGCAGCAGATTTACGGCTCGGCCAGCGAGCTGCCGGTGATTGCGCTGGACCAGGGGCTGGAGCGCCTGCTGCTGCAAACCCTGCAGGTCGGCAACGATGCTGGCGGCATGGAGCCGGGACTGGCCGACACCCTGCTGGAACGGACCCAGACCTCGACGCAGCGGCAAGAAGCGCTGGGCCACCCCCCCGTATTGCTGACGCCTGCCGTGCTGCGTCCGCTACTCGCACGTTTCCTGCGGCGCACCGTGCCGCAACTCAAGGTGCTTTCGCACGCTGAAGTGCCCGAAGGCAAACAGATCAAAGTCACTTCCCTGATAGGAGGAGCAGCATGAACGTCAAACGTATCGTCGCCAAAACATCCCGTGAGGCCATGCGCCAGCTGCGCGACGCGCTCGGACCCGATGCGGTCATCCTCTCCAATCGCGCCGTCGACGGCGGAGTCGAAGTGCTGGCCCTGGCTGCGGACGACATCGCCGCGATGGCGCCGCCGGTGAACGATGCGCCCGCACCGGCGCCCGAACCCCGATCGCCTGCGCCCCGGGCGCAGGCGCCGGCGGAGCAGGACGAGCCGGCGCCCGCGGTCACCATCAAGCGCCGCCTGATCGAGCGGGTCGCCGTGTCCAGCCAGGACAGCGCCCAGCTTGCACAAAGCGTCATCAGCGAAATCAAGTCGATGCAGACGTGTCTGGAAAGCCAGCTCGCCGACCTGGTGTGGCGCGACTTGCCGGGACGCGATCCGTCCGGCGCCACGGTGATGCGCGACATGCTGGCGGCGGGCTTTTCCGCCACCCTGGCGCGCGAGCTGCTGGAAACCCTGCCCAAGGGCGATGCCCAACAGGCGCAGGCCTGGATGAAGAACACGCTGATGCAGCGCCTGCAGGTGATGCAGAGCGAGACCGACATGCTCGACGGCGGCGGCGTGTTTGCCCTGATGGGTCCGACCGGGGCCGGCAAGACCACCACCACCGCCAAGCTGGCCGCGCGTTTCGTGGTGCGCCACGGCGCCGACAAGCTGGCGCTTTTGACCACCGACAGCTACCGGATCGGCGGCCACGAGCAGCTGCGCATCTACGGCAAGATTCTCGGCGTGACCGTGCATGCGGTGCGCGACGCCGCCGACCTGCGGCTGGCGCTGTCCGAGCTGCGCAACAAGCACACCGTGCTGATCGACACCGTCGGCATGAGCCAGCGCGACCAGGCGGTCGCCGAGCAGGTCGAGATGCTGTGCCAGGCCGGCAAGCAGATCAAGCGCCTGCTGGTGCTGAACGCCACCAGCCATGGCGATACGCTGGACGAAGTGGTGCAGGCGTACCGGACTCGCGGTCTCGACGGCTGCATCCTGTCGAAGATCGACGAAGCGGCGAGCCTGGGCCCGGCGCTCGATTGCGCGATCCGCCACGACTTGAACGTGCACTATCTGGCGACCGGCCAGCGCGTGCCCGAAGACCTGCATCTGGCCAACCGCCAGGCCCTCATTCACCGCGCCTTCAAGGTTCGCACGCACGCCTCGCCCTGGCAGCTGGACGACAGCGAACTGGGATTCGCGCTCTCCGGCATTCAAACCATGCAGCGTGAAAGCGCGGTGTCCCTTGGATAAATTCGTCAGCGATCAGGCCGCCGGACTGCGCCGCCTGCTGGGGCAGCCCGGGTTTCAGGTCATTACCGTGATGTCGGGACAGCAGGGCGCGGGCAAGACCGCCGCAACCGCCAATCTGGCGGTCGCCCTGGCGCGTTCCGGGCGCGACGTGCTCATCATCGACCAGGACCGGCATGGCCGCGGCGCCTGCGCGGCGCTGGGGCTGACGCCGCGCTATGACGTGGCGGACGTGCTCGAAGGCCGCTGCACCCTGGATGCGCTGTTGCTCAACGGCCCCGACAATGTGCAGGTGCTGCCGATCGGCGGCGGTTTCAACCGGCTGGGGCGATTGTCCGAGCGCGACCAGGAATGGCTGGCGCAGAGCTTCAACCGCCTGCAGTGCGGCGTCGACGTGGTGCTGGTGGACATGGAAGAAGCCACCGATCCCGATGCGCTGCCGCTGGGTCTCGCCGCCTCCGAAATCATGGTGGTGCTGCCGCCCGGCGGCACGGCGATCACCCAGGGCTACACCCTGGTCAAACGGCTGGCGCACAACTTCGGCAAACGCCAGTTCCGCCTGCTGCTCAACCGCATGGAGTCGCCGGAGCAGGCGCAGGCCGTGGCGCACAATTTCGCCCACACCGCCGAGCGCTATCTGGGGGTGTCGGTCGATTATCTGGGTTATATTCCGCTGGACGAGCGCCTGACCCGTGCGGGTCATTTGCATACCTCGGTGGTGGACGCATTTCCGGTTGCGCAGTCCACCTCGCAGTTTCGCAAGCTGGCCGACGGCCTGCTGCGCTGGCCGCAGCCGCCCACCCTGGGCAGTGTCGGAGGATTCATGCAGCGCGTGATACAGGGCAGCAGCCTGGTGGACGCCTGCAGAAGGGGATAATTCAGGATCATGTACACCGCAAGCGGCAAAAGCGAAAAAAGCGATCTGCTGACGCTACACATGCCCATGGTCAAGCGGCTGGCCCATCACATGATGGGGCGGCTGCCGCCCAGCGTCGAGGAAGACGACCTGGTGCAGGCCGGCATGATCGGCCTGCTCGACGCCATCAGCCGCTTCGACGAGGCGCAGAGCGCGCAGTTCGAGGCCTATGCCATCCAGCGCATCCGCGGCTCGATGATCGACGAGCTGCGCCAGTCCGACTGGCTGCCGCGCAGCGCGCGGCAGTCGATGCGCAAGATTGAACACGCCATCGGTGCCTTGCAGCATCAGCTGGGACGCCAGCCCAGCGAATCCGAAATCGCCGCGGCCTTGAAAATCCCGCTGGCCGAATATCAGGCCATGCTGGCCGACGCGCGCGGCCACCAATTGCTGTATTTCGAGGATTTCGGCGACACCGACGAGGACGACTCCTTCCTCGACAAGCAGTCGGCGAACGAAGCCAGCATGCCCTTGCCGCAATTGCTCGACGCCAACCTGCGCGCCTGCATCATTGCCGGGATAGAAAACCTGCCCGAGCGCGAACAGCTGCTGATGTCGCTGTATTACGAACAGGAACTCAACCTGCGTGAAATCAGCGAAGTGTTCGGCGTCACCGAATCGCGCATCTGTCAGCTGCACGGCCAGGCCATCGCGCGGTTGCGCACCAAACTCAAGGAAGACGCATGGATCGTGGCAGCCTGATCGGGCTCGGCCTGGCCGGGGTCGCCATCCTCGGCGGCCAGGCGATGGAAGGCGGGAGTATCAGCCTGTTCCTGCAGCCGGCCGCGTTCGTCATCGTGGTGATCGGCACCCTGGGCGCGGTGCTGCTGCATCATCCGCTGCCGGTTTTCATGCAGGGGATTCGCATGGCGAAGTGGGTTTTTCGTCCGCCCGAGGCGGAAGCCGGTTCGCTCATCCGCCGCGTCGTCCAGTGGTCGCACACCGTGCGCCAGGAGGGCGTGCTGGCGCTGGAGAAATACGTCAACATGACCCAGGACCCGTTCCAGAAGTCGAGCCTGCAGTTGCTGATCGACGGCGCCGACGCCGACAAGCTGCGCGACACGCTCGACGTGCAGATCGCCCATTTCGAGACGTCCGAGCGCCAGGCTGCGCGGGTATGGGAGGCGGCGGGCGGCTATGCGCCCACGCTCGGTATTCTGGGCGCGGTGATCGGCCTGATCCACGTCATGGAAAACCTGGCGGATCCCGGCAAACTGGGCGCCGGCATCGCGGTCGCCTTTGTCGCCACCATCTACGGTGTCGGCCTGGCCAACCTGGTGTTCCTGCCGATCGCCAACAAGATCAAGTTCACCATCGCGCGTCGCGTGGCCGAGCGCGAAATCATCTGCGACGGCCTCATCGGCATTGCCCAGGGCGACAACCCCCGCATCATCGAGGCGCGTCTCAAGGGCTATCTCTGATATGCGAAGACGGCGCCGTATCGCCTACGATCACGACAACCACGACCGCTGGCTGATTTCCTACGCCGACTTCATCACGCTGCTGTTTGCTTTCTTCGTGGTGATGTACGCCATTTCGGCGGTCAATGAAAACAAGTTCCGCGTGCTGTCCGGCGCGCTCGGCGACGCTTTCGGCAGGTCGTCGGCGGGCGACGTCCCGGTGCCGCAACTGACGCCGGCCGCGCTGCCGCCCGAGGTCAGGCAACGCACCCTCAAACAGCAGCAGGCGATCGAAGAGCAGGCGCACATGACCGAGGTGGCGAGCAGCCTGATGGACGTGATGGGGCCGCTGGTGAAGGAGGGCAAGGTGCGGGTGACCCAGAGCCGACGCGGCGTCAGCATCGAAATCAATGCCAACGTGCTGTTCGAGCCGGGACGCGCCGAACTGGATCCGGGCTCGCTGGAAGTGCTGCGCGCGGTGGCAGAAACCCTGAAGAACGAGCCGTTCAACCTGGAAATCACCGGCCACACCGACGTTGTGCCGATCAGCAATTCGGTGTTTGCCTCCAACTGGGAATTGTCGGCGGTGCGCGCCAGCAGCGTGGTGCGCCTGCTGGCCGACAGCGGCATCGCGCCGGCGCGCCTGCTCGCCATCGGGCGCGAGGCCAGCAAGCCGATTGCCGCCAACGACACCGCGGAAGGGCGCGCGCGCAACCGCCGGGTCGAACTGATGATCCTGTCCGGCCTGCCGGACACGGTCGAGGAAATTCCGCTGCGGCCCGATCCGCCCCGGCCTTGAAATCCGGCCGACAGGCCCGATACTTCTAAGTCCTGTTGACCGGATTGTGAAGACCAGACCATGCCCAACGACTCCGCACTGGAAGGCGAAATCCTGCCCGATGATCGCCAGTTGCCGGCCTCCCCGGCGCTGCCGGACGAGCTCTACCTGCTGCCGCTGACCGAAAAGCCTTTTTTCCCGGCGCAAACCCTGCCGCTCTTGATGAACGAGGCGCCGTGGCTGCCGACGGTCGAGGCCATCGGCGAGACCCCGCACCACATGGTGGGCCTGGTGGTGGTCAAGCCCGACAATACCGACGACGTGAAGCGGTCGGATTTCCACAGCGTCGGCACCGTGGTGCGCATCCATCACCCGGTCCGCACCGACGGCAAGATGCAGTTCATCGCCGAAGGCGTGCGACGTTTCCGTATCGTCGAATGGCTGTCGGAGACGGTGCCCTACAAGGTCCGGGTCGACTACCCGAACGAGACCGGCAAGCCGGACTCCGAGGAAATCCGCGCCTATTCCATCGCCATCATCAACACCATCAAGGACCTGCTGCCGCTCAACCCGCTGTATTCCGAGGAGCTCAAGTTCTTCCTCAACCGCTTCGGGCCGAACGAGCCTTCGCGCCTGACCGACTTCGCCGCCAGCCTCACCACCGCCTCCAAGCAGTCCTTGCAGGAGGTGCTGGAAGCCTTCGGCCTGAAAAAGCGCATGGAAAAGGTGCTGGTGCTGCTTAAAAAAGAGCTCGATGTGGCGCGCCTGCAGTCGGACATCCGCGAAAAGGTCGACGAGAAAATGAGCGACCAGCAGCGTGAGTTCTTCCTGCGCCAGCAGCTGAAGGCGATCCAGAAGGAACTGGGGCTCGCCAAGGACGACAAGACCACCGAGCTCGACACCTTCCGGGAGCGCATCGCCAGGCTGACGCTGCCCGAGCAGGCAAAAAAGCGCATCGACGAGGAAATGCACAAGTTCTCCCTGCTGGAGACCGGCTCGTCGGAATACACCGTTACCCGCAATTACCTCGACTGGCTGACGGTGCTGCCCTGGGGCGTGCATACCCAGGACAAGATCGACCTCGAGCGCGCGCGCAGCATCCTCGACCGCGACCACGACGGGCTCGAGGACGTCAAGGACCGCATCATCGAATTCCTCGCCGTCGGCGCGATGCGCGGCGAAATGGCCGGGTCGATCCTGCTGCTGATCGGGCCGCCGGGTGTGGGCAAGACCTCGATCGGAAAATCCATCGCCGAGGCGCTGGGGCGCAAGTTCTACCGCTTCTCGGTCGGCGGCATGCGCGATGAAGCCGAGATCAAGGGCCACCGCCGTACCTACATCGGCGCCATGCCGGGCAAGTTCGTGCACGCGCTGAAAGAGGTGGAATCGGCCAACCCGGTCATCATGCTCGACGAGGTCGACAAGATCGGCGCCAGCTACCAGGGCGACCCCGCATCCGCCTTGCTGGAAGTGCTCGACCCCGAGCAGAACGCCGACTTCCTCGACCATTACCTCGACGTGCGCTTCGATCTGTCGAAAGCGCTGTTCATCTGCACCGCGAATGACTTTTCCATTCCGTCGGCGTTGCTCGACCGCATGGAAGTCATCCGCCTGTCGGGCTACATCACCGAAGAAAAAGTGGCCATCGCCAGGCACCACCTGTGGCCGCGCGTGCTCACCCGCGCCGGGCTGAAGAAAAACCAGCTCGTGATCAGCGAAGGCGCGATCCGCCATGTCATCGAGGGCTACGCGCGCGAAGCCGGCGTGCGCAACCTGGAAAAGCAGCTGGGGCGGGTGGCGCGCAAGGCCGTGGTCAAGATCCTCGGCGGCGCCGCAACGCCGATCAGGATCGGCGTCAAGGAAGTCGAGGCCTATCTCGACAAACCCGTGTTCAGCCGCGAAAAACCGATGAGCGGTGTCGGCGTGGTCACCGGTCTCGCGTGGACCTCGATGGGCGGCGCGACGCTGCCGGTCGAGGCGACCCGCGTCCACACCCTCAATCGCGGCTTCAAACTCACCGGCAAGCTCGGCGAGGTGATGAAGGAATCGGCCGAGATCGCCTACAGCTATATCGCCTCGCACCTGAAAACCTACGGCGCCGACGCCAAATTCTACGACACCAGCTTCGTCCACCTGCACGTGCCGGAAGGCGCCACCCCCAAGGACGGCCCCAGCGCCGGCGTCACCATGGCCACCGCGCTGCTCTCCTTGGCGAAAAACGCCAAGATCAGCCGCCCGCTGGCGATGACCGGCGAACTCACCCTGACCGGCCAGGTGCTGCCGGTCGGCGGCATCCGCGAGAAAGTCATCGCCGCGCGCCGGGTCGGCATCAGCGAACTGATCCTGCCCGACGCCAACCGGCGCGACTTCGACAAACTGCCCGAGCATATCCGCGCCGGATTCACCGTGCATTACGCCAAGCGGTATCAGGATGTGGCGGCGGTGGTGTTCGGTGCGGGTTGATCCGGCGTGAACGCCGGGAGAGGGGCGGGGTGCGTGCTTGCTTTATCAGGCAGAAATTGGCCAGGGCGGTCACTGAGCAAGCCGAAAACTTGCGTTCCCGGCCGGCCGGTATGCCCTAATAAGCTGCCGGCGGCTGAGCTGGCATGGTTGGCAAGTCATCGGCCTTTGCCGCCGTTGACGTACAGCGCCACCGAGGTCAGCTATGCGCTGCACACCGGCCATTAGCCATAAATATCGCTGAATGGCCGTTTTTAACTCCGGCGAATGCGTACTATCGACCTTGGCATCTTATCCTTCAGTCGGACGAAAAAGCCTTCATATAATCGTGCGCGCTGGCCAGCAACAAGCGCCCTGTCTCGGACAGTCGAGCATGGGGCATCACCGTCGCGTAACCGGACCAGAAGTTCCTCCGATTAGCGTCAAGATGGTCGGTTGTCTGGGCGGCTTCTTCTTCGCCCAGTTTCCCGCTCTTCAGCAATTCCGCCATCGCCCAGTGCATTCGGGCCGACACCAAGCAGGCCGGCATTTGTGGTCATGCGTTCTTGAGTCAGGCATCGCTTTTTCCGAAAATTGCGCCTTTTCCGATCTTTGCCCCGATCTTCATTCGATCAGTGAGTTTTCCAATTTGCGCTCCGGTGGGGGCTGGTCGTCGCTGGCCTTGTTCAGCATCTTGAAGCCGAGCAGCTTGCTTTGATCGAGATCGAGTTTCTTGTTCATTGGGATCCCCCTTTGTTAAGGGTAAATTCTTAATGATGTAAGCTCATCAAAATCACCAATCAATCAGTTGTCCAGCTTCCAATCCCAAATGACCTCGCCCCCAGCCATTTTTGGGTACCGCGCCGCACTCCGCCAGCCGTCAGCGCTTGCAAGCTTGTTGCTTCCATTGTCCCAGGGCATCGACTATGCGCGCGTGGACGGCTGCCTGGAAAAAACCTTTGGCGTTGAAATCGAGCACGAGCCGCCGTGTCCCTGGGGTCAGGCCGTAGCACCGGTGTACTCGCTTGCGTGGCGCGTCCTGCTGGTGGCGTGCGCACTGCAGCAGGCTGCCCGCATACCCGTTTTCGAGCCCGGGCGCGTGCTGAAGATCGGGCGCGATGCCAAAAATGCATCGCTTTTCCGGGTCATGGTCGCCGTACCTTTGATCGATCATTATCCCCGCCAGAAGTTGATGGTGCTGTTTAACGCCGCCACCCAGGTGGCCAATTGGGCGACAGCACACCATGCCAACCCGCCGAGCCCGGCAGCCCTGTATCGCTATCTGCAGGACAAAGTCATTCCGAGCCTGCGGTCCATCATGCCGGCTGGCGTTTCCACGGTCCCCATTCTTGACGGTGCCAATCGAAACGACATTCCTTTTCGCCATCTGGGCGCGAGCGTGTTCCAGTTGGGCTGGGGGGCGCGTTCGCACTTGATGGACAGGAGCGCCGTCGATGCCGATTCGGCTATCGGCGCAAAGCTCACCCAAAACAAGCACTGGACCGCACGGCTCATCCGCACGGCCGGGTTGCCGGCACCCGAGCATCACCTGGTACGCACCCTCGCGGAAGCCGAACACGCGGCAACAGAAATGGGCTGGCCACTCGTCGTCAAGCCGGCCGACCGGGACCGTAGCGAAGGGGTGACCATCGGTATCAAGACCCTCGAGAAGCTGCGAGAAGGCTTCAACGCGGCATCTGCGTTGTCCGGCCGTATCTTGGTCGAAAGAGAGGTTCCCGGAATCTGCTACCGGTTGCTGATTGCGAACGGCAGGCTGCTCTATGTGCTTTTCCGCAAGCCCAAGGCGATCACGGGCAACGGACGACACACCCTCTCCGAGTTGCTTCAGCTTGAAGAAGCCAACACCCTGAGCAAACCGCCCTGGCGTCGCGGCAAGGTGATCAAAATGGATGCGCTGACGCTGGCCGCCGTCGTCACCCAGGGACTGGAGCCCGACTCCATACCAGATGCCGGCCAACAAGTCGCGCTACGCGACATTGAATCGTCAGAATGGGGCGGCGATTTCGGCGATGCCACTGCGCAGGTGCATCCAGACAACATTGATATCGCCGTTCGCGCTGCCAGGCTCTTCGGGCTCCGCAATGCAGGCATCGATATCATTTCAGCAGATATCGGCCGGCCATGGCACGAAAACGGGGCCATCATCAACGAGGTGAACTACGCGCCGTATTTCGTCAACCCGATCGCCAAGGCAAAACTGCCTGATTTCTTTGACGGGTTCATGGTGGGTGATGGCCGGATACCGATAATTGCCTATGTGGGTGGCGAAGCGGCATGGCAGCAAGGCGCTTCCAGGCAGTTGGCGCTACGGGACACGGGCGTCAATTGCTACCTGACGAATCATGTGCAAACGCTGAACGGGCGACAGGAATTGATGCCTTTGCCACAGCCAGGACTGTTTCAGCATGCACTGGCCTTGTTGATGAACCGGGACGTCGAAGCGCTGATTCTGGTGATCCAAACCGACGAACTTCTGTACGCCGGACTTCCGGTGGATCGGATCGACGAAATTCACCCATGTACCGGGGATATCGCGGCAGGCGATGCTGACACAAAGGTTTCGGGTACGGCATTGACGACAGCGATGCTGGATTTGCTGCGGCTCTACGAAAACCAGGAGGTCCACTCAGCAGTTCAACCGATGGGTGAGCGCGTGGGTTGTGTCGACCAACCCGAGCGCCCGTTCACCACAGACGATCCAGTGCGACTGCCATGAAAGTGCTGCTGGTATGGGAACTCGGCGGCCAGCTCGGTCACTTTGGAACCTTGCTGCCCATTGCGGATGCATTGGCGGCCGATGGCCATGAAGTCGCATTCGCACTCAGGGACCTGAGCCATGCCCATCCCCTGATCGGCGAGCGGTATCCGTATTTCCAGGCGCCGCTTCGAATCGATGCAAAACAAGCCGCACGCCGCTACGATTCCTTTGCCGATATTCTGCTCCATGCCGGTTTCGATCATCCGGACACCCTGAGCGGGCTGGTTTCGGCCTGGCGTGCTCTCTATGCGCAACTGCAACCCGATTGGGTCATTTACGACCACGCCCCGGTTGCCTTGTTTGCCGCATGTGGACTGCCCTTCAAGAAAACATGCGTGAGTACCGGATTTTCGATCCCGCCGGGCGGCGAGGCTTTCCCGCGCTTTCGCCATTGGCAGCCAGACACCGAAAGCGATCAGGCACACCGCCGGCACAGCCATCAGTTGGCCATGGCCAATGGCAACCTGGCGGCCCAGCGACTGGGAATGCCCGCACTGGAATATCTGCCGGAAATCTTCGGGCAAGCGGCGCAGAAACTCACCACCTTGCCACCATTGGACCACTATCCATCACGCGCGGCCGGTGAATACATCGGCCCCATCGGCGGCCTCGGACAAGGCAAATCCTTTGGAAAGGCAGACCATGAGCGCTGGATATTCTGCTACCTCTGGGCGCGTCATCGCGGCAGCCTTGATCTACTCAAAGCACTAGCCGATGTGCCGGATTTCAAAACCCTTGCCGTCGTCCCCGACCTCCCCGGCCACCTCCCCGCCCAACAACACTACAAGAACCTGACGATCACCCGTCAGCCGATTGACCTCAACACCCTGTCGCGCTGGGCAGAGTTGATCGTATGCAATGCCAACCACGGCACCCTTGCTCTGGCGTCCAGCCAGGGCGTCCCTTCGGCAAATTCACCCGTCACCCTGGAACAAACCATGCTGGCCAAAAGAATCGAAGCGGCCAATGCCGGCATCACGCTTGCAAGAGGGGCAACCCCCAGCGACGTGGCTCGACAAATAGCCGACGCCATCAGCCAGCAAACCGGCAAGGCAGGCGCACGCCGCATCCAGGCCACGCACCAAACTTCGGTATTTAAAAGTCAGGACGCATTGTTGGCGGCACTCCTATAACGCCGGGATAAATCCGCCGACGCGATTTGGCTCAAGCGAGCCCCGCGCAACACTTTCAACGCATCATTTACCCCATTCGCCGCGCAGTGAGAAATATAATTTACTTATAAAACAAGTGGTTGCCTCAAACTACAACTAAAGTTGTATAGACAAACCCAAAGCCCTCCCCGCACAGTCCGAAAAGGCCCGGGCGCAACACTCGGGGATCAAAAAAACAGGGGGAGGAATCATGTATCGCACGCACATTCAGTGCGCGGACGTAGGGCGGGCGGCTTAGCCGAAACCAGCGCCTTTGTCTGCTGCAGGCAGCGCCGGGCAGGGCGCGACGCGTGGCGATCGGACGGGCGCATTGCCGGAGATGAAGCTGCAATGGCGATCCGGTGTGCACCTGAAATCGAGTGGCCCCACTTTTTTGAAAACCATGGTCTGTCCACGCGTGCGCATTCTGCCCGGTGGCACCACTCAGAGAAATGTGGTTTTGCAAGACTTGACCCCGTTGGCGACATGTTCGCCAACGCCGATGAGAGCAAAGCCTTCATGGTCGGCGGCATCGGCGATGACAACGAACGGAGGCTGGCGGCATGAAGAAGAGGACAACGATGAAGCTCTGGGCAATTGCGATTTCACTGATGATTCTGGGGGGCGGCATGAGCGCATGCGCAGGAGGCTCGGCAAAGTGGAAGGAAGAGGTTCAATTGAGCGATGGTCGAATCATCGTCATTGAACGGGAGATGATTACGGAAGGGGGCGGTGACGAATGGGCGTCAAACCGGGGTGGTTTCAAGCCCAAAGAATATCGCATTCGATTTCCCAATCTGGATGGATCGGGGAAAGTCGCCGAGTGGCGATCAATAAAAGAAACACGCACCTGGCCTGAAAAACCGTTAGTCCTCGATATTGAAAACACTTTCCCCGTCGTGTTTTCTACTGTGAGTAGTGCAGGAGGTGGATACATTTACTCCAAATACGTCTTTCAAAATAACGTGTGGATCGAAGAACAATTGCCCGAGAAATTTCCGCAACGCGCCACAAATCTGTTGGTCTTCAAAATCGGATATTTAAAAGAAGGGGAATTTGTCACGCTGAAGACAAAGCACGAAATGGACTCAGACGATATGCGCGGCAATCGTGGATTCGCGCAAGTCGGTCCGACTCGAACACGCCGAGCCGATTAGAAACTTCGTACCCTCGAACTTCATTGGAGAACTCTCATGGCAACCGTATTCGAATACATGCAGCTTGCAACACGCGTCTACGCCGCATCAGAGCGCAACGTGATCGATGTTCCCGCAGGCTGGCGTCAGGTCGACTGGCAACCTGATCGCTACACGGGATTCTCTGCTGGCGTGTACATGAATGATGCGACCAATGAGATGATCATTTCCTACACCGGCACCAACAGCATGGTTGCCGATCCGCTCAGCTGGACGGCAGGGCTGGGTTTGCCAGCGCCACAGATATACGACGCCATGGCTTATTACTTTGCGTTCCGTGAAGCATATCCCACAGCCAACATCACTTTCACCGGACACTCGCTTGGAGGCGGTTTGGCTTCGCTCATGGCCGTGATGTTTGACAAGCAGGCGACCGTCTTCGATCAAGCACCCTTCCAGCCCGCTGCGGTAAACCCCGCGCTGATGCCTTCCTATGCTGCAGCCATGGCGGCGGCAGGGTACGTGGATGAGGCTTTGGTTTTATTTATCGCATCCGCAGGATTGCTTGCGCTCACCCGTGAATCAAACGTAACGCATTACTACCTTGAAGGCGAAGTGCTCGCCCCGATCCGAGTCTCGGCCAACACACTGGTTGGAAACGATAATCCGATTGCGCTGGGAGACTCGACAGCGGACTTGATTGATCGGCATTCAATGGCCTTGATGACGGCCTTGTGGTACTCGCCTGATTTTTTAGCTGTTGCCCGGAAGATGCCGGACTTGATCACGCAGCTCCTGGATACCAACCTGTTTGCTACGGATTCACGCAACCCAGACAAAAATGATCTGTTGCGCAGGCTGCTACGCCATCAACTTGGCGTAACGGGCGATGTGCCAGCGAATGGAATGCTTGATCGTTTTGTGGCGGACATGAATAAAGTCGCCCAGGATGGCGGCTTCAGCCTCACCAATCAGCACATCACCAATACCCTCGTGGCCTTCGCCATGCAGATGTACTACGAGAACCCCGAAGCCGCCGTTGCGGACAAGACGCTGTTCGCCAGCGTCACCGGCGGCATCCGCTTCGATCGCACCGACGTGGCGGCAACACTCGCGGATGCCAAGGGCTGGCAGATGTATTTCCAGAACTACCTCAACACCCTCACCCTGGAAGAACACCGCATCGTCCTGCAACTCTTGCCTGCCGCCACCGACTGGTTCATCCAGGCCGGCAGCCTCGACATGTTCGCCTACGCCGATGAGAGCAAAGCCTTCATGGTCGGCGGCATCGGCGCCGACTGGATGATGGGTGGCACTCAAGCCGATCTCCTGCTGGGCAACGCAGGAGACGACCACCTGGGGGGCGGCAAAGGCAACGACACCTTGATCGGCGGCTCGGGTTTCGATACCTACATCATCAACGCAGGCGACGGCCACGACACCCTCCTCGACAGCGATGGCTTGGGCGTGATCAACCTGGGCGGCCTCCTGGCCAAGGGTGGCGCCACGGCAGGGCTGGATCCGGCGAAGTGGCGGCAAAGCGACAACGTCTGGCAAGACCAGCAGAACGGCCTGACTTATCTGTTGGTCATGCAGGGCGATGGCAGCCAAACGCTGATGATTACCGGCCTGGATGGCAGCACGGTCGAGGTGCGGGGCTGGAGCGAGGGCGAGTTGGGCATCGTCCTCGGCGCCGGGGCGCAACAA
>JAUYCF010000044.1 GCA_030692355.1 Thiobacillus sp.
TGAACGCCTGAAAGTCGGGGCGCTTCTTGGTGTGGGTTGTCTTCGATTTGATTTCGCCCGTGGCCACATTGAGGGCGGCAAACAAGTTGATCGTGCCATGTCGCTTGTAGGTGCTCTTCAGTCCTCGCACGACTTTGCCGCGCTGCAACCCTCGACATGACCGCCCCCATTCCGTAATGACGATGGAGTCATGATAGTTAATAGTGCTTATTAATGCAATTAAACGCTAGCAACAGTGCTTTAACAGCGATGCCTGCTTCAACCATCGCTGCATCCATTGATCGCTGTTTCCAGCGCGCGCAGGCGATCGACGATGGCATCGAAGGCGGGTGGCTCGCCGATGAACATGCCGGCACCGATCATGCGCTGGAAGTCATCGCGCAGCGCGGCCAGTGCGGCATCTTCCGGAATGAGTTTGAGCTGCCCGGCCAGGCATGCGTCGTAGTTGGCGTAGCTCGCGTTGTAGAAGACCTTCTTGTGCTTGACGACATCCGCGAGCAGAGCACGATCGGCCGCAGCGGCCTGCCCATGGGCAAGATCGGCCAGCATGGCCAGGTCGTACCAGTGGCGTGAGAGACGTTCGGCGCTGGCTCGAAACTCGTCGCGCTGACACTCGACGTGCATCAAGGTCGCCTTCTCCCAGAATGTACGTGCCGGGGACAGGACACTGACCGTCGAACGAGGAAAATCGAGTTCAGCGACATGTTCCGCGATGTCGGGTCGCACCTCATGCTCCTCGTTCGGCTCGGTGATGTTGCGGCCACCGAACTCGATCAGGACGCTGTTGCCCACGTAGTTTCCCGGAGCCTCCAGCACGGTCGGATAGTGCACCCGCAACTTCTCGCCGTCATCGCTGATTTCAAGCTGGAGTGCGTCGGCATCGAACTCGGCGGCCAGCATCCTCTGGAAGTGCGGCGCCACGACACCGTGGGCATGGTCACGCACGAAGGACTTGAGATCTTCGCTGAATTTTTTCAGGCGATTACGCGAGACGCCTTCGGCGAACGGGTCGAAAGCGCCGTCCAGGCCCCGATAGTCGAGCGTGATGTCCACATCCTCGGAGAAGCGGGCAATGGCGCCAAACACCTTGGAGAGCGAGGTGCCGCCCTTGAAGGCCATCGGCAGTCGGCCGGGCATGGTGAACAGGGTCTGCAGCACCCAGCAGACCCATACATCTTTTTCCAGTACGACGGGCGAGCGTGCAAGCTGCGGAGCCAGTGCCCGATAGATTTGGGACTGCTCTTGAGCTTTCAGGTGCAGGAAGGACTCAGGCATGAACGGCCGTTTGCTCGCTCCGGAAGATGGCGTCGCTCATCCATGAGGGCATTGAGCTGGTGGCTGACTTCAGCACCTCGAATTCGCTTGATCCCAGCTTGCGCCGAATCTTCTCGACGAGAGCCGGCGTTACTTCCGTCTTGCCGAGGTACCACATTGCGGCAAGCGCGAGCCCGGCGGGTCGACCCGCCAGGGCCAACTTGCGCTGGCAGACGTGCTGCAGACGGATCTCCATCTTCCCCACGCGGATGCGCTTCGACGGGCCGGATGTTATGAATACCGACTGGGTCGGAACCTGCGTGGTTAGCTCGAGCCGACGCGCCGCTTCGGCGCCGTGAACCTGGACGACGGCCCCCGTGGTCTTGGCGACCGTCTCGGCCACCTTCAGCGGTGAGGGGCTAACCTTGCCGACGAAACGGTTGACCTCGGGGCGCACAAAGACGCCGCGCGTCACACGCTCGATCGATCCTGCTTTGACGAGGCGGGAGAGTGTCTGATCGACGGACGCACGCGTGCCGCACTCCAGGAATGCCTTTGGGGTGAAAGGCTCCCCGATCGGCATTGCCTCGATGCGCTGGCGAATCAGCTCGGCGGTCTTGGTCGTCGTGTTCATGTACGAAAATATAAGCGACTTTCTGACAAACTGCAAGCGCGATGACTCGCAGGCAGTGTGCTCGTGCTCCCTTTGCTACCCAATGCCGCAATCCAACCGCTTGATTGGTCCGCGCGTAACTCTTTGATCTGTATGCTCTGACTTGCGGCCCTTGCGGACTTCGGGCCAGTTTCAGGGAGCGAGGTCGGAGCGAGGAATGGCCAGGAGAGAGTGGAATGTGGCCCGGAACGGCCAATTCGGGCGGCTGGCCAAGTCCGCAGGCGTTCGCAGGAACCCGCACGAGTACGCGGGAACGGCGCAAACAGGCAAGAAAAAGCCCCAACTGATAACAGTTGGGGCTTCAGTATTGGTGGAGCCGGGGGGAATCGAACCCCCGTCCGCAAGCCCTCTACAGGCAGTTCTACATACTTAGTCCGGTGTTTTTGTGCTTTAAGCTCCATCACGCCCGCCGAACAGGCTGGATCTTGCCGAGTCGCCTTGATTTAGCATTTACCCAAGCGACCCGGATAAACGCGATTTCATGTGAATTAACTCACTGTCGGCTTGCGCCGGCCCGGCCCATGAACGATCCGGTGTGAGTCCTGGACCTTAAGCGGCCAGGGCGTAGTTTTCGTCGTTTGCGACTAAGTTTTTTTCAGTTGGATTTACGAGGTGCTCTGACCCTCGGTATGCCCTACGCTGCTTTGCGACCCACGTCGAAGCCAGGTCGGCCCCCATGTGCATCTAAAACAAGTGTACTGCATAGAGGGGGGGGCAGATAGAAAGTTCCGGCGAAAGTTTCGGCGCGAAAGAATTTTCTGCGGGGCGGTTTACTGCCCGAAGGGGAAGGGGGCGTGCGCCATCGCGACCGCCACCATGTAGCCGAATACCAACAGGGCGGCGATCCAGGCGGCGACGCGCTGAGCCTTGGTTTTGCCGCGCTTGAGAGCGATCGTGCCGAGCAGGATGTAGGCGATCAGCGCAAAAAACTTGGCGGTGAGCCAGCCGTGCACCAGCGGATATTGCTGGATCAGCACGGCCAGGGCGATGCCGCTGGAGAGCAGCAGGGTGTCGTTGACGTGCGGGACGATGCGCACCCAGCGCGCCTGCAGCCGGGGGGAGCCGGCCATCATCCAGGCCCCGCGCAGGACGAACAGGGCCAGGGTGAGGGCGATGGTGGCGAGGTGCAGGCTTTTGATGAGGCTGTAGGCCATCGCTCAGGCCAGGTAGTCGAGGGTTTCGGCGGGGTGGCGGATTTGCGCGTGCGCGCCCCAGGTGTGCGGCTGGTCGGCAGCGTCGAGGTAGCCCCAGGCGGCGACCAGGGCGGGCATGGCGGCGGCGCTGGCGGCCTGGATGTCGCGTTTGGCGTCGCCCAGGTAGAGGCACTGCGCCGGCGTGGCGCCGCACAGTTCGGCGGCGGCGAGCATGGGCGCCGGGTGCGGCTTGGGCTGCGGGCAGGTGTCGCCGGAGACGATGCAGGCGGCGCGCTCGGCGAGGTCGAGGATGGACAGCAGCGGTTCGGTGAAGCACGCCGGCTTGTTGGTGACCACGCCCCATTTAAGCTGGCGCGCTTCGAGTTCGGCCAGCAGGTCGAGGATGCCGGGGAAGGGGCGCGAGTGGCGGCAGATGTTGACGGCGTACAGCTGCAGGAATTCATCGCGCATGGCAGCAAAGCGCGCGTCGTCGGGGTGCAGGTCGAAGCCGATATCGAGCAGGCCGCGCGCGCCGTGCGAGGCCTGCGGACGGATGACCTCGTCGGCCAGCGGCGGCAGGCCGTGGCGCGCGCGCTGCAGGTTGAGCGCGTAGCCGAGGTCGGGCGCGGTGTCGGCCAGGGTGCCGTCGAGATCGAACAGCACCGCCTTGATGCCGCCAAGCCTGGCTGCGTTGACCGTCACGGCTTCAATCCCCCCGGCGCGTCGCCAGCAGGTAGTTGACGTCGGTGTCCGCTTCCAGTTTGTAGACCTTGGTCAGCGGGCTGTAGGTCATGCCGATCAGTTCCTGGGTGTCGAGCCCGGCCTCGCGCGTCATGCGGGCGAGTTCGGCGGGCTGGATGAATTTGGCGTAGTCATGGGTGCCGCGCGGCAGCAGCTTCAGGACGTATTCGGCGCCGACGATGGCGAACAGGTAGCTCTTGGTGTTGCGGTTGAGCGTCGAGAAGAACACCCAGCCGCCCGGCTTGACGAGGCGCGCACAGGCGGCGACGACGGAAGCCGGATCGGGGACGTGTTCGAGCATTTCCATGCAGGTGACGATGTCGAATTCGCCTGCGTGCTGGTCGGCGAAGTCTTCGGCCGACACCAGCTGGTAATCGACCTGTTTGCCGGATTCGTAGAGATGCAGCTTGGCGACCTTGAGCGCCTTGTCCGACAGGTCGATGCCGCTGACCTTGGCGCCGGCACCCGCCATCGCTTCGGCCAGGATGCCGCCGCCGCAGCCGACGTCGAGCACTTTCCTGCCGGCCAGCGATGCCTGCTTGTCGATCCACTTCAGGCGCAGCGGGTTGATCTCGTGCAGCGGCTTGAATTCGGAGTTCGGATCCCACCAGCGGTGGGCGAGTTCGGAAAACTTGGCGATTTCGGCGGCGTCGACATTACTCATAACAAAAACCTCAGGCAGTGAGTTTGGTGCGCCAGTAACGGGCGCGGGCGTTCAGGTCGTCAATGTTCAGATTATTCTGGCCAAGATCGACCAGGCAGCGGTCATTCAGTTTCAGCTTGCCGTCGACCCATACATGGGTGACGTGCTCGCGTCCGGCAACGTAAACCAGGTGCGAGACGGGGTCAAACACCGGCTGGCTGGACAGGGCGTGCAGGTCGACGGCGACCAGGTCGGCGCGCTTGCCGGGGACGATGCTGCCGATCCGGCTGTCGAGATTGAGTGCGCGGGCGGCGTCCAGGGTGGCGGCCTTGAGCGCGGCGGCGGCGGGCAGGGCGGCGGCGTCGCCGCTGGCGCCCTTGGCCAGCAGGGCGGCCAGGCGCATTTCGGCGAACAGGTCGAGGCGGTTGTTGCTGGCGGCGCCATCGGTGCCGAAGCCGATGTTGACGCCTGCGCGCAGCAGGTCGGCTATCGGCGCGATGCCGGAAGCGAGCTTCAGATTCGAAGTGGGGCAATGCGCGACGTGGCAGCCATACTGCGCCAGCAGCCCGATTTCGGCATCGCTTACGTGCACGGCGTGGACGCCGATGAAGTTCGGCCCCAAGAGGCCCAGCCGCGCCAGCCGTTCCAGCGGGCGCAGCCCGCACTGCTTGAGGCTGTCGCGGATTTCGTCGGCGGTTTCGTGGATGTGGGTGTGGATGGGCAGGCCGAGCTGTTCCGCCAGGGTGCCGATGCGCCCGAAGGTGGCGTCGGCGATGGTGTAGGGCGCATGCGGGGCGAAGGCGAAACTCAACAGCGGTTCGTCCTTCAGCTCATCGCGCATGGCGAGCCCCTTGGCCAGATAGTCGTCGGCATCCGACGCGTAGGCGCTGGGAAATTCCAGCACGATCATGCCGAGGGTGGCGCGCATCCCCGCCTGGAGAAAGGCTTCGCCCGCGGCCTGCGGGTAAAAATACATGTCGTTGCAGCAGGTGATGCCGCCCGCGAGCATTTCGGCGGCGGCGAGCAGGGTGCCGTCGCGCACGAAGGCCTCGGACACGTGCTTTTTCTCGGCCGGCCAGATGTGCTCGTGGAGCCAGGTCATCAGCGGCAGGTCGTCGGCAAAGCCGCGCAACAGCGACATCGCGGCGTGGCCGTGGAGGTTGACGAGGCCCGGGATCAGCGCGTGGCTGGACAGGGCGACCGTTTGCGCGGCGTCGTAGCGGTCCTCGGCGGCGGCGGCGGGCAGCACGTCGAGTATCTCGCCGTCCCGGACGACCACGGCATGGTCGGACAGGGCGCCGCAGGCACGCGCGGGATCATCGGCGCCAGCGGATTCGACGGGCACCACCCATTGCGGCAGGAGAAGGAGATCGGCGGGGGCTTTCATGGTGAGCTGCATTCTCACTGTTTGGCCGCGGTTTGGCAAAGGCTGGCGGAGCGGGCGGCCATGCTAAAATCACGGGCTTTAAGTCAACAATAAAAGCCGGTTATGGAACAGTTTGCCAAGGAAACCCTCCCGGTCAGTCTCGAAGACGAGATGCGGCGCTCCTACCTCGATTACGCTATGAGCGTGATCGTGGGGCGCGCGCTGCCGGATGTGCGCGATGGTTTGAAGCCCGTGCACCGTCGCGTGCTGTTTGCGATGAACGAGCTGGGCAACGACTGGAACAAGGCTTACAAGAAGTCGGCCCGCGTGGTCGGCGACGTCATCGGTAAATACCACCCGCACGGCGACACCGCGGTGTACGACACCATGGTGCGGATGGCGCAGGATTTCTCGCTGCGCTACCCGCTGATCGACGGCCAGGGCAACTTCGGCTCGGTCGACGGCGACAACGCGGCGGCGATGCGTTACACCGAAGTGCGCATGGCGAAGATCGCGCACGAGCTGCTGGCCGACCTCGACAAGGAAACGGTCGATTTCGGCCCCAACTACGACGGCTCCGAGCATGAGCCGCTGGTGATGCCGACCAAGATCCCCAACCTCTTGATCAACGGCTCGTCGGGCATTGCGGTGGGCATGGCGACCAACATTCCGCCGCACAACCTCACCGATATCTGCACCGCGCTGTTCGCGCTGCTGGATGACCCCGAGATCGACATCGAGTCGCTGATCGCCATCGTCAAGGCGCCGGACTTCCCGACCGCCGGCATCATCTACGGCCTCTCGGGCGTGCGCGACGGCTATCGCACCGGGCGTGGCCGCGTGGTGATGCGTGCCACCTGTCATTTCGAGGATGTGGGCAGGGAGGGCGGCAAGCAGGCGATCATCATCGACGAGCTGCCGTACCAGGTGAACAAGGCCACGCTCCTGATCAAGATCGGCGAACTGGTGCGCGACAAGCAGATCGATGGTATCGCCGACCTGCGCGACGAATCCGACAAGTCCGGCATGCGCGTCTACATCGAGCTGAAGCGCGGCGAAAATGCCGACGTCATCCTGAACAATCTGTACAAGCAGACGCAGATGCAGGACACCTTCGGCATGAACATGGTGGCGCTGATCGAGGGCCAGCCGCGCCTGCTCAATCTGAGGCAAATGCTCGACGCCTTCCTGCGCCACCGCCGCGAAGTCGTCACCCGCCGCACCGTGTTCGACCTCAGGAAGGCGCGCGAACGCGGCCACATCCTGGAAGGTTTGGCGGTGGCGCTGGCCAACGTCGACGAGATCGTCGAGCTGATCAAGAGCTCGGAAACGCCGGTGATCGCCAAGGAGCGCCTGCTCGGCCGCGCCTGGAAATCGGCGATGGTCGAGGAAATGCTGGCGCGCATCGATCCCGAATATTCGCGCCCGGTGAGCATCAACTCCGCATTCGGTCTGCACGCCGACGGCTACCACCTGTCGGAAATCCAGGCGCAGCGCATCCTGGAAATGCAACTGCAGCGACTGACCAACCTGGAATCCGACAAGATCATCGGCGAGTACAAGGACATCATGGCGAAGATCGCCGACCTGCTCGATATCCTGGCCAATCCGGCGCGCATCACCCAGATCATCCGCGACGAACTGACCCAGATCCGGGATCAGTTCGGCGATGAGCGCCGCTCGGTCATTGTCGAAAACGCGCAGGACATGTCGATGGAGGATCTGATCAAGCCGGAAGAGATGGTGGTGACGCTGTCGCACAGCGGCTACATGAAGGCGCAGCCGATGGACGACTACCGCGCGCAGAAGCGCGGCGGGCGCGGCAAGCAGGCGGCGGGCACCAAGGACGAGGACTTCATCGAGAAGATGTTCGTCGCCAATACCCACGACTACATCCTCTGCTTCTCCAGCCGCGGGCGCATGTACTGGCTCAAGGTCTACAACGTGCCGCAGGGCGGCCGCGGCGCCCGCGGCAAGCCGATCGTCAACCTGCTGCCGCTGGAAGACGGCGAGAAGATCAGTGCGCTGCTGCCGGTCAAGACCTTCGACGACGACCACTATGTGTTCATGGCGACCAGCAACGGCATCGTCAAGAAAACGCCGCTGTCCGACTTCTCGCGTCCGCGCACGGCCGGCATCATCGCGGTGGGCCTGGACGACAAGGATTTCCTCATCGGCGCGTCGATCACCGACGGCCGTCACGACGTGATGCTGTTCTCCGACGGCGGCAAGGCGGTGCGCTTCGACGAGAACGACGTGCGTCCGATGGGCCGCACCGCACGCGGCGTCATCGGCATGAAGCTCGCCAAGGGCAAGAAGCTGATTTCGCTGCTGGTGGCCGAGGACGAGAACGACTTTGTGCTGACCGCGACCGAGAACGGCTACGGCAAGCGCACGCCAATCGGCGAATACACCCGCCATGCGCGCGCAACGCAGGGCATGATTGCGATCCAGACCAGCGAGCGCAACGGCAAGGTTGTGGCCGCCACGCTGGTGAAGCCGGATGACGAGATCATGCTGATCACTACCGGCGGCGTGCTGATCCGCACGCGCGTCAAGGAAATCCGTTCCATGAGCCGCGCGACGCAGGGCGTCACGCTGATCAACCTGGACAAGGGTGAAACACTGATCAGCCTGGAAAAAGTGGCTGAAACCGACAACGAAGAGGAATTGGGAGACTAAATCATGACGATCTATAACTTCAGCGCCGGCCCGGCCGTGCTTCCCAAGGATGTGCTGCAGCAGGTGCAGGCCGAGATGGTCGACTGGCACGGTTCCGGCATGTCGGTGATGGAAATGAGCCATCGCGGCAAGGAATTCATGGGCATCGCCGCCGAAACGGAAGCCGACCTGCGCGAACTGATGGGCATCCCCGCCAATTACAAGGTGCTGTTCCTGCAGGGCGGCGCGTCGAGTCAGTTCGCCATGGTGCCGATGAACCTCCTGCGCGGCAAAGCCGGCGCCGACTACCTGAACACCGGCGAGTGGTCGAAGAAGGCCATCAAGGAAGCGAAGAAATACGGCGCGGTGAACGTGGTGGCGACCAGCGAAGACAGGAACTTCAGCTACGCGCCGACGCAGGATGCGTGGAAGCTCGATTCCAACGCGGCCTACGTCCACTACACGCCCAACGAAACCATCGGCGGGGTGGAAATCTTCTGGACCCCGGATTTGGGAACGCAGCCCGGCAGCGTGCCGCTGGTGGCCGACATGTCGTCGACCATCCTGTCGCGGCCGATCGACGTGTCGAAATTCGGCGTGATCTATGCCGGCGCGCAGAAGAACATCGGCCCGGCCGGGCTGACCATCGTCATCGTGCGCGACGACCTGATCGGCGAGACCGTGAAAGGCACGCCGACCATGTTCGACTACAAGACCCACGCCGACAACGACTCGATGTACAACACGCCGCCCACCTTCGCCATGTACACGGCGGGGCTGGTGTTCAAGTGGCTGAAGGCGCGCGGCGGCCTCGTCGCGATGGAAAAGACCAACCGCGAGAAAGCGGGTCTGCTGTACGACGCGCTGGACGCGACCGACTTCTACGCTTCGCCGGTGGCGAAGGACAACCGCTCGCTGATGAATATCCCCTTCACCCTGAAGGACGCCGCGCTCGACGAGGCCTTCCTTAAGGGCGCCAAGGACCGTGGCCTGATCCAGTTGAAGGGCCACCGCTCGGTCGGCGGCATGCGCGCATCGATCTACAACGCGATGCCGGTCGAGGGCGTGCGCGCGCTGGTCGAATACATGAACGAATTCGAGAAAAGCCATGGCTGAGCCGCGCAAGATCCTCACCCTCAACGCGATTTCCGCACGCGGTCTGGCGCGGCTGCCCGAGCATTACATCGTCGGCGGCGACATCGCCGATCCGGACGGCATCCTGGTGCGTTCGGCCAACATGCACGAGATGGACATTCCGGCGTCGGTGCGCGCGATCGCCCGCGCCGGCGCCGGCACCAACAACATCCCAGTGAAGAAGCTGTCGGAGCGCGGAGTGCCGGTGTTCAACGCGCCGGGCGCCAACGCCAATGCGGTGAAGGAACTGGTGATCGCCGGCATGCTGATGGGTGCGCGCAATATCGTGCCTGCGATCAAGTTCGTCGAAGGCCTCTCCGGCACCGACGAAGAGATGCACAAGGCGACCGAGGCCGGCAAGAAGGCGTTTGCCGGCACCGAGCTGCCGGGCCGTACGCTGGCAGTGATCGGCCTGGGTGCGATCGGATCCTATATCGCCGAAGCCGCGATCAAGCTGGGGATGAACGTGGTCGGCTTCGATCCCGCGATCACGGTCGACGCCGCATGGCGCCTGCCGTCTCAGGTCAAGCGCGCCGAAAACGTCGAGGACGCGCTGCGCATGGCCGACTTCGTCACCCTGCATGTGCCGCTGATCGACGCCACCCGCCACCTGATCAATTCCCAGCGCATCGGGGTGATGCGTCCCGGCGCGGTGCTGCTGAATTTCGCACGCGAAGGCGTGGTCGACAACGCCGCGGTGATCGAGGCGCTCGATGCCAACAAGCTGCACGCCTACCTCTGCGACTTTCCGGCGAACGCACTCAAGGGCCACGCCAGGGTGGTGGCGCTGCCGCATCTTGGCGCGTCCACCGAGGAAGCCGAGGAGAACTGCGCGGTGATGGTGGCCGAGCAGCTGGCCGACTATCTGGAAAACGGCAACATCCTCAATTCGGTCAACTTCCCCAATGTCGGCATGCCGCGCGAATCCGCGTACCGCATCGCGGTTGCCAATGCCAACGTGCCCAACATGGTGGGGCAGATTTCGTCGGTGCTGGCCGCCGCCGGGCTCAATATCCACAACATGGTCAACAAGTCGAAAGGCGACATGGCGTACACGCTGGTCGACGTCGACAGCGCCGCGACCGACGCCGTGATGCAGCAGCTCTCCGCCATTGCCGGCGTGCTCGCCGTGCGCTATCTGCCTGCCGCCTGACGCGATGGATGAGGGACTGAAAGCGCTGCGCGCGCGCATCGACAGCATCGACGACGCCGTCCTGCAACTGGTGTCGGAGCGCGCGGGCATCGCCCAGCAGGTCGGGCGTGCCAAGAACGGCGAAAAAATCTACCGTCCCGAGCGCGAGGCGCAGATCGTGCGGCGCCTGCGCGAGGCCAATCCCGGGCCGCTGTCCGGCGACGCCGTCGAGCGGCTGATCCGCGAAATCATGTCGGCATGTCGTGCAGTGGAAGTCACCACCCGTGTGGCCTACCTCGGCCCTGCCGGCAGCTTCACCCAGCAGGCGGTGATGAAGCATTTCGGCCATGAGGTCGAAGCGCTGGCCGAGGCCGACATTGACGCCTGCTTTCACGCGGTGGAGACCGGCCGCGCTGATTTTGCCCTGGTGCCGGTGGAAAACTCGACCGACGGCGCGATCGGCCGCACGCTCGACCTCATCGTCGCCAGCCCGCTGAGAATCTGCGGCGAAGTGATGCTGCCGGTCCACCAGACCCTGATGCGCAAAGAGGCCAGCCTGGAAGGCATTCAGCGGGTCTATGGCCACGCGCAATCGCTCGCCCAGTGTCAGCAATGGCTCAGCCGCCATCTCCCCAACGTCGAACGCGTCAGCGTGGTCAGCAACAGTGAAGGGGCGCGCCGCGCGGCCGCCGAGCCCGATGCCGCCACGCTGGGCTCGGAAACAGCCGCCGAACTGTATGGCCTGACAGTGGTGGAAAAACGTGTCGAGGACGAGGCCAGCAACACCACGCGTTTTCTGGTGCTGGGGCAGACCGATGCTGCGCCGTCCGGGCGCGACAAGACCTCGCTGGTGATGGGCGCGCACAACCAGCCGGGCGCGGTGGTCATGCTGCTGCAGCCGCTCGCCGATGCAGGCATTTCCATGAGCAAGCTCGAATCGCGCCCGGCCCGGTCAAGCAACTGGGAATACCTGTTCTTCGTCGTCTGCGAAGGCCACCGCGAGGACGCCCGGCTGGCTGGCGCGCTGGCCGAAATCAAGGCACGCGCCGCCTTCCTGAAAATTCTCGGTTCCTACCCCGCGGCCTCGTGATTACCTGTTGTGACCTCGCGCCGCCGCATGTGCGCGCGATTGCCCCCTACCAGCCCGGCAAGCCCATTTCCGAACTCGCGCGTGAATTGGGTTTGGCCGAAGCCGACATCGTCAAGCTGGCATCGAACGAAAATCCGCTCGGCCCCAGCCCCATGGCATTGGCGGCTGCGCAGGATGCGTTGTACGACATGGCGCTGTATCCGGATGGTGCCGGCTTCGCGCTGAAGGCAAAGCTATCGGAAAAGTTTGGTGTCGCCGCGAACCAGATTGTGCTCGGCAATGGCTCTAATGATGTGCTGGACATGGCCGCGCGGGCCTTCCTGTCGCCGGGTACCTCTTCGGTGCACTCGGAGCACGCCTTCGCGGTCTATCCGATCGCTACGCAGACGGTTGGCGCCCAGAGCATCGTGGTGCCAGCGCGGGATTACGGCCACGACCTGGCCGCGATGCGCGCGGCGATCCGCGACGATACGCGCGTTCTGTGGATTGCCAACCCCAACAACCCGACCGGCACCTTCCTGCCATGGGTGGAGATCGAGGCTTTCCTCGAAACCGTTCCGCCGCACGTGCTGGTGGTGCTGGACGAGGCCTACGGAGAATATCTGCCGCCGGCCGGGCGCTGCGACACCGCGGCCTGGCTGACGCGCTTCCCCAACCTGCTGATCGTCCGCACCTTTTCCAAGGCCTATGGCCTGGCCGGATTGCGCGTCGGCTACGGACTCGGCAGCGCCGACGTCATCGACCTGCTCAACCGGGTGCGCCATCCCTTCAACGTCAATGCGCCCGCGCTCGCCGCGGCAGAAGCCGCGCTCGACGACGCCGAGTTCCTTGCGCGCAGCTATGCGCTGAACAGCGCCGGCATGGCGCAGCTGGTTGCCGGGCTGGCCGGTCTGGGCATCGAAACCGTGCCGTCGAAAGGCAATTTTTTGCTGGCGAAAGTCGGCGACGCCGCGCGCATCAATACCGAATTGCTGAAGCGCGGCGTCATCGTGCGCCCGGTGGCCAATTACGGTCTGCCCGAATTCCTGCGCGTCTCGGTCGGACTGGCCGGACAGAACGCCCGCTTCCTCGACGCATTGAGCGTGGTTCTTGCCGCTTTAGCGGCTTTAGAGCCACGGCCTGACCCTTGCGATCGGAAGGCCTGCCTGTGATCGTCGACACGCTCGCTATCGTCGGCACCGGTCTGATCGGCGGCTCCTTCTCACTGGCATTGAAACAGGCCGGCGCGGTGCGCACGGTGCTGGGGGTCGGCCGCAATCCGGCGCGGCTCACCGTCGCACGCGAGCTTGGCCTGATCGACCGCGCGGTCGACTGGGCCGGGGCCGGCCAGGCCGACTGCATCCTGCTGGCGTTGCCGGTGGGTGAGACCGAAGTCGTACTGAAAAATCTCGCGCCGCATCTGAAGGCCGGCGCCATCGTCACCGACGCCGGCAGCACCAAGGCCAACGTGGTGGCGGCGGCGCGAGCGGCGCTCGGCGCGCGGGCCGCCGATTTCGTGCCCGGCCATCCGATCGCCGGCTCCGAGCAGAGCGGCCCCGGCGCCGCGCGCGCCGATCTGTATCAGGGCAAAAAAGTGGTGCTGACGCCGCAGGCCGACACCCGCGCCGACGCGCTCGCCACCGTGCGGGCGCTGTGGGAGGCGGCCGGGGCGCAGGTCGAAACGCTGGACGCCGCGCAGCACGACCGCGTGTTTGCCGCGGTGAGCCACTTGCCGCATCTGGCCGCGTTCGCGTTGGTGGACGAGCTGGCGCAGCGCGCCGACGGCGACACCTTCTTCCGTTTTGCCGCCAGCGGCTTTCGCGATTTCACCCGCATCGCCGGATCCGCGCCCGATATGTGGCGCGACATTGCGCTGGCGAACCGCGAGGCGGTGCTGGCCGAATTGGACGCCTATGTCGCGGCGCTGCAATCGCTGCGCCAGGCCGTGGCCGGGGAAGACGCCGACGCCTTGCTGAAGCTGTTTTCGCGCGCCCGCTCGGCGCGTGAACGCTGGCTGGCGCCGTAATCAGCTTGGGGGCGATCATCCAACAAAGCCCTCTTGACGAACATAAACGTATTGTTTACATTCGCCTTCGTGATTCAATCATTCGCCAACCCGGAAACCGAGTATTTCTTTGCCGTCGGAAAGTCCCGTCGGTTACCGACAGAAATCTTGAAACGGGCAGCGATGCGCTTGAATCAAGTGCATGCAGCCACGCAAGTTGAGGATTTGCGCCTGCCGCCGTCCAACCAGCTGGAAAAACTGTCCGGCGACCGGGACGGGCAATGGAGCATACGCATTAACGGCCAGTGGCGTGTGTGCTTCAAGTTCATTAACGGCCATGCTTTCGACGTTGAAATAGTCGATTACCACTGAGGGTTATTGTCATGATTAAAAGCGGATTACCCAGCATCCACCCTGGCGAATTCCTGGCAGAGATACTCGAAGGCTTGGGTATGTCGCAAGCAGAGTTCTCTCGGGCGATAGGGGTGTCGCCTATGCGCGTGTCGCATGTCATTAAAGGCTCGCGCCCGGTAACGGCGGAACTTGCCTTGCTATTTGGCCGCGCGTTTGACCAGACACCGCAGTACTGGCTTAATTTGCAGGCCGATTACGATCTCAAGACTACCGAGGTCAGCATGGGTGCACGGTTGAAGGCGATTCATGCTGTTACCCATGCTTGACATAGGTGTTAGGCAATACCCGTAGTCCGTCTCCGATTTCCCTGTTCATTAATCACCAAATGCTTAGAGACCAACATGGCAGCAAGTAAGGAATGGACAGAGTGGCATCTCACGCCCAACGGGTGGACAAGAGGAACCATAAAGACTGATTGGCTGGTGGAAATAAAGCCGCTCAAAATGAACAGGAATATCGAGAAACCGCCCTACGCAAAGTATTCGAGGAAGAATGGTCGGAGAACTGTTCACTAAAGACCAGCGAAGTGGCGCCTGTTGTATAAACACAAGAAGTGAAGCCACATCCGCCAATGCCAAATAACGGCGAACCAGATCAATACGCCGATCAAGGATGGAGCTGTAAGAAGGGCTTCATTCAGATTGGAAACTTGTGTCATAAGCAGTCAAAAAATAATGTAAGAGTGATACTGGGTTGGCCCGCGTAATCCTTTGCGCCGATTGTTTAGAACATGTAGTTACAGGACGTTAGATGGACTTTCTCGATTTGGCCTCAAGCACCGCCGCGCGTGGCACGGTGCGTCTGCCCGGCTCCAAAAGCATCTCCAACCGCGTGCTGCTGCTGGCGGCGCTGGCCGACGGCATGACCGAGGTCTACGACCTGCTCGATTCCGACGACACGCGTCATATGCTGGCGGCGCTGCGCACGCTGGGTGTCGGGGTTGAGGATTGCGGCGACAATCGCTGGCGTATCGGCGGCGTCGGCGGCGCTTTTCCGGTCAAGCAGGCCGAACTTTTCCTGGGCAACGCGGGCACGGCTTTCCGCCCGCTGACCGCCGCGCTGGCACTCTCTGGCGGCGACTATGTGCTGAAAGGCGTCGCGCGCATGCACGAGCGGCCGATCGGCGATCTGGTCGATGCGCTGAGGCAGCTCGGGGCGCAGATCGACTACCTCGGCAAGCCCGGATTTCCGCCGCTGCATGTCCATCCGGCGATGCCCGCCGGCGACCGCGCGCAGGTGCGCGGCAACGTGTCCAGCCAGTTTCTCACCGGCCTGCTGATGGCGCTGCCGCTGCGGCAGAAAAGCACCACAATCGAGGTGGTCGGCGAGCTGATTTCCAAACCGTACATCGGCATCACGCTGGCGATGCTGCGCCGTTTCGGCGTCGAGGTGGCGCAGGACGGCTGGGCACGTTTCACGGTGGCGGCCGATGCGCGCTATCGCAGCCCGGGTGAAATCTACGTCGAGGGCGATGCCTCGTCGGCCTCGTATTTCCTGGCCGCGGGCGCCATCGGTGGTGGCCCGGTGCGGGTGGAGGGCGTGGGCGCCGACAGCGTGCAGGGCGACGTGCGCTTTGCCGACGCGCTGGCGTTGATGGGCGCGCAGATCGAAATGGGGCCGAACTGGATCGAGGCGCGCGCACCGACCCACGGCCGGCTGAAGGCGATCGACCTCGACTGCAATCACATTCCCGACGCCGCGATGACGCTGGCGGTGGCGGCGCTGTTCGCCGACGGCGTCACCACGCTCCGGAACATCGCCAGCTGGCGGGTGAAGGAAACCGACCGCATCGCCGCGATGGCGACCGAACTGCGCAAGGTCGGCGCGACGGTGGAAGAGGGCGCGGACTACCTCCGCATCACCCCGCCTCACGCCTCACGCCTCACCCCTCACGCGGTAATCGACACCTACGACGACCACCGCATGGCGATGTGCCTGTCGCTGGTGACGCTCGGCGGCGTGCCGCTGCGCATCAACGACCCGGCGTGCGTGAACAAGACCTTCCCGGAGTATTTCAATATTTTTGCGGGGATTTCCCAATGAATTCCGCATCCCCCACTCTCGACTCTCCGCTCTCCGCTCTCCGCGCCCCCGTAATCGCCATCGACGGCCCCTCGGCCTCGGGCAAGGGCACCGTCGCCGAGCGCGTGGCAGCCGCACTCGGTTTTCATTTCCTCGACAGCGGCGCGCTCTACCGGCTGACCGCGCTGTCGGCGATGGAGCACGGTGTGGCGCTCGACGACGAGGCGGGCGTGGCGGCACTGGCGGCGAAGCTGCCGGCGTCGTTCCGTGACGGCGCGGTGTGGCTGAACGGGGAAAACGTCACCGACGCCATTCGCGCCGAAACGGTGGGCGAGGGCGCGTCAAAAGTCGCGGCGCTGCCGGCGGTGCGCGTGGCGCTGCTCGACCGCCAGCGCGCCTATCGGCAGGCCCCCGGGCTGGTGGCCGACGGCCGTGACATGGGCACCGTGGTGTTTGCCGACGCGGTGACCAAGGTCTTTCTCACCGCCTCTGCCTCCGCGCGCGCGGAGCGGCGGTATAAGCAGTTGATCGAGAAGGGGAACCCTGCTAATCTTCCGGCCCTTGTTGCTGATATGCAGGCGCGCGATGCGCGCGATACGGCCCGCGCCGTGGCGCCGCTCAAACCCGCAGCCGATGCGCTGTTGCTCGATACCACCCATATGGGCATCGAGCCGGCAGTGCAGGCGGTGCTGGCGCACTACACTTCGTGTATGGCCCGCAGCCAACAAGGAAATTAATGTCTCGTGTCAGACCTGCGCCCGCAGGCTGGCGTTGTGCAACCAACCCCGTCCTCACCGACGGACAATGAAGGTTTTTTTAATGTCTACTGCTACCGCTTCTACCGCCCCCGCTTCGATGGAAAGTTTTGCCGACCTGTTCGAGGAATCCCTGGTTCACCAGGAAATGCGTCAGGGTGAAGTCATCACCGCTGAAATCATCGACATCGACAGCAATTTCGTGACCGTGAATGCCGGCCTCAAATCCGAGAGCCTGATTCCGGTTGAAGAATTCAAGAACGATCTGGGCGAAATCGAAGCCAAGATCGGTGATTTTGTCGCGGTCGCCATCGAGTCGATCGAAGACGGCTTCGGCGCCACCAAGTTGTCGCGCGAGCGTGCCAAGAAACTGGCCGCATGGCTGGATCTGGAAGCGGCGATGAACGAAGGCCGGATCGTCACCGGCATGGTGCAGGGCAAGGTCAAGGGCGGCCTGACGGTACTGGTGGGCGGCCTGCGTGCCTTCCTGCCGGGTTCGCTGGTGGACATGCGTCCGGTCAAGGACACCACGCCCTACGAATACAAGGAAATGGAATTCAAGGTCATCAAGCTCGACCGCAAGCGCAACAACGTGGTGGTATCGCGCCGCGCCGTGCTGGAAGAGACCATGGGCGCCGACCGCGAAGCGATGATGGAGAACCTGAAGGAAGGCTCCATCGTCAAGGGCGTGGTCAAGAACATCACCGACTACGGCGCGTTCGTGGATCTGGGCGGCATCGACGGCCTGCTGCACATCACCGACATGGCCTGGCGCCGCGTCAAGCATCCGTCCGAAGTGGTGCACGTCGGCCAGGAACTCGAAGCCAAGATCCTGCGCTACGACACCGAGAAAAACCGCGTTTCGCTCGGCATCAAGCAGCTGGGTGACGATCCGTGGGTCGGCATCGCGCGCCGCTATCCCAAAGGCACGCGCATGTTCGGCAAGGTCGCGAACCTGACCGACTACGGCGCATTCGTCGAGATCGAGGAAGGCATCGAAGGCCTGGTGCACGTCTCCGAAATGGACTGGACCAACAAGAACGTCAGCCCCTCGAAGATGGTTCAGCTGGGCGACGAGGTCGAAGTCATGGTGCTCGACATCGACGAGGACAAGCGCCGCATCTCGCTGGGCATGAAGCAGTGCAAGTCCAACCCGTGGGAAGACTTCGCGATCAGCCACAAGAAGGGCGACAAGGTCGGCGGCGCAATCAAGTCGATCACCGACTTTGGCGTGTTCATCGGCCTGCCGGGCGGCATCGACGGCCTGGTTCACCTGTCCGACCTGTCGTGGAGCCTGCCCGGCGAAGAAGCCGTGCGCAACTTCCGCAAGGGCCAGGACGTCGAGGCCGTGGTGCTCGGGATTGATCTCGAGCGCGAGCGCATTTCGCTCGGCATCAAGCAGCTCGAAGGCGACCCGCTGACCAGCTACGCGACGGGCCACGAGAAGGGCAGCATCGTCAAGGGCACCATCAAGACCGTGGAAGCCAAGGGCGCCACTGTGCAGCTGGACAGCGACATGGAAGGTTACCTGCGCGCATCCGAAGTTTCGCGCGACCGCGTCGAAGACATGCGCACCCACTACAAGGACGGCGACGAAATCGAAGCCATGATCATCAACGTCGATCGCAAGAACCGCGTGATCAACCTGTCGATCAAGGCCAAGGACATGACCGAGCAGGATTCGGCGATGAAGAAACTCGCCGCCGACTCCGCAGCGGCCGCCACCGGTTCGACCAACCTCGGCGCGCTGCTGAAGGCCAAGCTCGAAAACAAGAGCGCCGAGCAGTAATCCATGACCAAGTCCGAGCTGATTGCTCAACTCGCGGCGCGGCATTCGCAATTTTCGGTTGCGGATATCGAGATGGCGGTGAAAACGATCCTCGACGCGCTGGCGAAAAACCTGTCGCGCGGCGAGCGCATCGAAATCCGCGGCTTTGGCAGCTTCAGCCTGAGCTTCCGTCCCGCCCGTCTCGGGCGCAACCCCAAGTCGGGCGAGCGCGTGCAGGTGCCGGCCAAGCATGTGCCGCACTTCAAGGCGGGCAAGGAGTTGCGCGACCGGGTGGATTTTCCGCTCTGATCTCTCGGGTAAGGCAGGTGAAAACGGCGCGTTGAGCGCCGTTTTCTTTTTCATCGCCACTTTTTGAAGTTGGCCTGCAAAGGTAGAATGGACGCCACTCTGACGCGATCGACCATGAAAAATCTCACACGTTATCTGGGACTGGCGGCGAAACTGCTGGTGTTCCTGCTGGTGCTGGGCTTTGCCCTGAAAAACAGCCATAGCGTCACGTTCAATTCCTACCTGGACTATGTGTGGCAGGCGCCGTTGATCGTCATGCTGGGGCTGGCGTTCATGCTGGGCGCGCTGATGGGCGTGCTGGCCTTGCTGCCGACCGTATTTCGCCTGCGGCGCGAGCTTTCCCGCAAGCCGCAGGCGATCGAGTCGGATACGGTCGCGCAAACAACCGACATGCCTGTCGTCTAATACGACATGGAATTCGAGTTCTGGTGGCTGCTGGCGTTTCCCCTGTTTTTCGTGCTGGGCTGGCTGGCGGCGCGGATCGACATTCGCCAGGTGGTGACCGAGTCGCGCGCGCTGCCAAATTCGTATTTCCGCGGGCTGAATTTTCTGCTCAACGAGCAGCCGGACAAGGCCATCGAAGCCTTTCTCGAAGTCGTCAAACTCGAACCCCAGACCATCGATCTGCACTTTGCGCTGGGCGGCCTGTTTCGCCGCCGCGGCGAACTCGACCGCGCCATTCGCATGCATGAAAACCTGCTGGAGCGAGAGGGCCTGGCCGAAGACCAGCGTCTGCGCGCGATGAGCGAACTGGGGCAGGATTATCTGAAGGCCGGGCTGCTCGACCGCGCCGAGCAGGTGTTCGGCAAGCTGCTTGAAACCTCGCAGCACGGACAGGCGCGCACCTTCCTGCTGGAAATCTACGTGCAGGAAAAGGACTGGCAAAAAGCCATCGACGCGGCGCGCCTGCTGGAAAAGGACACCAGCAAACCGCTCAATGCCGACATCGCCCACTTTTTCTGCGAGCTGGCGCTGCTGGAATCGGCGAAAGGCAATCCCGACGCGGCTGCGGCGCACCTGCGGCAGGCACTCCTGGCCAACCGCCAGTCGGTTCGCGCCAATCTCATGGCGGGCGATCTCGACGCGGCGGCAGGACGCCACGAAGACGCGATTGCCGACTGGCGCCTGGTCGAAACCCAGAACACGGCGCACATGGCGCTGGTGGTGGATCGCGTACTCGGCAGCTATCGCCAGCTGGGGCGGCTGGCGGAAGGCGTGCAGTGGCTGCGCGCGCTGTATACCAGGCAGCCGTCGCAGGATGTATTCAACGCCCTGTATCTGGCGGTGTCTGAAACCGAAGGGGCGGCGGCGGCCCGCCAGCTGGCGCGCGAGGAGTTGCGGCGCAACCCGACCCTGCGCACGCTGGATCGCCTGCTGGAGGCCGAGCTTATCGACGCCGGCCCCGAACAGCGCGAGTTGCTGCAGGTGGAAAAAAGCCTGGTGGCGTCACACAGCCAGCGCATGATGCGCTACCAGTGCGGCAGCTGCGGGTTCAAGGCGAAGCAGTTCTTCTGGCGCTGCCCGGCATGCGGGCGCTGGGATAGTTTCGACCCCGAGCGACGCGAGAGCGAGGGGTAGGCGTTAGGGGCTGGGAGTTAGGATCTAGGGGCTAGGGGCTAGGGGCTAGGGGCTAGGGGTCAGGGGTCAGGGGTCAGGGAATAATGGATGACGCATAAGATTATTGTGGCGCTGGATTTTTCCGATGCAGATTCGGCGCTGGCGCTGGCGGCACGGCTGGATCCGGCTTTGTGCCGGCTCAAGGTGGGCAAGGAACTGTTTACCGTGGCGGGGCCGGAACTGGTGCGCGTGCTGGTTGCGCGCGGCTTCGAGGTTTTTCTGGATCTGAAATTTCACGACATCCCCAACACCGTGGCGGCGGCGTGCCGGGCGGCGGCTGGGCTGGGGGTGTGGATGCTCAATGTCCATGCATCGGGCGGACGCCGCATGATGACGGCGGCGCTGGCGGCGCTGGCGGATCTGCCAAAACCGCCATTGTTGATCGCGGTAACGGTGCTGACCAGCATGAGCGCCGAGGACCTGGGGGAAGTCGGCATTTCCGCTGCGCCTGCCGATCAGGTATTGCGCCTGGCGCGTCTGGCACATGCCTGCAAACTCGATGGTGTAGTCTGTTCGGCGCAGGAGGCCGCCATGCTGCGCGCCGAGTTGGGCTCGGGTTTCCGCCTGGTAACGCCCGGCATCCGCCCGGCAGGGGCCGAGGCGGGCGATCAGCGCCGCGTGATGACGCCGGTCGAGGCCTTGCGCGCCGGGGCGACCGACCTGGTGATCGGGCGCCCGGTCACGGCCGCGGCCGACCCGCTGGCTGCGCTCGAACGGATTCAATCCGACATACAGAATACTTAGGGAGAAGACGCTGTGAAAATTACCGTGATCGGCACAGGCTACGTGGGCCTGGTGACCGGAACCTGCCTGGCGGAAGTCGGCAACGAGGTGTTGTGCCTCGACGTCGATCCGACAAAAATCGAAATGCTGAAAGCCGGCGGCATCCCGATCTACGAGCCGGGGCTGGAAGACATGGTGAAGCGCAACGTCGCCGCAGGCCGGCTGCATTTCACCACCGACATCGAGGCATCGGTGGCATACGGTCAGATCCAGTTCATCGCCGTCGGCACGCCGCCGGACGAGGACGGTTCGGCGGACCTGCAGTACGTGGTGGCGGCGGCACGCAACATCGGCCGCCACATGACCGATTACAAGCTGGTGGTCGACAAATCGACCGTGCCGGTCGGTACCGCCGACAGGGTGAAGGCTGCGCTCACGGAAGAACTCGCACAACGCGGCGTGGCGATCGAATTCAATGTCGCCTCCAATCCCGAATTCCTGAAGGAGGGCGCGGCGGTGGACGATTTCATGAAGCCCGACCGCATCGTCATCGGCACCGACAGCGAGCATGCCACGGCCCTGCTGCGCCAGCTGTACGCGCCGTTCCAGCGCAACCATGACCGCCTCACGGTGATGGATGTGAAGAGCGCCGAACTGACCAAATACGCCGCCAATGCCATGCTGGCGACGCGCATTTCCTTCATGAACGAGCTCGCCGTGCTGGCCGAAAAACTCGGCGCCGACATCGAGCAGGTGCGCCACGGCATCGGATCCGATCCGCGCATCGGCTACGATTTTCTGTATGCCGGCTGCGGCTACGGCGGCTCGTGCTTCCCCAAGGACGTGCAGGCGCTGCGCCGCACCGCGCAGGAAAACGGCATCCCGCTGCGCGTGCTCGACGCCGTGGAAGAGGCCAACGACGCGCAGAAGCAGATTCTGGTCAACAAGCTGACCGCAAAGCTGGGCACCGACCTCAAGGGCAAGCGCTTCGCCATGTGGGGGCTCGCGTTCAAGCCCAACACCGACGACATGCGAGAAGCGCCCAGCCGCAGCATGCTGGAAGCGCTGTGGGCGATGGGCGCGAGCATATCGGCCTACGACCCGGCGGCGATGGAGGAAACCCGCCGCATCTATGGCGAGCGTGCCGACCTCTTGCTGGTCGACAGCCCGATGGATGCGCTGAAGGGCGCCGATGCGCTGTTGATCGTCACCGAATGGAAAGTGTTCCGCAGCCCCAATTTCGACACCATGAAGGCGCTGCTGAAAACGCCGCTGGTGTTTGACGGCCGCAACCTGTACGAGCCGCAGGCGATGCGCGGGATGGGCTTTGATTACCTGCCGATCGGACGCCAGTAAAGCATGTACAAGACCATTGAAGACTGCGTCGGCAACACCCCGCTGGTGCGCCTCAAGCGCATGCCCGGTGCGACCTCGAACACCCTGCTGGTCAAGCTCGAAGGCAACAATCCGGCGGGCTCGGTGAAGGACCGCCCGGCGCTGGCCATGATCGAGCAGGCCGAGGCGCGCGGCGAGATCAAGCCCGGCGACACGCTGATCGAGGCCACCAGCGGCAACACCGGCATCGCGCTCGCGATGGCGGCTGCGATGCGCGGCTACAGGTTGATCCTCATCCTGCCGGAAAACGCCTCGATCGAGCGGCGCCAGACCATGCGCGCCTTCGGCGCCGAGCTGCAGCTGGTGAGCAGGGAAGCCGGCATGGAAGGCGCGCGCGACCTGGCGGTTGCGATGGAGAAGCAGGGCGTCGGCAAGATCCTCGACCAGTTCGCCAACCCCGACAATCCGGAGGCGCACTACTGCACCACCGGCCCGGAAATCTGGCGCGACACCGAGGGCAGGATCACTCACTTCGTCTCCAGCATGGGCACCACCGGCACCATCATGGGCTGCTCGCGCTACCTCAAGGAACAGAACCCGGCCATCCAGATCGTCGGTGTGCAGCCGACCGAGGGCGCGCAGATCCCCGGCATCCGCAAATGGCCGGAAGAATACGTGCCCAAAATCTGTGACCCCAGCCGCGTCGACCGCATGATCTATGTTTCCCAGCAGGACGCCGAGGAAACCACCCGCCGGCTGGCGCGCGAGGAAGGCATCTTCGCCGGCATCTCGTCCGGCGGCGCGCTGTGGGCGGCGCTGCAGGTGTCGAAGGAGGTCGAGAACGCGGTCATCGTCTCCATCGTGTGCGACCGCGGCGACCGTTACCTTTCGACGGGCGTTTTTCCGGCCTGAATTGACGGTGCCCGACGGCGGTGATACTTTGGTATTACCTCGTTGACAGGAGAATGTCATGACTGCCACCACCACGCTCAAATTGCCCGAACCGCTCAAGGCACGCATCGCGCCGCTGGCCGAGGCGGCAGGAAAATCGCCTCATGCCTGGATGATCGAAGCGCTGGAAGAACGTGTCGAGCAATCCGAGGCCTACGCTGCGTTCATGGCCGAGGCGCTGGAAGCCGACCGTGAAATGACCGAGACAGGACTTGGTTATGCGGCGGAAGATGTGCATCACTATCTGTTGGCCAGGCTCGAAGGCAAACCCGTCAAACGCCCCAGACCGATCAAGATCTGATCGATGACGACGGTTGTCTATGCCCCACAAGCACTTGACGATCTGGACCGGCTGGAAGATTTTCTGCTCGAAGTAGATGAACCCGCCGCCAGGAAAACCATTCCACTTATCATCTCGGCGATAGAGATGCTTTGCCAGCATCCCAACGTTGGCCGGCGCCGAGGAAATCAGGTACGCGAACTGGTCATCTCGCGCGGGAAAACCGGATACGTCGCGCTGTACCGCTACGATGAAATCCGCGACGTGGCGCGCGTGCTGGCAATCCGTCATCAGCGCGAGATCGGCCTGTAAACATTCATGAAAAACGCCTGATGGCCAAAACCAAAACGATCTACAGCTGCACCGAGTGCGGCGGGCAGTCGCCCAAGTGGCAGGGGCAGTGTCCTGCCTGCAACGCCTGGAACACCCTGGTCGAGACCATTGCCGAGTCGGCCAAGCCGCGCTACCAGGCGCTGGCGGCGTCGAGCCAGGTGCAGATGCTGGGCGAAGTGGAGGGGGCCGAGGCGAGCCGGATCCCGACCACGCTCGGCGAGCTCGATCGCGTGCTCGGCGGCGGGCTGGTCGCCGGCGGTGTGGTGCTGATCGGCGGCGACCCCGGCATCGGCAAATCGACCTTGCTGCTGCAGGCGCTGGCGGTGCTGTCGCAAAGCCTGCCGACGCTGTATGTCAGCGGCGAGGAATCCGCGCAGCAGCTGGCGCTGCGCGCACGCCGCCTGCAGTTGCCCGAAGCGCATCTGCCGGTGTTGCCCGAGATCCGGCTCGAAGCGATTCTGGGCCACCTCGCTTCGATCAAGCCCGCCATCGCGGTGATCGATTCGATCCAGACGGTGTATTCGGAAACCCTGACCTCGGCGCCCGGCTCGGTGGCGCAGGTGCGCGAATGCGCGGCGCAGCTGACGCGCTACGCCAAACAGAGCGGCTGCGCGATTCTGCTGGTGGGGCACGTCACCAAGGAAGGGGCCATTGCCGGCCCGCGCGTGCTGGAGCACATCGTCGATACCGTACTGTATTTCGAGGGCGATACCGGATCGAGTTTCCGCCTGGTCCGCGCGATCAAGAACCGCTTCGGCGCGGTGAACGAGATCGGCGTCTTTGCAATGACCGAGAAGGGCTTGAAGGGCGTGTCCAATCCTTCGGCCATCTTCCTGTCGCACCACGGCGCGCCGGTGCCGGGCTCCTGCGTGCTGGTGACGCAGGAAGGCACGCGGCCATTGCTGGTCGAGATCCAGGCGCTGGTCGACAGCAGCCAGTCGCCCAATCCGCGCCGCCTGTCAGTTGGCCTGGAACAGAACCGGCTCGCCATGCTGCTGGCCGTGCTGCACCGCCACGCCGGCATTGCCTGTTCCGATCAGGATGTGTTCGTCAACGCGGTGGGCGGGGTCAAAATCAGCGAGCCTGCGGCCGATCTGGCGGTGCTGGCGGCGATCGTGTCGTCGCTCAGAAGCCAGCCCCTGCCCGACAAGCTGGTGATGTTCGGCGAAGTGGGTCTTGCCGGCGAAATCCGCCCGGTGCAGCGCGGCCAGGAACGCCTGAAGGAAGCCGCCAAGCTTGGGTTCACCCAGGCCATCGTGCCGGCCGCCAACCAGCCCAAGCAGAAAATCCCCGGGATGGAAATCCACCCTGTCCATCGTCTGGACGAGGCGATCCGGTTTTTCAGGGAAAGCTGAGTCGGCGGGGGGTGGTGTTCAGAGAACTGGTTCTAATGAAATTCCCATACAATGCGGTATGTCTTTTCTGGTGTGACCGACAATAGTGAAGGGATTAAGCTCACCGCACCTGCTGCTGGCATCGTCCAACCCAGTGAAGATGATTCAAAACCTGAACCATCTCTTGGCGCAACAAGAACTCGCGAAGCTAACAGCCGAACTCGATCGCAATGTCGCAGCGCTATTTGAGCTCGGGCTGGCTCACTTCAACTTCGCATCCGCGTTGGGCAACAACGACTGGCGTCAGAAAATATCGCGGCTTTACTATGCGGTATATAACGTTCGTCGAGCGGTTGTGCTAAAGCATAGCGGCGCTTTCTCAACCGACTCGTCGGACCATAAGAATGTTGACCAATTGCCGAATGGAATGAGTAACAGGGAATTGCACATCAATAACCTGAGAATCCTCCGTGAGGATAGAAATCTTGCGGACTATAGCCATCTCGCAGTGATATCAGATCTTTTGATTGATCCGGACGGCGCATTGACGTTCGCAACCCTTTTTATTGACGACTGCCGTCAGTTTGTTAATCAGAATGGATTGGCCGTATGAGCATCCTCAACCTAGAGGGTATTGACCCATCTCTTCAGCGTTCGGCCGAGGACATCGTTCATGCTTACTCTCAGCAACTGGGGGGCGTTCAGCCAGATTGGTATCTTAAAGATCGTCCCGACGGCCCATATTTAATTATCGAATTTGCCAGCCCTTCAGAGCATCATTACAAAATACATAACAGCCTTGTTTCTGAGCTGCCTGAGGAAAATCATTTTAAGGAACGCTCTGCAGTCCAGACAAGAAGGGCATCGCCAAAGGCACGATTGCTGTTGCCGGAAACTCAGTTGTTAAAGAAGGTTATTGCTGAGAGTTTAACTATCGACCGGAATAGTTTTAATGATGACTTTTTCTCGCACTATACGGCGTCTGTTACCGCGCTTGAGCAGCAGATATCCACTAATGCAAATTTTGTCGTTTACGGACGTCGTGGCGCAGGAAAGTCGAGCCTTCTCGCATATGCGATGCATACGGCTATTAAAAATCGTGCACCCTATAGTTGGGTAGCGATGCAGACATTTGCAAGACGTTCCGATCATCAGGTTATCCCTGCCGTAATCTCGGCTATTTTGTATGACCTAAATCAAACGTCTCCTGGATCCAGCGAGCTTGAGGATTTGATCAAGGCCTTCGACGCGCTTAGTGAGAGCAGTGACAAAGCTGTACTCGTGAAATGTGACCGCATTATCCCTCGTACCCGACGATTAGTTGGGCAAATTGCCACAGTAAAAAAGCCCCTGACTATTTTTCTCGATGACCTTCATGTCATCGATGAATCAGTTCAGCCATTAGTGCTGGCATTTATTTACAAAATCACTAGGGGTAACAATACGTTCATCAAGATATCCGGGATCGCGCAGCTCACTATGTTGTGGGATGGCACAGAGCAGATCGGACTCCAGCCGCCTCATGATGCGCAGTTACTGAACCTTGATCTCAATCTGACTATGCCGGATAAGTCTAAGGAACACATAATCAGCATACTCAATGCGCACGCGCGCTACTGTGGGTTGCCGAGTATTGGATATCTTGCAGGTGACGACGTATTGTCCAGGTTGGTTCTGGTTGCAGCCGGTGTGCCAAGGGATTCATTAAGCCTCTTTTCCGTTGCCATTTCCAAAGCTATTGCGAAAAGCCAAAAGCTCGTGACCATCACTAGCATCAATGCGGCTGCCTCCGAGATGGTGGAAGAGAAGCTGAAGGATGTGGAGAGGGATACTGGTGATGACTTGAAGGCAATCCAGAGCCTTCTTGCAGAGGTAAAAAAATTTTGTATTTCGCTGAATCGAAAAAATGCGTTCTTGGTTGAGATTAAGAACGCTGATTCTCGTTATAAGCTAATTCAAAAACTGATTGCCCTTCGATTGGTGCATCTGCTGCACGAGGGGATTACCCCACACAAAGCAGGCAAACGGTTCATTGCTCTAATGTTGGACTATGGATTCTATGTTGGCATCAGAGCGGCGAGGAGCGTTGACTTTATTCCGTCCGAACCTCGCCAGCTATCAGCTAAAGAGCTTAGATCCCTTCCCATATTCCGGTAGGCGGGCCCGGACTTTCACTTTTGACTTGGATCGGTGTGAGCGCTAGTCCGGGCCGTTATCGTTTGCTGGCTTTCCAGGTGGCGCGGCAGGTTTTCCTCAGGTATTCAAGGGCACGTGCCATGTGGGTGTCTGGCCAGTTGGGGTCGCGATCGCTGAGCTGTTCTTCCGCTTCGCCCTTCAGCTCATCCTTCCAGAATTTCTGCAAGTCCTCCCGCATCGCTTCAGGCGCATGGTCGTCGACAAACTTGATCACGGCCTCGGAATCAAAACCGCACGTCCGGAAAACACGGATGATTTCTTTGGCCTCCCGCAGGAGCAGGCTGGCTTTGGGCGGGAATCCTGTCGCAAGGAAAAGAAACACCGTGGCCACAACCGCCGGGTCGTCCGCCTCGCCTCGCGTTACGCGATCCCATTCCCGGGCAACCAGGCGATCGTATTCCCTGACGTCTTCGTCCAGGCTCTCGCTGACGAAATACGTTCCGCCTGAGTTCCCATACAGAAATTTATCCACCGTGCTGGAGGACGCCCGAATCTGCGGCAAATCCGTTTCGATGAAACGGTCCATCGCACGACGCGCAAGCTGCTGGAATTCCGTTGGCGCCTCCCTGAGGAAGACTTTCAGCCGGTCTTCGTTCAATCTGGTTTTCGGATTTCTGGCGGCCTTGAACAAGCGGACAAAAGCCGTGCGGGTCGGCAGCTTCAGCTCGGCCTGGTCCACGAAGATCACCAGCATGGCGCTTCGGATCGGCGACTCCGCTTCATCGACATCGTCGCGGGAAACGCCCATTCTGTTTGCCAGCCAGAACGCGAAATCGATCGTGTTCCGGTTTTCCTGGCGAAGGGCAAGTTTGGAACGATATTCAGCAAGCGAAATCGTATCCGCGGCCGTCTCGTTGTCGAGATAGCCGCGCTGGCTCTCGGCTGAAGCCGGACCATGATCGATCAGCGTGCTGTCCGGCATCGCATGCAGCCGTTTGAGCATGTCCGAACCGGCCTTGGAGTGCGACAGCAAGGTCTTGTCACGCAAGGAGGTTGCGGCGATCTTCAGGTCGCCGCCCGACATGTCCTCGAGGTAGAGACTGACCAGATTCACCATGCGGCGCAGCGCGAGTTCGAGCTCGGGACGCAGATGTGCCGTGCCGAAAAAGTTGGCGATCTGCACGATGCCTTTGGAAAAATCCGTCTGGATGCCGAGCAGTCGTTCAGGCGTGATGAGCCCCTGCTGAACACCGTACCGCAGGGCCTTGTCGAAAAACGGCCGGCTGTCGAAAGTCGCGAGTGCAGTTGCCATGCGTCCAGCCCTTAAATTGCGGACTCTTCCTCGTCGCCCGCCGCTTGCCCGGCGTCCGAAAATTCGGAAGTGAAAGCCGCATCGAACATCTCCAGCATTTTCTGCGCACGGTCACGCAGGATGATCATCATTTCCTCGAACGCATCGGGCACCTCGTAGCGCAGAACCCAGGCGGTTTCCATCCAGTCGCCATCGGCCACCTCCGAACGGGATAGCAGCGGGCGCGTATCTTCGATGAAGTTGCCGAACGCCAGGCCATGATCGATTTCCTCGATTTTTTCCATCAGCCAGGTGTTGTGGATCTTGGGATCGGAATCAGGATTGATTTGCGGCGTGAAACTGCCGCTGGTGGCGAAACAAAACACTTCGTCGTAATGGTCGGCAAAATAGTCGGCCAGCGTATCACTGCCACCCTCGATGTCGGCCATGGCTTCGAGGTATTCGTGGACGGTATCGGCGTCGCGGTAAAGGACGGCATTCACCATGGCGCGCAGTCTTTCGCTGGTGCGATCGCCATACTTTTTTTCCAGCACGATCGAGCGGGCAAACTGCTTGGGCGTGACCAGCATGTTCACCACGGATTCCCTGGACGAATCGAATTCGCGCATGACCGCAAGCAGGTCCTTGGGCTGCAACTCGTCCAGGATCTCCACCAGCGCGTGATCGCCCTGCTCGTCGGCAATGGTCGCGAGCGCGTGCTCGGCGCCGGCGATATCGCCGGCAAGTATCAACTGCGAGGATTTCAAAACAACCGGATGCATGCCATGTCCTTCTTTATGAATAGTTGCGCTTAGGAAGCGCTGATTAATTCGTCATTGCGAGGAGCGCAGCGACGTGGCAATCCAGAAATGCCTGCTTAATCAAGGCGCTGGATTGCTTCGCTGCGCTCGCAATGACGGCCGTATTGAATTATTCAGCGCTTCCCTTAACGATCCAGCGGATCGAATCCCTGCTCGGCGAGCCAATCCGCGCCTGCCTCGTTCAAATCATCCGAGTCGTCCTCATCGCCGCCTTCGTCATCGTCTTCTTTCTCGGCTTCCGACTCGCGCATCGGCGCCGCCACCGAATCCTTGCCGCGCAGGAACTCCAGCGCGGCGGCGGCGACGAGGAAGGCATCGCCCCCATCTACTTTCAGCGACGATTCGATCAGCGGCCTGGCCCAGGCCGATACCGTCAACTCGCTTTCCAGTTCGGCCCATGCGAAGAAGGTGGCGTCTCCGGGCTCGCTCAGCACGATCTGCTGCATGATTTCAGGCGACCTGAAATCAAAGGCGCCGTAGAAAACGACCGATACCATTTCCGGGCTGAATTCGATCATCGGCAGGATGGCGTCGATCTCCCGCCGCTTTTCATCCAGGCGCTTTTGCAGCACCGACCTGCCTCCGGAATCCGTCACCAGGTCATCGACCTCATCGATGTAGTTTTTGATGAGGTCCGAAAAATAACGGGATTTTTTCACTGAATGACGTCCTGGATGTATTTGCCTGAAATGTCCCATGCGACAGCCAAAGGGTCTTCGATCAGATTGCGTTGCCGATATTCGTCGTAAGCCTTGCGGCGCTCGGGATCGGAAAGCACTTCATAGGCTTCCTGGACTTCCCTGAAGCGTGTGGGTGCATCCGGAGACTGGTTCTTGTCGGGGTGATACTGCGCGGCTTTTTTTCGGTAAGCGGCCTTGATCGAATCTGCTGTTGCAATGGGCGAGACGCCCAGTACTTCATAGTTGTCCTGCATAAGAGTCCTTTGTGTGAGCCCGGTCCCCGTGTGTCGGACAGCAACCTTCGCGTTCCGTGACCACTAGCCCAACAGCTGCCCGTGTTCCCGCGTGTCGTGGAAAGCGACCTTGGGCCAGCGCTCCTGCGCCAGCTGTAAATTCACGCGGGTATCCGCCAGATACACCAGGTTGCCGTCGACGTCCTTCGCCAGCTTCAGCGTGTTGGCCTTGGTGAATTCGGCCAGATGCTGGGCGTCCGGGCAGGTGACCCAGCGCGCGGTGTAGATGCCGGCGTTCTCGAAACTGGCGTCGACGCCGTATTCCGTTTTCAGGCGATGCGCGACGACTTCGAACTGCAGCTGGCCGACCGCGCCGATCAGCAGGGTGTTGTCGGTGAACGGCTCGAACACCTGCACCGCGCCTTCCTCGCCGAGTTCAAGGAGGCCCTTGTTCAGCTGCTTGGCGCGCAGCGGATCGCGCAGGCGCGGGCGGCTGAACAGCTCGGGGGCGAAGTAGGGGATGCCCTTGTATTGCAGGGCCTCGCCTTCGGTGAGGGTGTCGCCGATATGCAGCTGGCCGTGGTTGTGGATGCCGATGATGTCGCCCGCCACCGCGTCTTCCATGCGGGTGCGCTCGTTGGCCATGAAGACCACCGCATTGGCGATCTTCATGTCCTTGCCGGTGCGGCGGTGGCGCACTTTCATGTTGGGGCTGTAGCGGCCCGAGCAGACGCGGAAGAAGGCAATGCGGTCGCGGTGCTGCGGGTCCATGTTGGCCTGGATCTTGAACACGAAGCCGGTGAATTTGGGCTCGGTGGGATCGACCACGCGCTCGACCGCCTCGCGCGGCTGCGGCGGCGGCGCCCAGTCGGCCAGCGCGTGCAGCACTTCGCGCACGCCGAAGTTGTTGATCCCGGAACCGAAAAACACCGGCGACTGCCTGCCCTTGAGAAACGCATCGAGATCGAAACTGTCGCCGGCGCCGCGCACCAGCTCGATTTCCGACAGCAGGGTGTCGGCTTCGAGCGGGAAGCGTTCCTTCAGGGCGGCGTCGCCCAGGCCCTGCAGCGACTCGAACTGCTGGTTGGCGTTTTCCTCGCCCGCCTTGAAGCGCAGGATTTCGTTGTTGAGCAGGTGATACACGCCCTGGAAGCGCTTGCCCATGCCGATCGGCCAGGTCACCGGCGCGCAGTGGATTTTCAGGATCGACTCGATCTCGTCGAGCAGCTCCAGCGGCTCGCGCACCTCGCGGTCCATCTTGTTGATGAAGGTGATGATGGGCGTGTCGCGCAGGCGGCACACCTCCAGCAGCTTGATGGTCTGCTCTTCCACGCCCTTGGCGGCATCGACCACCATGATGGCGGCGTCCACCGCCGTCAGCACGCGGTAGGTGTCCTCGGAAAAGTCCTTGTGGCCCGGGGTGTCGAGCAGATTGAACACGCAGCCGCCGTGGGAGAACTGCATCACCGAGCTCGCCACCGAAATGCCGCGTTCGCGCTCGACCTCCATCCAGTCGGAAGTGGCGTAGCGCCCGCTTTTCCGCGCCTTGACCGTGCCGGCCATCTGGATCGCGCCGCCGAACAGCAGCAGCTTCTCGGTCAGCGTGGTCTTGCCCGCGTCGGGGTGGGAAATAATGGCGAAGGTGCGGCGCTTCTTGACGTCGCGCGCCAGGGCCGGATCGCCGGTTTGCGCCGGCGCGGTGAGAGTGGATTCCATCAGGGAGGACAGAGCGGTAAACAGCAATCGCGCATTTTACAGGAGACCCGGCCCCTTTTCCCGTGCGAGGAACCCACGGTGATACCGGGAGGGTTTGAGGAGAGGGCGGAAAAAGAAAAAGCCCGGTCAAGTGACCAGGCTTTTAATGTTTGGTGCGCCGGAAGAGATTCGAACTCCTTACCCCTTGGTTCGTAGCTAATTATTTGATCGTCCCGCTTCGTCCGCTTCGTCCCCTCCTGCCCAGGAAGTAAACAATAACTTATTGATAAAAAAGATAATACACATATTGTCTTGTCCCTGCTTGTGCCTTACACTCTCTCTGTGTCCCGTCTTTCTGTGGGGGTCTTTGTGGGGGTTATTCTAGGGAGGGGTGGGGTGGCTAAGATCGCGGTCAAGCAACTTGAAGCATTGCGAATAGGTGACGCGGGGGCAAAGATTAGGGATGAGGGTGGCTTGGTCGGCTCCATCCGTGCGCGTGCAGGCGGTGTGTCCGTTACGTTCTACTGGCGCTATCGCTTCGACGGCAAGGTGAAGGAATACCCTTGCGGCACTTGGCCCAAGGAGTCACTGGCTGAGATTCGGGCCGAGCGAGACAAGGCAAGGCGGCTACTGGAGGAAGGCAAAGACCCCGGTGAAGAAAAACGCATATTCCGTCTTGCTGCCATGGCGGAGCAAGTCGAAGCAGTTGGCAAGGAGCGGGCGCGCATTGCCACAGTGGAGGCACAGAAAGCCCGGCTGACCGTGCGTGAGCTGTTCGAGCGCTGGGAGCGGCGCGAGTTGATCAATCGTAAAGACAGGGGTGCTGAGGCGCTGCGCAGTTTCGAAAAGGACGTGTTCCCTTCCCTTGGGGCGGTGGCTGCTGAGGACGTGACCCGGCAGATGGTCGTTGGCATTCTGGATGCAGTGGTAGAGCGGGGCGCGCCTATTGTGGCAAGGGAACTGCTAGGGAACCTTCGACAGATGTTCGGCTTCGCCGAAGTGCGGGGCTTGGTTGAGCGTGACCCCACAAGCCGCTTGAAGCGTGACGATTTCGGCAAAAAGTTTGAACGTGACCGGGTGCTGGCAGATGCGGAGATTAAAGCGCTGCCAAACAAGCTGGTGGATGCTCGCATGGCTGATTCCAGCGTGGCAGCAATCTGGATCATGCTTTCCACATGCTGCCGGGTGGGTGAAGTCAGTCAAGCTGCATGGAAAGACGTTGATATGGCAGGCGGGACGTGGCGCATACCGCCCGATAACTCGAAGAATGGAAAAGAGCACACGATTTATCTCTCTCAGTTTGCTATCAGGCAGTTTGAGGCATTGAAAGCGCTGGATGGTGAAAGTCCTTGGGTACTCCCTGCGCGTTGGACTGACAAGCATGTTTGCCCGAAATCCCTATCCAAACAACTAGGGGACAGGCAGCGCGGTGACAAGGAGCCTATGGCCTGCCGTAGCCTGCACACAAACGCCCTGGAATTGCCGGGGGGGAAGTGGACAGCGCACGATCTTAGACGCACGGGTGCGACGCTGATGGGGACGCTTGGGGTGCGACCGGACGTTATTGAAAAATGTCTGAACCATGTTCAGCAGAACAAGCTGATTCGGATTTATCAGCGGCAAGAGTTGAAGGAAGAGCAGGCCGAAGCATGGCGTCTATTGGGTGAGCGTCTGGACCTGCTGCTGCGGGCCGATGCCGATAACGTGGTTCCCTTGCGGGGTGTTGCTTAATTTTGATGGTGTCACGGTGGGTTAACTTTTGGGAGATGTGAAATGAATGGTTTGAATTTGTCTGTTGATGTGTAGAAGTTCAGACTTGATCTGACAGCATGCGTCAGATTTTCTTTGGTCGGCAGTCTCAAATCAACCCGAAGCGGGCGGTCGAGCGAATGGCCATGACGTCCGTTTTGTCGGTCTAAACGGTTGTTCATGGTACTGTTGCAGGATGTCCGTTTGGCCTGGAGCGGTCGTCTAGGTGTAGGCGATTGAACAACCGATTCACTAGCAACTCATGTAATTCTCGAAAATAACTATCACCCCGGAACTAGACAGATTATGAAAATGCAATACTGCAAAGCAGGGCGGAACTTCTACATCTCATGCGCAGCGATCACAACAATCACATTGTCGGGTTGCGCTAGCGGACCACCAATCTCAGCATACTATGCGCCAAGCAAAGCCATATCAATTCCAGCGATAAACGTTCAGTCTACGGCAGACATTGGACAGACAATTATTGCCAAAGCAAACGTCACAAGAATTCCAGCAATCAAACTCCCCACCCCCGTCGCGGAAAATATCAATTTCACCAGCGTTACCCGAATTCAGCCTGGACCACTTCCACTGAGTGCAACTAGTGATGCAGGAAAATACTATCGCGACGTAACTACGCAATACGGAGGGATCTTTGTTCCTAACGATAGCTCCAACCCAGCAGTTATTTACCTCGCGCCACAAGCCGGAAATTATGGCAAGATTCCGGTTAACGGAATTGAAAACACAGAGATTGAGCAGTGGGGAAAGGACAGCTTCAAAAGAGAACTCATCTATTCGGGTCTATCGCAGAATACAATTTCTATATCATATCGAGAATTTATTGACAATATTGCACGGCCGGCATTCTCACAGGAACTGAAGTACGACTTGAGCCAAGGCACAACGATTGGCTATAAGGGAGCTCGATTTGAGGTGGTAAAGGCGACCAATACCGAACTGGTCTACAGAGTCCTAAAGCCACTCGACTAAGCCACAATAGATGTATTGATCGGCCCAGACCCATTAGCGAATCAAAGGGGCCAGGTTCGGAATAAAACTGGCTGCACCCCAAGCATTCTATGGCCGTACCTTGAGCGTGCGCAAAGCCACGCAACCCGAACGAAACTGAAGGCGATCTACGAGGCGCTGGGACTGCATCCCTTGCCAGGCGGGACGAAAAAAATGGTCGTCTAAGCTGAGCCAATTCCCCCGCGAAAGTGGATATGGGGTCGGACTCGATCCCGCTGCTCACAAAATCCATTAGACCGCGTCGGGCTGGAGGACGCATTCTCCAGCCATACAAGCGGCCATTCAGCGTAAATCGCTAGTCAATGACTGGTGTACAGAGCATAGCAGATCGAGTTGGCTCAGAACCCGCCGGCCGCAATGGCCGAGTTGTGTGAGTTGGTCTTCCGGCAGGTTTCTGGATGCAGCAGTCCTTCAGATGACTGTTTGCCGGAATCATTGAACGGCATAGTGCAGCGATGCCTTGCACTGTGGCTGATGGATGGCGGTGGCGATGTTGAGGAATTTCTTGATTTTAATGGGTACACGACGAGGGAGGTTCGGGTCATAGCCAGACAGGCTTTCCAGCAGTTCAGCAGACTCGCCCCGGCACGGTGGGGGGTGAAGATGGACACTATGGGGCTTGATGCAGCTAGCCGCTGCTGCTAGACTTCGCAAATCCCCGGCCTTCCTGGCTGGGAGCCAAGCCCTCTGGCTTGAATGACAATTTCAATGACGACGCCAATGACAATGACCTTACCAACTGGTCAGGGTGTGGCGTTTTCGTTGTATCTAACGCGCGTCCTGACTCTCGAAACAACCCCCACGGGAGAGACTCAGAATGACAAAAACCAACAGCAGCACTCCAACCCAACCCAATGAGCCGGCGCCTATTCTTTGGCGTGTAAAACACCTCACGGCGAAACTACAGATCGGTAAATCGACACTGTGGCGCTGGGTGAGTGATGGTCGGTTCCCCCGACCCGTCCGCTTCGGTCGTGTCACGGTGTGGCACGATGCGGACGTTCAAGCGTGGATAGCTAACCTGACAGCCTGAGAGGGGTGCGTCATGTTCCCCATTCTCAGCACATTCCGCGTCCGGCAGGATGGCCCCCAGCTTGCCGAAAAATCTGTTACGGATACGCCAATCACTTCAAAGCCTGTTGACTCAAAGGCTCCGGAACCTATCTTCATTCGACTGATTGCCGGGGAACTGCCGGAAGCATTGCAAGTTTTGGAACTGGCGGCGCTGGCGGCTTGCGGTCCCGACAATTTGCACGGAACAGGCGAAGTGTTTTACCTGTGGCGTGATCGGTTCGGACCGTGGCTGTATCACGGGGTGTTAGCGGCTGACGCCCACGGCCTCATTGATCGCTTATCCGTCAGGCGCTGGCTTGATTCCTGCCTAATCGAGCCTGAGGGCGGGTTACGGCACTGGCTGGGCAGCGATGAGCCGGCAGCCCGTGTTGTGACCATTCAAACGGGCGAAGCAGAAAAGCGGCTAAGGGCGGCAGGGTATGGTGGCCTGATTTACTTGCTTGATAGCGCAACCAGAAAAGGGAATGAGGATATCAAAGCCTGCCGCCCCCCAAAGGGCGGGAAGGGCTGGCTATGGCCTGCACTCCTGGACGCGGTGAAATACCGAACAGAATCCGGGCGCTCCAAGTCAGGGCCGCTGAATGTCCCCCGTGGGCTGGCCGACTCAGGGACTGTGGCGCAGCTGCGCAGGATGAGCAGGTGACTGCGCCCCCGACTAAATCCCGACTAAATCCCGACAATTTCCCGACTGGCTTTCAAATCGTCACAGTGGGGCATCTTAATTTGTAGGGGTGTCGCAATGTTGCATCGGTTTGGATTGTCCACGCGGGACGTCGCTTTGTTGGCGGGGATTGGCGTCAGTCAGGTTCATACGGAGCTGCATCGGCGAGGGAGTTGGCGAGGTGTGCGGCCTGCCCGTGGTGCCAGTGGGCGGCTGGTGTGGTCTCGTGAGTCTGTCTACAGGGTCACGGGGGCCGTGCCTGACCGGGACGATATGACCCAAGGGGAACTGGCAATCTGCGGTCTTCTCGATGATGCCGGCGTGGAAATCGACAGCGGCACATGGGCAGCCGTTCAAGTGCTGTTAGCCAAGCCTGACCTTGGCTGTGACCCTACGTATGCGGTGGATGGGTTGGGCGCTCTGGTCGAGCTTATCGTGGCCTTTACTGACAGGCTGGGCGCATCATGGCCGGTGCTGTCCGAAGGGCAGCGAGAGCGGACAGCGCAATCTTTACGCTATGCCGGAAGCCTGCTCAATGGCTTCGATAACGATAACAAGAATGAGGCTACGTAATGGAAAAAACAACCAGCTATGCAAAGGTGTTCCCTGACCCAGACACTATTGAAGCGGTACTGCTTCCGGCGCTTGGCAAGGGATCGCTATGGGGCTGCTGGCGCGTCAAGGGTCGAGGGCCTGGCGTGAAGCCAGCCAAGGTGCCGAACAACGGGCAACGGAATATACAAACAGATTCCCCCGGCGACTGGCTGCCTTGGGATAAGGCGCGGATGCTCTATGAATCCAACACGGTGGTGAATGGCTATGACGGGGTGGGCGTGTTGATGTCCAGCCTTTCCGGCGTGGTTGGAATCGACGTTGATAAGTGCCTTGAGGGTGGCGAGGTAAAGGCTTCGGCTGCGGTTGTTGATGCGGTCGAGGCAATGGGCGGCTATGTCGAGGTATCGCCTAGCGGAACGGGGCTGCGGGCTTTCGTTTTCGGGGTGCTTCCTGACGGGTGCAAGGAAAGGGCGGGAGAGGTCGAGATATACAGCCCCGCCTCTACGCGATACCTGACCGTAACGGGGCAGCCCTGGTCACGGGTGGGGGTGCGTCAGATATCGGAGAACCAGCCCGCTATCGATGACTTCCTGGCCCGATTCGGTTTCCTCAAATCGGATTCTCCCGAGATCGCCCGCCCCCTTAAGGCAAACGTGGGAGGGGGCGGCCTGGATGATGAGTTTTGGCCTGACGTTACAGACGATGAGGTGATGCGCCTGCTCCGTGTCAATAACAAGCGGGGGCTGACTACGCGGCTCTGGGCTGGCAAGTTGGATGACGCCAAAGGAGACCATTCAACGGCTGATTACATGCTGTGCTGTCAGATTGCTAATTACACCTGTGACGAGGATCAGATTGATCGACTGTTCCGCCAGTCTGGATTGATGCGCCCGAAGTGGGATGAGAAACGCGGCAAAGGCCTATATGGCAGCACGACCATCTACAGGGCGGTTGATGCCGTCGAGAAGGAGGGAGAAAACCACTGGTCAAGGCAGACAGCCAAAACTGCGGAGAGGGTGATTGAACGCGCCCAAGCCAAGGGGATTCAGGAGCGGGCAACCGAATTGCTGGAGGGGGGCTTAACTGACCTGGCGGACAGCAAGGGCAAACTGCGCCAGAACGTGCACGTATGGTCTCAGCTTCTTTACCGGGACAGGCGATTTATTGGGGCGGTTTGGTTTGATGAGTTTGCGCATTACACGAGAAAAACACCGGTGTTCAGTCAAGCGATGGGACGGGCATTCGATGGGGAAGCCCTGACCGATGACGATATCTTAGGTGTGGCTGTCTGGCTGGCACGCGAATGGGGAATCAATATCAAGCCCATGGAAGCCCGGTCTGCCTTGTTGGCGTGGGCAGGTATGACTAGACGAAACCCTGTCACAGAAAAGTTAGACGCTCTGGCCGACGGTTGGGACGGCGTGCCGCGGCTCGACCGTTGGCTAGTGGATTACTGCGGCGCTTCCGATGCGGGCGGCGAACTGGCCGAATATTTGGCGGCGGTGGGGTCACGGTGGGTGCTCGGCGTGGTGGCCCGTGCCTATGGGCCTGCCAAGGTTGATTGCATGCTCATATTAGAGGGCCGGCAAGGGGCTGGCAAATCCACGGCGGCGCGGATATTGGCTGAGGCGATCGCACCATCCTGCTTCGTGGAAGGGTTCGAGTTGAACGGCGGCAAGGATTCTCTGTTGGGTCTTCGGGGCCGGCTTATAGCTGAATGGGCTGAGCTTTCCGGTTTGAGTAAACACGACTCCGAGACGCTCAAGAATTTTCTCTCCAAGGAAGTTGACAGTTACCGCGACCCATACGGGATGATTACGCGAGATTTCCCCCGCACCTGCTGCTTCTTGGGCACGTCTAACGAAAATGTTTATCTCAGGGACGTTACAGGGAACCGCCGCTTCTGGCCTGTGCAAGTGGGGCGGGTAGATACTGCGCGGCTCCGGCAGGATGCCCCTCAGCTTTGGGGCGAAGCGGTGCACCGTTTCCGGCAGCGGTCGCGGTGGTGGATTGATGGCCAGCAGGAATCTGGCGAGCTGCTGAGAATCATCACGCGAGAACAGCAAGCGCGTCTGGTGCCCGATGCCTGGGCAGAGGTAGTCGAGGATTTTGGAATTCGTCTGGCCTCGGGGTTGGTAGTGGTCGAGGGCAGGCCAAGGGGGGTGCATGAGTCATGGCGCTTTATTGACCTGGCCCACGCTGTACTCGGTACGGAAAGGGCCGACGCCTTGACCCCTACGGATGAGAGGCGGTTACAGACAGCTCTAAAACGTGCGGGCTGGGAAAATTTCCAGAGCGCAGGGCGCGGGAAATGGCGCACCACAAAGGAGACGGCCGAATCCCTAGCGGCTCAGGTGAGGTGATGCAGGGCCGACGCTTTGGGTTTGGGTAGGGTCAATAAAGGGTTTCAGCCGAACAAAAGTTCGACGCCGGGTTTTTTGGTGTAGGGGTCAGGCGGCGCAGGCGTAGGGGTGGGCTTTGCTGGCTTATTTGGTTGTGAGCCTTGCACTGTGGGGGTTTCCGGGCATTTGCCCGAAATGTGGCGTAGGGGTCAGAAAATATAGGTAGCTGCTCTGAATGCCTTGAGTGATGGGGCTTCTAAGGGGTTCAGTAGGGGTAAACCCACACCGTGACTTATAGAAGGAAAAGGGTAAGGAAATAGGGTTAGAGCACCCTACCCTATTTACCTCATATAGCAAAAACGGACTTCTGACCCCTACGCCGGGCGGGGCATCTGGCTAGAGGCCTTGTGCGACAAGGCTTCAGCCTGATTAGCCGCTGATTTTAGCCCCTACTTACCCCCTACAAATGAAGGGTTGCCCCCTACAGTTACCCCCCCAGTTGGGATTTACTTAATGAGGTATGCAATGAATCAGAAAAATTTGAGCAAGGCCCACGCTGAGGCAGTGGAAGCGTTAGAGGGTAGCCGCGAGCTTATCGAGAAACTGAGGTCACGGGGGTTGTCGTTGCGGGTCGGGCAGCGGGGGCAACTAGTCCCTGGTCAGGTAGCGGCGCTGGCCGCTTCCCTGGCGTCACCGTCTGACTTCTGGGCGCGTGCGGCTGTGGGTACGCTGGAGGGTCTTCGCCCGGAGGAGGAAGCAACCTTGGTGGCAGCTAGTATCAAGCTGACGGCAGCTCAGTTGAAGGCCGGCAATCTGGACCCGATTCGAGAAGCCTTGGTCGGGCAGGCTGCATGGCTTGGGGCGCTTGCCGTGCGCCTGGAAGGGCTGGCCGCTGAGGTGCAAAATGAACACGGTGGGGCACAAGAACGGGAGGGCCTTATCAAGTTAGCCCTGCGCGCGGCGGAGGCATCCAGTAAGGCCATGGCCTCGGCCGCGGCCTTGAATGCCATTCGCGGCGGTGCCGATGTCACGGTGGGGTGATGGTCAGGCGGTTATTGTTTCACAGTACACTTTGAACCTGTGGTCGTGTGATAGTTGCAAATGTACTCCTTCCCTTTACAAACAGCCGTCCAAGTATGGGTCCCTCCCATTCTTGCGGTTTCATTTAGAATTTCGATATCTGTCGGGGAACAGCCTATTTGACCTGAGGTTAGATCCCTTGAGATATTAGGATTTGTTATACAGCCAACTAACATTGCTGAAAACACTAGAATAGCCAAAACAACTTTCATTATTTTTTCCTCCGAAACCCACGAGTTAACCAGCATAGGTAGATGTACGGTAACACATAAATTGTGGCAGCACGGATAGGCTTCCCCGACCTCGGTCGTTTCTCAAATTCTGAAAAATCGATTTTTTTGTCGATGGGGGGTGGTAAGAGTCACTCTTTTTTCTTGTAAGGAAAACTTACCCCGTCATCGCCCAGGCTCACCCACCCGCTAGGTGCTGTCGGTGGGGGATGTGCTATGCCTCTCTCTGCAGGTCACCCAGTCTTTCAATCTGTGGGGGTTAATGTGGGGGTGATTTCTGCGCGTAGCCAATTGCAAGAAAAAGAAAAGGGGCTAGCCTAAGCTAACCCCTTGATATATCTGGTGCGCCGGAAGAGATTCGAACTCCTGACCCCTTGGTTCGTAGCCAAGTACTCTATCCAGCTGAGCTACCGGCGCTTTGAAGGTTGCGCATTATACGCAGTTTTTACACTTTTTTGCATCGATGGCAGATGCAATGGTTCATCACTTGCTTGTTTGGCGGAGACGGAGGGATTCGAACCCTCGATGCAGGTTTAAGCCCGCATGCTCCCTTAGCAGGGGAGTACCTTCAACCTCTCGGCCACGTCTCCGAACCGCCGCGAATTGTAGCGGAATGCGCGGCGGAAAGCCACCTTAGGCGGTGGCTTTGTCGAGTTCGAAGGCCTGATGCAGGGCGCGCACTGCAAGTTCCATGTATTTGTCTTCGACCACGACCGAGATCTTGATTTCCGACGTGGAGATCATCTGCAGGTTGATATTTTCCTTCGACAGGGTCTCGAACATCTTGCGTGCGATGCCGACGTGCGAGCGCATGCCGACGCCGACGATGGAGACCTTGGCGATCTTGTCGTCACCGGTGACTTCGCGTGCACCGATGCCGGTCGCCGTCGCCTTGACGATGCCCATGGCCTTCTCAAAGTCGTTGCGGTGCACGGTGAAGGTGAAGTCGGTGGTTTTTTCGTGGCCGACGTTCTGCACGATCATGTCGACGTCGATGTTGGCGTCGGCGACCGGGCCGAGGATCTGGTAGGCGATGCCGGGGTGGTCGGGCACGCCGACCACGGTGATTTTGGCTTCGTCGCGGTTGAAGGCGATGCCGGAGATGACGGCCTGTTCCATGGCGTTGTTTTCCTCGAAGGTGATGAGCGTGCCGTCGCCTTCGTCCTGAAAGCTGGACAGCACGCGGAGTTTGACTTTGTATTTGCCGGCGAATTCGACCGAGCGGATCTGCAGCACCTTGGAGCCGAGGCTCGCCATTTCGAGCATTTCCTCGAAGGTGATGGTCTTCAGGCGGCGCGCTTCGGGCACGATGCGCGGGTCGGTGGTGTAGACGCCGTCGACGTCGGTGTAGATCTGGCACTCGTCCGCTTTCAATGCGGCTGCCAGCGCCACGCCGGTGGTGTCGGAACCGCCGCGCCCCAGGGTGGTGATGTTGCCCTGTTCGTCGACGCCCTGGAAGCCGGCGACCACCAGCACGTGGCCGGAATCCAGGTCGGCGCGCATTTTGTCTTCGTCGATGCTGAGAATGCGCGCCTTGGTGTGGGCGTTGTCGGTGAGGATGCGCACCTGCGGGCCAGTGTAGCTCTTCGCCTTGAGGCCCAGGTCTTTCAGCGCCATCGCCAGCAGCGCGATGGTGACCTGCTCGCCGGTCGACACCATCATGTCCAGCTCGCGCGGGTCGGGCGTGGCCTGGATCTGTTTGGCCAGGCCGATCAGGCGGTTGGTCTCGCCCGACATGGCGGAGAGCACCACCACCACCTGATGGCCGAGCATTTTGAATTTGGCGACGCGTTCGGCTACCGCGCGGATGCGTTCGACGTTGGCGACCGAGGTGCCGCCGTATTTTTGTACGATGAGTGCCATGTGTTAGGGACTAGGGGCCAGGAATTAGGGGCTAGGGGAAGCAGGAAAAATAGCAATTTTAAGGGATTAGCGCGTAAACAGGGCGATCGACTCGACGTGCGCCGTATGCGGGAACATGTTGGCGACCCCGGCCGCTTCGAGGCGGTAGCCCTTGGTGTGCACCAGGATTTCGGCGTCGCGCGCCAGCGTGGCGGGGTCGCACGAGACATAGACGATGCGCCGCGGCGATTTGGATTCCGGCAGGGCATTGATCACGTCGATGGCGCCGGAACGCGGCGGGTCGATCAGCAGTTTGTCGAAGCGGCCGAGGGCGGCGAATTTTTCAGGCGTCATCTTGAACAGGTTGTCGACCGCGAAGCGGGCATTGGCCAGACCGTTGTGCAGCGCGTTATCGCGTGCGCGGGCGACCAGTTCTGCGCTGCCCTCGATGCCCAGCACATCGGCGCCGCTGCGGGCGATGGGCAGGGTGAAGTTGCCCAGCCCGCAGAACAGATCGGCGATGCGTTCGCCCGCTTGCGGCTGCAACAGACGCATCGCGCGGCTGACCAGCGCGCGGTTCATGGCGACGTTGACCTGGGTGAAGTCGGTCGGCTTGAACGGCATCACCAGGCCGAATTCGGGCAGGCTGTAGCTGAGCTCGGGGGCAATGTGGGGCCAGAAGGGGCGCACGGTATCGGGGCCTTTTTCCTGTTCCCAGATCTGCACGCGATGATGGTCGGCAAACGCCCGCACCCTGGCGGCATCGTCGTCGGTCCAGGGTGAGAGCAGGCGGAACACCAGCACGGTGACATGCTCGCCGACGGCAACTTCGATCTGCGGAATGCGGTCGGCGTTCGACAGTTCGTTGATCAGTTCGCGCAAGGGCTGGAGCAGCTTTGACACGTCGGACGTGAGCACTTCGCAACTCACCATGTCGACGATGAAGCTGGAGCGTTTTTCGCGGAAGCCGACCAGCCCGCCGCCTTTCTTGTCGACCCAGCGTGCCGATAGCCGTGCGCGGGTGCGATAGCGCCAGGCCGGACCGTGCAGGGCAGACAGCATCACATCGGGTTTGACCTTGCCGATGCGGGCAAGATTGTCTTCCAGCACGCGCTGCTTGGCGGCCACCTGGGCGCTGATTTCCAGATGCTGCATCGAGCAGCCGCCGCAGCGTCCGAAGTAGCGGCAGCGCGGCTCGGCGCGCTGCGAGCTGGCCTTGAGGATGGCGATGGCGTTGGCCGAGTTGTACTTGGCGTGCTCGCGGTATACGGCGATTTCGGCGCGCTCGCCCGCCAGCGCGCCGTCGACGAAGGTGACCTTGCCGTCGATGCGTGCGATCCCGTGGCCCTCGTGGTCGAGGGAAAGAATGTCGACGATGGTGTTCATGGATTCAATGCATTAACCACAGAGGCACGGAGACACAGAGATCTCCCGGTTTTTTCCTCTGTGCCTCTGTGTCTCTGTGGTGAAAAAGGTTTAGCCCCAGGCCGCCAGAAACTCCTGCCAGTGCGGGGCGGCGTGGGCTTGCACGGTGCTGCGCGCAAGTTCGATCTCGGCAGCGTAAGCCGATTCGGAAAGCGTGCCGCGTATTTTCTGGAAGCGCAGGTATACCAGCCAGGTGTTCATCACGTCGGTTTCGCAGTAGTTGCGGATGGCGTCGATCTCTCCCTGCTGGAAGGCGTCCATCACTTTCGAGCCGTCCATTCCCAGCTTGCCGGGAAAGCCGCACAGCTTGGCCATCTGGTCGAGCGGGGCGTTGGCACGCGGCTGGAACATCGCCAGCACGTCCATCAAATCAAGATGCCGGGTGTGGTAGCGCGACAGGTAGTTATTCCACTTGAAATCCTTGTCGTCGTCGCCCCAGTCCCAGTAACGCGCCGCCGCAATGCCGTGAACCAGGCTGCGGTAGTGCAGCACCGGCAGGTCGAAGCCGCCGCCATTCCATGACACCAGCTGCGGGGTGTAGCGCTCGATGCCGTCGTAGAAGCGCTGGATCAGCTCGGCCTCGCTGCTGTCGGGCTCGCCCAGCGACCATACCTTCAACTGGTCAGCGCTGCGCAGCACGCAGGAAATGGCGACGATGCGGTGCAGGTGATGCGGCATGAAGTCGCTGCCGGTTTTCTGGCGACGGTGCAATAGCGCCATTTCGGCAAGCTCGGCCTGCGGCAGCGCCGTTTCGTCCATGCCGTTGATCGCGGCGTACCCGGCGAGGTCGGGTACGGTTTCAATGTCGAAAACCAGGGTGGGATGCATAAGGTGGGTGCGCGAGCAAAACCGCCATTTTACGCTGTCAGTGCAGGGCTTCGTCGAGCGCCGAGGCAGTAATCATGGCATCCAGATAGGCCACGGAAATCTGGTGCAGCGGAATCTCCAGCTTTTGCGCGTGTGCGGCCAGGGTGTCGACGTCGTTGTTTTCGCAGGCATGCGTCAGCTGCAGCAGGGTGCCTTCGGGCGAGGGGTGCGCACTCAGCGCGCGCGCGCTCGTCGCCGGCAACCCCAGCTTGCGAATGAGCGTTTCCACAGGTAGCGACAGCGCATGGGGCGCTGCCGACAGCAGCCCGATCTCGAAGGCGGTAGCGGCACTTTCGGCGGGTGCGCCCAAGCGGGTGATTTTGCCCATGAACAGCGCCCGGGTGAGTGCAGTCACGGCATAGTGGCGCATGGATTCCCCCGGTTGCTTGCCGGCCAGCGCCAGCAGCGCCGCGACCCGGCGGGCGCGTTGCGGTCCCAGCATGACCAGTGCATGGGCTACCGACTCGGCCGGCCGGCTCAAACCGCCAACCTTGGAATTGGCGATGGCAAGCATGCGCGGCGACATGTCCGGATTGAGGCGGAAGAACTGCACCAGGGTTTCGACCGACTCGCGCAGGGCAATAGCCAGCAGATCGAGCTGGACGGCCTGTTCGTGACTGACTTCGGCGGGCTGGGTATCGCCGGAGAAGAAGCTGCCCTTGAACCAGGCGCTCTCGGGCCAGCGCGCCTGGGTGTGCGCGTGCCGCACGCCTTCCACGACCAGGCGCGCGGCAACCCGGGGGGGCGTGTCGTCGGCATGGCAGGTCAGGTAGTGCCAGGCGGAAGCGCTGTCCTGCACGATTGTGTCGTTGCGGTTGAGTGTGGGGCAGAACGTCAGCCCGGCATCCTGCAAGGCTAGCGCGCGTGCCAGATGCTGCTCGTTGTCGATGGCCACGCACCAGATCAGCCGGGGTTGATCGAGTTGCTGCGGGATCTCGCTGAACAGCACGCCCGGGCTGATCCGCACCAGCAAGGGCAGCTTGTCGTCCAGACCGCCTTGCGTCAGGGAATAGAGGCCGGTCAGCAGCATGTCCTCTTCCATTTGCCGAAGTTCGGCCGGCGCATCGGCGGGCGCGGCGCGGCCGCGCAGGACCAGCTGATGGGCAACCAGGTTGGAAGCGGCGTCGAACAGCGGATCAAACGACAAAAAGCGCGCACGCAGCGCTTCTTCGCGAATCGGGTCGCTGTTGTCGATGCCGAGCATTTGCGTCACCACGACGGGCTGTTCGGACTCGCGGGTGTTGATGCCACCGCCGACTATGCGTGATGGATGGGGATCGTCTGAGGTCATGTCATTCACTGCGGAGTTTGTCCGGGCATTCTAGCGCCGTGAACCATTTTTCGTGCGGTTCGGTCATCATGGGAGTTTGCCGCAAGGCGTGCAGGAGACCCGACATGAAGAAGAAACTGCTGAATACGATGGTCGCCGGATTGATGGCCGCATCCCACGCCGGCTGGGCTGCGCCGGGCGATGAAATCGTCAGTACGGCCACGGACCAGCATAGCGTGGCGGTCACCATTTACAACGACAATCTGGCGCTGGTGAAAGATGCGCGGCGGGTCAGGCTGGCGCGCGACATCAACCGGCTGGCGTGGCGCGGGGTGTCGGCGCAGATGCGGCCGGAGACCGCGCAACTGCGTAATCTGTCGAGCCCTGTCGGGTTTCGGCTGCTGGAACAGAACTTCGATTTCGACCTGCTGACGCCGCAAAAGCTGCTCGAGAAATACGTGGGGCGCGAGGTCAGCGTCATCCGCACCCACCCCACCACCGGCGCGGAAAGCCGCGAAACCGCCACCGTGCTGGCGACCAATGGCGGCGTGGTGCTGAAGTTTTCCGACCGCATCGAGACCGGGGTGCCGGGGCGGCTGGCGTTTCCCGGCGTGCCCGACACCCTGCGCGACAAGCCCACCCTGGTGGTTTCGCTGGTCAACCCGTCGGCGGGCATGCAGAACCTGGAGCTGTCCTATCTGACCGGCGGGCTTTCGTGGCGCGCCGATTATGTGGCGGAGCTGAATGCCAATGACGACCGGCTGGATTTGAATGGCTGGGTGACATTGACCAACCAAAGTGGCGCGGCCTACCCCGACGCCAGGCTGCAACTGGTGGCGGGGGACCTCAACCGGGTGCGCGATGCGCAGTCGTTGCCGCGCGCAGCGATGGCGATGGCGGCCAAGGAGGCCGACGCCCCCGAGATGCAGCAGGAGTCGTTGTTTGAATACCATTTATATACGCTGCAACGCCCCACCACGCTGGCGGAAAACCAGACCAAGCAGGTGGCGCTGATGTCGGCCGCCCGGGTGCCGGTGAAGAAGGAGTTTCTGCTCGAAGGCGCGAATTACTACTACTCCGGGCAGTACGGCGAACTGGGGCAGAAAATGAAAGTCGGCGTGTTCGTCGAGTTCGACAACAAGGGCGAAGGCCTCGGCATTCCCTTGCCCCGCGGCGTGATCCGCATGTACAAGCAGGATAGCCAGGGCAGCGCGCAGTTCGTCGGCGAGGATCGCATCGACCACACGCCGAAGAACGAAAGCGTGCGCTTGAAGCTCGGCGATGCATTCGACCTGACCGCAGACAAGAAGCAGACCGCCTTCCGGAAACTGGCCGGCACCAGCCGCTACAACTACGTGTTCGAGTCGGCTTATGAAATCGTGCTGAAAAACGCCAAGCCGGAAGCTGTGATGGTCACCGTGCGCGAGCCGATGCCGGGCGACTGGACGATGGTGAGCGAATCGCAGCCGCACACCAGGGCGGCGTCGGGTACCGCCGAGTGGCAGGTGAAGGTGCCCGCCGAGGGCGGGGCAACGCTGAGCTACCGCGTGCGCGTCATGTACTGAGTCGGTCGCCGCGTGCATGCCGGACAGCACATGATCTTCAAGCGCTGTTGCAGAGACTTCCAGGCGGGCGGACGCTGGACGGTTTCATGGCGGACGATATGCGGAGGCGATCATCGAAGGTATTATGAGAATGCTGTGGAGGTGCCAATCGGGCGCCGCCGCGGCATTTTTTTCGATGCTTCAGGATTATCCAGCATGATTACCGTGACTCAGAACAAGCTCGTATACATTACCTATTCCATCCTCGACGCGCGCGGCATGGTCGTCGAGCAGCACGATATTCCGGTTGGTTACGTGCAGGGCGCCAACAGCGGCATTTTGCCGGCAATCGAGTCGGCTGTTGCCGGCCGCAAGGTGGGCGACCGGATTGAAATCACGCTGGCGCCGGAAGAAGGGTACGGCTTGCGCGACGAGAGCCTGGTATTCGTGGACGACATCGAGAATGTGCCACCGCAATTCCGGCGCGTTGGGGCTGAAGTCATGTTCGAGAACGAGGCGGGAGAAACCAATGTTTTTTACGTCACATCGATCGAGGACGGCAAGCTCACCCTGGACGGAAACCCTTCGCTGGCCGGACAGAGCGTGACCTGCCTGGTGAACGTGGTGGATATCCGCGAGGCCACGCCGGAGGAAATCCGCAACGGTCGGCCACTCGATGTTAAAACCGGAACGGTTCATTAAACCCGGATTGTTCATTCGGGCGAGATGCTTTGCGTAGGGTGCACTCTGTGCACCGATTGACGCCCGAAGGTGCACGGAGTGCACCCGCCCCATGAATCGTCTAATGAACAATCGTTAAATCAAATCAGTCCGGCCCGGTGGTCTGGGGACCATAAAAAAGGCCGGGAGCGATCCCGGCCTTTTTCGTGTGGCGTAAGCCGCTTACTTCGCAGGGCAGGCCTGGTCGCCAGGAATCTTGCCCGGCAACTGCAGGAAGGCACCGAATGGTCCCATCACGCCCATGGCTTCCACTTTCGGGCCGGAGAACTTGAGGCGGCCGAACATCATGGCTTTCATCGGGCCATACTCGCCCGCGCCCATTTCGTTCCAGCGCTCGGTGGTGGCGTGCATGGTGTAGTCGACCGCATGATCCATTTTGGTGTTTTGCACGGCGCCGCCGTAGACGCAGAGGGCCTTGCCGTCCTTGGGGACGATCTTCATTTCGGTTCGGGTTGTCTCGCCACAGTCGGTGCGATACAGGTGAATGATCTTGTAACCGCGGTCCTTGTCATTCTTGATCCATTGGTCAGCCAGGCCATCGGTGAGGGCGGCGTCCTTGTTCCAGGCGTCGCAAGCTTGCGCGGTCCACTCGGGGGACATCATGGCGGGTGCGGCGTGTGCGGTGGTTGCGAGCACTGCCAGGGCAGCCAGCGCGATTGTCGTGTATTTCATGGGCACCTCCTTATGGAATATTGGGTTATGGCTTGACTGTAGTATACGAAGGGAAAATCCTCCGAGGCTGCACGGTAATCATGCCGCACAGGCTTGTCAATGCAGCCGTCGTTTATTTGCACGTTGTTACAGGAAGGCGTTCTTTTGCCGTCTTCCGCCTGCCGCGGATGCTTTGTTCATGAGCCGGTGAAGCTCTGTTCAATCAGCCGAATGCGTCGGCTGAGCCGATCCAGTTCAGTGGGATCGCCCCGGGCGGCAGCCTGTTGTTGCTGCAGTTTCAGGTAGGTCAGCAGGGGCTGCCGCCAGCCTCGCTCCGAGGCGGTTTCCGCGGCCAGCGACAGCGTGGCGGCATCGGCTTCCTGGCGCATCACCAGCAGGCTGGCGTCGAGCAGGCGCGCCAGCGGGTCGGCGATCCGGCTCAGCGCTTCAGGCCGCTTCGCGGCCGGCGCGCGCACCAGATCGCGGTGCTGGCCGGGCAGCAGGGCGACATCGAGGGCTTCCCAGCGCAGGGTGAGGAAGCGGTAGTAGGCATGATCCGCTGCGTTCGGCGCGCTGCCGGCGAGTTCGGCATATTCGGCGCAGGCGTCGTCGATCAGCATGGCGCGGCGGGTGGCGCAGCGCACCAGCCACAGGCGCGCGGTCTCGGCGACGCGGCCGGCGCCGCCGGTGGCGCCGACGGCCTGCCGGAAATAGCGCTCGGCGAGGATGTTTTCACCCAGCAGGGCATGCTTCTGATAACGCTCGATCAGGTCGGCCGCATCGGTTTTCCAGTCGGGTGGCGGCGGGCCGCCGCGGCAAGCGGTGAGCAAGGCCAGGCCGGCGAGCATGAGCAGGATCTTCATGGCAGCTTCACCTCGGGGTCGCGCGCAAACGGCCACATCCTGTTGATCTCGTTGACCAGCGCGTTGGCCTTGCGCACGGCATCGTCGATCTCGTTGCGCAGCGTGGCGATGTCCTGCGTCCCTTCCTTGACGTCGGCGGAAATCTCCACGGCATTGGTCATCAGGGCATCGGCTTTCTTCAGGCTGGATTGCGCGTCGTTCAGCATCAATCGAATCTGGGCCAGCGATTCGCGCGTCTGTTCGGCCATGCCGTCCGGCGCGAACAGCCACTGATCGGCTTTGCCGGCCATGCCGTCCACCTTCGCCACCAGGCCGTCGAGCTTGCCGATGAGGGCACGGGTCTTGTCGAGAGAATCGGTTACCGCGCGGGCCTTTTCCGGGCTGCCGAGGATGCTTTCCAGCATGCCGTATTCGCCGGTCATGCGCCCGGTCATCGTCTTGACGTTGGCCAGGGTGGCATTGATTTCGCCATCCTTGCGGGTGAGGTATTCGACATTGTCGAGAACCGCCTTCACCCGTTCGACCAGTGCGGGAAGCTCCTTGCTGATGTCGGAGGTCAGCAGCAGCACGGTGGCGTTGTCGGGCAGTGCGGGGGCGTCGAGATCGGGCGAGTCGACGTGGATCCTGGCGCCGCCGACGATGGGCTTGTCGAGGGTGAAGGTGCTGCTCTCCTTCAGCCATTTTGCATTGCGTTTGAAGAGCGTGGCGTGAATGATGATGCCGCCCTCCTCATTCAGCCCCAGCGTGGTGACGCGGCCGATTTCGATGCCGGAAAACACCACCGGCACCCCGGGCGCGACGCCATCGGCGCTGGCCGCGGCGAGTTGCAGGTGGAAGGTGTCTTCAAAAAAGCCGCGCGCATGCAGCAGATACACCACGAATGCGCCCGCCAGCAGCAGCGAGGCGGCGGCAAACAATCCCACCTTGAAATGCAGTTTGTTCATTCCGAATCAAGTGCCTGTTTATAGAGAGCCTGGTTCCAGCTGAAGTCGTAAATTTCCCAGGTGCCCGTCATGTCTGCCCGCGCCGCCAGTTGCCCGATGAAGGCGGGATAGGGCACATCGTAAAGCATGGCGCCGGGGCGGTCGATTACCAGGCGCGGGCGCTTGAGGATGAGCGCGCGTGCAAGCTGGGTGACGAAACGCTGCGCCGGCGTCATGTCGGGGTCGCGCAGCAGCGCTATATCGGCATGCCCCAGCTGATCCAGCATGGCCTGCGCCTGCCGGGCCGATTCGGCTGCGCTGCAATGGCGCTGGTAGAGCGGAATCAGCGCAATGTTTTCGAGCGCCGACAGGTTCGCCCGCAGCGGCAGATTGGGGGCAACGCGCGCCACGTCGTCGGGCAGGGCGGCAACGGCAGCCATCAGCGCCATGCGGTCGGCAAACGGGGTCAGACGTATTTGAGCGCTAATGACACCACCTCGATCGTCACAATGGCGAAGAACACCCGCATCATGCCGCGCAGCACGGAGACCGGAACCATGAAGAGTTTTTTCGGCGTTTCGAGCCCGGCGGTGACCGGGATCAGGGTGACCGCCAGCCCGAACAGCGCGCATTTGACGAGCAGCCCCGTCATGATCGTGAAATCGAAGATTTTTGCGATGGTCCGGGTATACGGTTCAAAACCTGCTGCGCTCATGCCATATATGGAAAGGTAGCCCATCAGCAGGGCAAGCAGACCGGCCAGGCCGGCGAGCATGACGACCGAGACCACGCCGCCGATCAGCCGTGGCAGAAACTCGAACTGCATCGGCGGAACCTTGCAGTGTGCCAGCGCATCCAATTCATTGTTGACCTGCATCAGGGCGACTTCGGTGTTGATTGCGCTGCCGGAACGCAAGGCGACAAAGAGCGCGGTCAGGAAAGGCAGCAGTTCGAGCACCAGCACGCGAATGGTCATTTCGCTGGCGAATGCGGTGAGGCCGAAATCGCGTGCGGTGGACAGGATGATGGTGATGATGAGCCATGAAATGACCAGTGCGTAGCCGAGGAAAACATGCAGAATCTGCACGGCGGTAAAGTAAACCTGCTTCACGACCACATCGAAGGTGGCGCGGTTCCAGGTGGTGCGATCCAGCAGCAGCAAGCCGGCCTTGGCCAGAAAGGCAAACATGCCGTAACCGACGGTAAACCAGCCGGTGACTTTGGCGCCGAGCGATTCGATGGATGTCGCAAGAAAATTCATCGCGGCATCTTAACTCTGTATAAGACGCTTGTGACGTCGACGGTGCTTGCGCCGTCGGATGACAGACCATACGGTTTTGAACCTGGACGGAGAAGACACATGATGAAAACATCCTTGATATCGACGGTCGCGCTGGTATTGTGCGTCGCGTCGGCGACGGCCTGGGCCGCGTCCGGAACGGTTTTGCGCAATGACAAGCTCTATAGTCAGCCCAGTGCAAGCGCCCGCGTGACGGCCAGCGTGCCCAAGGGCGCCAGCGTCGAGATCCTCGCCAGGCAGGGCGGCTGGCTGCGCGTGAAGGCCGGCAATTCCACCGGCTGGATCCGGCTGCTCTCGGTGCGCGCGGGGGCGGGCGGACTGGGCGGGGTCGGCGTGGGCGATGTGGTGGGGGCCGCCACCACCCGCTCCGACCCCACTCGCGTCGTCGCGGTGGCCGGCCTGCGCGGCCTGAATGAGGAAGATTTGAAACAGGCCCAATTCAATGCCGACGAGCTGGCGCGGCTGGACGCCTTGAAGGTGACCGCGGCGCAGGCCAGAAGCTTCGCCGGCCAGTCCGGCCTGGTCGCAGTCAGGGTGCCGGCCCTGCCCAAACCCAAACCCGAGCAATCTTCTTCGCCATGGGAGAACAACTGATGAAAATCAAACTGATGCTATTGGCCGTTACGCTGGTTTCTTTCAGCGGGGGGGCAGCCGCGTTCGATCTGGGCAAGTTTCTCGAAGATCGGGTTAAACAGGAGCTGAACAAGGACAAGCCGGCACAGCCGGAGCCGTCCCAAACCACGAAACAGGCGCCTGCGGCGTCCCAGAGCGCCGCCGCATCGCCGCCCCCGGCCGGGCAGAAAGTCGACGCTGCGCAACTGGGCTTTGCCCTGTTCGGCGATTACTCGCTGGAGGAGGAAAACCGCATCGGCAGCCAGATTTCCGGCAACCTGCTGGGTGCGGTGCAACTGGTGCGCGACGACGAGCTGCAGAATTATGTCAACCTGGTTGGCCACTGGGTGGCGCTGCAAAGCGGGCGCCAGGACGTCACCTGGCGTTTCGGCGTGCTCGACACCGAGGATATCAATGCCTTCGCTGCGCCGGGAGGCTATATTTTTGTGACCAGAGGCCTGTATCGCCTGCTTGACAACGAGGCCGATCTGGCCGGGGTGCTGGGGCATGAAATCGCCCATGTCACCCAGAAGCATCATCTCAAGGTGTTGAAGCAGTCCAGCCTGATCGGTGCGCTGGGACAGGCCGCCAGCCGCAAGGCGCGGGGCAGTGACCCGGTGGTGCAGAACCTGATCGGCAATGGCGCGGAAATCATGGCGCGCGGACTCGACAAGAATGCCGAATACGAGGCCGATCGCGTCGGCATGGTGTACGCGGCGCGCGCCGGCTACACCCCCTGGGGGCTGCCGGGCGTATTGCAGAACATGGCAGGCCTGCCCGCCAGGGACAGCCGTACCGGCCTGCTCTACAAGACCCACCCGCATCCGGCCGATCGCCTCGCAGCGCTGGGTGAAGCGGTGGATGGGCGTCTCGACGACGTGCGTGGCAAGGAAGTGGCGGATCGCTTCTACCGCATCCGGTGAGGCGCATTCCTTCCGGCATGGCGCAGGCGGGACTGTCTGCGCTATTCGTTCTGCTGATCGCGGCGCATGTTGCGGGGCTGATTCACATCGCGTCCATGCAGCGTGCAGAGGACTGGCTGTATGACGCCTGGCTGATGCGCACTGCCCCGGTCGGGGCGGATGATCGCGTGGCTATCCTCGACATCGACGAGGCCAGCCTGAAAAGCCTCGGCCGCTGGCCGTGGAGCCGCGACACCATGGCCGCGCTGGTCGAGCAGCTGTTCGACCATTATGGAGTGGCGGCGGTCGGCTTCGACGTGGTGTTCGCCGAGCCGGACACGAGTTCGGGTCTCGATACCCTCAAGCAGCTGGCGTATCGTGATCTGGCGGGCAGCCGCGACTTCAGGGCGGCCCTCGAACAGCTTGCGCCGCGCCTCGATTACGACGCCCGCTTTGCGCAGGCGCTGGCCGAGCAGCCCATTTCGCTAGGCTATTACTTCATCCCGCAAGGACATGGCGACGCCAGGACCGGCATGTTGCCGCCGCCGTTGCTGCCGGCCGATGCTTTCAGCCCGCTGCAGCCCGGTACGCCGCCGCCCACCGGCTATGGCGCGAACCTGGCCGCTTTCCAGCAGGCGGCGCAGGGCGCCGGTTTCTTCAACATGCGGGCCGACGAGGACGGCACGGCGCGGCAGATGGCCCTGATCAGCCCGTTCGGCGAGGGCTATCACCTGGCGCTGTCGGCGTCCACCCTGCGGGTGGCGTTCGGCGGCGATCCGGCCCTTGCCGGCATCGACCAGCAGTCGGCGCTGGGGCGGCAGTATCGGTCGCCGTGGCTGGAGGTGGGTGGCCTTCGCGTCCCGCTCAGCGCGGACGGCACCGTGCATGTGCCGTATCGCGCCGGCTCGCCTTTCCCCTACCTTTCGGCGGCCCAGGTGCTGGCGGGCAAGGCGCCGCTGGAACAGCTGGAAAACCGTATCGTGCTGCTGGGTTCGACCGCGCCGGGGCTGACCGACCTACGCGTGACGCCATTTTCCAATGCCTTTCCGGGGGTCGAGATTCATGCCCACCTGATCGCCGGCATGCTCGACGGCACCACGCGCGTCACGCCGCCGTGGGCGGCCGACGCGCGGCTGGCCGCTGTGCTGCTGCTGGGCGCCTTGCTGACGGCGGTGCTGCTGCGCTTCGGGCCGACCGCCGGGCTGGTGGCCGCCATCGTCCTGTTGGCGGTGCTGCTGGCCGCCTATGCCGCGGCATGGTCGCGCTTCTGGGTGGTGCCGATGGCGGCGCCGATGCTGGCGCTGTTCGGCCTCTATGCGCTCAATACCGCCTACGGCTTTTTTGCCGCAACGCGCAGCAAGCGCCAGATCACCAAGCTGTTCGGCCAGTACGTGCCGCCCGAACTGGCCGCCGAAATGAGCCAGAACCCGGCGCATTACACGATGGAAGGGCAGTCGCGCGAGATGAGCGTGCTGTTTTCCGACATCCGCGGCTTCACCAATTTTTCCGAGAAGCTGCCGCCGACCGAGCTCTCCGAAGTGCTGAACGCCTATCTGTCGACGATGACGCGCATCATCCAGCAGCAGCGCGGCACCATCGACAAATACATCGGCGACGCCATCATGGCGTTCTGGAACGCGCCGGTGGACTTGAACGACCACGCCACCCGCGCCGTGCAGACCGCGCTCGACATGCAGGCCGCGCTGCCGCAGCTGAACCGGGAGTTCGCCGCGCGCGGCTGGCCGGAGGTCAAGATCGGCGTCGGCGTCAATACCGGGCGCATGAGCGTCGGCAACATGGGCTCGGAATTCCGCATGGCGTACACCGTGATGGGCGACGCGGTGAACCTCGGCTCGCGCCTCGAAGGCATCACCAAGCAGTACGGCGTCGGCATTCTCGTCACGCAGCCCACGGTCGACGCCGATCCGCTGCATGCCTTCATGAAAGTCGACGAAGTGCGGGTCAAGGGCAAGGAAACCCCGGTGGCCATCTACGAACCGCTGGGACCGAAGGAGGGGCTTGCCGACGCGGTGCGCCAGGATGCGGACGAGTTTGAAGCCGCATTCGCGCGCTATCAGGCGCAGGACTGGGACGCTGCCGAAGCCGCCCTGCAGGCCCTCAACGCCCGCGCGCCGCGCCCGCTGTACGATATCTACCTGGCGCGCTTCGCGCATTTCCGCGAATCGCCCCCGCCCGCCGACTGGGACGGCGTGTTCGTTTACACCACCAAATAGCCACGATAAAACAGCCATGAAACTTACCGTATTGGGCTGCAGCGGCGGCATCGGCAGCGGCCGTCACACCACCTGCCTCAAGGTCGACGACGACGTGCTGATCGACGCCGGCACCGGCATCACCACGCTCGACTTCGAGCAACTGGTGAAAATCGACCACATCTTCCTCACCCATGCCCATCTCGACCACGTGCTGGGGCTGCCGCTGCTGCTCGACAGCGTGGGCGACCTGCGCACCGCCCCGCTGACGGTGCATGCGCTGCCCGAGGTGCTGGAGGCCTTGTCCAGCCACCTGTTCAACTGGCAGCTTTGGCCGGATTTTCGCGAGATTCCGAGTGCGGAGGCGCCCTGGCTGCGGTTTGCGCCTTTGGGGCTCGGGGAGGCGTTTACCCTGAACGGCCGCACCTTCACCCCGCTGCCGGTGATCCACGCGGTGCCGGCGTGCGGCCTTCGTCTGGCCACGGAAGCGGGCAGCCTGGTGTTCAGCGGCGACACCACCCACAGCGACGCCTTCATCGCCGCGCTCAACGCCATTCCCGACCTGCGTCACCTCATCATCGAGACCTCGTTCGAAAATGCGCTGGCCGACATCGCGCAGGCATCCAGGCACCACTGGCCCGATTCGCTTGCGGCGGAACTGCGGATGCTCAGGGTGCGGCCCGAAGTCTGGATCACGCACCTCAAACCCGGCAACGAGTCGGCGATCATGAACGAGCTGCGCGAGGCAGCGCCGGGATGGGGCGTGGAGGCCTTGATGCAGGGCCAGGTGATCGAGATATAGACCGCTCGCCTCAGGGCGCGAAGCTTGCCAGTTCCGTTTCAAATGCCCCTGCACTCAAACCGTCAAACGCCTCCCGGCTGAACAGGGTGACGGCGCCGGCCATTTCGCTCCAGCCATAGGCGCGGCAGCTGGCGTCGAGCCGGATGCTGTCCTGCGGCACGCGGGCGACAAGGTGCAGGCAGTCCTTGCCGTAGACGAGGTTGTAGGGCGTGTTCTGCCGGTGCAGCCGGTCGAGTTCGAACCAGGCTTCGGCGGGATCGATGAAGCGTCGGCAGGGCAGCGGGTAGGGCCGGGCGCCGCCGTTGTGGGAAAAGCTGCCATCCAGTATCGGCGGGGGGCTCGCCGGCACGAAGCTCTGGAAGTGCAGGTGGTTGACCGATGCGCCTGCGCCCAGGCTGTTGTAGCCCAGGCAGAGGCCGGGCACGCCGGATTCCGCGCAAAGGTCCCAGGCCCAGCCGTGCAGTTCCGGGGTAAGGCATTGCGGCAGCTCGCGCACCGGTTCCGGCGCCAGCAGGCCGTGCAGGCGGGCGAAGGGGAACTTGTTGTAGAGCAGGCGCACCGGCTTGCCGGCGAGTTCGCCTTCCCAGAGGATTTCCCTGGTGAGGAAGGACTTGTTGAAATGGAAGCCGGCCGGGTCGAAGGGGCGCAGCAGGCTTTCGAATTTCATCCCGCTGGTGCGTGGCGGGCGCAGGGCGCGGATGGGGTTGAACATCACGTCCCAGGGGCCGGCGCGGCGGCTTTCCAGCCTTTTCACGTGTTCGGGACCGATGGCATGCAGCTTGAGAAAAACCAGCACGTCGTCGTCCGGATCGGTCAGTTTCTTGCCGCGCCGGAGGCTGTCGGTGATGGCGGTGGCAAGTTCGGCGTGGCGCGCCGACAGGGCGGGGGAGAGTTGTGCCCACAGCTTGGCGTAGTAGGCGGCATTGGCCAGCACAAGGATGTAGACGCCGAGACTGCGATCTGCTGCCAGCATGGTGTTGAGGCCATTGGCGAAGCCTTGTTGGAGGGCAGCGGAAGAGGCAAAAGGTGAGGGCATGGTGCACGGTTGCATGATGGAATCGCCGCGACTATAGCAAGCGACAGGCAAAAGGGCCGCCGTCTTGCGACGGCGGCCCTTTTGCTGTTTGGCGATGCGCGCGATCAGCCGAACGAGTCGGCGACGATGCCCTTGTGCCAGGCCGCCGCGTAACCGGCTTCCTGGCTCCGCTGCTGTGCGCTTGCATTCTCCGGGCTCAGGCCGCCCGCGCCTTTGACGCCCTGGAGTTGGCCGTCTTCGCCCAGGCGGTACACGGCGGCGATACTGATCCCGTAGTCGGGGCTGACGAGGCTGTAGCAGGTGTTGACGTGCGAGGGCTGCGGCGGAGGCACGCCGCGGAACAAGGAGACGATGGCTGCGGCCGTCATCTTGGCGATGTTGTTTGCGGTGTGGCCGGACTTCGGTACGGCGCCGGCATTCGACGAATCGCCGATGACGTGGACATTCGGTACCCGCGTCGATTCAAAGGTGGACTGGTTGACCGGGCACCAGCCGGAATCGTTGACGAGTCCCGCATTGGCCGCGAGCGTGGGGGCGCGCTGCGCCGGGATGATGTTGATCACCTCGCCCTTTTCCGAGCTGCCATTGGCGGTATAAACGGTGCCGGTTTTGGGGTCGACGCGAACGACCTTGCCACCGCCGGTCGCGGGAACCCATTCGATCATGCCCGGATAGAATTGCTCCCAGGCCTGCATGAACAGAGCCTGTTTGGAGAAGTTGTCCTTGGCGTCGAGGATGAGAATCTTCGATTTCGGCTTGTGGGTCTTGAAATAGTGGGCAACCATGCTCGCCCGCTCGGGCGGGCCGGGCGGGCAGCGGAAAGGCATCGGTGGTGCGGCCATGATGAAGGTGCCGCCGTCGGGCATGGCGTGCAACTGCTTCTGCAGCAGCACGGTCTGCGGCCCGGCTTTCCAGGCGTGTGGCATAAGCTGGCTGGCACCTTCGTCGTAGCCCTCGATCTCGCCCCAGCGGAAATCGATGCCGGGCGACATGACCAGGCGGTCATAGGCGAGGGTCTTGCCGCTGGCGAGGGCGACCAGCCGCTTGCCGGCGTCGACGCCGACGACACGGTCTATCACCACGTTGACACCGTGTTTGTCACGCAGCGCGTTGTAGTTCTGCGTCAGGTCCTCGATCTTGCGCAAGCCACCCAGCATCCAGTTGCTGCCGGGGCAGGTCACGTAGTTGGCGTTCTGCTCGACAAGGGTGATATTGAGTTCCGGCTCATAGAGGCGCAGGTACTTGGCGCAGGTGGCGCCGCCGAAGCCGCCGCCGACCACGACGACACGCGGTGCAGCTTTCGCTGGCGTTGTGCTGGATGCCTTGGTGGGGGCCGTCTCGCAGCCCGCAAGTCCGAATGCAGACAGCGCGCCGCCGGCGCCCATCAGTTTGACGAAATCTCTCCGTGAAATCTTGGACATGTTCACTTCCCTTTCTTCTGCAGGCTGGCGAGATAGTTCGCGGTCTCGACGATTTCCTCGTCACTGTAGCCACTGGCGTGGCGCCCCATGACCGTCGAATAGCGGGTGCCGGCCTTATACGCCTTGAGGGTCTGGGCCATGCGCTCTGCCGGGATGTAGTCGATGCTCGGGATATCGCTGGGGCTGCTGCCGAGGGTGCCGTGGCAGGTGAAGCAGGTGGAGGCGATCACTGCACCCCGCGAAATGGTTTGGGCGCTCGCCGCGGACATGCTGAAGAAGGCGAGGCCAGCGGCGCAGCATGCCGCAATATGTATCCGATTCATATAGGAGTCTCCTTGTGGTGGGTTGTCACGAACTGAAGCTTTATAAATCGACGCCAAACTGGGCCTGCGTGCCGAGTTTCTGCTGTTTTGAACCTGCCTTGTAGGCGTCGAGCGATTCTTTCTGTGCACGCTCCAGGGCGGCTTCTTCGTCTTCTTTTTCCTTCAGTTCTGCCAGGCGCGTCTGTTCGAGTTCGGCAGCGCGGGCAGCCGCTTCCCGGCGTGCCTTCTCCTGGGAGGCCAGCAGCGCTTCGCGCTGCTTGGATTCCCTCGCCGCTGTGAGTGCGGCGCGGTCCTTTTCCGCCTGTTGTCGCGCGCGTTCGGTTTCCTGCGTGCGCTCGGCAGCCTGCCGTGCGACCAGCGCAGCACGTTCCTTGTGCAGGCGCTCGAGCTTCTCCTGGATATCCTTTTGCATTTGCTGGCCGGTATGGCGGATGCGTTCGCTGGCCGCCTTCAGGCTCTCATCGGATACGTCGGAAGCATCGCCGCCTTCGGCCTGTGCACCGTTGCTGGCCAGCAGGAACGCAGCCAGGAAAGCCGTGGCGAGGGGCGTGGAGCGACTGGTCTTCATACTGAATCCCTTTGTAAATTAAACACCAGGCAAGCGTGGGAGACGCATCGATTTGCAGGCAAATTCCATGCCGCTATTGATGCCATTACGGAGTTTCTTGAGGGTTCTTTAGTACAACAGGAGGGGCAGGCTGGTCGGAACCCATAAGGTGCGTCCAGGCAGCCTGGCGGTTGGAGGCTGATTCAGAGTTCCCCGTTGGCGCCGGCACGCATCACGGCTTCCATCTTGTCGCGGATTTCCAGCACGCCGCGGCGCAGCTCCGGCGTCATGCCGATCTGCTTGCCGGCGAGGTCGAGCCAGGTCATGTCCCAGTCCATCATCAGTACCCAGATGTGCTTGTCGGCATCTTCCATGACCGCAATGCGGCAGGGCAGGAACACCACCATTTCCGGAATGATTTTCAGCAGCTCGCGGCCGATGGCGATGTCACAGAAGCTGAACACCTCGACCCGCGGTGCCTGGGTGTCGCCGAGCACGGTCTGGAAATCCTTCCATATCAGGTTGCTGCCGACGAACTTCAGGTTGCGCTGGTTGGCGCGCAGCATCATCGATTCGACGACCTCGTCGAAGCTGACGCCGGGTTTCGCCTGGTATTTGATGGCGAAATGGTTCACCACCTCGCGCGCATCCATCTGCGCCAAGCCGGCCATCGCCGGCATGGCCGTTTCACGCCAGCGCTTCCTTTCCTCCGGCGTCAGCACGCGGCTCATCTGGTAGTCGCGGTAGGGCGGCGGCGCCCCCTGCTGGATCAGCATGGGGCCATAGGGGGTGGGCGTGACATCGAGCCAGTCTTTGACCGGGGCTTGCGCGGGGGGCGCCGCGGGCGCATCGGCAGCGAATGCCGGCAGGCAGCAAAACCAGGCAAGAACGAATGAAAGCGTGCGCATCATGACGTGCCTTCCGGACGGGAATATTTTCATCCTACGCGCCGTAAGGCGGGCGTCAATGCGGCATCGGCACGTAGGCGCCGAAGAGGTTCTCCAGCGCTGCCAGTTCGGTTGCAGCGCCGGCGAAGTCCCCCTGTTTCACGCGCGCCTCGATACGGGCAGCGCCTTCCCGGATGACGGTGGCCGTCACGCTGGCTGCGGCCCCCTTCAGGGCATGGGCCTCCTTGCGGCAGGTTTCCGCATCGCCTTGCCCGATCGCACGTTTCAGCGTGGCCAGACTGGCTTCGGTGGTGCTGAGGAAAACCGCTTCCAGCTCGGCCACCAGCCCCGGATTGGCGGGATAACGCGCATGCAGCGCCGGCAGGTCGAGCAGCGGGGCGCGGGCGGCCACCGCTCCGGCCTGCGGCAGCCATTGCGTCAGCAGGGCTGCCAGCGCAGCCTCGGAATAGGGCTTGCTCAGGTAATCGTTGGCCCCGGCGGCGAGGCAGGCTTCGCGAAAACCGGCATCGGCATTTGCGGTCAGGGCAATGAGGGGGATGCGGCAGGTATCCGTCGGCAGGCGGCGGATCTGTCGCGTGGCCGCCAGCCCATCCATTTCCGGCATTTGCCAGTCCATCAGCACCAGATCGAAGTTGTCCGTTGCAAGAAGATCCAGCGCCTGCAGGCCGTTGACGGCCACGGCGTACTGCAGGCCCATCTCACGCAGTTGATGGGCCAGCACCTTCTGGTTCACCGGATGGTCTTCCACCATCAGGATGCGGCCGCGCAACTGAATGCTTGTATGGGCCGGCAGTTCGGCCGGCGGCAAGGTGGTGGCCGGCAGATCCAGTGCCAGGGTGAAACAGCTGCCCTGGCCGGGGGTGCTCTCGACCGTGAGTCGCCCGCCCATCAACTCGGCCAGCTGGCTGCTGATCGAAAGCCCCAGTCCGGTGCCGCCGTAACGGCGCGTGGTCGAGGCGTCTGCCTGTGAAAAAGCCTGAAACAGGCGTGCCTGGGTCGAGTCGCCGATGCCGATGCCGCTGTCCTGTACGCTGAACAGGCAATGAACCTTGCCGTTCGACGCTTCGAACGCTGCGCGCAACTCGACCGTGCCCTGGCCCGTAAACTTGATGGCGTTGTCGATCAGGTTGAGCAGGATCTGGCGGATCCGGGTGGGGTCGCCCAGCAGCGCTGCGGGCGGGCTGGGCGGCAGCGCAAGCGTCAGATGCAGGTTCTTTTCCATCGCACGCGCCTGGAACAGCGCGACCGCGCCCTGCGCCAGCGCGACCGGCGAGAAGGCGACCTGTTCGATGGCCAGCTTGCCTGCCTCGATCTTGGAGAAGTCGAGAATGTCGTTGATGATGATGAGCAGGCTTTCCGCCGAGCTTTTCAGGGTGGCGGCGTACTCGCGCTGGCGGCCGTCGAGCGGTGTTTTCAGCAGCATCCCGCTCATCCCCAGAATGCCGTGCATGGGGGTGCGGATTTCATGGCTGACGTTGGCGATGAACTGCGATTTGGCGCGCGCCATTTGCAGGGCGGCCTCGCGTGCGGCCTCCTTGGCGGCTTCGGCTGCCCGGCGCGCGGAGACGTCGCGCATGATCGCCTGGATCACCGGCCTGCCTTCCAGTTGCATCGCGTGCAGGGCGATTTCGGCCGAGAACACCGAGCCGTCCCGGCGCAGTCCCTGCCACTCCATCAGCGCATGTCCGCGGCGGCGTGCCTGGGTTACGGCCTGCATGGCATGATCATAGGCATCCGCGCCATTGGCCTGAATCGGCATGCCGAGTTGCGAAATGGAATGCTTGAGAAATTCGGCGACCGAGTCCATGCCGAACAGCGACAGCGTGGCCGGGTTGCAATCGGTAAAGCCCTGATCGTCGAGGATGACGACGGCGTCTGAATTGGTCTCGAACAGGGTCTGGTATTTCTGTTTTTCCATTTCCAGCTGGCGTGTCTGCGTCAGCATGCGACGGCTCACCAGAACCGCAACCAGCGTCGCCAGAAGTGTGGCCAGGATGCCCAGCACCAGCATCAGGTTGCGGGTGGCCTGATAGGCGGCAAACGTTTTTCCGAGCGCCGCCTCGTTGGCTTCGCGCTGCAGAATGGTCATGTTGTCGAGTGCCGTAACCAGGCGGTTCTGCAGCGGGATGGCTTCTTCCTGCAGCAGCGTCAACGCGCCGTAATTGTTCTCATTGAGCGCTGTTTCGATCACCTTGAACATAACGGGCTGATTGATGGAGGTGAGGGCATCGAGTTCATTGATCAGTATTTTTTCGTCCATCGTGCTGAGCATGGTGCCCAGCTGACCACGGTCCTTGGCGTAGCGTTCGCCGTAATCCTGGAACTGCAGGAAGAGCGCGTCCTTTTCCCAGGGGTCGATCGAGACCACGATGTTGTGCATCAGCATCTGCCGGTCGCGGATGGCGTTGCGCATCCGCGAGGCCAGCCGGGTCTTGACGTTGTTGATCGATACCACATTCTCCAGCTCGGTGTTGAGGTGAGACATCTGGGTAACGCCCAGTCCGATCACCGCCAGCATCAGCAACAGGGAGACGGTAAAGCCAAGTCCCACATTGAACAGCAGGCCGCGCAGGGGAGGGGGGAGCATGGGCGCTATTCGCGGCGAAACGCCACGACGTGATCGACCGCCAGCTTGATCCCGATCTTCTCGCCGATGGCGTGGTTGTGGTGCGAGGGCACCAGCGACAGCGCGCGCTGGCCGCTCGGGAGCTTCAGGGTGTAGAGAAACTCGGCGCCGCGAAAGGCCTTGTTCTCGACTTCGGCCAGCAGCAGGCTGTCGTCGTCGTGGACGATGTCGTCGGGCCGCAGCAGCACGTCGACATGGCAGCTGCGCACGCACTCGTCGCAGCCGCTGGCGTCGCAGTCGACCGGGATGTGCCCGTCCAGCACGCCGAGTTCGATTTCCACCTGGTGGTCGTTGATGACCTCGCCGCTGACCAGCGCGCCCTGGCCGACGAAGTCGGCGACAAAGCGGTTGGCCGGTTCGTGATACAGGTTGTAGGGCGTGTCCCACTGCTGGATGCGGCCTTGATGCATCACCCCGACCCAGTCGGCCAGTGAGAAGGCCTCGTGCTGGTCGTGGGTGACGATCAGCGCAGTGGTGGCCTCGCGTTTCAAGATGTCGCGCACTTCGAGTGACAGGCGCTCGCGCAGTTCGACGTCGAGGTTGGAGAACGGCTCGTCCATCAGGATCAGGCGCGGCCGTGGCGCCAGCGCGCGCGCCAGCGCCACGCGCTGCTGCTGGCCGCCGGAGAGCTGGTGCGGATACTGCCCGGCATGGCCGGCGAGGCCGACCAGCTCAAGCAGTTCGTCGATGCGCGCCTGTTTTTCGGCGGCCGGCTTGCCGCGCAGGCCGAAGCCGACGTTCTTC
>JAUYCF010000074.1 GCA_030692355.1 Thiobacillus sp.
CGAAACGAACCCCGGCCTTACCCAGCCTCAGCCAGTATTCGTAGTCCATGCAATAGTTGAGCGATTCATCGAGCAGCCCATGCTGTTCAACCACCCGGCGCCGGAAGAACAAAGCCGGTTGGCAAATGAAACAGGTTTCCTGCAACCGTTCGAAGTCCCAGGACTCGGTGGGATAACTTTCAAAGGCCTTGTCATCTAGATCGATGTGATCCGCCATGCCATAGACCACGTCAATTTCGGGATGCTGGGCAAAATATTCGACGACGCGCGCGACGGCGCCGGGATAATAAATGTCGTCAGAGTTGAGCCAACCGATGATCTCGCCATCCGTGGCCCGGATGCCTTGATTGACGGCATCGGTTTGTCCCTTGTCTTTTTTTGAGACCCACCGGACAGGAGGGCTGAAATTTCTGAGCACTTCAGCCGTGTTGTCGGCACTGTCGCCGTCGAAGACCACATGCTCAATCACCGCGCCTGCCTGGCTGGCCACGCTTTGCAGCGTCCGTTCGATGAATTGCCCTTGGTTATAGGAGGGGGTGACGATGCTGACCTTCATGCTGTAGCTTTCTCGGGAAACAATGCGGCACATTCCCCGTCAGCACGTGTGATGCCGCATCGCTGCAACATGGCCGACAATTCTCGCTGATCGTCGCCATGGCCTGAGCGGGCGGGCACAAAAGTCGGAGCCACACTAACTTCGTAACTTCCCCCGGTGGATTCAATGGGTAGTGACAGTACCGCGCCCGTACCGCGTCTGAGAATAATCGTAGAACCTTCTTTTTCCCCGCTCCGTTTTGCAATGACAGTAAGGGACGATTGCGGCAACCATTCAGGAGCAAGAAGTTCAATTTCAATCGTTTGCACGATTCTGGCTGGGGCGACTTGCAAATACAGGCTGGGGCCTATCCAACCGTCTGAATAGACGCCGGTTAGTTGACTTTCATGCCTCTGATTAGCCAAAGCGTACTGGAAGAGTTCCCAATATTCACGAGCCATGCGCTCGGAGTCCGAAAACTCGGCCGCACGTTGCAGTCCATCTTGAATGAGCCGCGCCCGCAACGCTTCGTCCTCCACCAGAGAAATCATGGCTTGCGCAATCTGGGTGGGGACGCGTGGGTCGAAGAGGATGGCCGCATCGGCGGCCACTTCGGGGAGTGAGGTGGTATTACTGCACGCCACCGGCACGCCTGCGGCCATGGCTTCGACGACAGGCAAGCCGAAGCCTTCGTAAAGCGAGGGGAATACCACGCCAGTGCAATTGGCCATCAAGGCTGCCAACTCGGCATTGGGCAGGTATCCTGGAAAATGGATCCGATCACCCAGATTCATGGTGCGTGCGGCGCGCATCAGCCACGCTTGTCGTGCCCCCGGCGCTCCGGTGCACACCAGTTTGATATCCGCCGGCAAACCCTCATGGCACGCCATACCGAAAGCGGTGAGAAGCATTTCGTGATTCTTGTGCTTCCAGAAATTGGCAGGGTAGACCAGGTATCGCTGCGGGCTGAGGCCAAGGCGATCCAATACGGCCCTGTCGTTCTCGGCTCCAGGCGCGATACGCTGTGCCATGCGCAGGTGGATCGTGCGGATGCGCGCAGGATCAAGGCTGCCATGGGCAATGGCCGAGTCCCGCGAGTAGTCGGATATTGCGGTGAGCACCGTTGCCCGGCGGCAGGCCTCAATAAAGGTGCGCTCACGGTGAGCGACATCTTCGGCTGCAAAGAACTCGGGGTAGGTTTTATATTGCAGATCGTAAATCGTGCAGACCGTTGGGATTCCCGGTTCGTAATAGGTTGGGGCGGTAAAGGGACAAAAGAGCAGATCAATGCTCATGTCGTGCAACAGCGAATCGGAGCCACTGCGTTTCAATGCCGTGTTCAATCTGTAGCCCAAGCGGCTGAAAACGCCGCGCAGCCTGACAGGCAAATGCGGCAGAATACGGGAGGCAAGGCTCACCAAACGTGGGCGAAGGGAATTCGTTATTACGGGGCCGACGACCATCAGGCGCCGCATGTTGGGCCGATCCATTATTGCCAGCTCTTCGTGCGATGCGGCTTGCGTGAGCAATACGAATTGGGTATTGGGGGCCATTTTGGCCAGGCGGCGCAGCAATTCGAGCACAAAAATCTTCGCGCCCCCGTTCTCCCCACCTGGAAGAACGGGGGTTAGATCCACCGCGATTGTGCTGAGCTGTTTATTCATTGTGCGCCCCGACCCGCTCCGCCAATTTCCTTACCTCTGGCCAACTTGAGAATCTAATCAACCAACGGAAACCAGGACGAGCGAACAAAGCCCGCAAATCCACCACGAGCATCTCGATCTGCTCGCCTCGCGCCGCACTATCAGCCTTAAATTCCTTCAGCATCCCTGAAAGTGACTCGATCTGCTCGCCTCGTGCAGCTCGGTCAAAATCCAGTTCCGTCAGCATCGCCGTGAGCGAGTCGATCTGTACGCCTAGTGCAGCTCGGTCAGAATCCGATTTCTTCAGCATTCCTGCGAGCGACTCGATCTGCTCGCCCAGCCCAACCCGGTTAGCCTTGGACCCCCTCAGCATCCTCGTGAGCGTCTCGATCTGCTCGCCTCGCGCAGCTCGGTCAGATTCCGATTCCTTCAACATCGCCGTCAGCGTCTCGATCTGTGTCCATCGCGCTGCCCGGTCAGATTCCGACTCCTGCAATTTCCGCATCAAATCCAATTCGCGTTCGCGCAAGTCGAGCAACGCCAAAGCAAGCCGCCCGTTTGACGTGGACAGCAAAGCTGAATCAACCTGTTCGGGTATATTGACCTGAAGCTGCGCCCGGCTTACCGCGAAAAACATGTCGTAAATCCCGAAAATCGCGGGCACAAACTCAATATATTCGGCGCCTAGCTGCTGGAACAGGCGAGTAACCGAGCGATCACTGAAGAGGTAAAGGTGCTCGTCGGCCTTAAGTTGCTCAAGGAAGGCGCCCTTTGTCTCGACCAACGCCGTGTAGTCCATCTCCTCCTTGAACTGCGGTGTCTGGATGAGCAAGATGCCGTCCGGCTTCAGCAGTTGCAGGCAATGAGCCATCGTCGCGACGGGGTCTGGCAGGTGTTCGAGCACGTCCATCAAAGCAATGACGTCAAGGCTACCGGGCACGATGTCGAGGTTTTCTATGGGGCCAACGGAAATCGGCACGCCAAAGATCTTCTGGCCGAATTCAACGACCCAGGGGCTCATTTCGACCCCGGCGGCGTCATATCCAGCCTGCCGCATCAGGGCGACAAAGCTGCCGTGCGAGCAGCCCAGCTCCAGCACCTTGGCCGAAGGCAGACGGTACTTGAGCAGCGTTTTCAGCCAGTGCAGGTTGCGCTCAGTAAGGTCATTGCGGGCGCGTTTATAAATATCCGGAAAGCCGAGATCACTGCTTTGATGATTCAGCCAATATTGCTTGCCGTAAAAATCAGTTTCGTCATTGCCCACCCGTAACTGTTCTGGAGTCATTCCCTCCAGAGAAACTAAGGTTCCACATTCGTCGCACTCACCATATTCGGCGCTAAAGGAAAGGAGTTTTGTATTTCCGCACCAACAAATGCCCATATTCGTTATCCCGGTTTGCGCACAAGAAATATAGCGCCGCTACAATCTTGCCAGTCGGTTTCCATTTCCAGCAAGCCAGCAAATACCTTGCGGAACGCGCCTGGAAAGTTGGTATTGGCTGACAGAAACGGGAAGATCGCGTCGCCCATTTCGCCCCCACCCGCCCGCTTGACGTGCCAGAGACCATCCATCAGCATCCATATGCCGCTGTTGTGCTTCGGCAGGATGGGAACGTGCTCTTCGGCAACCAGGCCGGCCCGATTGAAGCTCTTCGCCCACTCGTCCACGGAAAGCGGGTTAGCGAGGTGGTGGTAGTCGAGAAAGTCTTTTTGCAACGCAGCGGCCGCCTCGTCAAAGCCTGCCATGGCAACGAGATTGGGCAACAGCGACCATTGGATAAAGCGGTCCGTCACCACGCTGCACAACAAGGTGCCGCCGGGTTTGAGACAGCGAAATATTTCGGCCAGAACCGCATCCAGATGGTCCATATGCTCCAGCGAGCAGTTGGCGAACACATGGTCAAAACTGGCGTCGGGTTCTGGTACCTGGTGAGCGGGAGTGACATGGACTTCGCGATAGACACTACTTTGCCGGCCCAACTCCGCCACGCCGGGACTCATGTCCACACCGACCACGTCGGAGGCCTGCGGCCAGATCAGCCGAAAATAACGCCCATCGCCACAGCCAAGGTCTAGAACGCGGCCATCGAGTCGGTAGTGCTGATAGGCCGCATATTCCCATGCACGCCAGTGACTGAGGGGCGGGATGTGCGGGTAGAGCGTGCAGACGGCGTCGTAGCCACGGAGCACGGATTCCATTGATAACGAAACAAGTTTAATGGGACAACCCTTACAATTTAAAGCCGATCTGGATGTTTGGCTGGCGCATTATAACGGCGAGCGCACGCACCACGGAAAGATGTGCTGCGGACACACGCCTCTGCAAACTTTGATCGCGGGAAAGGAGGCGTGGCAGGAGAAGTTCAAACAACTTGAACTGACTTGACAATCAGGCACCGTCAAAACGGGACAACTTCAGCTCAGGTCTGAACTTCTACACATGAAGTGCAATGACTACCGGTTCAAGGAAGAGGTCCTGATCAGGCCGCTGCTTTCCCCGGCACTTTGAATTACTTTGACTTGCGCTGTCAGGGCGGTGAGGGCTTCTTGTTGTTGCGCAAAAGCTTTCTGTTGTTTTTCGCTAGCCTGCCGCTGTTCCTGTATCGCCTGCCGTTGTTCTTCAATCACTTGCTGTTGCTCCTGCACCGCCTTGGTCAGCACCGCCACGATATCGAGCGCGCTCAGGCTCTTGCGATCCTTGCTCGCCAGCAGCTCCGGCACGTCCTCGGCAATGAAGCCGACGTGCTTCTCCTGGGCATCGACCTTGTAGTTGTAGGTGACCGGCCTGAGCTCGGCCAGGGCCTGCATCGCCTGGGCGCCGGACAACGCCTCGATGTGCTCCTTGCGCTCGCGGCTGGAGCTGTTCTGCCATACGCCGCCGGCCGTGAGCAGCGCCCCGGTGGCGGTGCTGATCGGCACC
>JAUYCF010000052.1 GCA_030692355.1 Thiobacillus sp.
GGCGCCGTTGACCATGCAGCCGATGTTGCCGGTGAGCGCGCCGTAGTTCACGTTGGCCGCGTTGGCCTCCGCTTCCTTGGCGTCGATCTGGCTGTCGTCGCGCAGCTCGGCCAGGCTCTTGCGGCGGTACAGCGCGTTGTCGTCAACGCTCATCTTGCAGTCGAGCGGCAGCACGCGGTTGTCGGTCGTCACCACCAGCGGGTTGATTTCGAGCAGGCTCAAATCGTTGCCGACGAACACGCGGTAGAGCTGCGGCAGCAGGCGGCAGAAATCCTTGTAGGCCTCGCCCGTCAGATCCAGCGCGAAGGCCAGTGCGCGGCACTGGAAGTCCTGCACGCCAAAGAGTGGATCGCAGGTCTCCGTCAGCACCTTTTCCGGGGTGGCATGGGCGACTTCCTCGATGTCCATGCCGCCTGCGGCGGAAGCCACGATGGCGACGCGCTCGGTCTCGCGATCGACCAGCAGCGACAGGTACAGCTCGCGCGCGATCGGCAGCGTTTCCTCCACCAGCACCTGGTTCACCGGCTGGCCGTCGGGGGCGTTCTGATTGGTCACCAGGGGTTTGCCGAGCAGCAATTCGGCCATCGCGCGTACGTCGTCGAGGCGCTTGACGACCTTGACGCCGCCCACCTTGCCGCGCCCACCGGCGTGGATCTGCGCCTTCACCACCCAGGCCTCGCCGCCCAGCTCGCTTGCGGCTTCTACAGCGGCATTGGCACTCGTCGCGGCGATGCCGCGCGGCGTGTTAATGTTGCCCGAGCGCAGGATTTGTTTGGCCTGATATTCATGCAGGTTCATTTGTTTTTCGATGGAAGCTCGCCAAAACGTGCATTTTGAAGCAAAGCCCCCCGCGACGGAAGCTGAAGCCGCAGAAACAGTCGTCCGCGTCGTGACAAAAATTGCAGAGTTGTCGGCGGATGCCTGGAACGCCCTGGCTGGCGATTCGCCCTTTGTGCAGCATGCCTTTCTGCACGCGCTGGAAGCCACCGATTGCGTCGGTGCAGGCATCGGCTGGGAGCCGGTGCATCTGGCCCTGTTTCGCGACGGCCAACTCGAAGCCGCGATGCCGCTCTACGTCAAGCACCATTCCTGGGGCGAGTTCGTGTTCGACTGGGCGTGGGCCGATGCCTATCGACGCCATGGTCTGAATTACTACCCCAAGCTGGTCTGCTGCGTGCCGTTTTCGCCGGTGCCCGGCCCGCGCCTCTTGGCGAAAAACGACGCCGACCGCGCCACGCTGATCCAGGCCGCGCTCAAACTCACCCGTGATTTGAATTGCTCGTCATTCCACATCCTGTTTCCCACCGAGCCCGATCATGCCGCGCTCAATGCGACGCCGCTGCTACACCGCAGCGGCTTCCAGTTCCACTGGAACAACGCGGGCTACGCCAGCTTCGACGACTTCCTCGCGGCGATGACGCACGACAAGCGCAAGAAGATCCGCCAGGAAAGGAAGAAACTGGACAAGCTGGGGGTGAGTTTCCGCTGGGTCGAAGGACGCGACAGCACCGACGCCGACTGGGACCATCTCTACCGCTGCTACGCCGACACCTACGACCGCCACCGCAGCGAGCCGCATCTCAACCGCGCATTCTTCGCCAACCTGCGCGAGACGATGCCGGACAATCTGCTGCTGATCGTTGCGGACAAGGACGGCATTCCCACCGCCTGCTCGTTCTGCATCAAGGATGGAAAAAGGCTGTACGGCCGCCACTGGGGCACGCTGGAATACGTGCCCGGCCTGCACTTCGAGACCTGCTACCAGCAGGGCATCGAATACGCGATCGCGAAAGGCCTGCAGGTGTTCGAAGGCGGCGCGCAGGGCGAGCACAAGCTGTCACGCGGCCTGGTTCCCACCGCCACGCATTCCTGGCACTGGCTGGAAAATGATGAATTCCGCGCGGCGGTCGACCGCTTCCTGGAACGCGAGACCGACGCTATCGGCCATTACATGGACGAGCTGGAAGGCCCGTTCCGCCGCAAACCGCCCGGCTGAGATCAGACCAGAACCGCGGTCAGATAGGTCACGTACAGGGCGCCGTTGACGAACAGGTGCCACACGCGCAGGCCGCCGTTCAGCGCCGCCCAGCGCAGCCAGAATGCCGCGACCAGGGTGATCAGCACGCCCAGCAGCACTTCCTTTTGCGGCGCCCACGGCGTCAGCGAAATGCCGATGGCGGGCAGCAGCGTGCCCTGGAACACCATCGCACCGGTGATATTGCCGAATGCCAGGGTGTCCTTGCGTTTGCGGATCCACAGGATTGAATTCACTTTTTCCGGCAGTTCGGTCGCGATCGGAATGATCAAAAGCGAGAGCAGCAGCGCGGAAATGCCGATGATGGGCGCGGCAGCTTCCACGCCGTGGATGAAACCCTTGGCGCCGGTGATCAGCAGCGCCAGGCCCAGCGCCAGCTGCACCAGGATGAAAAGCAGATTCTGCGGCAAGCCCAGGCGGGTCAGCAGCATCGGCGAGCCGGCTTCGGTGGCATGGCCGCCCTCAACCAGCCCGGCCGACGCGCGCAGGGTCAGCATGACGTAGACGAAGTAAATCGTCACCATGACGAAGGCGATGCCCGCGCGCACCCAGCCCTCGCCGTGCGGGATGAACATGGCGACGAAGGCCAGCAGGAACGCCATCAGGAAGAAATCCAGGTCGCGCTTGAGACCGGTCTTCTCCGGAGTGAGGTGGCCCAGCAGGCCGCGCCGCTTCAGCACCGCCACGCTCATCAGGCACAGCGACAGCGTCGACAGCATCAAGGGCGCGCCGAGAATGGCGCCGACGCCGATTTCCTGGTTGACCGCTGCATTGCCGGTGCCGGCAAAAATCGCCAGCAAGGGCACCAGGGTTTCCGGCATGGCGGTGCCGACCGCGGCAAACAGCGAGCCGGTCACGCCTTCGGAGATTTTGAGTTGTTCGCCCAGGTGTTCGAGCGCGTTGACAAAGATTTCCGCCGCCACCAGGATGAGCAGCAGATAGCCGAAGAGTTCGAGAAACAGCATGAGTGCCGGCCAGGAGGAAAGCCGCGATTCTAGCAGTCCGGATGCCGCCGCCCTATCCGCTTTTTACCCCCGGCCGGGGGCGATTCTCACCCCTGATCAGGGCGCCAGGGCGCGTCCGAGGAACACCACCGCAATCGTCAGCAACCCCAGGCTGAGGTTGATGCCGATCAGCATGCGGATTTGCGCCAGCGCCGCGCCGCCTGCTTTCCAGTTCTGCTCGTCGACCGCGCGCTTGAGTTTCTTGTAGGGAATGAAAAACACCTGCGCGAAAATCAGCATCATCAGCACGCCGAGCGCCAGCATGGCCATGGCGTAATGCGGTGCAGCCATGCCGCCGAACACCATCAGCATGTGCAGGCCGCTCAGCAGGACCAGCGCCACCGAAACCCACACCCAGGGAAAGAACTTGCCGAACACGCCGGCCCACAGGGTGAGCCGTTGCGGCGGTTCGAGCACGCTGGCGGCCACCGGACGCAGTGCCATGTAGGCGAAGAACATGCCGCCGACCCAAACGACGACACCCATCACATGCAGAAATAACGAGACATTCACGGGACTTCCTTTCAAAAAAACGGATTGATCAAGCATGACAGAGCCTATTTCAGCAGAAATAGGCTCTTAACCGGGGAAAAGCTGCGTCGATGCTGCGGGCAGGCACCGTGCGCCTGCAAGGCTGCCAGATGCATGGCGGTGCCATATCCCATGTGGCTGGCAAAACCGTAGGCCGGATATTCGTAGTGTAGGCCACACATGTACTGGTCGCGCGCGGTCTTGGCCAAAATCGAGGCGGCGGCGATCGCGGCCACCTTGTCGTCGCCCTTGACCACCGCCTGCGAGCGCCACGCCCAGTCGGGGCAGCGGTTGCCGTCGACCCAGACGTCGTCCGGCGCTCGTCCCAGCCCAGCCACGGCGCGCTGCATCGCCAGCAGGGTGGCCTGCAGGATGTTCAACTGATCGATCTCGGCGACGCTGGCCTCGGCCACGCACCAGGCAACGGCGCGCAGGCGGATCTCGTCGGCCAGGCGCTCGCGCGCGGCGGCGGAAAGTTTCTTGGAGTCGCGCAGGCCGGCGATCGGCTGCGCGGGATCGAGCATGACCGCCGCCGCCATCACCGGCCCCGCCAGCGGGCCGCGGCCGGCCTCGTCGACGCCGCACAGCCCGAGCGGCCCCACATGCAGCACGACAGGCTGGCGCGGCGTCATGCGCCCTCCAGGTAGGGCTGCACCGCCTCGGCGATGCGCGCGCTGGCATTCTGCCGCAGGCTCACGTGCATGGAGCGGAAGGTTTCGAAGGCCGCATCCCGGCGCGGCGCATCGTCCAGCCAGGCCAGCGCGTCGTTTGCCAGGTTCTCCGGCGTGGCGGCTTCCTGCACCCGTTCCGGCACCACGAAATCGCGCGCCAGAATGTTCGGCAGGCCGATCCAGGGCAGCAGCGCTTTCTTGCGCATCAGGGTTGCGGTGAGCGCGGGAACGCGGTAGGTGATGACCATGGGTTTCTTGAACAGCGCGGCTTCGAGGGTGGCGGTGCCGGAGGCCACCAGCGCGACGTCGCACGCCGCCAGCGCAGTGTGCGACCGGCCATCCAGCACCTGCAACGGAAGATCCAGTCCCTGCGCCGCCTGCCGGACCAGCCGCGCGGCGGCCGCGTTCGCGGCGGGCAGCACGAACTGCGCGTCGGGGTGGCGCCGGCGAATGCGCATCGCGGCATCGAGCATCAGCCGCGCATGCCGCGCCACCTCGGACAGCCGGCTGCCCGGCAGCAACGCGATGACCGGGCCGGCTGCCAGGCCCAGGGCCGTTCGGGCTGCGACGGTATCGGGTTCAAGCGGAATCACGTCGGCCAGCGGATGGCCGACGTAGGTTACGGGGATGCCGGTATCGCGGTAGATCGCTTCCTCGAACGGAAACACCACCAGCATGTGCGAGACGGCTTCCTTGATTCGGTGGATGCGCTCGGGCCGCCACGCCCAGATCGACGGGCTGACGAAGTGCACGGTGGGGATGCCGGCCTGCTTGAGCCTGGCTTCCAGCGTGAAGTTGAAATCCGGCGCGTCGATGCCGATGAAGACGCGGGGCCGCTCGCGCAGGAAATAGCGGGCGATGCGCGAACGGATCCACAGCAGTTCCGGCAGGTGGCGCAGCACCTCGACGTAGCCGTTGACCGCAAGCTTGTCGCTCGGATAGACCGCCTCGACCCCGACTTCGATCATGCGCGGGCCGGCGATGCCGGCTGCGCGCAAATCGGGATGGTTTTGTTTCAGTGCGGCGACGAAGTGCGCGCCGAGAAGATCGCCGGATGCTTCGCCGGCGACCAGACCGAGGTCCATCACCGGATGATGCCGCGCTCGGAACGCGCGAGAAAATCGAGCAGCTGCCGGACTTCGGCATGGCTCGCTGCCTCGGATTCGAGCTTGTCCTTTGCCTCGGCCAGCGTGTTGCCTTCGCGGTAGAGAATCCTGTAGGCGCGCTTCAGCGCGGCCAGCGCCTCGGCGGAAAACCCGCGCCGTTTGAGGCCTTCGCTGTTGAGGCCGTGCGGTGCGGCGGGCTGGCCGGATGCCATGATGAAGGGCGGGATGTCCTTGAACACGACGCTGGAGATGCCGGTCATCACGTGGGCGCCGACCTTGCAGAACTGGTGCACGCCGGTGAAGCCGCCGAGGATCGCCCAATCGCCGACTTCGGCGTGCCCCGCCAGCGAGGCATTGTTGGCGAAGATGGTGCGGTCGCCCACCACGCAGTCGTGCGCGATGTGGACGTAGGCCATGATCCAGTTGTGGCTGCCGATCGTCGTCACGCCGCGGTCCTGCACGGTGCCGGTATTGAAGGTGCAGAACTCGCGAATCACGTTGTGGTCGCCGATTTCAAGCCGCGTCGGCTCGCCGGCGTATTTCTTGTCCTGCGGCGCCTCGCCGAGCGAGACGAAATGGAAGATCCGGTTGTGTGCACCGATTTGGGTATGGCCGGTGATCACGGCATGGGCGCCAACTGTGGTGCCGGCGCCGATCTCGACGTGCTCGCCGATGATCGTATAGGGACCGATCTCGACGTCGTCCGCAAGCCGGGCGCCCGCAGCGACCAGCGCGGTGGGGTGAATCATCCTGGAAACCTCAGTTGGACGCGCCCAATGGCGCGTCTGGGTGGGTGGATGCCGCGAAGCGAGGAGGCAGCAGGCCACTGCCTGCAACGATGAGCGACAAAGGCAGACACACAGCCAGGCGTGCCAGTGGGTGTGTAGCGAATTCAACCTGCCTGCGATTTTGGACGAAGGCAGAAAACTCAGTAGTCATGAGAACTCTCCGGCGGAGATGAGCGGTCAACTGGGGTTTTCAGGATGAGTGCCATTGTTCAGGGCTTGTCGCGCAGGGTGGCCATCAGTTCGGCTTCGGCCACCAGCACGCCGTCCACTTCGGCACGCCCGGTGTATTTCCAGATGCCGCGCATCTCGCGCACGATGCCGACCTTGAGCACCAGCTGGTCGCCGGGTTTGACCGGCTTCTTGAAGCGGGCGCCATCGATGCCGGCAAAGTAGACGATGCCGATATCTTCCGGCGCGATGTTCTTGGTCTTGAACGACAGGATCGCCGCCGCCTGGGCCATGGCTTCCAGGATCAGCACGCCCGGCATCACCGGCGCGCCGGGGAAGTGGCCGGGGAAAAACGGCTCGTTGATGGTGACGTTCTTGATCGCGGTGATGGTTTTGCCGATCTCCATCTCGATGACCCGATCAATCAGCAGGAAGGGGTAGCGATGCGGCAGGTACTGCATCACCTGCTCGATTTCCATGATCATGGTTTGTTTTCCAGTTCGTTGAGGCGTTTTTCGAGCTGCTTGACGCGGTTCACCAGCTTGTCGAGGTTGCGCATGTGGACGGCGTTTTTCTGCCAGACCTCGTGCTCGGTGAACGGCGGCGCCGAGGTGTAGGTGCCCGCCTTCGGCAGCGACTTGGTGATCAGGGTGTTGGTCGAGATGCGGGTGCCGTCGGCGATCTCGATGTGGCCGAAGATCATCGCCGCGCCGCCGATCATGCAGTGGCGGCCGATCTTCGCACTGCCCGCGATGCCGGTGCAGGCCGCGATCGCGGTGTGCGCGCCGATCGTCACGTTGTGCGCGACCTGGACCAGGTTGTCGAGCTTGACGCCTTCCTCGATCACCGTGTCTTCCAGTGCGCCGCGGTCGATGGTGGTGCAGGCGCCGACCTCGACGTCGTCGCCGATCAGCACACGGCCGATCTGCGGGATTTTTTCCCAGCGGCCTTCGCTCGGCGCGAAGCCGAAGCCATCGGAGCCGATGACGCATGCCGAGTGCAGGATGACGCGGTCGCCCACTTCGCAGCGGTGGTAGACGGTGACGTTGGCGTGCAGCAGGCAATCGGCACCGACGCGGGCATGGTCGCCGACCACGCAGTTGGGCCCGACCACGGTGCGGGCGCCGATCGCCGCGCCGCTGCCGATCACGGCGCCGGCTGCGATGCTGGCGTCGGCGGCGATCTCCGCATCCGGCGCGACCGTCGCCGCGGGATGAACCCCCGCGGGCGGGCGCGGCGGCGGATTCAGCAGGGCCGAGACGCGCGCGAAATAGAGGTAGGGATTGGGCGTGAGGATGCGCGGCAGGTCGGTGGCGTCACGCGCATCCGCCGGCAGAATGACCGCACCCGCGCGGGTGCCCGCCAGTTGGGAGAGATACTTTTCCTGCGAGACGAAGCCGATTTCGTCGGGCGTGGCGCGATCCAGCGGCGCAACCTGACGCACCGTCCGCGCGCCATCGCCCACGAGTTCCCCGCCAAAACGGGCGACCAGCGCTGCCAGCGTTACAGCCATAGGTTGGGTTTACTTTCCGCGAAAGGGTTATTTCCATGCCGGCATCGTTTCCCGCGCCGGCTTGTTTTATTTCCCGGCCAGGGCCTTCATCACCCGGTCGGTGATGTCGTTTTTGGGATCGACATAAACCGCCTGCTCGACGACCAGATCGAATTTCTCGGCACGCGCGATCTCCTGGATCGCCTTGCGCGCACGCTCCTGGATCTGTCCCAGTTCTTCATTGCGGCGCAGGTTGAGGTCTTCGCGGAATTCGCGTCCCTGGCGCTGCAGATCGCGGTTGAGGTTGCCGAGGTCGCGCTCCTTCGCCTTGCGCTCGCTGTCCGACATGGTCACACCGTCCTTGTCGAGTTGCAGCTGCAAATCGCGCGCCTGCTTGGCGAGTTTCTGCAATTCCTGATCGCGCGCGGCGAATTCGCGCTCCAGTTTCTTCTGTGCGGCGACCGACAGCGGCGCTTCGCGCAACAGTTTTTCAGTGTTGACAAAACCAATCTTGGTATCGGCCAGGGCGGGAGCGGCCGCAAAGGCCGACGCCAGGATCAGGGAAACGACTCGCTGCTTGAATTTCATCATCACATACTCCGGTAACGGCTAACCCTAGAACGTGCTGCCCAGGGTAAATTGGAACACTTCGGTCTTGTCGCCATCCTTCTTGACAAGCGGTTGCGCCAGACTGAATTTGAGCGGGCCGAGCGGCGACACCCACAAAATTGCCACGCCTGCCGAATAGCGCAAGTCATCGAAGGCAAATTTCTCGTACAGGCCATTTTCATCTCTCGGGCCGAAGGCGGCGCCGGCATCGATAAAGGCCGACATGCGCAGCGACTGGTCGCTCTTGAGTCCCGGCAAGGGGAAGAAGAGTTCCGCATTGGCGATCACGCGCGTGTCGCCGCCGAGCGCGTCGCCGTTGATATCTTTTGGACCCAGGGTGCCATTTTCAAAACCGCGCACCGAACTGGTGCCGCCTGCGTAGAAGTTCTTGAAGAACGGCAAGGGCTTGCCTGACAGCCCATCGCCAATGCCCGCTTCAGCATTCAACATGAGGGTGAAGCTGTTGCTCAACGGGAAAAACTGCTGGTGCTGCAAGGACAGTTTGTAATATTGCAGACTGCCAACCGGAGTGCCCACTTCTGCCGCCGCCCGCTGGAACACACCATTGGTCGGGAACAGGAAACTGTTTCGGGTATCGCGCGCCCAGGCAGTATCCAGACGCAATGTGTCGTTGTCCTCGCCAAATTCCTGGACGAAATCGTATTGCACGCCGCTGGTTGCCGTGGTGGTGAGCGAGGTCTGCTCGTAGGTCAGGCCGAACGAAATGAAGTCGCGTTCGTTGACGGGCAGGCCGAAGCGCACACCCGTACCATAGGTGGATGTCTTGTAATCGGCGACGTTGTCGAGCGAAGTCGCATCGACATCGCGCCGGTACACGTCATAGCCCAGGCTGATGCCGTCGATGGTGTAGTAGGGGTTGGTGTACGACAGCGAATACACGGTGTTGACGCTGCCCGAGTTGAGCTGCGCCGTCAGCCGGTTGCCGGTGCCGAACACGTTGGCCTGCGACACCGAACCCGACAGCACCAGGCCTTCCGACGACGAGAAACCCGCACCCAGCATGATGTTGCCGGTCGACCTTTCGGCCACGCTGACGTTGACGTCGACCTGGTCGGTGGTGCCGGCCACGCTCGGCGTTTCGATGTTGACTTCGTTGAAGTAGCCCAGGCGGTTGAGGCGGTCGCGTGAGCGGTTGATCTTTTCGGCGTCGTAATAGGCGCCTTCCATCTGCCGGATTTCGCGGCGCACCACTTCATCGCGGGTCTTGGTGTTGCCCGCGACGTTGACCCGGTTCACGTAGACGCGGCGGCCGGGATCGATGAACAGGGTGAAGGCGACCGTCTGCTTCTCCTTGTCGATCTCGGGCACCGCGTTGACGTTGGCAAACGCATAGCCGTCATTGCCGAGGCGGTCGCCGATTTTCTTGGTGGTCTCGGTCAGGCGGTCGCGCACGAACACCTCGCCCGGCTTGACGGTGACGAGCTTCCGCAGCTCGGCCTCGGGCACCAGCATCTGCCCCGCCAGTTTGACGTCGGACACCGTGTATTGCGGACCCTCGGTGACGTTGACGGTGATGTAGATGCCCTGCCTGTCGGGCGAAATCGACACCTGGGTGGAGTCGACATTGAACTCGATGTAGCCTCGGTTGAGGTAGAACGAGCGCAGCGCCTCGATGTCGCCGGCCAGCCGCGTTTTGGAATACTGGTCGCTCTTGGTGTACCAGGTCAGCCAGCCCGGGGTGGTGGAGCCGAACGCTTTCAGCAGGGTCTTCTCCTTGAAGTCCCGATTGCCGACGATGTTGATCTGCCGGATCCTGGCGCTGTCGCCCTCCACCACGTCGAACTGCACGGCGACCCGGTTGCGCTCCAGCGGCGTCAGCGTGGACTTGATTTCCACCGCGTACTTACCGCGGTTGAAGTACTGCCGCTGCAGTTCCTGTTCGGCCTTGTCGAGCATGGCGCGGTCGAGCACGCGGCCTTCGGCCAGGCCGGTCTGCTTGAGGCCGGCCTTCAGGTCATCCGCGGAAAACTCCTTGATGCCGGACAGGGTGATGGTGGCGATCGAGGGGCGCTCTTCAACGGTGACGATCACTACGCCATCGCTCGCCTCCAGCCGCACATCCTTGAAAAATCCGGTGGCGTAGAGCGCCTTGATTGCCGCCGCGGTTTTCTCGTCGGTCATCACCTCGCCGACCTTGACCGGCAGGTAGCTGAACACCGTTCCCGCCTCGGTGCGCTGGATGCCTTCGACCCGAATGTCCTTGACGACGAAGGGCTCCCCGGCGAACACGGGTTGTACGGCAAATACAGCGGCAAGGGCAAGCGTCAAACGGCTCGGGGTCATGGTTGTCATCATCCGCCTATCAGGCGTTGCAAATCGTTGAACAGGGCAAACGACATCAGCAGCAGCAAAAGAATCATGCCGATCCGGCTGCCGATTTCCATGGTGCGTTCGGACACCGGGCGACCGGTGAAAACTTCGGCCACATAATACATGAGGTGCCCGCCATCCAGCAGCGGGATGGGCAGCAGATTGAGCACGCCCAGGCTCACGCTCACCAGCGCCAGAAAGCCGACAAAACTGATCCAGCCGAGGGCGGCGCTCTGCCCCGCGTAGTCGGCGATGGTCAGCGGGCCGGACAGGTTCTTCCACGACACCTGGCCCATCACCATGCGCCCCATCATCTCCAGCGTGAACAGGCTCATGTCCCAGGTCTTGACGGCGCCATGCCACAGCGCATCGACCGGGCCGTAGCGCACTTCGGTCATCAGCATGGCCAGCACCGCTTCATCAATTTGGGGACCGGCGCCGATCTTGCCGACGCGCTGGCCGGCTTCGTCCACCGCGTCGGGAACGACGGTCAACTCGCCGCGCCGCCCCTGTCGCTCATACTCGATGCGCAGAGGTTGGGCCGGATGCTGGCGAATCATCTGCACCCAGTCCTGCCAGCTCGCCAGCGGGTCGCCGGCGGCGGCGAGCAGCCGGTCGCCCGGCTGAAACCCCGCGCGCGCGGCGGCGCCGTCCGGCAACACCCTGCCGATCACCGGATCGAGTACCGGGTCGAAGCGCACGATGCCCAGCGGGCGCAAAATGTCCTGCTCCAGATTCTCGGTCTGCATCGGCGCGGCATCGAGCCGAACGCTGCGGCCGTTCGCCAGATCCAGCACAAGCTCGCCACCCGCCACCCCCGCGCGCAGCAGATTCAGCCGCAAGTCCTGGAACGACTGTGTCTCGTGGCCGTTGACGCGGCGGATCTCGTCGCCCGCCGCCAGGCCGGCATGCGCCGCCGGGGTGCCGGCGGGCGGCTCGCCGATCATCGGCTTCATCGCCGGCAGTCCATGCAGGAACAGCGCCCAGTAAAACACGATGGCGAGCAGGAAGTTAGCGATCGGCCCTGCCGAGACGATGCCGAAGCGCCGCCACACGGTGGCGCGGTTGAAGCTGCGGTGCGCCTCCGCGGCCGGCACTTCGCCCTCGCGCTCATCGAGCATCTTGACGTAACCTCCGAACGGCAGCGCGGACAGCACCCACTCGGTCCGGTCGCGGCCGAAGCGGCGGCTGAGCAGGGGTTTACCGAAACCAACCGAGAAACGCAGCACCTTGACGCCGGCCAGCCGCGCCGCGAGGTAATGGCCGAATTCGTGCACCACCACCAGAATGCCGATGGCAATGAGAAACCAGAGGATCGTACTCAGCACGCTCATCCCAGAACCCGATCAAGGTACATTTCGGCCACGCTGCGCGCCTGCCGGTCGGCTTCGAGCAACTCGTCCAGCGTATCGGCCGCCCCGCCCGCCAGCGTGTCGAGCGTGTGGGCAATGCTGGCGGCAATCGCGGAAAACGGCACCGCGCCGTCGAGAAAGCGCGCGACCGCCACTTCGTTGGCCGCGTTCAGCACCGCCGCCGCGCTGCCCCCCGCGGCGAGTGCGTCGAACGCCAGCTGCAGGCAGGGGAAGCGCGCGGTGTCGGGCGTCTCGAAGGTGAGTTGCCGGCCGATCAGCTCGAGCGCGGAGACGCCCGCATCGATGCGCTCGGGAAAGCCCAGCGCGTAGGCGATCGGCGTGCGCATGTCGGGCGTGCCCATCTGCGCGATCACCGAGCCGTCGGCGTATTCGACCATCGAATGCACGATGCTCTGCGGATGCACCACCACCTTGATCTGCTCGGGGCGTGCGTTGAACAGCCAGCGCGCCTCGATCACTTCGAGCCCCTTGTTCATCAGGCTCGCCGAATCGACCGAGATCTTTTTGCCCATCACCCAGTTGGGGTGCGCCACCGCCATCGCCGGCGTCGCCACAGCGATGGCCTCGGCCGACAGGGTGCGGAACGGGCCGCCGGATGCGGTGAGCCACAGCGCCTTCACCCCGGCCTGCTGGAAGTCGCCGCTGAAGTCGCGCGGCAATGCCTGGAAGATGGCATTGTGCTCGGAGTCGATCGGCAGCAGTTCGGCGCCGCTGGCGGCGATGGCGTCCATGAACAGCTGGCCGGACACCACCAGGGTTTCCTTGTTGGCAAGCAGGATGCGCTTGCCCGCCTGCGCCGCCGCCAGCGTGGCCGGCAGCCCGGCGGCGCCGACGATCGCCGCCATCAGGGTGTCGACCTCGGGCGCGGTCGCCACCTCGATCAGGGCGGCGGCGCCTTCGAGCACCGTCACCGGAAGTTTCTCTTCGGCAATCCGCGCGCGCAGAACGGCGGCCGTGGCCGGCTCGCTCATCACCGCAAAACGCGGGCGATGGGTGCGGCACTGCTCGAGCATGCGTTCGACCTGGGTGGCGCCGGTCAGCGCGAAGACCTCGAAACGATCGGGATGGCGCGCCACCACATCGAGCGTATTGACGCCGATGGTGCCGGTGGCGCCCAGGATGGTAAGAACGCGTGGTTTCATGCCGCTTATAGTCATACGGAGTGCTCCAGCCACATCAACAGGCCGGCGGCAATCGGCAGGGTGGACGTCAGGGCGTCGATGCGGTCGAGCACCCCGCCATGGCCGGGCAGCATGCTGCCGCTATCCTTCATGCCGGAGAGACGCTTGATCCAGGATTCGAACAGGTCGCCCAGCACCGACAGATACAGCAAGCCGGACACCACGACCAGCAGCGACAGCAGCGGCATTCCGGCCACCGCGCTCAGGACCGCCGCATACAGCGCAACGGCAACAAGCGCGCCCGCCACGCCTTCCCAGGTCTTGCCGGGGCTGATGGCGGGCGCGAGTTTGTGGCGGCCAAAGCGGCGCCCCGCAAAATAGGCGGCGGTATCGGCAATCCAGACAATCGCCATCACGCCCAGCAGCACGCCGGGGCCGCGCGCATGCAGATACAACAAGGCAGCCCAGGTCGGCAGCAGCAGCACGACGCCGACCAAGGCCCGCACGAAGGGCTGCGCCGCATACCAGCGCCCCAGCAGCCACAGCGGCGCGACAATCAACCAGAAAGCAAAAGCCAGCAGGATCAGCGCGGCCTGGTAGATCGGCCAGTCGTCCGCGGCCAGCACCCAGGGCAAGACCAGCGCACAAAACGCCAGCAGCACTGCGTAAGCGTGCGCGGACAGCGGCGGGAAATGACTCAGGCGCGCCCATTCGTAAGCGGCCGCGCCGATCAGCCCCGCCATCAGGATCGCCCACAGCCACGCAGGCGCCCACAGCACGGCCGGCACGAACACGGCCAGCAATCCTGCGGCGGTGAGCACCCGCCTGAAAAGAGGCGTCATGGATACAGTCCCCGGCAGGCCGTCACGACACGGGCCGCACCTGCTCGCTGGTGCGGCCAAAGCGGCGTTCGCGTCTACGGTAAGAGGCAATCGCCTCATCCAGCGCCGCCGCGCCAAAATCGGGCCACAGCGCGTCGGTGAAATACAGCTCGGTGTAGGCCAGCTGCCACAGCAGGAAATTGCTGACGCGCTGTTCGCCGCCGGTGCGGATGAACAGGTCCGGCTCGGGCGCTTCAGCCATGCTGAGCTGCTGCGCCAGCGCGGCCTCATCCACATCGTCCGCCGCCACCCCCGCCGCCATCAGCTTTTTTACCGCCTGCACGATGTCCCAGCGCCCGCCGTAATTGGCCGCGACGGTAAAGGTCAGGCGGGTGTTGTCGCGGGTCAGCGTTTCGGCGTCGCGGATCAGGGCCTGGATGCGCCCGGAAAAGCCCGACAGATCGCCGATGACGCGAAAGCGGATGTCGTTTTCGTGCAGCCGCGCGACTTCATTCTCCAGCGCGCGCATGAACAGCTCCATCAGCAGGGTGACCTCTTCCTGCGGACGCCGCCAGTTTTCCGAACTGAAGGCAAAAACCGTGAGATGCGACACGCCGCGCTCGGCGCAGGCGCGGATCACCCCGCGCAGCGCCTCGACGCCCTTGCGGTGTCCAGCCACGCGCGGCATCAGCCGCCGCTTCGCCCAGCGGCCGTTGCCATCCATGATGATGGCGATGTGCCGCGGCACATCGATGGTTTGCTTCGCCAGGGTGGACACGCCGGACATGCTCAGACCGCGAGCAAATCTTTCTCTTTGTCGGCCAGCATTTTGTCGATTTCGCCGATGTACTTGTCGGTCAGCTTCTGCACCTCGTCCTGGGTGCGGCGCTCCTCGTCCTCGGTTGCGGTCTTGGCCTTGACCATGTCCTTGAGCGTGCCGTTGGCATCGCGGCGGATATTGCGGACCGCGACGCGCGCGCCTTCGGCTTCGTTGCGCACCACCTTGATCAGGTCGCGGCGGCGCTCTTCGGTCAGCGAGGGCATCGGCACACGGATGATGTCGCCGTGCGTCGCCGGATTCAGGCCCAGGTCGCCATCACGAATTGCTTTCTCGATCTTGCCGACCATGTTCTTTTCATACGGCTGCACGCCCAGGGTACGCGAATCGACCAGCGACACGCTGGCTACTTGCGGCACCGGCGTCGGGCTGCCGTAGTAATCGACCATGACGTGATCGAGGATGCCGGTGTGAGCGCGCCCGGTGCGCACCTTGGCCAGATCGTTTTTCAACGCTTCCAGCGTCTTGCCCATTTTCTGTTCGGCGGACTGCTTGATCTCGGTGATGGTGGTTTCAGCCATTTCAACTCCTCAACGTAAGCTCACGCGCGTGCCTTCGTCTTCGCCCATCACCACGCGCCGCAGCGCGCCGGGCTTGAAGACATTGAACACGACCAGGTTCAGATTCTGTTCGCGGCACAGGGCAAAGGCGGCGGTGTCCAGCACCGCCAGATTGTTGGCGATCGCCTCGTCGAAACTCAGCGTTTCGTAGCGCCGGGCATTCGCATCCTTCTTCGGATCGGCGGTGTAGACGCCGTCGACCTTGGTCGCCTTCAGCAGCAGGTCGGCGCCGATCTCGGCCGCACGCAGGGCCGCCGCGGTATCCGTGGTGAAGAACGGGTTGCCCGTGCCGCCGCCGAAGATCACCACCCGCCCCGCTTCCAGATGACGCACCGCCGCGTCGCGATCGAAGTCCTCGCCGACGTGCGCGATATGGACCGCGGTTTGCACCCGTGCATCGACACCCGCCTGCTGCAGGGCATCCCTGAAAGCCAGCGCATTCATCACCGTGGCCAGCATGCCCATCGAATCCGCGCTGGCGCGGTTCATCCCGGACAGGGCGCCGGTGGCGCCGCGAAACAGGTTGCCGCCGCCGACCACGATGCCGACCTGCACGCCCAGCGCCATCACCTCGCGGATCTGGCCGACAAATCCGGCCATGGTGTCGGCGTGATAGCCGAAGCTGTCCGGCCCCATCAGGGCTTCGCCGGAAAGCTTCAGCAGGATGCGTCGAACCGGCGCCATTCCCGCTCAGACCTGGGCAGCCGCCGCGACTTCGGCGGCGAAGTCCGACACTTTCTTCTCGATGCCCTCGCCCACCACGTACATCGCGAAGCCGTGGCACTGCGAGTTCTTCGACTTCAGCACCTGCTCGACGCTCTGCTTGTCGTCCTTGACGAAGGGCTGCGACAGCAGGGTGACTTCCTTGAGGTATTTCTGCACCGTGCCATCGGCAATCTTTTCCAGCATAGCTTCCGGCTTGCCGGCTTCCTTGGCCTTCTCGATCGCGACGCGGCGCTCCGTGTCGATCAGTGCCTGCGGCACGCCCGACGCATCCAGCGACTTCGGCTTGGCCGCGGCGATGTGCATGGCGATGTCGCGCGCAAGCGCTTCGTCGCCGCTCACATCGACCAGCACGCCGATCTTGCCGCCGTGGATGTAGCTGGCGAACTTGCCCTGACCGTCCAGGCGCACGAAGCGGCGCACCGACATGTTCTCGCCGATCTTGCCGACCAGTTCGGTACGGACGGCTTCCACCGTGGCGCCCTTGTAAGACAGCGCAGACAGCGCGGCAACATCGACCGGGTTCTGGTTCAGCACCATCTCGGCCAGCGCGTTGGAAAGCGCCAGGAAATCGTCGTTCTTCGCCACGAAGTCGGTCTCGCAGTTGACTTCCACCATGGCGGCCGACTTGCCGTCGGCGCTGATCGCGATGGTCACGACGCCTTCGGCTGCCACGCGGCCGGCGCTCTTGGCAGCCCTGTTGCCGAAGCGCACGCGCAGGATTTCTTCCGCCTTCTGCATGTCGCCGCCGGCTTCCGACAGCGCTTTCTTGCAATCCATCATCGGCGCATCGGTTTTTTCGCGCAGTTCCTTGACCATGCCTGCAGTAATTTCTGCCATTTCGTACTCCCATCCAGTTTCTATATGGAAAGAGGGGCCAACGCCCCTCCTCAAAATGCGTTCGCCGGGAACATACCCCGGCGATGTTGCGGTGCGTCGTGCTTACTCGGCAGCAGGCGCGCCTTCTTCCATCTCTTCTTCCACCTCGACGAACTCTTCGCCGCCGACGAGTTCGCTGATGACCTGAGCGCGGCCTTCCAGGGCCGCATCGGCCATGCCGCGGGCATACAGGCGAATTGCGCGCGCCGAGTCGTCGTTGCCGGGAATGATGTAATCCACACCTTCCGGGCTGTTGTTGGTGTCGACCACGCCGATCACCGGGATGCCCAGCTTCCTGGCTTCGACCACGGCGCCCTTCTGGTAGCCGACGTCGACGATGAACAGCGCATCAGGTACGCCGCCCATTTCGCGGATGCCGCCCAGACTGCGGTTCAGCTTGTCGGCTTCGCGCTGCATGGTGAGGGTTTCTTTTTTCGACAACCGGCCCGGTTCGGCCAGCGCGGCTTCCAGTTCGTTCAATCGCTTGATCGACAGCTTGACCGTCTTGAAGTTGGTCAGCATGCCGCCCAGCCAGCGGTTGTCGACGTAAGGCATGCCGGCGCGCTGGGCCTCTTCGCGCACGATGTCGCGCGCGGCACGCTTGGTGCCGACAAACAGCACCTTGCCCTTGTTGGCGGACAGCTGACGCACGAATTTTTGCGCCTCCTGGAACATCGGCAGCGTTTTTTCCAGGTTGACGATATGAATCTTGTTGCGATTCCCGAAAATGAACTGGGCCATCTTGGGGTTCCAGAAGCGGGTCTGGTGACCGAAGTGGACACCGGCTTCCAGCATTTGACGCATGGTGACAGACATGAAAATCTCCTAAAGGGTTGAGCCTCCACCCGTCAGCAGCCGCGCGTTGGTTTGGACCTGAACGCGCCGCCACCCTTTAACGACAGGTGTGCGAATTTATCCGAACCATTTCGGACAGCCCGTGATTCTAATTCGATAAGGCTTCCATTTCAAGGAGAAACATCCTTTAACGCGTCTGTCCCGCCTGCTGCAATGGAAGCTTCAGCCAGGCCGCCAGACCGCCGCCGGTGCGCGCCTGCAGCGTCACCTGCCAGCCCTGCGCCGCTGCCAGCTGGCGCACGATGGCCAGCCCCAGCCCGGAACCGCCGGTGCTGACGCTGCGCGATGCTTCCAGCCGGTAAAACGGGCGGAACACCGCTTCCAGCTCGGCCGGCGGAATCCCGGGGCCGCGGTCGAGCACGCCGATGCGGCAGACGCCGTCAGCGGTCCCTGCACGCAGCGTGACCGGCTGGCCGCCGCCGTAGCGCAACGCGTTTTCCAGCAGGTTGGCGAGGATGCGACGCAGCGCGCCGGCGGGCGCCTCGAACGTGATATCGGCCGTCTCGATCCGCACCCTGCCGGCCGCACCGGGGGTGGCACGCACCAGGTCGGCCAGCAGGTCGGCCAGCGCCACCGGCTGGCTCGCCTCGTGGCCGAAGCCGCGCGCCAGCGTCAGCACGTCGCCGATCAGGCGGTCCATCGCCTCGATGTCGCCCTCCACCTGCGCCGCCAGCTCCGGGCCGGGCTTCTTCACCAGCATTTCCACCGCCAGCCGCAGCCGCGCCAGCGGCGTGCGCAGGTCGTGCGAGACGCCGGCCAGCAACACGGTGCGGGCGGCCAGCAGGTCTTCCACCTGTTTCGCCATCTCGTTGAAACGGCGGCTCAAGGCGGCGATTTCGCGCGGGCCGGTTTCGGGCAGGCGCTCCGGGGTCTGCCCGCGCCCCAGCGAGGTCGCCGCCTGCTGCAGGCGCTGCAGCGGACGCGTGGTGCGGCGCGCCAGCCACCAGGCCGCAAGCAGGGCCAGCAGCGCGCCGCCCGCCAGCGAGACCAGCAGGGCATGGATCGGGCGCGGGCCGATGCGGCTGTGCGGCAAGCCCACCGAAAGACGGCCCCCGCCGGCTGGAAGCGACACCCAGAGCCATTCCTTGTCCCCGACCCGCTCGCGGGAGCTGGCCACCGGCTCTCCCAGGCGCGCGCTCAACGCCTCCACCAGAATTTTCAGGTAGGGCTCGCGCCAGGCGGGGGCTTCCGCACCCTCGGGCGGCTCGGCCCGCAGCGCCAGGTCATGCGCGCGCGACAGTTCAATCTCGAAAGCGGGGCGGGTGACCGGCGGCAGTTCGCTCCAGGTCTGCGCCGACAGGGTCATCAGTCCGGCCAGGTCGGCCGCCGAGCGGCGCGCCATCGGCAACATGAGGAAATAGGCGGCGGCGGCGGCCGTCACCAGTTCAAACGCGATCAGGAACGCCACCAGCAGCAGGGCGTTCTGCTGCGTCAGGCTGAGCCGCGACGACAGCTTCACGCCTCGCTGCCGCGCGGGTTGAACAGATAGCCCTCGCCGCGCACGGTGCGGATGTACACCGGCTCGCCTGGATTGGCCTCGATCTTGCGGCGCAGGCGGGTGACGCGGGTGTCGACGCTGCGATCGAACGGATCGCGCTCGTAGCCTTTCAGCATGTCGATCAGGGTGTCGCGCGACAGCACCCGCAATGGGTGTTCGACCAGGATGCGCAGCAGGGCGAATTCGGCGGTCGACAGCTTGATCTCGACGCCGTCCCGGCTCAGCCGATGGCTGGCGACGTCGAGCCGGTAAGGTCCGAACGCGGCGCCTGCTGCGGGCGCGGCGGCCGGCGCCCGCGTCTGGCTGCGCCGCAGCAGCGCCCGCAGGCGCGCCAGCAGTTCGCGCGGGCTGAAGGGTTTGGCCAGGTAATCGTCGGCGCCCATTTCCAGCCCGACTACGCGGTCGATTTCCTCGCCACGCGCCGACAGCATGAGGATGGGCACGTTCGACCGGGCACGCAGGCGCCGCGCCAGCGACAGGCCGTCCTCGCCGGGCAGCATCAGGTCGAGCACGATGGCGTCGGGCATGCCATGCGCCAGCAGCTGCCACATGGCCGCGCCATCGCCCGCCGTTTCCACGGCAAAGCCGCTGTCGCCCAGATAGACTTCCAGCAAGGTTCGCATGCCGGGGTCATCGTCCACCACCAGAATGCGGGCGGGCACGGCGCCTGTCCGCGGCACTGCGGCTTGCGATGGATCGGGTGGACAGGATTGCATCATGCGATAAACAAAAGGTTCCAGGAGGCGCACCGGTTTCGCCGGACGGATGCGGCCGTGCTCGACGGACTGTGGTGCGGTGAATTATCCTACCTGACCTGGAAGGCTTCACGTCGGATCGACACACATTGACACACGCCGACACACGCTGCCACCCGACAGACATGCCGCCGCCACCCTGCGCGCCGAGAATTCGCTCCACGCCGTCAATGGTGACGGCGCACATCCAGCCTCGAACCCGACCATGATGCGACCGACCCTGATCCTGCTGCCGTGCCTGCTGTCCCTGGCGTCCCCCGCCATGGCCGCTGACGGACAGGAAAAGGCGCCTGCCGCGCACGCACGCCCCCTCAACCTGTCGCTGCCGCGGGACATGCCCTTGCAAGCCCCCGCGCACGACGAAATGTCCGACGAAACGGTGTTGCGCAACCTGCAAGCGCCGGCCCGGGCCGGGAATGGACCGAATACCGGTTCCTCCCCGTCCAGCCTGCCATACGGTGCGGGTTACGAACATCGCCATCGGGACACGCAAGGTTCGAGCGCGAGCGGTGGCGCGGCAGCGGGCGCGTCTCGTGGCACGGGACGTCGAGGCCGGTGATTTCGCAGGCAGCATTCATTACCCAGGAGCGCAATATGAAATCCATGAAAGTTCTTTCCCTCGTTTTGCTTGCAACCAGCCTCGCCAGCGGCGCGGTCTACGCCAGGGGCGGCGGTGGCGGCGGCGGTGGCGGTATGGGTGGCGGCGGCATGGGCGGCGGCAGTGCATCCAGCGCCGACCATAGCCAAGGCACCCAGGAACGCACCCAGAAACGCGATGGCTCGGGCTCGCAGACTGGCGACGCTCAACGCAACGAGTATCGCTACGGAAATCGTAACGAGAACCGTGAGCAAACGAGCGACGCGAACACCCTGCCTTCACTGTAGAAATCCGTACCGGAACGGAAACGGGGGACGCCAGCAGGCGTCCCTTTTTTATCCCTGTTCCGCACAGGTTTTTGGGCATGCGCCGGTCAAGCTAGAATGCGGCTTTGATTCCTGCTCCACGTCCCATGACTGTCACCATCAAAACCGGCGCCGAAATCGAGGGCATGCGCGTTGCGGGCCGGCTCGGCTCGGAAGTACTCGACTACATCGCGCCCTTCGTCAAACCCGGCGTCACCACCGACGAACTCGACCGCCTGTGCCACGACTACATGGTGAACGTGCAGGGCACCATCCCAGCGCCATTGAACTACGCGCCTTCCGGCCACGTGCCCTACCCCAAGTCGATCTGCACCTCGGTCAACAACCAGATCTGCCACGGCGTGCCGAGCGACAAGGTGCTGAAGAACGGCGATATCGTGAATCTCGACATTACCGTGATCAAGGACGGCTGGCACGGCGACACCAGCCGCATGTTCGCGGTGGGCGACGTGTCGATCCAGGCCAAGCGACTGATTCAGGTGACCTACGAAGCGATGTGGATCGGCATCGCCCACGTCAAACCCGGCGCCCGCCTGGGCGACATCGGCCACGCCATCCAGCGCTTCGCCGAAAACCATGGCTACAGTGTGGTGCGCGAATTCTGCGGCCACGGCATCGGCCGTAATTTCCACGAGGATCCCCAGGTGCTGCACTACGGCAAGGCCGGCACCGGCCTGGTACTGGAGCCCGGCATGACCTTCACCATCGAGCCGATGATCAACGCCGGTCGCCGCGACATCCGCCAGATGAACGACGGCTGGACCATCGTCACCAAGGACCGCAGCCTGTCGGCGCAGTGGGAACATACGGTGCTGGTCACCGAAACCGGCCATGAAGTGCTGACCCTGTCGGCCGGCAGCCCGGCCATCCCCGAACGCATCCCCCACGCCGCGTGAGCAACCCGCCGTTCGCCGATCTTCGCGAGCGGCTCAAATCGGGCCGCGCGGCACTGGCCGCGGCCTATCTTGAAACCCCCTCCGCCGCCCGCTACCTGACCCGCCACACCGCGCTGGTCGACGGCGTGCTGTCTGAAATCGGCGCCCGGCTGGCCCTGCCCGCCAGCTTCTGCCTCGCCGCCGTCGGCGGCTACGGACGCGGCGAACTGTTTCCCGGCTCGGACGTGGACGTGCTGATGCTGCTGCCGCACGACCCCGCCGCCGAACAGCGGGCCACCCTGGAAAACTGGGTGCAGGCGTGCTGGGACGTCGGGCTGGAAATCGGCCACAGCGTGCGCACCGTCGAGGCCTGCATCACCGAGGCCGACGCCGACATCACGGTGGAAACCAATCTGCTGGAAGCGCGCTTCGTGCTGGGTGCCGCCGCCCTGTTCGACGAATTCGACCGCCGCTTTCGGGCGCGCTTCGACGCCCAGCATTTTTTCAACGGCAAGCTGGCCGAGCAGCAGGCGCGCCACGCCCGCTTCGACGACAGCGCCTACAAGCTCGAACCCAACCTGAAGGACAGCCCCGGCGGCCTGCGCGACCTGCACACCATCCACTGGCTGGCGCAGGCCTGCGGCATCACCGGCGGCTGGAGCGGCATCGCGCGCGCCGGCCTGCTGACCCCCGCCGAGGCGCGCCGCATTGCGCGCGAAGAGCGTTCCCTCTCGGCGTTGCGGATTCATCTGCATATTCTGGCCAGGCGGCGCGAAGACCGCCTGGCCTTCGACTACCAGGCCGATCTTGCCGAGCGCCTGGGACTTGCCGCCACCGCGCACAAACGTGCGGGCGAGCGCCTGATGCAGGGGTATTACCGCGCGGCCAAACTGATCCAGCGCGCCAACGACATCCTCATCCAGTCGCTGCGGGTCCGGCTGTTTCCGGTGACCGCGCCGCCGCAACCGATCGACGCCGATTTCCAGGTGCGTGCGAGGCTGCTTGAAGCACGTGCGACCGACCTGTTCGAGCGCAAGCCCGATGCCCTGCTGCGCGCCTTCATCGTCTATGCCCAACATCCGGAACTGGCCGGATTCGAGCCGGGCACGCTGCGCGCGCTGTGGCGCGGCTGCACCCGCATCGACGCCGCCTTCCGCGCCGATCCGGCGCACCGCGCCCTGTTCATGACACTGCTGCGCCAGCCGGCCGGCATCACCCGGGCCATGCGCGCGATGCACCGCTACGGGCTGCTGGCACGCTACATCCCGGCGTTCGGCCGTGTCGTCGGGCAAATGCAGCATGACCTGTTCCATGTCTATACCGTGGACGAACACATCCTCACCGTGCTGCGCAACATGCGGCGTCTCACCGTACCCGAGTTCGCGCACGAACTCCCGCTCGCCAGCCGGCTGATCGCCGCCTTCGACAAGCCCGAACTCCTGTATCTGGCAGCGCTGTTCCACGATATCGCCAAGGGCCGCGGCGGCGACCACTCCGAGCTGGGCGCGGTCGATGCGCGGCGATTTTGCCGCCAGCACGGACTCGACAAGACCGACAGCGAACTGGTTGGCTGGCTGGTTGAAATGCATCTGGCGATGTCGCGCACTGCGCAAAAAGAGGACATCAGCGACCCCCAGGTGATCGCCGCCTTTGCCGCCAGAGCGGGCGACATGCGTCATCTGACGGCGCTGTATCTGCTGACCGTGGCCGACATCCGCGGCACCAGCCCCAAGGTCTGGAACGCCTGGAAAGGCAAGCTGCTGGAAGACCTCTACCATGCTGCCCGCGCCCAATTGACGGGAGGCGACATCACCCTCCCCGACATTGCCGCCAGGCAGAACGAAGCCCGCGCCAATGTTGCCCTGTACGGCCTGCCTGCCGATGCGGCCGACGCGCTGTGGCGGCACCTCGACGAACGCTATTTCGTCCGCTTCGATGTCCGCGACATGGCCTGGCAGGCGCGCATGCTGTGGCGCCGCACCGACACCCCCGACGCCGTCGTGCGGGCGCGGCTGTCACCGGCCGGCGAAGGCATCCAGGTGCTGGTCTACACCCGTGACCGGCCCGACCTGTTTGCGCGCATCTGCGGTTTTTTCGCCCGCATCCAGTACACCATCCTCGAAGCCAAGATCCACACCACCCGTCATGGCTATGCGCTCGACAGCTTCCAGGTGATGGATCTGGCCAACCGCGGCATCCATTACCGCGATTTCCTGAGCTTCGTGGAACACGAACTGGGGCGCGATCTCGATCCGGCGCACCCGATGCAGCCGGTGCCGCGTGGCCGCCTGTCGCGCCACCAGCGTCACCACCCCTATCCGACCACGGTGAAGCTGGAGCCTGACGCACAGGGGCGCGGCCACATTCTGTCGATCACCTGCGCGGATCGCGGGGGGCTGCTGTTTGCGATCGCCGAGGTGCTGATGCAGCACGACGTGAGCGTCTATGCCGCGAAGATCGACACCCTGGGCGAGCGGGTCGAGGATACTTTTCTGATCGGGGGGGCGGTCCTGCGGACCTCCGCGGGACGCGAGGCGCTGGAGACCGAAATACGCGAAGCGCTGAAAAAGTGACTCAGATGGCGGGGCGGGCGTATTCGTCGACATAACGCCCGCGTGCGGGCGCTTTGCGGGCAGGCGGCGATTTCTTGCGCACGCCGTCGGCAGGCTTCTTGACCTTTTCATCCAGCTCGGTCTTGGGACGGTTGCGGACGCGGCCGGGCCGCACCGTCGTGCCGACGCTTACTGCGAAAACCGACATTTCCGCCGGACCGACGTCCCGATCCCGCAGGACAAACCGCGGCGCCTTCATGCCGCCACCTGCCATTCCTTCAGGCTGCCAGCCAGCGTACGCGTCAGCGCAATGAGGCTGCCCAGCGTATCGGCACTGGGAATGGACTCGCATGTACGGATTTTGCTGTCGGCGTACACCGACAGAATCAAGAGGTTGTGCTGCACGTCCGGCGGCAGCGTCAGCACGCCTTCAGCCAGCGCGGTCTGAATCGCATGCCAGGCATCCCGGCTGGCCTTTAGCGCCGCGGCCAGATGAAATTCGCGGTTGGGGTCGTTCCAGTGCCGCTGCACCGCCATCAACTGGGCGGCGATGGCGTCAAGCCGGGCCGCCTCGCCCATCATTGCGTCGGCGGGCTTGATGCGGCGCGGGGTCTTCTGAATCGGTTGTTCCGGGCTCATTGTTGTCCTTGTTGCCTTGCCGGGGCACATCGCCCACGGTTACGCTACAAGTTAGCGGCGAGGACAGGAACAACTTTAGGCAAGCTAAATTTGTGCCCGAACGCGTCGAAATCCCGTCAATCGTCCTGCAGATTCTGGCCCGGAAACAGGGTCTCGGTGAAACCGAAATCGCGCAGGTCGCGGATGCGCATTGGATACAGAATGCCGTGCAGGTGATCGACCTCATGCTGCACCACGCGGGCATGGAAACCGCTCACGCCACGGTCGATCGGCTGACCCGCCGCATCGAATCCCTGGTAGCGCAAGTCGGCGTGGCGCAGCACCAGCCCGCGCATGCCCGGCACCGACAGGCAGCCTTCCCAGCCCGCTTCCATGGCGTCGGACAGGGGGGTCAATACCGGATTGATCAGCACCGTGAGCGGCACGCTTTCGGCGTCCGGATAACGCGGATTGGCCTCGACCCCGAAAATCACCACCTGCAGGCCGACGCCGATTTGCGGCGCCGCCAGACCGGCGCCGTTGAGCGCGCGCATGGTGTCATGCATGTCGACAATCAGCTGCGTCAGTTCAAGCGAGGAAAAATCCGCCACCGGGCGGGCCGGCTCCAGCAGGCGCGGGTCGCCCATCTTCAGGACATCGCGGATGGCCATGATTGCTCCAGTTGTTTCAGGTCGTCGGTCTCCAGCCAGCGCCAGCCGCCGGGCGGCAGGTCGGCGGGCAAGGTAAAGAGCCCGATGGCTTCGCGGTGCAGACGCTCCACCCGATTGCCGGTCGCGCCGACCATGCGCTTGACCTGATGGTATTTGCCCTCGGCCAGGGTCAGGCGCAGCGAGCGCTCGTCGAGCCTTTCACACGCCAGCGCGGCAATCGGCGCAGGCTCGTCGTTGAGCTGCACGCCGCTGCGCAGGGCGTCCAGCATGGCGTCGCTCACCGGCTCGGCGCAGACGGCACGGTAAACCTTGGCCACGCCTTTTTTCGGCGAGGTCATGCGGTGAATGAACTGGCCGTCGTCGGAAAGCAGCAGCAGGCCGGTGCTGTCCTGGTCGAGCCGCCCCACGCACTGCACGCCGCGCTGCACCAGCGGCGGCGGCAACAGGGCAAACACGCTGGGATGATGGCTGGCGTGGTGCGAGCATTCGTAGCCGGCCGGCTTGTGCATCAGCACATAGGCCTTTTCCCGATACGCCCAGGCGACGCCATCCAGCGTCAGCTCCAGCCGGGCCGGGTCGACCCTGGCCTCGGGATCGTCGCAGACCTCGCCGTTGACCGCGACCTCGCCCGCCCGCACGCGCGCCACGCAGACCTTGCGCGTGCCGAACCCTTGCGACTGCAGGGCATGGTAGAGCTTCATGGGGCGATGCTGCATCACGTGCTCAGAATTCGCACAGCCCGGCGGCATCGTTGGTCACCAGCTGTTCCAGCAAATGCCGCACCTGCAGCATCACTTCAGCCAGCACGGGCTGGATTTCCTCCATCTGGATGCCGTCGGTCGACAAGCCGCGTCCGGCCGCATGGTTCACCACCGCGCCCACCGCCGCGTAGCAAAGCGACAGCTCGCGCGCCAGATAGGCTTCAGGCATGCCGGTCATCCCCACCATGTCGGCGCCATCACGTTCCATGCGGTTGATTTCGGCCGCCGTTTCCAGGCGCGGCCCCTGCGCCGCCCCATACACGCCGCCATCGCGCAGACTGATACCGGCGCTGAGCGCGGCCTGCAGCAGGGCGGCGCGCATGGCATCGCAATAGGGAAAAGTGAAATCGAGGTGGGTGACCGGCTTGTCGCTTTCGACAAAATACGTCGCGGCGCGGCCATGCGTGTAGTCGATGATCTGGTCGGGGATGACCAGCGTGCCGGGAATCAGCTCGGGATGAATGCCGCCGACGGTGGCCACCGACACCACGCGATCGACGCCATGATCCTTCAGCGCCCACAGGTTGGCGCGGTAGTTCACCTCGTGCGGCGGGATGGTGTGGCCGTAGCCGTGACGCGCCAGAAAGATCACGTCCTGGCCGCAGATGCGGCCGAAGGTAAGCGCGCCCGAAGGTTCGCCGTAGGGCGTGCGCCCCACCTGGCGGTGGGTGATTTCGAGATTGGCGAGCTGGGTTAGCCCGGTGCCGCCGATGATGCCAAGCATGTTATTCGTCCTTCAAAGCGTAAATGGCGGGCAGGTTGCGCCACAATCCGTAAGCATCCATGCCACAACCGAACACATAGCGGTTGGGCACGTCCAGCCCTACAAAATCGGCCCGGACCGGTTTATCCAGGCCATTGTCCTTGTCGGTCAGCACCGCCGACCAGATCCGCGCCGCGCCCATGTGCAGGAGCTTGTCGCGGATCGCCGCCAGCGTCTCCCCCTCGTCCAGGATGTCGTCCAGCACCAGCACGCTGCGCCCCACCACGTTTTTCCCCGGCAGCACCCGCCATTCCATCTCGCCACTGCGAGTATTGCCCCGGTAGCGCGTCACGTGCAGGTAATCGAATTCCAGCGGAAAGTTCAGCCTGGGGAGGAGCTGTCCGGCAAATACCACCGCCCCGCCCATCACCGCCAGCACCAATGGAAAATCCGCTGCCAGGGCGACGTTGATCTCGCCCGCCAGACGGTTGATGACGGCCTGTACCGTGTCGGCAGACGCGACACACTCGGCATTATCCAGCAACTGTTGCGCTTCAAGCGGCGTCATGAGGTAGGGGCCGATTCGACAAAAGCCGGCAGTCTAAGCGATGTTTCCGGACTTCGCACGGCTCGAGTAAGCTTGCGCCATGTCGCTTTCCTCGCCCCATCCCGACGCCCTCGATGCCGCAGGCTGGCTTTCCACCGCCCGCCGGCTGCCCTCACCCAACTGCGACGCCCGCCCGGATGGCACGGCGATCGAACTCATCGTCATCCACAACATTTCGCTGCCGCCGGGCGTGTTCGACGGCGACGCGGTCATCGATCTCTTCACCAACCAGCTCGACTGGGATGCGCATCCGTATTACCAGAAGATCCGCGGCATCAAGGTGTCCGCGCATTTTTTCATCCGCCGCGACGGCACGCTGATCCAGTTCGTGCCGTGCAGCCTGCGCGCCTGGCATGCCGGTATATCGAGCTGGTGCGAACGCGAACGCTGCAACGATTTTTCCATCGGCATCGAGCTGGAAGGCACCGACGACCTGCCGTTCACCGAAGCCCAGTACGCCAGCCTGATCCCGCTGTTGCAATCGCTTAGACAGGCGTATCCGATCCGCGCGGTGGTGGGGCACAGCGACATCGCGCCGGGGCGCAAAACTGATCCCGGCCCCCACTTCGCATGGCAGCGGATCGATGAGCAGACGGCTTGATCCGACCTGCCTTGCCGGGATCGGGCTGGGAGGCTGACGCTGGCGCAGCGCGCCACCCGCACGCTCGACGTGCAGTAATACCTGTCTCACAGCTCAAGGCGTTTCCACCCAATTCTCCAGCCGCAGTCCGGGCACACGGGCGAACTCCCGTGTGTTATTGGTGACAAGCGAAACCCCCAAGGCCAACGCATGGGCGGCGATCTGGGTGTCCAGCGGGCCGATCGGGGTACCGTTCTTTTCCAGCAGATGACGCAAACCGCCGTATGCCTGGGCAGCAGCCATATCGAAATCGGCGATTTCGAGCGGTTCAAGGAAATGCTGCAAGGCCAGCAGGTTGCGGGACGAGCTGCTTTTCTCTGCACCGAAATAAAGCTCGGCCACGCTGATGCTGGAAATGCCGATTCCCGCTGGTTCATGCGCACGCAGTGCCGTCAGCACCGAGGCGGGGCGATTCTTGATGGCATAGATGCAAATGTTGGTGTCGAGCATGTAGCGCATGGAGATTTACCAGGATTCGCGCTTATCGGTTGCGGCGGGCTGCTCACGATCGGGGAAGGCCTCGAACTCGTCCAGGGCGGCAATCAGACGTTCGATGGAAGGGCGCTTGCCGGGGCTGAGGATGACCCGGTCGCCATCCCGTTCGATCAGCACCTCGGTGACCCCCTTGAAGCGGAAGGCCTTGGGCAGACGCACCGCCTGACTGCGGCCATTGAGGAACAGCTTTGCAGTTTGCATGGTGGCTCCTTGTTACGATGTGATATGCAAAGTATATACCACGCTTCGTGTTCGCCAACCCGAGCGGCGCGAGCAGACGAAGGCCGAATGCGGCGCGCATTCAAGCCACGGTAAAATTGGCGCTTTCGTTTCAGGATTCCGGCCCATGCGTCTCGGCACCCCGCTCTCGCCCTCTGCCACCCGCGTCATGCTGCTGGGCGCGGGCGAGCTCGGCAAGGAAGTCATCATCGCGCTGCAGCGGCTGGGGGTCGAAGTCATTGCGGTGGATCGCTACGCCAACGCACCCGGCCATCAGGTTGCGCACCGCGCGCACGTGATCGACATGAGCGACGGCACTGCCCTGCGTGCGCTGATCGAGGCGGAAAAACCGCATCTGGTGGTGCCGGAGATCGAGGCCATTGCCACCGAAACCCTGCTGGAGATCGAGGCCAACGGGCTTGCCGAAGTCATCCCCACCGCGCGCGCCGCCAACCTGACCATGAACCGCGAAGGCATCCGCCGGCTGGCTGCCGAAACGCTGGGCCTGCCCAGCTCGCCCTTTATATTTGCCGGCAGCCTGGCCGAGATGACGGCCGCCGCCGAAAAGCTGGGCTACCCGGTGATCGTCAAGCCGGTGATGTCGTCGTCCGGCAAGGGCCAGTCGCGGGTGGATGACGCCAGTCAATTGCAGGCGGCATGGGATTACGCCGCCCGCGGCGGGCGGGTAGACAAAGGACGCGTCATCGTCGAGGGCGTGATCGATTTCGAGTACGAAATCACGCTGCTGACCGTGCGTGCGTTGGGTCGCTCAGGCGAAATCGAAACGCATTTCTGTGCGCCCATCGGGCATCTGCAGGTAAAGGGCGATTACGTCGAATCGTGGCAGCCGCAGGCGATGTCCGCCGCCGCGCGGCAACGCGCGCAGGAGATCGCCGCCGCCGTCACCGGCAACCTCGGCGGACGCGGCCTGTTCGGCGTGGAATTGTTCGTCAAGGGCGACAGCGTGTGGTTTTCCGAAGTCAGCCCGCGCCCGCATGACACCGGCATGGTCACCATGGCGACCCAGCGGCAGAACGAGTTCGAACTGCACGCGCGCGCCATCCTCGGCCTGCCGGTCGACGTGGGCCTGCGCGAACCCGGCGCCTCGGCGGTCATTTACGGCGGCATGGAGGCAACCGGCATCGCCTACGATGGCGTCGCTGAAGCCTTGAGCACGCCCGGCGTCGATCTGCGGCTGTTCGGCAAGCCCGAAGCCTTTGCCCGTCGCCGTATGGGGGTGGCGCTCGCCACCGCCGCCGGCACGGACGAGGCGCGTCAGCGCGCCAAGGCTGCGGCAGCCGCCGTCAAGCCGGTCAAGGCCTGAACGATGCAAATCCATTACGAACGCCTCGGCGGTGGCGAAGTCGTACCAGATGGACAAACACGCTCGATGACTACGGCATCCGATGGACCTCGGCCAATCGCACGGCCAACCGCAACAAGATGAAGCGCTTCATCATTTGGTGTGCGCTGTTCACGATGCTGGCCGGGCTCACCGTGCTGCCCTGGCTGATGCTGGACGATGCGCCGGCGATCGAGCCCCCCGCCGAATTTCGCCGCACCGACCTGGCCTGGGTCAGATCGCTGTTCCAGAAGCACGACCCGCGCCGGCAGACGCCCGATGTGATTCAAAGCATCCAGCTCGACGAGGCCGAACTCAACCGCCTGCTCAATTATGCGGTCGAGCTGCGCCAGGTCAGCGGCATCGCCGCCGAGCTCACGCCTGGCCTGGCCTCCCTCACCGCCACCATGGCGGTTCCGCGCAACCCGTTTGGCCGCTATCTCAATCTCACCGCCGACGTGGCGGATGTCCCCGGCGGCATCCGCATCCGGAGCCTGCGGCTGGGCAGCCTGCCGCTGCCGGGCGCGCTGGCCGACGGGATTGCGCGCCTGACACATCGCTGGCTGCGCCGCGACGAAACCTACGCTTCGCTGGCCGATGCGTTTTCCCAGGTGAATTTCGACGAGAACCAGGCCACCCTGGACTACCGCTGGCATCCCTTCCTGCTGACGCAGATAGAGCGCAAAAGCGCGGAACTGTTGATCGCGCCAGAAGATCAGGCACGCATGCTGGCCTATGCCGAGCAGTTGGATATCCTCCTGAAACGCTACCCGCACGGCCGCACTGTTCCCCTGCTTGAGCTCGCCGCGCCCCTGTTTGGCTTCGCCCTGACGATTGATGGCGACGAGGCCGAGGAAAACCGCGCCGCGCTCACCGCGCTGGCGGCCTATCTCTCCGGCATCAGCCTGCCCAAGCTGCTGGAAGGCGACAGCGCGTCGATTCGCCGTGCACCGCGTGTGCTGCTATCACTGCACGGGCGGCGCGACTTTGCCGAACACTTCGTGATTTCAGCTGCAATCACGGTCAACGGCGGCAGCCGGCTGGCCAACGCCATCGGCCTGATCAAGGAAGAAGAAGATGCAAGCAAGGGGTCGGGCTTCAGCTTCACCGATCTCGCCGCCAACCGCGCCGGAGTCATGCTCGGCGAAAATGCCACCGGCGAAGCTGCCGCGCGCATACAGCAGCGGCTGGCCGATGCCCGCAGCGATGCAGACCTGGTGCCGGACTTTCGCGATCTGCCGGAATTCATGTCGCAGGCCGAGTTCGACCGCCGCTTCGGCCCCATCGGGGGCCCCCGTTACCAGAAAGTCATCGACCGCATCGACGCCCGGCTGGACGCGCATCCGCTTGCGCAATAAATAGTCAAGAAACCCTGTTATAATGCCGGGTTTCCCGCATTACGGCCCCCATCATGTCCCGCAAGCTCCGCAACATCGCCATCATCGCGCACGTCGACCATGGCAAAACCACGCTGGTCGACCAGCTCCTCAAACAGTCCGGCACCTTCCGCGACAACCAGGCGGTTGACGAGCGGGTGATGGACTCCAACGATCTGGAAAGGGAGCGCGGGATCACCATCCTGGCGAAGAACACCGCCATCATGTACGGCGACTACCACATCAACATCGTCGACACCCCCGGCCACGCCGACTTCGGCGGCGAAGTCGAGCGCGTGCTCGGCATGGTCAACGGCGTGGTGCTGCTGGTCGACGCCGTCGAAGGCCCGATGCCGCAGACGCGCTTCGTCACCAAAAAGGCGCTGGCGCTGGGCCTCAAGCCCATCGTCGTGATCAACAAGGTCGACCGCCCCGGCGCGCGTCCGAACTGGGTCGTCGACCAGACCTTCGACCTGTTCGACAAGCTCGGCGCGACCGATGAGCAGCTCGACTTCCCGATCATCTACGCTTCCGGCCTCAACGGCTGGGCGTGCATGGACATGAAGGACGCGCCGTCGCATGGCGGAACCGCTGCCGACATGGTGCCGCTGTTCGACACCGTGCTGACCCACGTTCCCACCCCGCCCGGCTCGCCCGACGCGCCGCTGCAGCTGCAGATCGCCGCGCTCGATTATTCGACCTACACCGGCCGTCTCGGCGTTGGCCGCGTGCTGAACGGCCGCATCAAACCCGGCATGTCGGTGGTGGTGATGAACCACGAAGAACAGGTCGCAACCGGCCGCATCAACCAGGTGCTCGGCTTCAAGGGTCTGGACCGCGTGCCGGTGGAAGAAGCCGAAGCCGGCGACATCATCATCATTTCCGGCCTTGACACCATCGGCATCGGCGTCACCATCTGCGACCGCGAAAACCCGGTTGGCCTGCCGGTGCTGCCGGTGGACGAGCCGACGCTGAACATGGACTTCATGGTCAACGCGTCGCCCCTGGCCGGCACCGAAGGCAAGTTCGTCACCAGCCGCCAGATCCGCGACCGCCTGGCCAAGGAACTGCTGGTCAACGTCGCGTTGCGCGTCGATGAAACCGGCGATGCCGACGTCTTCCGCGTCTCCGGCCGCGGCGAGCTGCACCTCACCATCCTGCTGGAAAACATGCGCCGCGAAGGCTTCGAGCTGGCCGTCGGCAAGCCGCGCGTGGTGTACAAGGAAATCAACGGCGAAAAGTGCGAGCCGTATGAAAACCTCACCATCGACCTGGAAGACGAACACCAGGGCGGCGTAATGGAAGAAATCGGCCGCCGCCGCGGCGAGCTGACCAACATGGAATCCGACGGCAAGGGCCGCACCCGGCTGGAATACCACATTCCCGCGCGCGGCCTGATCGGCTTCCAGTCCGACTTCATGACGATGACGCGCGGCACCGGCCTGATGAGCCACGTGTTCGACGACTACGGCCCGGTGAAAGCCGACCTGCCCGGCCGCCACAACGGCGTGCTGGTCAGCCAGGACAACGGCGAAGCCGTGGCCTATGCGCTGTGGAAACTGGAAGACCGCGGCCGCATGTTCGTCAGCCCCGGCGACAAGCTGTACGAAGGCATGATCATCGGCATCCACAGCCGCGACAACGACCTGGTGGTCAACCCGATCAAGGGCAAGCAGCTCACCAACGTCCGTTCGTCCGGCACCGACGAAGCGGTGCGCCTGACCACGCCGATCAAGCTGACGCTGGAATCGGCAGTCGAATTCATCGATGACGACGAACTGGTCGAAATCACGCCGAAGTCGATCCGCATCCGCAAGCGCCACCTGCAGGAGCATGATCGCAAAAAAGCATCGCGTGCAGCAGCGTAAGCCCAACCCGGCCTTGTGCCGGGGCTGCGTGACGAAAAGCCCGGCTTCGCGCCGGGCTTTTTTATAGGGGTCACGGGTAAAATCAGCGTCATGCGTCCTGTCGAAATCAGTCTCCTCGTCGGCCTTGCCGCCCTCATCCTCGTGGCGGTTTTCCTGCTGCTGCGCATCCATGCGCTGCGGCGGGAACAAACCGGGCTGCCCGCCTTGTTGACGCAGGACATGGAAGCCCGCCACCGCGCGGTGCTGACCGACCTGCACGCGGGCCTGGCGCAGCAGTCCGACCGCATGCAGGGCCAGCTGGCGGCCCTGCAGATCGCGCAGACCGAGCGGCTGGCGGAAACCCGGGAAACCGTCACCAGCCACCTCGGCCAGTTCCAGGCCGCGATGCTGGAAAAGCTGATCGAGCAGGGACGCGCCGAGCAAGGCATGCTGCAGGACACGCTGAAAGGCATGACCGCGCAGTTCAACGAGCGCGTGCAGCAGCTGTCGCAGACGGTCGACGGCCGGCTCAATGAAATCTCCGGCAAGGTGGCCGAGCGGCTCGATGAAGGCTTCAAGAAAACCAACGAAACCTTCACCTCGGTGATGTCGCGGCTGGCGGTGATCGACGAGGCGCAGAAGAAAATCGAGGGGCTGGCGTCCAACGTCGTGTCGCTGCAGGAGATACTGGGCGACAAGCGCTCGCGCGGCGCCTTCGGCGAAGTCCAGCTGGAAGCGCTGGTACGGAACAGCCTGCCGCCCGACGCCTATGCATTCCAGCACACCCTGAAAAGCGGCGCACGTGCCGATTGCGTGCTGATCCTGCCCGAGCCCACCGGCACCGTGTGCGTCGATTCCAAGTTCCCGCTGGAAAACTACAGCCGCATGTTCGACGACAGCCTCCCGGCGGCCGAGCGCGATGCGGCCAAGCGGCAGTTCAAGACGGACGTCAAAAAACACGTCGACGACATCGCCGCCAAATACATCGTCGCCGGCGAAACCTCGGACGGCGCGGTGATGTTCCTGCCGGCCGAAGCGGTGTTCGCGGAAATCCACGCCTACCATCCTGATCTGGTCGAGCACGCGCAGAAAAAGCGCGTGTGGCTGACCTCGCCGACCACGCTGATGGCAGTGCTGAACACCGCGCGGGCAGTGATCCGCGATTCGGAAACCCGGCGCATGGCGCACGTGATCAAGGACGAGCTTTCCAAGCTGGCGAAGGACTTTGCGCGCTTCGACGAACGCATGAAAAAGCTCGCCTCCCACATCGAGCAGGCCAACAAGGACGTGGGCGAGGTGCGCATCTCCAGCGACAAGATCAGCCGCCGCTTCCAGCAGATCGAGCGGGTCGAGCTCGACCACCCGGACGCGGATGCCGCGCGTATGCTCGACGCCGACGAATGAGTGTGCAGGCATGAACTGGTTCGGCCGCTGGCGGCGCGCCCGCCTTCTCGAACGGCATGCCATCCCGCCCGCTGCTTTCGACGCAACGGTCGCCGCCCTGCCGATCCTGCGCGGGCTCGATGCCCCGGAGCGGACGCGCCTGCGCGAAGCCGCCAGCCTGTTCATCCACGACAAGACGTTTTCCGCCGCCGGCGGGGCGGACGTCGACGATGCCACCCAATACATCATCGCCCTGCAGGCCTGCCTGCTGACGCTCAACCTCGGCGAGGACAGCTACCACGGCTGGAGCGAGATCATTCTCTATCCCGACGAATTTCTGCGCGACCTCGAGGAAATCGACGAGGCCGGGGTGGTGCATCGCTCGCGCGACATCCTGGCGGGCGAGTCCTGGCACGGCGGGCCGCTGGTGCTGTCGATTGCCGACGTTGAAACCAGCGGCCAGACCGACGGCGTCAACGTGGTGCTGCACGAGTTCGCGCACAAGCTCGACATGCTGAACGGCGACGCCAACGGCTTTCCGCCGCTGCATCGCGGCATGGATGCGCCCGCCTGGGCGCGCGACTTCAGCGCGGGCTACGAGGATTTGTGTGCGCGCGTCGATGCCGGCGAGGACACGGCGATCGACCCCTACGCCACGACCAATCCCGCCGAGTTCTTTGCGGTGCTGACCGAGGTGTTCTTCGAGACGCCGCGCCTGCTCGATGCCGAATACCCGGCGATTTACCGGCAGTTGCAGCAGTTCTACCGCCAGCATCCGCTGGCGCGACTGCAAGCCCATGCCTGAGTCCCGCACCGCCGCCCGCATGACCAGCATCGCGCCGTTCCACGTCATGGACATCCTGGCGCGGGCACAGGCGCTGGAAGCTGCCGGGCATGACATCATTCATCTCGAAATCGGCGAGCCCGACTTCGCCACCCCCGCCCCCATCGTCGAGGCCGGAATCGCCGCGCTGCGCGCCGGCCACACGCACTACACCGGCGCCCTGGGCCTGCCGGCACTGCGCGAAGCCATTGCCGGATTTCATGCAAGCCGCTGGCAGGCCGCGGTCGACCCCGCGCGCATCGTCGTCGCCCCGGGTGCATCGGGCGCGCTGCTGCTGGCGCTGGGCCTGCTGGCCGGCCCCGGCGACGAGGTGCTGATGGCCGACCCCGGCTATCCCTGCAACCGCCATTTCGTCCGCTTTTGCAATGCGCGCGCCGTCACCGTCCCGGTCGATGCCGCCAGCGGCTTTCAGCTCACGCTCGAATCCATCCAGTGTCACGCCACCACGGCCACCCGCGCCGTGCTGATCGCCAGCCCCTCCAACCCGACCGGCACCGCCATTCCGTCCGACGAACTCGAACGCGTCCGCGACTGGTGCGCCGCACGGGGCGTGGCGCTGATCGTCGACGAGATCTACCTGGCACTGACCTACGACGGCAGTGAGCACAGCGCCGCGCGCTGGGACGACGTCTTCGTCATCAACAGCTTCTCTAAATATTTTCTGATGACCGGCTGGCGGCTCGGCTGGCTGGTGGCGCCCGCCTGGGCCATGGCGGCGCTGGAGCGGCTGGCGCAGAACCTGTTCCTGGCGGCCTCCACCCCGGCGCAGCACGCAGCACTGGCGGCATTCTCGCCTGCGACGCTCGACGAACTCGAAACCTGCAAGGCCGAACTGCGCGATCGTCGCGACTATCTGCTGCCCGCACTGCGCGAACGCGGCTTCGTCATCCCCGCCCAACCGCAAGGGGCGTTTTATCTGTATGCCGACTGCAGCGCACATACCCAAGACAGCTTCCACTTTGCGCAGGCCCTGCTGGAACAGGTCGGTGTGGCGGTGACTCCCGGCCTCGATTTTGGCCAGCACCAGCCGCAGCGCTATCTGCGCATCGCCTACACCCAGCCGCTGCCGCGCCTGGTTGAGGCAATTGCCCGTGTGGACAGGTTTCTGGGTAAATAACGCGTGGACCGACGCAACAAAATCCAGGCGAAAAAAAACCGGCCAGAAGGCCGGTTTTTCGTTCCTTGAGCCGGAATTACTTGGCAGCGTCAGCAGCAGCACCAGCAGCTTCGCCAGCAGCGGTGGCAGCTTCGTCAGCAGCAGCAGCAGCGTCAGCAGCGGGGGCAGCAGCGTCAGCAGCAGCTTCACCAGCTTCGACAGCAGCTTCGCCAGCTTCGATAGCAGCTTCAGCAGCAGGTGCTTCGACAGGCGCAGCAGCTTCTTCTTTTTGGCCGCAAGCGGTCATGGAAACAGCCAGCAGAGCAGCCAGGAGGACGGGGTATTTCATTTGATTTCCCTTAAATTACAATATATTAAAACCCACACCAGAGATCGGTCCGGGACTTGTGATCCAGCCGACGCGCGGATTCTAGCAAATCGGCAAAAGAAAACCACAATCTACTAAATTTCTTCTGTAGCAGGAAAAATGTGTTGCCGGATAACAACAAGTCCGGTGAGAAACGAAGAAATGCTTCAGATTCCGCCTTGTGACGGACACCCTTGCCGTTCAGCTAACACTTCCCCTTGCCGGGTGTGTAGAGGACCTCCACCTCCCGGTCATTCTCCCCGCCACCACGGCGGAGAAAACAGCGCCAGTCACGGCTCTACGCGCCCTGCCGGGCGCACCATAAAAAAACCGGGCCAGAGGCCCGGTTTTAACTTACCGAAAACTATCCGCGAATTAGAAATTCATGCGAACAGAAACCGTGATGCCCAGTTGGGAATGATCAACGGTGTGGCTCGTGGCATTAACTGGAAACGCCGTGGGATCACCTGCGCCCATAACAGAAGAAATCGTACCCGTGTCAACGGTCTTGGAAACATCGTCCGCGTACACCAAGGCCCCTTCAAGCATGGTGTGCTTGCCGAGTGCATAACCACCACCCACGGTGAAGTGACTTTCGACCACAGCCGGGAAGAAATGATTATTGAACAGATTGACGGCCTGATTGCTGTAGCCGACCATGGACTGCTCACTTGGCAATACGTTAATTGGATCGCTGCCGTAGTTGTAGCCGGCGCCAACCCACCAACTGTTGCCGGAATATTTCACTCCCAGTCCGAACACGTCCTGGTCATCCCAGTTGAAATCCTTGTAGCCGTCGGCATCCTTCCACATGACGCGCTTGTAGTCGCCGGTCAACATCCAGGGGCCAGTGCTATACGCCACACCTGCCTTGATTTCAGCCGGCTGAGCGAGCTTGTCCGAAGAAATCGTGCCCATCCCATTCGGGCCAATGCCGAAACCATCGGCAGCCGTGGTGAGTTGGCCGTCGTATTCCATACCGATTTCCGACTGGTACGCCAGGCCGACGGTCAGATTCTTGGTGATATCGTAGTAGCCGCCAAGGTTGAAGCCGAGTTGCAGGTCGGTGGAGGTGCCATTTCCGGTACTACCGGCAGGGCCCACATAATTAATGTCCAGTGCGCCGTACTGGATCACCACGGCAGCGCCCAAACCGAAGGGGCCGCTGTTGTAGGCGAGCGAAGGCACGAACTTCATCAACTGCAGGTTGGTGTAACCTTCGAACAACAGCGCATTGTCAAGAGAATCGCCACGGTAGTCCACACCCATGCCGGCGGTGCCGAACATGCCGAGACCAAAGGTAAGATTTTCATTGATGCGGGTGGCCAGGGAAACTTCGGGAATGACACTGAGGTCAGCGTCGCTGGTAGCGCTACCCCTCCACCCAGCCACATCAGTAGTGGCTTTCACATCAGGCATGAAAAACGTACCGCCGATGGCGAATTCAGTTCCCTGCATCTTGCCGAGCAGGGCCGGGTTGGTCAGCGCGTTCTCGGAACCAAAAAAGGCCGCGGTACCGGTGCCACCCAAGGCGCGAGATTGAGCGCCCAAGCCGATGAGATTGTCACCGTTGGTTGCGTAGGCGCTGCCAGCCAGACCGGCCAGTGCCATGAATGCGAATACTTTTGTTAATTTCATTCAATGTCTCCTAGGGGCAAAATTACTACAAATAAGCTAATTGAATAGCCTACCCTGAAGGCTACGCCCACAACCGGGGCTTAGCCAAGAAGGCCAACCCATTTAAAAGGATAATTAGTTTATGTGTGGTACAAAAGACACAAAAAAATGAGCCGAACGAATCGGCTCATTTTCATCGGGCGGCAATCTGCCGCTCAAATACGGTTTCCTAGATAAACAGGCAAATGTCGGTCTCACCGGCGAATTCGAAGAAGGTGGCGGCGCCGCCATATTCGAGGCCGTCGATAAAGTCGGAATGCTCGAAGCCGAACAGTTCGACGGTCATCTGACAGGCGATGAACTTGACTTCGGCTTCCTGGCACAGCTCGCGCAGTTCGGGAATACTGGCCACGCCGGTATTGGCGATGGTCTGCTTCATCAGGGCCGTCGCCACGTTTTCATAACCGGGGATGATGGCCTGGATGGCGTTGGGCATGTTCCAGTTGATGCTCTTGAACCACTTGGGGCCAAAGGGCATTTTCATCGGCATGCCGGGGTTGCCCAGGGGGCTGACTTTGAGGACGGACAGGTCCTTGCGAACAAGCTGGAGGCCATAAAAGGTGAAGAAAATCTGGGTTTCGTAGCCCAGCGCAGCCGCCGTCGAGGCCAGGATGAACGGGGGATACGCCCAGTCCAGCGTGCCCTTGGTCGCGATGATGGCCATTTTTTTAGTATCCATGCTCTGTCTCTCTCCTCTTCCAGTCAAAAAACAGCGCCGTGAGTCCCTGGCTCGGAACGGACGGCGCTGGCTTTGGTTTCCTGCTTACTTCTTCTTCATGAAGAAGGTGAATTCGCCACCTGCTTCGGCGGTGGACAGCAGCTCATTGCCGGTCTGTTTGGCGAACGCGGCGAAATCCTTGACCGAGCCGGGGTCGGTCGAAAGGATTTTCAGCACCTGGCCGCTGGTGACTTCTCCCAGGGCTTTCTTGGCACGCAGGATGGGCAGGGGGCAGTTCAGACCACGTGCATCAAGTTCTTTATCGAAGTTCATTGGGCTCTCCTTACAGTAAATCAATTAAATAAGTATGTTCTAACTCTGCGGCACATTAAACCAGAAGTTCCCCCATTGCAACCGAATTTGCTGCGCAACGGGGCGCGATTCGGAGAACGCGAGCCGGCCTTGCCCCCGAGCTTAACGCGGCAGGCTGAGCGCATTGCCTGAACGCGCCCATGCCATGATGCCGCCCGCCAGATTATGCATGTTGCCATACCCCCTGGAGGCCATGAACGCACATGCCTGCGCCGAGCGCGCACCGGAGCGGCAGTAGATCACCACGGGCTTGTCCTGGGGAATGTCGGCCGCGCGCAGCGGCAGCAAGTGCAGCGGGATGTGGATAGCGCCATCGATCACGCCCTGCGCGACCTCGGCCTCGGTGCGCACATCGATCAGGTGCGCCCCCTTTGTGGCGATTTCCGCGACATAGCCGGGATCGACTTCCTTGAAACCTGACAGTCCAAACATAAATTCACACTCCTGTAATGGAGAAATTAGCATTTTCTAATATACCGCGAAACGGAGGGTGCGCCAAGCCCCGGACTGCGCCACGCCCACAGCAACCATCCGAGCGGCGCCTCGCCGTGACTTTGTGCCGCCCAATCTCCGCGGCATCGGGCCGAGGGCGACCCCTCCCACAAGGAGGTGCGTTCAGCAGCGCTGGGCGCCGTGGTACAGGTTGACCACGTGGCGCGCTTCAGCGAAAAACAGCCAGCGCTCGACTGCGGCGCCGGCAAGGCCTGCAACGACGGCGATGATGGCTGCGGCTTGACCGCCCTGCTGGTTGAACACCCATACCAGCATCAGGCCGGGCAGCGCAAAGCCCACCACGAAGACGATGACCTTGAACAGCCCGGCTTGCTGCCGTGCGATCCGGAAACCAAATTCCTGAGTCAGGAAGGTGCCATGGGTATGGCCGGTGTCCAGCAGCTTGACCTTGGCGCGGGTGAGTCCTGTGGCGGTGTTGATGGTGGGTGTGAGGCCGGGGCTGCGAATCCAGAAGTAGTAAATGGCTTTCAGCACGGCGGCAATCGCGATGATCAGCGCCGACATCGCGATGAACGGCGTGGTATCGAGACCGGCGACGACGGCGCCCAGCAACAGCAGCAGGCTGCCGCTGGCGTAGCCCAGCGCAAGGTAATTGGCCGGCACCAGCGGGGTGTTCCACTGGCGGATGGTTTTCAGGCAGGCGTAGATCATGCCGGTGGAAAATACCGTGATCCAGGCCAGCACGGCGGTCAGAAAACCGAAGGTTCCACGCAGCCACAACGGCGCGTCGAACATGATGCTGGCAAGGTAGATCAGCGCCAGCGGCATGAACACCACGGCAAACACGCCCTCGCGCGACAGCCACGAGGTGCGGAAGCGGCTGAAGGCGCGCCAGGCGTTTTTAGGGTTGGCGAGGTGAAAGGTGGAGGCCAGCAGGCCGAACACGACCAGCCCCATCGCGATGAGACCGCCCACAACGAGCTGCCCCTGGCTGAAACCGCCGCCAAGCTTGAACATGTCGGCCAGGAACAGCAGCGAAAACAGGCCGAAGCCGGCACCCGATGCCACGGTGAAAAAAATAACTGAGAAAGCGGGATGCATGGGATCTCCTGGGGCGGTGGACAGCGCTGTTCAGCGGCGCACCAGTTTGTTGGCAAACTGTTTGATGCCAGCCTTCAGGCCGCCCTTCGGCTTGGTGTCGACCGGAATTACCGGCATGCGGCGCGACGGCAGGTACTGGTTGGTCGGGTTGTAATTCAGCTCGGGCATCAGCGGGTAGCCGCTGCGCTCGCGCACGGTGCGCGACACCGCCGAATCGGGATCGTCGAAGTCGCCGAACATGCGGGCGTGCGCCGGGCAGGTCAGCACGCACGCGGGCTGGCGCTCCTCGACCGGCAGTTCCTGGTCGTAGATGCGGTCGACGCACAGGGTGCACTTCTTCATCGTGCCGGACGAGCGATCGAGTTCGCGCGCGCCATACGGACAGGCCCACGAGCAGTAGTTGCAGCCCATGCACTTGTCCTGGTCGATCAGCACGATGCCGTCTTCGGGGCGCTTGTACGAAGCGCCGGTCGGGCACACGGTGACGCAGTCGGCGTCCTCGCAATGCATGCACGACATCGGGAAGTTGACCGTTTTGTTGTTCGGGTACACGTCCATTTCAAAATGGCGGATCCGGTTGAACCATACGCCGGACGGTTCGGCGCCATAGGGCTGATAGTCGGACAGCGGGCCGATGGTGCCGGAGGCATTCCATTCCTTGCAGGCGATGGCGCAGGCATGACAGCCCACACACACGTCGAGGTCGATGACCAGTCCAAGTCTCATTTTGTGCTCGCTTTATTCATACAGATGCCGCTCAGTTCTTTTCATGACTGCGCGCGTCGTAGCGCAGTACCTCGGGACGATCATAGTTGTCGCCCGGCAGTTTCTTCAGCGCATCGAACTGCGGCCATGCGCCGGTCTCACCCGGCGCGGCCTTCCATATCTTCACGCGCAGGTCGAACCACGCCGCCTGTCCGGTCACCGGGTCGGAGTTGGTGACGCGGCGCTCGCCGGCCTTTTCCGGCAGCAGCTCGGAGATCAGGTGGTTGAGCAGGAATCCCCGGGTCGCTTCCGACGCGTCTTCCTTCAGGCCCCAGGCGCCCTTCTGTTTGCCGATGGCGTTCCAGGTCCAGACGGTGTCCTCCTGGGTGCCTTCCATGGTCTTGGCCTGGCAGCGGATCCTGCCGTTGTGCGACTCGACCCAGATCCAGTCGAAGTCCTTGATGCCCATTTCGGCCGCGCGCCGCGCGTTCATGTACATGTAGTTCTGCGCCATGAGCTGGCGCAGCCACACGTTCTGCGAATCCCATGAGTGGTACATGAACATCGGACGCTGGGTCAGCGCGAAGAACGGGTATTCGTCCCTGTCGACGCGCTGCTGCTCCAGCGGCTCGTACCACATCGGCAGCGGGTCGAAATACTTCACCAAGCGCTCGCGGTCGACCGGGTTGTTGGGCTGCGGGCCGTCGTAGAGGCCCTGCCCTGCCAGGCGGAATTTCTGCAGCGGCTCGGAATAGAGCTGCATGATGATGGGCTCGGCCTTGCCGATGAAGCCGACGTCCGCCGCCACGTCAAGATAATCCTTGTTGGCAAAGCGCATGTACTTCTGGTTGTCGGGCCAGTGGTGGGCGAAGAAGCTCTGGTTCTCGATGTACTTTTCCCACTGCCTGGGGTTGGGCTCGCCCTTCAGCGACTTGTCGCCGTCCTTGCCGCGCCAGCCGGCAAGAAAGCCCACGCCCGGCGAACGCTCGTAGTTGACGATGAAGTCGGGGTAGTCCTTGAACTTGCGCGTGCCATCCGGCTTGGTGAAAGCCGGGAATTTCAGGCGCCCCGCCAGTTCGACCATCACTTCCTGCCACGGCCGCACGTCGCGGTCGGGCTTGACCAACGGGTAACGGATCGCGTCGGCCGCCGCGTCCGGCTCGGAAATCGGCCGATCGAGCAGCGAGATGGTGTCGTGGCGTTCGAGATAGGTGGTGTCCGGCAGGATCAGGTCGGCGAAGTTGGTCATCTCCGAATGGAAGGCGTCGATCACCACCAGGAATGGAATCTTGTGTTCGCCGAAGTTTTCCGGGTCCTTGGCGCGCAGCATGTCCTGCACATTGGCCGTGTTCATGGTCGAGTTCCACGCCATGTTGGACATGAACAGGATCAGCGTGTCGAGCGCATAAGGATCGTGGTTGGTCGCATTGGTGATCACCATGTGCATCAGGCCGTGCGAGGCGATCGGCACTTCCCAGGAGTAGGCCTTGTCGATGCGCAGCGGGTTGCCGAACTCGTCGATCACCAGGTCTTCCGGACGCGTCGGGAAACCGAGCGGCGGACGCGACAGCGGCGTGTTCGGCGCGTTGATGATGTCGATGTTGTTTTCCGGCAGCTGGTGCGGCGGAATCGGCTTCGGGTACGGCGCGCGGGCGCGAAAGTTGCCCGGCGCGTCGAGCGCGCCCAGCAGCATCTGGATCATGTGGATCGCGCGGCAGGAATGAAAGCCGTTGGAGTGCGCCGCGATGCCGCGCATCGCGTACATCGCCACCGGGCGGCCCACGACCTTGTCGTGCTTGCGGCCCCAGACGTCGGTCCACTCGATCGGCAGTTCGACCGTCTCCTTGAACGCGATGTGCGCCATTTCCAGCGCGATGCGCTCGATGGTCTCGGCCGGCAGGCCGCATTCCAGCGCGACGTTCTCCGGCGCGTAGCGTTCGTCGAGATAGCGCTCGACCATCAGCGACATCACGGTCTTGACGCGGTTGCCGTCGGTCGCCACGAATTCGCCGAACAGCGCCGGGGCGATGTCGCCGTCGATGCCGTTCCTGAAGGCTTCCTTCTCGATGTCCCAGATCAGCGGCCGGTCGTTTTCATCGCGCAGAAACAGACCATCGCCCTTCTGCCCCGGACTCTGCACCACCAGCCACGACGCATTGGTGTAGCGCACCAGGAATTCGTAGTCGAACTTTTCGTGCTTCAGCAGCACGTGCACCATCGACATGGCCAGAAGGCCGTCCATGCCGGGCTTGATCGGCAGCCACTCGTCGGCGATCGCCGAATAGCCGGTGCGCACCGGGTTGACGGTGACGAACTTGCCGCCGCGGCGCTTGAGCTTTTCCAGGCCGATCTTGATCGGGTTGGACGAGTGGTCTTCCGCCACCCCCCACATCAGGAAATACTTGGCGTAATCCCAGTCGGGCGCGCCGAACTCCCAGAACGAGAAGCCGATGGAATACAGGCCGGCCGCCGCCATGTTGACGGAGCAGAAACCGCCGTGCGCCGACCAGTTGGGGGTGCCGAACTGCTGCGCCCACAGGCCGGTCAGTGCCTGCATCTGGTCGCGCCCGGTAAAGAACCCCAGCTTGGAAGGGTCGGTGGCCCGGATATCCCCCAGCCGCGCGGTCAGAAGATCGAGCGCCTGGTCCCAGGAAATCGGCTCGTAAATGCCCTCACCGCGCTCGGTACCCGGCTTGCGCATCAGCGGCTGGGTCAGCTTGGCGGTGGAATACTGCTTCATGATCCCCGCCGAGCCCTTGGCGCACAGCACCCCCTGGTTGGTTGGATGGTTGCGGTTGCCCTGGATGAAGCGGACCTTGTTGCCCTCCAGCGTCACCTTGATGCCGCAACGGCACGCACACATATAGCAGGTGCTGTACTTGATTTCCTGCGCGTCGTGATTTTCGAGTTTGATCTTGGCGTTCATGCGGCCTCTAATAATTCAAAACGATCCGCGGCGGCTCCGCGAGGAGGCCGCATTTTCTGCCCGGATACTTGAATGACTGCCTGCAGCGCCAGCGCATCGCCTGCCGCGGGAACAGCCATATATTAATGAATGCGAATATAGCGTTATTTCGTACTTCAAGCCGCCCGCCTGGCAAGAAAAATGGCTGATACCCCCATAAGCCAGCCCGGCAATAAGCCTTATATTTCCAATGGTTATGCGACCGGACTGACGTCACTTCGCCCTATGGCCAGACGTTTCTAGGGATTCAGGCGCCAGTGGCCGGAACGCCCACCCTGCTTTTCCAGCAGCCGGATATCGGACATCACCATGCCGCGATCGACCGCCTTGCACATATCGTAGATCGTCAGCAGCGCCACACTGACGCCGGTCAAGGCTTCCATTTCCACACCGGTCTTGCCGACGGTCTCGGCGGTCACGGTGCAGGTAATCGACGATTCGGGCGCATCATGGCTGAACTCCACGCCCACCTTCGTCAGCGCAATCGGGTGGCACAGCGGAATCAGCTCGGCGGTGCGCTTGGTTGCCTGGATCGCGGCAATGCGAGCGATGCCCAACACATCCCCCTTGGCCGCCTGGCCATCGAGAATGCGCGCCAGCGTATCGGGTAACATGCCAATGCGGCCCATCGCCACGGCAACGCGCCGGGTATCGTCCTTGCCGGCCACGTCGACCATGACCGCACGGCCGCGTTCATCAAAGTGGGTGAATTCGCTCATATTGGGAACCTTGTTGAGAATTTCCGAATCCTAAACTAAATGCTGCCACTCGCCACCACACTTATCCGCTGATGCTGCGCACCCTGCTCGCACTCGCTTTGGCCATCCAGCCGGTGATGGCCGCCGACCTGCCCGATCTGGGCGAGGTGTCGCGGCAATACTTTTCCGACCAGGAAGAACAGACGATGGGACGGGCCATCATGCGCGACGTCTACGCCGACCCGCGCTACCTGGACGACCCCGAAATCGAAACCTATCTCAACCAGCTCGGCTACAAGCTGGTCTCGGTCAGTACGCGCAACCAGCGCGAATTCAATTTTTTCGTCGTCAACGATCCCAGCATCAACGCCTTCGCCATGCCGGGCGGCAACATCGGCGTGCATACCGGCCTGCTGCTTGCCGCACAAGGCGAATCCGAGCTGGCGAGCGTGGTGGCCCACGAAATCGCCCACGTCACCCAGGACCACATCGCGCGCATGGTCGCCTCGCAAAGCCGGAGCCATTGGCCGACCCTGGCCGCGCTGGCGCTGGCGCTGCTGGCCGCGCGCTCCAACCCCAATGTGGCCAGCGCGGCGATTGCCTCCACCCAGGCGTATTCGATCCAGAACCAGCTCAACTACAGCCGCGACTACGAGCGCGAGGCCGATCGTTTGGGCTACGAGATGCTGACCCGCGGCGGCTACGATCCGCGCGGCATGAGCGGATTCTTCAACCGCCTGCAGCGCGCCAACCGGTTTTACGACAGCAGCGCCCCGGCCTATCTGCGCACCCATCCGCTCACCAGCGACCGCATCGCCGACATGCAGGCGCGCAGCGAGGACGCGCCTTATCAGCAGATGGAGGACAGCCTGGATTTCCAGCTGGTGCGTGCCCGCCTGCGCGCGCAGGAAGACAGCCCGGCCGACGCCGTGCACGCCGCGCGTAATATTTTGAAGGACAAGCGCTACAGCAACGAAACTGCCGCGCGCTATGGCCTTGCTACCGCGCTGATGCGGGCGCGCCAGTTCAAGGAGGCCGAGACCGAGGTGCAAAAACTGCTGTCCGACAAGACGGCCCACCCGATGATTCAGCAACTGGCCGCCCGCGGTGCGCTGGACGCCGGCCATCGCGATCTCGCCCTGCAGCGCTACCAGGCAGGCAGCGAGACCTACCCCGGCTACCGCCCCTTGCAATACGGCCATATCGGTGCGCTGCTGTCAGCCGGTCGCAGCAACGATGCGCTGACACGGGTCGACAAACAACTTGCGCTGTATCCGCTCGACCGCCGCCTGTGGCGACTGTCCGCCCAGACCCATGCCCAGCTGGGGCATCGCCTGCTCAGCCATCGCGCCCAGGCAGAAGCCGCCGCATTGAGCGGAAATCTGATTGCCGCCATCGAGCAGATCAGTCTCGGCATCAAGGCGGGCGACGGCAGCTTCCACGAAATATCGGCGGCCGAAGCGCGGCGACGCGAATGGCAGGACGTCGAAAAATCGCAGCGCAAGAACCAGCCCCCAGGCGCACAAGCCCATGCGGGGGAAGGCTGGTAGGAATTTACCCTGCGTTTTGGACGTAAAAAACGGCGCATGGCCTTGCGCCGTAAAAACCAATTCCACTATGCTTCGTCACATCCATCACTGGATAGCGTTCACGCATGGCGTCCCCAGGCGGCAAGCGCTTTCGTCACCACGTAAAAATCAGGAGGATGACTATGCGAAAGTTGCATCAAGCAGCAGCGGCCTGTGCGATCGGCGCCATCATGCTGTCGGGCAATGTGCTGGCACAGGCTACGGCAACCCCATCTGGAGCAGCCGCCCCCAAAATGGTAGAAACCGGCAAGGACATCGCGTTCGACCGGAGAAAAGGCAACTGCCTGGCCTGCCATGCCATGCCCACCCTGCCCGATGCCGAATCACCCGGCCAATTCGGCCCGCCGCTGATCGCCATGAGCGCGCGCTTCCCCGACAAGGCCAGGATGCGCGCCCAGATCTGGGACGCGACCACGTTCAACGCCGCCTCCTCGATGATTCCGTTCGGCAAGCACGGCGTGTTGACGGAAGCGGAAATCGATAAAGTGACCGATTTTGTGTACGGTCTTTAAATTGCCCCTTGCATTGTTCAATCAGGAGATAGCCCATGAACGCACTTCGTAGAAACGTACTGAAAGGCGCCGCAGGCGCGGGCGCCGTGGCGATTGCCGTGGCCGCCGGCGTGCTGAAGCCGACCCAGGCGATGGCCGCCTGGAACAAGGCCGCTTTCGATGCCAAAAATGTCGGCGCCGCCCTCAGCAGTATCGGCGTGACCGACCCGGCAGACAGCAAGGACATCACCATCAAGGCGCCGGACATCGCCGAAAACGGCGCCGTGGTGCCGGTGGAAGTGACCAGCGGCATCGCCGGCACCACCAGCATCGCCATCCTGGCCGAGAAGAAC
>JAUYCF010000090.1 GCA_030692355.1 Thiobacillus sp.
TACAACCGGAAGCGGCTGCATTCGACGCTCGGTTACAAATCTCCGACACTGTTCTTGCAGGACTGGCTGACCGCTCAGCAGATGGAAAAACGGGTAGCATGAACACCGCTCGTTGGAAGACGAAAAACAGAGGGAAGGTCAGTCGATGCCGGCACGGTATTGGTCCTTGAGACTGACCTCGACGATGGTGGCCTCAATCAGCACCTGGCGCTGCGATGCGTTGGAAACTGTGTCGAGATACTCGCGTACAAGCCGGTGCTGGCGTTCACTTGCAAAAACCGAAACCGTACCCGCGATGACATTCACAATGACCTCGCGCTCGCTATCGCCCGGTTGTGGCGCAGCGCTTTGCGGAATGGCCGCGCGAACTCGATCCGTGTCCCTTCCATCCACATACCTTCTGGGCTCGACGATATCGGCTTGGTCCGTTTTCCGATATAGCTCTCGGAGGAGGGTGTGCTCGACTAAAGCCGCACGCTCCGCACGTTCTTCCGACTTCTTTTGCTCGACTTTGGTGGCGTAAAGAATGTTTACGAGATTGTCTTTAAGTGTCACCCAGTAGTCGTTGTTTGAGGTGGTGATGACGCTGGTATTGGAGTTGTTTCCCGCGGATGTGGCACCCCCACTTTTTTGAGAGATATCGCTGGAACCCGTAGCGGCGATTTGCGAAGCGACGCCAATGCTCGAAGCCGTATTACGCGACAGGTTCACGTAATTCATTTTGTAGGTTTTCAGGTAGGGCGTGTCCGGCATGATCGACACCGTGCGGCCGTTCATTTCGTAGCGCAGATCGGCCTGCCGCGCGATGCGCTCGAGAATGGCGGGAAGCGGTTCCTGCACGGCGTTGAGCGAGACGCGCCCGGCGATGCCCGGATGCAAATCGATGTTGTACTGGGTGTCGCGCGCGATGGAAAACAGCAGGTCTTTCACCGGCACGTCGTTGACCACCACGGTGTAGGTCGGCACCGGTGCGCTCGGCCGGGGCGGAGCCAGCGCAGGTGCGGCCTTCACTGGCGCGGGCGGTGGGGCGACCGGCATCGCGGGCTGGGTGGGCTGGCCGATGTGGCCGGGCGAGGTGTCGAACGCCTGCGGCGGCACGCATCCTCCCAACAGCACGAGACCAGCCAGCGTCAGGCCCGTCGATACAGAGTGTTTCAACACAGCATTCATCATCCTGTTGGTAAGACTACGGTGCGCATTTTGCCGACCGTGCGTAGAAACGGTGTGCTTCCAGGCGGGGCGGCTAAAGTATGCAGGACCGCCATTGCCGTCTGGCGGTCGGGAAACTCGCCTGCCAGGATCATCCAGGCGGGCGCCCCCCGGCTCAGGCCGTGCAGTACCCGAACCGGCTGCGGCGTGGCGGGATTCAGGCTCCCCAATAATACGGCTGCCTGCGCCGCTTCTTTAGCTGAGGCGAGCTGGATGACATGGGTGTCGGAGGCGGCCGTGGCGAGCCAGCGCCGGGTCTGCCGGGCCAGGTCGGCGACGTCGGGGGGAGCGGGTGCGGCGGAAGGTCGAGCGGTCTGGGGCGGGGTGGCCGCGGGCAGCGAGGCGGATGGCGACGGCGCCTGCCAGGCGACAAAGGCCAGCAGGCCCAGCGCGGCCGCCAGTCCGGCGCTCAACCACGCCCAGCGTAGCCTGTGGCGCGAGGCGGACTGCTGTCGGAGCGGCTGCATTTCCGCGTCGCTCGCTGCCGCGTCCAGATGGGCCGGAGTAAGCGTATGGGTTTGCCCGGCATAGGCTGCCAGCAGGGTTTTGTCGGCCAGCACATTGATGCGGCGCGACAGGCCGCGGGAAAGCCGGGTCATGCGCGCGATCAGTGCCGGCGCAAACAGGTCGGGGCCGCGATAGCCCGCCACCGCCAGCCGTGCGCGCAGGTAAGCGGCCACTTCGGATTCGGTCAGCGGTGACAGATTCAGGCTCAGGGTAATGCGGTCCTTCAACTGGCGGATGCGCGGATCGGCCAGCAGCGCATCGAATTCGGGCTGGCCGAACAGCACGATCTGCAGCAGCTTGTCGGTAGCGGTTTCCAGGTTGGTCAGCAGCCGCAGGAATTCCAGGTTGTCGAGCGCGATGCCCTGCGCCTCCTCGACGAACACCACCACGCGCCGTCCCGCCTCGTGGCGCGCCAGCAAGGCGGCATTGAGCTGCGCCAGACGGGCCTGCCGCCCGGCTTCGGGCGCCTCGATGCCGAGGTCGGCCAGGATCGCCGCCAGCATGTCGTCGGGCGACAGGGTGGGGTTGCCGAGATAGACGCTATCGACGCTGTCGGGCAGCTGGGCGACCAGCTTGCGGCACAGCATGGTCTTGCCGCTGCCGACTTCGCCCACCACCTTGACGATGCCCTCGCCCTGGCCGATGGCGTAGAGCAGTGCGGCGAGCATTTCCCCGCGCTGGCCGCCGGCATACCAGTACCCGGTATTCGGCGTGATGCGGAAGGGCGCTTCCTTCAGGCCGAAGTAGTCAAGGTACACAGGGGCTTATTCGCTGCCGTACGTCTGCATGCGGCTGTACAGCGTGGTGCGGTTGATGCCCAGCAGCTTGGCCGCCTGCGACAGGTTGCCGTGGGTCATGTTGAGCGCGGCCTCGACATAGGATTTTTCCCACTGGCGAAGCGTGACATCGAGGTTGAAGTTGGCCAGCGTCTGCAGTTGCTTGCGTGCCAGTTCGATCAGCGCCTTGCCGTCGCCAGCGAGCGGGATTTCCTGCGGATAGGCCTGGTCGGTGTCGAGTTCGTCTTCCAGTTGCTGGGCGTTGACCGCCATGCCGGGGTATTTGGTGGTCAGGCGGATGGCGATGTTGCGCAGTTCGCGCACGTTGCCGGGAAAGTGGTAGTCCGCCCACATTTGCTGCGCGCGGGCATCGAGCAAGAACGGCTGGCTCCTGGCTTCGCGGGCGTAGAAGTCGCGGAAGTGGTTGAGCAGGGTGAGCTTGTCTCCGCCCATTTCACGCAGCGGCGGCACCGCGATGGAGAACACCGACAGCCGGTGGTAGAGGTCGGTGCGGAAGCGGCCGGCCTTGATCTCGGCGCGCAGGTCGCGGTTGGTGGCGGTTACCACGCGGGCGTTGGAAAAGCGCGGCTGGGTTTCGCCGACGCGCTGGTACTCGCCGTTTTCCAGCACGCGCAGCAGCTTGGCCTGCAGTTCCAGCGGCAGTTCGCCGATTTCGTCGAGAAACAGGGTGCCGTTTTCGGCTTCCTCGAAATAGCCGGCGCGCGAACTGGTGGCGCCGGTGAAGGCACCCTTGGCGTAGCCGAACAGCGTGGGCTCGACCAGCGTCGGCGAAATCGCCGCGCAGTTGAGCGCCAGATAGGGCTTGGCCGCGCGCGCCGACAGCTGATGCAGGCTGGAGGCGACGCGCTCCTTGCCGCTGCCGGACTCGCCCTCGATCAGCACCGGGAAGGGGGCGGCGGCGTATTGCTTGATCTGCTGGCGCAGCTTGTCCATCGCCGGGCTGTCGCCGACGATGCCGGAATCCTTGGCCGGGGCGGGGGCCTTGTCGGCCGTGCGCTCGGCATTCTGTACCAGCAGGGCGTTGAACAGCAGGGACTTCAGGCGTTCGGGCTCGCAGGGCTTGGCGACGAAATCGATGGCGCCAAGCGCACGCGCGTGCCGCGCGTTGGCTTCGTCGCTCTGGCCGGACAGCACCAGGATCTTGATGCTGGGCGAGATGCCCAGCAGGTCCGCGATCAGGGCAAAACCTTCGTCGGGCTTGTGCGGCTTCGGCGGCAGGCCCAGATCCACCAGGGCCAGTTGCGGCGGTTCGTCCATTTGCATCAGCAGGCTTTTCACCTGGGCGCGCGACTCGGCGGCCGAAATGTCAAAGTCTTTGCTCAGCACATAGGTGAGCGTATCGGAAATCAGCGGATCGTCGTCGACGATCAGCAAGCTAGGCTTATTGGTTTGGACCACATACCCTCCAGGTCGAATGACGCCGCCCCGCGCTTGCTCCATACATGCGGAGGGATTGTTACGCGCGTGTCGGATTTTCGACGATTGTGCCAGAGACCCGATGAAAGTTAAACAGGCATGGGCCGGTCGGACGAGGGGAATGCCGCAAACGGGGTTTCGTTTGCGGCCGGGGGTCAGCTGCTCACGGGCTCGGCGATGGCGCGCATCCAGCCTTTCGAGTGCTCAATCGGGTTGCCCAGGGCGATGAGCTTGCGTTCAGGCATGCCGTGAACCTGAAAGACCTGGCTGGGCATGAAATGGACCGGATCGATTATCACGCTGTCGGTACCGGCGCTGCCGGCCAGCCACAGGCCGGCGTGCGGCAGACCGGCGTTGCTGTTGTCGTGTCCGTCCACGGTATAGGCCGACGTCGTGGTGGCTTGCAGCATGACCAGCATGGGCGTTTCGGCCAGCGTTTCGATGCCGACCGAGCTGGTGTCGTCGCTGACGCGCGACAGGCGGCGCACGACGCCGATTTGCCATGCGCTGGCTTCATGCGGCCTGATGCCGATCAGGGCTCCGACGCGCAGCCAGTCCTTGTCGCGCGATTCGACGATGGCGCCGTAGCCGCATTCGCTTGCGTCGTGCATCACCCATCGCTCGACATCGGGCGAGGCTGGGATGGCCGGAACATGCATGTGCGAGACGCGCTCCCGGGTGCGGTCGGTGATGAAGCCGTACACATGCACATCGTCGACCTCGCTGTAATTGAGCCCGGTGCCGTAGGGCGATACGCTGGCGGGCGTTTCGGCGAGCTTGATCTGGTTGACGATGGCGTTGAGGCCGTGCGTCACATCGACCAGCCGCTTGATCGATTCGCGCGGCGCGCGCCGTTGCTCGCGGCTGGCCAGCGAAGACCACTGGCGCTGCAGGTGCTCAAGCAATTCGAGACTTTCGGTCGTGCGGGCATTCTCCGTCAGCCCCTGTTGTGCGGGGGAGTTGCCTTGCTGCAGGGCGGTTTGTATTTCCTGCAGTCTTTGCTGCAGGGCGGACGTGGTCCAGAAACGCAAGGGTTTGTCCGGGTTGGGTTTGCGCACCCGGCGTGGGCCGTGGTCGGCCGACAGATCGACGGCAAAAGTGTGAATCTTGGGGTCGAAATCGCTATCCAGCTGGAGCATTCCGTACCAGCTGGGCAGCCAGCGGTCGAGCAGGTCGAGCTGCTTGGGATAGAGCGTGCCGGAATTGGCCAGGTTCAGCATCAGGATATGCAGGTGCGCCATTTCGCAGCTGCAATCGGACACATCTTCGGTGTAAGCCCGCTGCGGCTGCCGATGGAATCCGCCGGTTTCGGCGATGCGATAAAGGTTGTGCAGCCGCAGCCAGAGCTTCTCTCCAGCCGGCAGATAGCGTATCGCCCGCCATTTCAGCAACTGGCCAAAGGCGCGGATGGCGCGCAGGGTGATCAGCGGGACCACTTTATCGTGCTGGTTTCCGTCCGTTTCACGGGCAAGGTGCAGCACGAAAGTGTGATAGCCGCGCACAACTTCCCAAAACTGGCCGTACACGGCATGCCAGAGCTGACTTTCCTGCGCTCGCGACATGCGTGGATTGCGAAGATACTGGCGCACCAGCGTGTCCTGCAGGTCGCGCGATTTTTCGTCCAGCAGCATGAAGATGGCCAGACGATCTTTCGTGTATTGCGTCGAGTTCTCGTTGAAGCGCTTGAGTGCGGTGAATATGGCTTGCTGGCACTTGAACGCGTCACCGATGGGCAGGTTTTCAATCCAGCGCGTCACCGTCTTGAGGCTGTCCAGCGGATCGTCGGCCCGTTTGCCGAAAGGCACAAGGCGAGCGAGCTGCGAGACGAATTTATCGGCCAGTGGGTTCATGATGTCGGTCTATTCGAGAATAATGCGATTCTTAGACACCTTAACGGCTAGCCGAGCAAATTCTGTACCCGCCCGTCAGGCCAGCTTACCCTGCACCCATGCCTGCACCGAGGCGAGCGCAGCCGGAAGCCGGCCCGGTTCGCTGCCGCCCGCCATTGCCAGGTCGGGCTTGCCGCCGCCTTTTCCACCGACCTGGGTGGCGATGAAATTCACCAGTTCGCCGGCCTTGATCCTGCCGGTGACGTCGGGCGTGACGGCTGCGATCAGGCTGACCTTGCCGTCGACAACCGTGCCCAGCACCAGTGCGCAGGATTTCAGCTTGTCACGCAGCTTGTCTGCCGTTTCACGCAGGCTCCTGGCGTCCGCACCATCGAGTTGCGCCGCCAGCACCTTGATTCCCCTGATATCAACGGCCTGGTTGACGAGCTCGCCGCCCTGGGTCGAGGCGAGCTTACCCTTGACGCCGGCCAGGTCTCGTTCGAGGCGGCGCACCTGGTCGAGCAGCACGTTGATGCGGTTCGGGATTTCGCTACGCACCACCTTGAGCGTGCCGGCTACGCCGCCCAGTGTCGATTCCATGTCCTGCACGTAAGCAAGGGCATTGTCGCCGGTCACCGCCTCGACCCTGCGCACGCCGGCGGCCACGCCGCCTTCGGCAATGATGGTGAAGAAGCCTATGTCGCCGGTGCGGGCCACGTGGGTGCCGCCGCACAGTTCGCGCGAACTGCCGATATCGAGCACGCGCACTTCGTCGCCATACTTCTCGCCGAACAGCATCAGCGCACCGGTTTTCTGCGCGTCTTCGATGGCCATGACGCGCGCCTGGGTGGCAGTGTTGGCCAGGATTTCAGCGTTAACCCTGGCTTCGACTTCACGGATTTGAGCGTTGTTCATCGGCGACGGCTGCACGAAGTCGAAGCGGGTTTTGTCGGCATCGACCAGTGAGCCTTTTTGCTGCACGTGCTCGCCCAGTACATCGCGCAAGGCCTTGTGCATGAGGTGGGTGACCGAGTGGTTGCGCATGGTGCGTGCGCGCGCCTCTTCGTCGACGCGTGCGAGCACGGAGTCGCCGACCACCAGCGAGCCGGTTTTCACCACGCCGTGATGGCCGAACACCTGCGCCTGGATTTTCTGCGTGTCCTCAACCTCGAAGCTGCCGTTTCGGCCCTGCAGCACACCGCGGTCGCCGGCCTGGCCGCCGGATTCGGCGTAGAACGGCGTGTGGTCGAGCACGACCACGCCGACTTCGCCTTCGTGCAGTTCGTCGACGGCGCTGCCGTCGCGGTACAGCGCGAGGATGCTACCGTCGTGCGCCAGCGTGTCGTAGCCGTGGAAGGTGGTTGCCGCGCCCGCATAGTCCAGCCCGGCGCCGAGCTTGAACTTGCCGGCGGCGCGCGCCTGGCTCTTCTGTTGCTGCATGGCGGCGTCGAAGGCGGCGGTGTCGACGGCCACATTGGCCTCGCGGCAGATGTCGGCGGTGAGGTCGAGCGGGAAGCCGTAGGTGTCGTGCAGCTTGAACGCCAGCTCGCCGTCGAAGGTGCCGCCGGCACGAATCGTCTTCAGCGTCGTTTCGAGAATACCCATGCCGTGCTCGATGGTCTCGAAGAAGCGCTCCTCCTCTTGCCGCAGGATATCCATCACGCGGGTTTTCGCCGTCACCAGTTCGGGATAGGCGTCGCCCATCACCGTCGCCAGATCCGGCACGATGCGGTGGAAGAAGGCGGTGCGCACGCCCAATTTATAACCATGGCGGATGGCGCGGCGGATGATGCGGCGCAGCACGTAGCCGCGGCCTTCGTTGCCGGGGATGACGCCGTCGACGATGAGGAAGGAACAGGCGCGGATGTGGTCGGCGATGACCTTGAGCGAGCTGTTCGCCTGGTCGGCCGTCTGCATTTCGCGCGCGGCGGCGGCGATCAGCGCCTGAAACAGGTCGATCTCGTAGTTGGAATGCACGTGCTGCATCACCGCGGAGATGCGCTCCAGCCCCATGCCGGTGTCGACGGAAGGCTTGGGCAGCGGATGCATGGTGCCGGCCTCGTCGCGGTTGAACTGCATGAACACGTTGTTCCAGATTTCGATGTAGCGGTCGCCGTCTTCCTCGGGTGATCCGGGCGGGCCGCCGTAGATGCCCTCGCCGTGATCATAGAAGATTTCGGTGCACGGGCCGCAGGGGCCGGTGTCGCCCATCGCCCAGAAGTTGTCGGAGGCGTAGCGCGTGCCCTTGTTGTCGCCGATGCGGATGATGCGATCTTTCGGTACGCCGATGTCGTTGTGCCAGATGTCGTAGGCTTCGTCGTCCTCGGCATAGACCGTGACCCAGAGCTTGTCGGCCGGCAGCTTCAATACGTCGGTGAGGAATTCCCAGGCGTACTTGATCGCCTCCTGCTTGAAGTAGTCGCCGAAGCTGAAGTTTCCCAGCATCTCGAAGAAGGTGTGGTGGCGCGCGGTATAGCCGACGTTTTCCAGGTCGTTGTGCTTGCCGCCGGCGCGCACGCAGCGCTGCGACGACACCGCGCGGGTGTAGGGCCGCGTGTCCTGGCCGGTGAACACGTCCTTGAACTGCACCATGCCGGCGTTGGTGAAGAGAAGCGTCGGGTCGTTGCCCGGCACCAGCGGGCTGGAGGGGACGATGGTGTGGCCCTTGGAAGCGAAGAAGTCGAGGAAGCTCTGGCGGATGGCGCTGCTTTTCATGGCGTCGGGATGGATTCTGGCGTGAACGTCGGACAATAGAGCATTGTATCCGTTAAAGTTCCGGCCTTACAGGCGGCGGGGACGGGGAAAATGAGCGACGACGACGTGATCGCGGCAATGCGGCAATGGATCGAAAAGGCGGTGATCGGGCTGAACCTGTGCCCGTTCGCCAGGGCGGTCTACGTGAAGAACCAGGTGCGCTTCGTGGTGAGCCATGCGCCGCATCTGGACGGCCTGCTGGAAGACCTCGACCGCGAACTGGATTTTCTGGCTGCCGCCGACCCCGAGGCGGTCGACACGACGTTGCTGATTCACCCGACGCTGCTGCCGGATTTTCCCGGTTTCAACGATTTCCTGCAGCTGGCCGAGGCGGCGGTAGGCGAGAACGAACTGGAAGGCGTGATTCAGCTCGCCAGTTTCCATCCGTACTTCCAGTTCGAGGGAACGGCCCCCGACGACATGGGCAACTTCACCAACCGTGCGCCGTTTCCCGCCTTGCATCTGCTGCGCGAGGCAAGCATCGAACGCGCAGTGGCGGTCTTTCCCGAAGCGGAAACGATTTATGCGCGCAATATCGAGACACTCGAGGCGTTGGGGCATGCAGGGTGGAATGCCCTGTGGGCGCCGCCACCCAGGCAGTAGTACCCCATGTCAGGTGGTGCTGCCGTGAGCGGGTAGGGGCTAGTGTAGTGTTGAATTCTGTTTGGAACTTATAGCCATGTAATAACGGCCTCGTAGGTCGGGTTTTAACCCGACCTGTCGGGCTGAAGCCCGACCTACAAGGGATTGCACATAAGTGCCGTCAAGAATGCAGCACTACACTAGCCGCCGCAGCTGCCGCAGCAACTGCCGCCGGCATGGGGTTTCCGCGCATCTTCGACCAGCACGCCGGCCTGGTTGAGCGCCGCCACCAGTTCCGCCCGGGTCGGCGCATCGTCGTCGATGCGGGCGTACAGGCGCGCCGGCGCGTCGAGAAACGACACCTCATGCACGCCGGGGATCGCTTTCAGGCTTGCGCCGGCGCGTTCGGCTGTTTCGGCGTTGATGGGAATGGCGATATCGAGAATCTCGGTTTTCATGTCTGCTCCTTGGTTAAGAAAAATCAGATGTTTTCGGTAAGCCTTGCGTACAGGCTCGGCAGCACGCTGGGCAGCATCGCCGCATCGCGCACCACCACATAGCCTGCCGCGCCGAACAGGTGCGGCAGGTAATCTCCGGCTGTCTCATCGATGGTCACGCAAAATGGCGTGAGCCCCAGGCGACGCGCTTCGATGATTGCCATGCGGGTGTCTTCGATCCCGTAGCGGCCTTCGTACTTGTCAAGGTCGTTCGGCTTGCCGTCGGTCAGGATCAGCAGAAGGCGGCGCGCCGTTTTCCGCGTCGACAGGATTGCCGTCGCATGGCGGATCGCAGCGCCCATGCGCGTGTAGTAGCCGGGCTTGATGGCGGCGAGGCGGCCGCGAATCAGGTCGTTGTAGCGCTCGTCGAATCCCTTGAGCAGGTGAAAGCGCACGTTGTCGCGGCGCACCGACGAAAATCCGTACAGCGCAAAGCGATCGCCGGTCGCCGCCAGCGCTTCGCCGAACAGCATCAGGCTGTCGCGGATCACCTCGATCACGCGCGCAGTGTTGTTGACCCAGGCATCGGTCGAAAGCGACAGGTCGGCCAGCAGCAGGCAGGACAGGTCGCGCTGCTGCTGGCGGCTGTCGACATACAGCCCCGGCTCGGCCGTGCGTGCTCCGCCCGCCTTGTCGGTGGCAAAGCGCACGCAGGCGTCGATGTCGAGATCGCTGCCGGAGACCTGGGCGCGCAGGCGCGCACGCTGGGTGGTGAGTGCCTGGAATTGCTGGCGCAGGCGCTTGGCCGGCGCGCGCAGTTCAAGCGGCAATGCACATGGCTCGGCGTCGCGCGCGAGCAGCATCTGCAGGCGGCAATGCGCAGGCTGAAGCTGCTGCTTGCGGCAGTCCCATTCCGGCAGCAGGATGCCGTCGGCCAGCATCAGGTCGTCGTCGGCCTCGGCCGGCAGGTCGAGGTCGAAGCGCACTCGGCTGGCCGCGGTCTGGTCGTCGTCGGCGATGCTGAGGATGTCGAGGTCGTTGGCGGCCTTTTCCGCGTGCTCGTTTTCATCTTCGTCGAGCGGACGGTCGACCTTGATGAATTCGGCCCAGGAAAACAGGCTTTCGGCGCGAAACAGCAGCATGAAGGGGTTGGTCGCCTGCGGCATGTCGACACGCTCCGCGCGCCGCTTGCGCTTTTCGCGGCTGTCTGTCGACTTGGAATCGGGCGGCGGCGGCGCCTTGTCACCGGCCTGGCGCTGCTTGCCGGGGCCGACGGGCGGCTGCGGGTGCAGCCATAAGGATACGGGTGCTGGCGGCGGCTTGCCCGGCTCGAAGGTTTCGACCGAGCCCGGTTCGTTCAGCGCAGCGCGAATCGCCTCTTCCGCCACCCGCTCCAGCCCGTTCAGTCTGGCCGGGTCGGGGCGCAGGGCGAGCGCGGCAGCCACCAGTTCGCGATAACGCCGGGTCAGGCCCGGCAGCGCGTTCAGGGTCGCACGGGTGGCCTGCTGGTTGCGCACGATCCACGCCGCATCCGGCGCCACATCGTGCGCCGCCAGCGCCAGCAGCCACAGGTACAGCTCGCGGTTCAGGGCGCGTTCCGGGAAAACGTCGATCGACGTTGGCAGGTAGAGCGCGCTGTCGTCGGCCCAGGCCAGCTCCTGTTTTTCGCCGACGCCGGCCACGCGCTCAAGCCATTTGCGGCGCGCGCCGTGCGCGGTCGCGGTACCGGTGCGCACCGTCAGGCCGGCGTCGCCGCCCAGGGCGCGAAAGAAGATCGGCGCAATGCGTTCGATTTCCTTCAGCTCGATGCGCGCTTTCGGAAAGCCGCGATACGCGGTGCGCGTGATCAGCTTGTCCCACAGGTTACCGACGAACTCTTCCATGTTATCTCTGCGCCTTTGCGGCGAGGTTGGCGACGTGCCTGACCGGCGCGGCGCGGGCGGCGCGGACGTTGAACGCGGCCTCGGATTCGGCGCGCAGGTCGTGCACCCAGTTCAGCAGCGAGCCGTTCGGATTGTTTTCCAGCGTATGGTCGCAGGCATCGACGCACTGGCCGCACTGCACGCAGGCGAACATCATGCGCTTGACGTTGCGCGGGTTCAGGCGCATCGGGCACACATGGTCGCAGGCCGAATAACAACTCGAACAATCCTTGGCGCGCTCGCGCTTGAAGCCGATCACCATCGCCTTGTCGTTGCCCATCCATGCCAGGCTCTGGAACAGCCCGACCGCGCAGGCATAGCGGCAGAACAGGTGGCGCGCGAACATGAATTCGACGAAGAAAGCGATGCTGCCCGCGCCCAGAAAAATCGCCTGATTGCGCGTCAGCGTGCCATGCCAGAGGTTGCCGTACACCTCGGCCGGCGGCAGCAGGTAGGTCAGCAGCACCACGGCCCACAGCATCGCACAGGCGATGACCAGCGGAATCACGGCAAACCACCAGAGCGCGTCATGGCGGGTTTCGCTGCCGTCGGGGTTGCGCGCCGGCTGCGGCTTCTTGTCCCACAGGCTTTGCTTGCCGATCGCGCGCCGCAGTGTCTGGTTGATGGTTTCGACGATCGAGAAATGCGGGCAGAGCCAGCCGCAATAGAGGCGGCCCCATCTCCAGCTGACGTAGATCAGCGTGCCGCCAACCGCCAGCAAGGGCAGAAAGACGCGCAGCACGATGTTCAGCGAAGCCTCGCCGGCCGAAGCGCGGCCGGCGAGGAAGTCATCCAGCCCAAGCGTCCAGTCGAAGCCGAACAGGATGAAATGCTTGAGATTGAGGTCGAGCCGGAAAATGTCGAAGATCGGCGCGCACACGAACAGAACGAAAAACCCGGCCTGGGTCAGCTGGCGCCAGCGCTGTACCGGCACCCCAAGCCAGCCGCGCGATTTGTGCGCAATGCCGGCACGGATTGCGGAAGCCACCCGGGCCTGCGCACCTACCACGTGCGGCGCCCCAGCAGGGGATAGACAAAGGTCTTCCCGGCGATCGCACGCGACAGGCCGAGCACGCCCAGCAGCACCAGCGCAGCATGGCAGCACAGCACGTACAGCACCAGCAGCACCCAGGTCATCGGGTGGTCGAGGCCGCCGGCCAGCACGATGATGGCCGGCACCACGGTCAGCAGCAGGCCGGCGCCGATGCTGGCCGTCACGGTCTGGCGCAGATGGCAGCGGGTGAGCGGGCTGGCGCTCGCCCGCTGCCAGTAGGCGAGCCCCAGCAGGAGCAGGAATGCCAGGCCGGGCAGAAGCAGCAGGTTGAGCAGGTAGAGCACTTCGGCTTGCACCGCATGGGTGCGCGGGTCGGGAATAGCGTTCATTACATGATGACCGACTTATTGACCGAAGGTTGCCTTGATGACTTCGAGCAGGGCTTGCGCCGTGTCCGCGTCATCGGTCAGCGGTTCCACCAGCGCCGCTTCGCAGGCGGTGACCGGGTCGCAGCCCGCGCCGATCAGGCTTGCCGCATACACCAGCAGTCGGGTTGAGGCGGCTTCCTCCAGGTCGTGGTCCTTGAGCTGCCGGAAGTGGCCGGCCAGCGTGACGAGTTGCGTGGCCAGCAACGGCGCGGCGCCGGTTTCGGCAATCACGATCTTTTGCTCCAGCGCGGCCGGCGGAAAGCCGAAATTGATCGCGACGAAGCGCTGACGCGTGGACGGCTTCAGGCTTTTCAGCAGGTTCTGGTAGCCGGGGTTGTAGGACACTACCAGCATGAACTCGTCCGGTGCGTGCAATTCCTCGCCGGTGCGCTCGATCGGCAAAATGCGCCGGTCGTCGGTCAGCGGGTGCAGCACGACCGTGGTGTCCTTGCGCGCTTCCACCACTTCGTCCAGGTAGCAGATGCCGCCCTGGCGCACCGCGCGCGTGAGCGGGCCGTCCGACCATACCGTCTGGCCGTCGCCGATCAGGTGACGCCCCACCAGGTCGGCTGCGGTCAGGTCGTCGTGGCACGACACCGTGATCAGCGGACGCGTCAGGCGCGCCGCCATGTGCGCGACGAAACGCGTCTTGCCGCAGCCCGTCGGGCCCTTGATCAAGAGCGGCAGGCGGTTGCGGAAGGCGTATTCGAACAGCGCACACTCGTTGCCGACGGGCTGGTAGAAGGGAATATTCAGGGTGGCCGCCAGGCCGGGTGCGGTGAGGTCGTTCATGGGATCTCTTCGGTTAGGTTTGCGCGTATTGGAAAGCATAGCCGATCAGGCCCAGCACCAGCAGCAGCCAGCCAAGAACGACCCAGCGCCAGGCCCCGCCCACGCCCTGCAGCGCCATGAAGTGGTCGATCACGATGCGGCCCTTGAACAGCGTCGCCAGCAGCACCGGAACCAGGGCCGCGCCGCCGGGCACGCCGGCTTCGGCCACGCCGAAGCTCAGCGCGGTGAGCGCCATGAGGATCAACCAATTGAAAGTGGCTGCTTTCATGATGTCAGTTCAATAGGTAAATCAAGGGGAACAGCACAATCCACACCAGGTCGACCATGTGCCAGTAGGCCGCGCCGGTTTCGACGCCTGCATAGTCGCTGGCGCGGTAGCCGCCGCGCCATGCCTTGAGCGTAACGGCGCCGAGGATGACCATGCCGAGCACGACATGCATGAAGTGAAAAAAACCGAGGCCCAGGTAAAACATGTAGAAGGTATTGGTCGACATGCTGATGCCGGCTTCGATCTTGCCGCTGAATTCGACCAGTTTGAGCACGAGAAACGCAGCGCCGCATGCCATGGCGGCGATCAGCCAGCGTGTGCAGGCGCGGGAATGGCCATGCCGGATTCGATCGACGGCAAGCACCACGAAATAGCTGCCGGAGATCAGCAGCATGGTGTTGATGAAGCCACTGGTCCGGTCCAGCTCCAGTTGCGACGCGTTGAACAATTCGACATCGTGCGTACGGGCAAACGCGTACGCCAGAAAAAAAACGCCGAATACCAGCAATTCGGCAAGGATAAAGCACCACATCGCAAGATCGCCCGGAAGATCGCGGCGGTTGCCATGTGGTGCTGGAAGAGACATTGAGACGTTCAAGACGGCTCCCATGTCTGCCCGGCGAGCCGGGCAGAAGATCAGGCTCAGTCCGCGGTCGCGGCCTTGCCCTTGATGAAGAAACTACTGATGTACAGCAGGAGACCGGACAGGAAGACCAGGCCGGCGTATTCACGCATCCAGTAGAACAGCGCAACCTGGTCCTGCGCGGCCATGAACGACATGGGTTGGTCGGAGATGCGCTGCAGCCAGATTTGCAGGATGCCGGCGGCGGTCAGGAACAGCGTGATGAACATCATCGAGACCGTCATCAGCCAGAACGACCACATCTCGACCGTTTGCGCCAGCGGGCTGTTGGCGGCACGCCCGCGCATCAGCGGCATGGTGTAGCTGATCATGGTGATCACCACCATCACGTAGGCGCCATAGAACGCCAAGTGACCGTGCGCTGCCGTGATCTGGCTGCCGTGGGTGAAGTAGTTCACCGGTGCCAGCGTATGCAGGAAACCCCACACGCCGGCGCCCAGGAAAGCCATCACGCCGGTGCCGAGCGCCCACAGTACGGCCGCCTTGTTCGGATGCTCGCGCCGCCTGCGGTTGACCATGCTGAATGCGAATACCGTCATCATGAAGAAGGGAATCGGTTCCAGTGCGGAGAACACGCTGCCCCACCATTGCCAGTATTCCGGTGCGCCGATCCAGTAGTAATGGTGGCCGGTGCCGATGAGGCCGGTGATAAGGGCCATCGCGATGATCACGTACAGCCATTTCTCGATCACTTCGCGGTCGACGCCGGTCACCTTGATCAGCACGAAGGCCAGCATTGCGCCCATGATCAGTTCCCACACGCCTTCCACCCAAAGGTGCACGACCCACCACCAGAAATACTTGTCCTTGACCAGGTTGTTAGGGTTATAGAAGGAGAACAGGAAGAAAATCGCAAGCCCCCACAGGCCGACCAGCATCACCAGGTTGATCGCCGTCTTGCGCCCGCGCAGCACGGTCATCGACAGGTTGTACAGCATCGCCAGCGCCACCACCACGATCCCGACCTTGGTCGGCAGCGGCTGTTCGAGGAACTCGCGGCCCATGGTCGCCAGCAAATCGTTGCCCGTCCATTCCGCCAGCGTCGCATACGGCACGAGGAGATAGCCCAGGATGGTCGCCACACCGGCGGCGAGGAAGATCCAGAACATCGCCATTGCCAGTTTAGGGCTGTGCAACTCGCGTTCCGCTTCTTCCGGGATCAGGTAGTAGGCGGCGCCCATGAAGCCGAACAGCAGCCATACGATCAGCAGGTTGGTGTGCACCATGCGTGCGACGTTGAACGGGATCTCAGGGAACAGGAAATCCCCGACGACGTACTGCAGCCCCATGATCAGACCGAACAGGATCTGACCGAGAAAAAGGCCGATTGCCGCGATGAAATAGGGCTTCGCGACCAGCTGTGATTGATATTTCATGACGCTCTCCTCTTGACGCATTTTATGTAAGTCATGTTCACCCCTCGATGTTTGGCGGCCAGTTGGCCGTGTTGATCTCGGAGGTGTACTTGAAGAAGTTAACCATGTCGTCAAGCTGCTCCTCGGTCAGATTGAAATTAGGCATCTGCCGCCGTCCGGGGGCGCCGGTCGGCTGGCCCTGGATCCATGCCTTGATGAAATCCGGGCCGCGTCGCGTGTACACGTTGACGAGCTCCGGCGCGAAATACGCGCCCTCGCCCATCAGCGTGTGGCAACCGATGCAGTTGCGCGTTTCCCAGATGTGCTTGCCGCGAATAACCGATTCGGACAGGTTCTCGCGGTTGTCGCGTTTGGGTAGCTGGCCCATGGTGTCGAACGTAAGGGCAATCAACAGGAGGAAGAAGAACACCGCGCCGCCGTAGAAGATATTTCGGGCGGCTGATTTGGTAAATGCCGAGCTCATTTTGGTTGGGTCCCTTTCGTATGCTTGGGTTGGGTACGAATCACCTGTCAGTGCGCACTGCCACCTGCCTGCACCAATCTCAGCTATCGAGATCCAAATATATATTGATGATGCATGTTTTGTAAAGATGAAAATTTGCCTGTTGCTTTAACGAGACAGTGCGTCAGGCGTGATGAGGTTTGGCGGGCAGTCGCTTGGCGCCGTTCGGCGCGTTGCCGCTGGGCACGGCGGCAATAACGCCGCAGCCGGGCACGGCGCCATGTGCCGCTGCCCGACGTTTTATGGGAATATAAAAAAGGGGCGCGCGCGCCCCTTTTTAACTTTCCCGAGCGCCGGAATCAGGACACGCCGCCCTTGTAGTCCGCAATGCCCGGGTTGGATTTGCCGACCCCGATAATTTTCGGCTCGTTCAGCTTCAAGCCCTTGACCACCTTCTTGTCGCGCAGGTAGCTGGCGACGACGTCCCACACCGGCTCGCCCTGCGCGCCTTCAGCCACCGGCGCCCAGCCGGCGACCTTGTAGGTCTTGCCGGCATCGACCGGCTTGCCCTTGATGGTCATGCTGCTGATGCGCCGGCCGATTTTCATGGTCGGGTTGATGGTGTACTCGATGCCGCCGACACGCACCATGTCGCCGCCCTGCTGGTAGTACGGGTCGGTGTTGAACAGGTTGTCGGCGACGTCTTCCATGATGGTCTTGATGGCTTCGCCGGTCATCTCGTTCAGCGTGGTCTGCGGGTAGGTGATCGCGGTCTGGTCCATCAGGCGTTCCATGGTGATGGCTTCGCCCGGCAACAGCGTGGTGCCCCAGCGGAAGCCGGGCGAGAAAGCGGCGTCCGCGCCCTTGATCTCCATCAGCGCATCGACCAGCAACTGGTCCCAGGTGCCGTTGAAGTTGCCGCGCCGGTACAGGAAGTCGTCGGTGACGGCGAGTTTCTCGTCAAGCCTGGCCTCGTAGGGCGCGCGCACTTTCCTGATATGCGCGTCCATGGCCGGGTCGGCCGCCAGCAGGTTGGAGAACACCGGAAGCAGACGGTATTTGTAGCTTTGCACCTTGCCGCCGCGGACATCGAAATCCATTACGCCGAGGAACTTGCCATTGGAACCCGCATTGGTTACCAGCGTGATGCCCCTGGCGTTCTTGACCTTCACCGGCTGCGGCACGCCGTCGTGCGTGTGGCCGCCGAAGATGGCGTCGATGCCGGTGACGCGGCTGGCCATCTTGAGATCCACGTCCATGCCGTTATGCGAGAGCACGATCACGACTTTGGCGCCTTTGGTGCGCGCTTCGTCCACCCATTTCTGCATGCCGTCGTCGCGGATGCCGAAGCTCCAGTCCGGCACATGGTGGCGCGGATTGGCGATCGGGGTGTAGGGGAAGGCCTGGCCGATGATGGCGAGCTTTACGCCGTTCATTTCCTTCATGACGTAGGGCTTGAACACCTGGTCGCCGAAGTCGTTGGTGACGACGTTCTGTGCGATGAAATCAATATTGGCTTTCTTGAAATCGTTGTTGACGATTTCCATGAAGCGGTCGGCGCCGAACATTGCTTCCCAGTGCGACGTCATGGTGTCCACGCCGAGCAGGATGCAGGCATCGACCATGTCCTGCGCATTGGTCCACAACGAGGTGGCCGAACCCTGCCAGGTGTCGCCGCCATCCAGCAGCAGCGCGCCCGGGCGCTGCGCACGCATCTTGTCGACCAGGGTTTTCAGGTGGGCGAAACCGCCGACCTTGCCGTAGACCCTGGCGGCCTCGGTGAAGTCGAGGTAGGTGAATGCGTGGGCTTCGGCGCTGCCTGGCTTGATGCCAAAATTTTTCAGCAGGTTTTGCCCGACCAGGTGCGGCGCCTTGCCGAAGGCGCCGCCGATGCCGAGGTTGACATTGGGTTCGCGGAACCACACCGGCAGCAGCTGCGCATGACAGTCGGTGAAGTGCAGGAACGAGACGTTGCCATGGCGCGGCACATCGTAGAAGCTGGCGGGCGCCTTGCCGGCCAGGGCGGACTTGCTGTCAAGCGCCATCCCGGATGCGGCGGCGACCGCCAGCAATTGCAGAAACTCGCGACGGTTCATGTGCATGGGGCTATCCTCGGAAATGAATGATGCGTGATGTTCTTTCAGTATTGTCGATACTGGCGGATTGTCCGTAAATGGTAGCTCCGGCTCATGCCCACGGGTTTTTTGCACGCGAGCAGGACAGAAAAAAGCCCGGTTGCCCGGGCTTTATTCTATCCGGCCTGAGTTTACTTGCGGAACACCGAGGCTTTCAGCGGCAGGCCGTTCGACAGCGCGGAGTGGAAGTACTCCAGGTTGTTCATCATGGTGCCACCCTGTGGCGGCGGCACATGACGGACCTGCGAGAAGCAGGCCTGGTAACGCCGCTGCAGCGTGAACAGGTTGTCGCCGCCGCGGAACACCGGCCAGTGCACGGTATGGCCGACGGCGGGCGAGAGCAGTTCGGAACGCAGACGGTTGCCGACGTTCTGCACATGGCAGGTTGCACAGGCGAAGTTGAGCTGGCCCTTGCGGCCGAAGAAGGTTTTTTTGCCGTCTTCGTACGCGGCCATTGCCCTGGGGGTTTCAGCCTTGATGTTCGTCAGCATGCCGTCCGACAGGGTGCGCATGTAGGCGGTGAGCAGGCCCATGGTCTTCATGTCGCCGACCTTGAACGCTTCCTCGCCGTTCGCCGTGCGGCAGTCGTTGATGGCATCGTGCAAGGTGACAACCTTGCCCTTGGCCTCGTCGAACAGGGGGTAGTTGCCGGCGATGTGCTTGCCGCCGTTGGGCAGGCAGCCCGCATACGTCTTGCCGTTCTTGAACGGGGTTTCCCACATCTTGCGGCCCTTGTCGATTTCCGAATCATAAGGCGGGAATTCCATGATGGCGTCGTACTGCGCCCTGCTGTCGGCATCGAATGCCAGCGCGCCGTAGACGTAATCCTCGACCTTGATATCGGGATATTTGTCCGTGTAGTGCTTGATCAATTCCTGCCGATCCTTCTCGGGCGAAGCGTGCGCGCTGACTGCGCCCAGGGCAATGCCGAGGCCGGCCATCCCTGTCAGCAGTTTCATAATGATTGTTTGTTTCATGTCATCCTCCAGAAACCTGATGAATAAAGCGGAGCGGGGCGTCGGGCCCCGCCCGGTTGCCGCCCGTCCTAGCCGATGGTGGCCTCGACGCTGTTCTTGTCGCCCTTGTTGTCGGCCCAGCTGACGGCCACCTTGTCACCGGCCTTGGGACCCTTGACCTTGAAACCAAGGTAGGGATTCTTGGAGATGCCGCCGCTCATTTCGGCGGC
>JAUYCF010000096.1 GCA_030692355.1 Thiobacillus sp.
GCCGCCGAAATGAGCGGCGGCATCTCCAAGAATCCCTACCTTGGTTTCAAGGTCAAGGGTCCCAAGGCCGGTGACAAGGTGGCCGTCAGCTGGGCCGACAACAAGGGCGACAAGAACAGCGTCGAGGCCACCATCGGCTAGCTGCCCGTCGGACTGGCAGGCGATCCCCTTCAAGCCCGGTTCGCAACACTAGCCCTTGGCTTTCCTGCCGGGGCCGACCGTCGGCGTAAATCCCGCCACCCGGCATAGCATCCCTTCGCTTTTCTTGCCGTTGAGATAGCGCGTCGAGTGGCACATGATGATGTCCCCGCTCTTCGACAGTTCCGCCAGATAAAGACGCACGTCCGCCAGCGGAATTCGCGTCGCCGCGGCGATCTCGGTGTCGAGCTGTTCGCCCTGTTCTTTCAGAAATTTCAGTATTTTTTGCGCGTCTGTTTTCTGCACTCTGGAACTCCTTGTTCTTGGTAGTGGCGCGGCCTTCGCGGCCAGTTCCCTCGGGCCGGCGAAGTTGGCGAGAGGATACCAGCTGGCCTGGGCCGACGGTACGCCGCAGCTTTACATCCGGATTGTTCATTAGGGCGAGATGCTTTGCGTAGGGTGCACTACGTGCACCTTCGGGCGTCAATCGGTGCACAGAGTGCACCCTACGCGCCATAAATTGCCTACTGAACAGTCTGGGTTAAATAAGCCTTGATGGTACATGTTATTTTGATGCTAATCTAATTAACATCTTGCGCACATGGCTGCACCGTTAAGGCCTCTTATGGAAAATCGTACCGCCAGAATCACGCTTCTGATCGACCCGAAAAAAAAACAGCTGTTCGAGGAGATCTGCGCCGAGCAGGACCTCACCTCGTCACAGGTGGTCCGCAGGCTGATTCACCAATACATCATCGAACACGCAGGATCACGCGATCTACCCGAATGGCTGAGCGGGCCTGCCGCCAGGTCCGGAAAAACGCCGCAGTGAATTTCACCACAAGGCGTGCAACAACGAAGTTCAGCGGAACCGCGCCGGGAAGCCCATGACCCCCAACAGCCGTAAAATCCGTTTTTTCCGGCGACACATCCCGGCGTTCGACTGCGAACCCGGATGTCACGATTGCTGCGGGCCGGTGACCGCCTCGGGCGAGGAAATGGCGAGGCTCCCCGTCAAAAGCGACGCGGAGCATGCGGCTGCGCTCGACGAACTAAGCTGCCCGCACCTGGGTGAGCAGGGTTGCCGGGCTTACGCCGAGCGCCCCCTGATTTGCCGCCTGTTCGGAACGACGCCACGGCTCGCCTGCCCGAACGGCAACCGCCCCGGGATCATGATCGACCCGCGTATCGAGCAGCGGATGTACCGCTATTTTGCGGAGACGCGCCACGTGCTGGTCTGAGCGGCGGATTGATTTAGCGCCGTCCCGGATCACACACCCAGGACCAGCGCCAGGCCGCCGACGGCGATGCCGGCTCCCGCCGCCTGCATCGCGCGGCGGCCGATCAGGCGGCCGGCGATTCCCACGCCATGCAGGCAAACCGTGGCCAGCATGAAACCCATGGCATAGCGCGCAGGCGACGCGGCCAGCGGCATTTCCAGCCCGTGGGCGTAGCCGTGGACGAGCGCGAACGCCGCAGCGATGGCCATGCCGGCCGCCACCGCCCAGCGGCGCTGCGTGGCGATCAAGAGGCCCAGCGCCAGCACCGACAGCGCGAGGGCGGTTTCGACATGCGGCAGCACCCCGCCCGACCAGGCCAGCAGGCCGCCCAGCCCCATCGCCGCGACAAAGGCCGCGGGCACCGCCCACAGCACCCGCCCGCCCTGCTGCGCGGCCCACAGGCCGACCGCGATCATGGCGAGCAGGTGATCCAGCCCCAGCAGGGGATGCGCCAGGCCGCCGGCGAAACCGGTTGTCGTGTGGTCGCCCGTGTGCGCGGATGCCGTGCCGGCGAACAGGCAGAGGGCGGCCAGGGCAAGCGTGCGTGAAGGGTTCGTCGGGTTCATGGTGTGTTCTCCGCTATCCAAAAAATCCAGGCAATTATCCGGTAGGGTGCACTCCGTGCACCGGAATGTTGAAGGTGCACGGAGTGCACCCTACGCATCGCAAATCGTCCATGTTTCAGCCTACTTGATTTTCACCTGCACCAGTTCCTCGCCGTCCGGGTCGGTGACGTGCACCGCGCAGGCGATGCACGGATCGAAGGAATGGATGGTGCGCAGGATCTCGATCGGCTGCTTCGGGTCGTGCATGACGTGGTTGTCCTGCAGCGCCGCCTCGTAGGCGCCCGGCTGGCCCAGGGTGTCGCGCGGGCCGGCGTTCCAGGTGCTGGGCACCACCGCCTGGTAGTTGCTGATTCTGCCGTCGTCGATGACGATCCAGTGGGACAGGCCTCCGCGCGGCGCCTCCGTCAGGCCGACGCCCTGCATGTGCTTGGGCCAGGTGGACGGATCCCAGTAGCGGTCGTTGAAGGTGCGGACGTCGCCGGCCTTGATGTTGGCCATCAGCTGGTCGAACCAGCCCTGCATGGCGTCGGCGATGATCTTCGATTCCAGCGCGCGCGCGGCGGTGCGGCCGAGGGTGGAGAACAGCGCGGCGACCGGTAGGCCGAGCGTTTTCAGCGTGGCGTCCACCAGTTCCCTGGCCTGGGCATTGCCGCCGGCATACAGCATCAGCACGCGGGCGAGCGGGCCGACTTCCATCGGGCGGCCCTGCCAGCGCGGCGACTTCATCCAGGAGTATTTTTTCTCCACGTCCAGATGCTGGTAGGGCGGTTTCGGCCCGGTGTAGTTGAGTTCGGTCTCGCCCTTGAACGGATGCAGGCCGCCTTCGTCGCCCTGGCTGTACTTGTACCAGGCGTGGCTGACGAATTCCTGGATTTCGTTGTCGGCATCAAGATCGATGGGGTGAATTTTGGTCAAATCGCGGTTGAGGATGACGCCGCGCGGGATGAGATAGGAGTCGGTGTCCCAGAAGCCTTTCGAGGGCAGGTCGCCGAACGACAGGAAGTTGCCCAGCCCTTCGCCGCGTCCCGCCCAGTCCTTGTAGAAACCGGCAATCGCCAGGGTGTCCGGCAGATAGACCTGGTCGACGAACTCGCGCATTTGCTTGATGACATTCTGCACCGTCTGCAGCCCCACCAGGTTGAGCGCGGTGGCGTCCTGGCCGCCGCGATAGTGCGGCCCCTTGCCCCGGCCGGCGCCGGTCTGCGCCGATATGGCCGAGGGCACGCCGCCCACCACCAGGTTGGGGTGCGGGTTCTTGCCGCCGAAGATGGCGTGCAGCTTGACCACGTCGCGCTGCCAGGCGAGCGCATCGAGGTAATGTGCCAGCGCCATCAGGTTGGCTTCCGGCGGCAGCTTGTAGGCGGGATGACCCCAGTAGGCGTTGGCGAAAATGCCGAGCTGGCCCTGCTCGACGAAGGTCTTCACCTTTTTCTGCACGTCGGCGAAGTAGCCGGGCGACGACCTGGGGTAGCCGGACAGGCTCTGCGCCAGCGCCGAGGTGGCCTTGGGATCGGCCTTCAGCGCCGACAACACGTCGACCCAGTCGAGCGCGTGCAGGTGGTAGAAATGCATGACGTGGTCGTGCACATGCTGCGCCGCGATCATCAGGTTGCGGATCAGTTCGGCGTTGGGCGGAATGCTGTAGCCGGGAATGGCGCGGTGCAGGGCGTCCTCCACCGCACGCACCGAGGCGATGCCGTGCACCAGGGTGCAGACGCCGCAGATGCGCTGGGCGAAGGCCCAGGCGTCGCGCGGGTCGCGCCCGCGCAGGATGATTTCGATGCCGCGCACCATGGTGCCGGCGGAATAGGCCTTGGTGATCCTGCCGTCGGCGTCGGTTTCGGCCTCGATGCGCAGGTGCCCCTCGATGCGGGTGATGGGGTCGACGACGATGCGTTGTGCGGTGCTCATCTACTCAATCCTCCAGGTGTTCCGCCAGCAGTTCGGTCAGGCCGAGCAGCTTGGTGTTCATCTCGTAATGGTCGAGACCTTCCTCCATCACGATGCGGCAGTTGGCGCAGAACGTGACCATGGTGCCGACCCCCGCCTCCTCGATCTGCCGTTTCTTGATCTGGAAGACCCTGGCGCGCAGCGCTTCGGCTTCTTCGGTATGGATCGCCGACGCGCCGCCGCCGCCTCCGCAGCACCAGTTCCATTTCTGCTGGTCGGCGATCGGGATGTAGTTCTCCGCCACCTGGCGGATCAGCGCATCGGGCGCCTGCAGCACGCCGCCGCGACGAACGATCTGGCAGGGGTCGTGCAGGATGAGCGGATCCTTGAACGTGTCCTTCATCTTCAGCACGCCCTTCTGGCGCAGCTCGTCGAGCAGTTCCAGCACATGCACCACCTCGAAGCCGAACGGACGGCCGATCAGGTTGGGCCCTTCCCAGCGGATCGCCATGTAGGCGTGGCCGCATTCGGGCGACAGCACGTACTTCACCTTCAGCCGCTCGGCGGCATCGACGATGCGCGAGACGATCACTTTCGCCAGATCCGAGCTGCCGATCTGGATGCCGGCGTTGGTCGCCTCGAAGGCGTCCGACGCGACGGTGAAACTGATCCCCGCCTTGTTGAATATCCTGGCCAGCGCCTCGATGTACTCCGGGTAGTTGACGATCTCCATCGACGACAGCAGCACCAGGTAGTCGGCGCCTTCCTGGTCGACCGGGATCGTCACCCCCGTCGCTTCTCCGGCCTTCCTCAGCACATTGGCAACGGCCGGCCACTTCAGCCCCATCGGCCCGCCGATTTCCACCGTGCGTTTGGTGGCGCTGCGGATGCCGTCCGGCACGTGGCCGGACACCGCCATGCCCTCACGGAACTTGCGCACCATGTAGACGATGTCATTGCCCACCGGACAGACCAGGGAACAGCGCCCGCACAGCGTGCAGCTGTCGTAGACCAGTTCCTGCCACTGGTCGAGTTCGTCGTCGGTGATCGGCCGGGACAGGCCGACCAGCTTCTTCAGCCGCCCGAGCAGCGTGAATTCCTGCTCGTAGACGCGGCGCAGCGGCTCCAGCTTGTGGATCGGCGTGTATTTGGGATCGCCGGTTTCCGTATAGAACAGGCAGGCCTCGGCGCACAGGCCGCAGTGCACGCAGCTTTCGAAATAGCTGGCGATGGGCGCGTCGATGACCCCCTTGAGGGTCTGGGAGACTTTGTCCAGCGAGGCGCTCATACCGGTACCCCCTTGTCACAAGCAAGCGTAGGGTGCGCTGCGCGCACCAATGGGCATGGATCGGTGCGCGCAGCGCACCCTACAGGGTTCCATGGCGTCAGATGGGTTCTCATACCGGCACCCCCTTGCGCGCGTTCGCACTGCCGTTGTACCAGCGCGAGCCGAACAGGGTGAAGACGTGGAACAGCTTGGTGAAGGGCAGCACGATGAGCAGGATTTCCACCGAGAGGATGTGCAGCGCCAGCATCGTGGTGTAGGGCAGCAGCAGATGCTGCACCGCCATCCAGCCGGTCAGCACCGGCAGGAAGGTCACCGCCCAGGTGAACCAGTCCTCGAAGGTGGAAAGAAAGCGCTTGGCCGGCTTGTTGATGCGGTCGACCAGCATCGCCAGCATCGCCGCCATCGTCATCACCGTTGCCAGGCCGATGATCTGTGCAGGCAGCCCGGGCCACGACAGGCCGGTGAGATTGGCGATCAGCATGATGTGCGGTGCGCCGAGGAACACGATGACCGCCAGCCCGATGTGGAAGATGTAGCCGCCGATGTAGCTCACCGGCGAACGCTTCAGCATGCCGGGCGGCGGCAGCGAGCGGCGGAACACGGTATGCAGGCCGGAGGCGCCGGCGGCGCGGCGCGGTGCGGCGAGATCCTTCCCGCGGCCCAGCGTATAGATCTCGAACAGGCGCCACACCGTCCCCAGCAGGAAGATGCCGACGGCGATGTCGAGGCCGGGGCCGCGCACCCAGGTCAGAAATTGCAGTTCGTTCATGCTTATTTCTCCAGGTCGGCCACGGTGATCGGTTGACGCGCCTTCCTGGCGGCATTTTTTTTGGCGCGGTTGGCGAAGCCGGCCGCAGCCCCCGCGGTCGCGCCGGCCACGGGGGCGGCAACGACGGAGGTGGGCGGATGGGCCGGCATCGACAGCGCCTTGTAGAAATCGCCGGCGTCCCAGAAGTCGGGCTCGGAACAGCCGAGGCAGCCGTGCCCGGATTCCACCGGCCAGGACGTGCCGCCGTTCCACTTCGCCGTGGCGCAGGCGTTGTGGGTCACCGGCCCCTTGCAGCCGAGCTCGAACAGGCACCAGCCCCGGCGCGCGCCCTTGTCGTCGAAGGTCTTGGCGAACTTGCCCTGGTCGTAGAACGGGCGGCGGTAGCAGCGGTCGTGGATGGTTTCGCCGAAGAAGGCGCGGGGCCGTCCCTTGTCGTCGAGATCCGGCAGGCTGCCGAAGGTGAGGTAATGCGCCAGCACCCCGGTCATCACCACCGGGACCGGCGGGCAGCCGGGAATGTTGACGATGGGCTTGTCCTTGACGATGTCTGATACCGACACCGCGCCGGTCGGGTTCGGCCTGGCTTTCGGGATGCCGCCGTAGGCTGCGCAGGTACCCACGGCAATGATGGCCGCCGCGCCCTGCGCCGCTTCTTTCAGGATTTCCAGGTTGGAACGGCCGCCGATGCAGGAGTAGGCGCCGTCCTGTCCAAGCGGTATCGAGCCGTCGACGATCAGCAGGTACTTGCCGTGGTTCGCCTTCATCGCGGCATGCAGGGCTTCCTCGGCCTGGTGGCCGGCCGCGGCCATCAGCGTCTCCTGGTAGTCGAGCGAGATCATGTCGAAGATCATGCCCTCCAGCGTCGGCGAGTGCGAACGCGTGATCGACTCGGTGCAGCCGGTGCATTCCTGGAACGGCAGCCAGATCACCGACGGCCGCCGCGCCGCCGCCATCGCCTCCGCCATGGCAAGCCCGGCCGCGGGCGGCAAGGCCATCATCGAGGCCAGCGTCGCGCAGTACTTGAGGAAGGTGCGGCGGCTGACGCCCTGCCGCGCGAGTGTGTCGATCAACGGACCCTGCATGATGCGTGCCTCCTGACGTAAAACCCTACTGCCTCGAAAACGCTGCTACTCAGATCAGCTTAGGGAAGCGCTGAATAATTCGATATGGCTGTCATTGCGAGCACCCAGAGGGCATAAACGCAGCGAAGCAATCCAGCGTATTTGATTAAGCGGGCATTTCTGGATTGCCGCGCTGCGCTCGCAATGACAAATTAATCAGTGGTTCTCTGAAACCATGAACTCAAGCCTTTCCCGGCCGATCGCCACATCCGCTGGATGTGCCTTCACCAGTTCGGGCACGAACGCCACCTCGATGAACTGCGAGGCCACCGCGCCCTGCTCGTTGCGATGCGTCACCCACCAGACCCCGGCGCAGGCGGTCTCGTCCAGCGTGGATTCGCCGTTGGCCTGCAGGGTGACGGCAATCTCGCCGCTGCCGAGCTTTTCGCGCAGCCAGTCGAGGTCGGCGGGCGTCAGCGGCAGCGCCGAAAGGTCGATGGCGGAAGGCTCGCCGGTCTCCAGCAAGTGGCGCACCTGCTCGGCCAGTTCGCGCAGCAGCGGCGGCGCATTGCCGGAGAGGCCGGGTTCGCCCGGCAGCGCCGCACCGGCATGGCGCGGGACGACGTGGATGGGGATGACGTCAAGCGTCATGCTGCCATTCCCGGATTTGTTCGACGATTGCCGCGCAGGCGGGGGGGATGGCCGCGGCAACCGCCGGGGTGGGGAATTCGCCCCAGTCGACGACATCGGGCCGGATCGCCAGCATCGCCCGCTTTTCCGGCCAGTGCCCGGCCAGCATGGCGATGGCACGCAGGTCGGTCAGCCCCACTTCGTGCACCGTGGACTTGCGATTGCCCATCAGAAATGCGTCCATCGCGTCCCCCTTCAGCAGCGCCCACTCGCCCGGTTCCGACTTGATGTTGGCGGCATCGACGACGATCAGCGCATCGGCTTCCTCGATCGGCCCCGCCAGGGTGAACGACAAAGTGCCGCCATCGAGCAGGGTTACGTCGGGCCAATTCGCCAGCTCGGGTGCCAGTGCCTGCAGCACATGAATGCCCACGCCCTCGTCGGTGAGCAGGGTGTTGCCGATGCCGAGCACGAGCGTTTTCATGGTTTCAACCTAGCAGCACAGTAGTCGAATAACAACCGGGAAAATTGCTTAAGCGTCTGATTATTCGTAATTATTTTGTAACATTCCCGGCGCAGGCGCCGTGGCGGCAAATCACATATACTGATTCAAGTGTAGGTTCTGATTGCCGCTTATGTGTCTTGCCATTCCCATGCAGATCGAATCGATCGAAGGCTTCACCGCCCGCTGCCAGGCCAAGGGCGTGTGGCGCGACGTCAGCCTGTTCATGATGCAGGACGAACCGCCCGCGGTCGGCGACTTCGTCATGGTGCACGTCGGCTATGCCATCCAGAAAATTGCCGAGGCCGACGCCCGCACTACCTGGGAGCTGCTCGACCGGATCCTGGAGGAAGGCGGTGCATGAACTGTCGGTCGCCCAGGCGCTGGTCGAACAGGTGGACGCCGTGATCGATCAGCACAACGCGGCGCAGGCGAGCCTGATCCGCGTGCGCATCGGCCCGCTCGCCGGCGTGGTGCCCGAACTGCTGGCCACGGCTTTTCCGCTGGCAGCAGCCGGCAGCCGCATGGAACACGCCCAACTCGAATTCACCCACGCACCGATCCAGGTGCACTGCCAGACCTGCGGCTTGGATACCGAAGCCGCGATGAACCGCCTGGTCTGCGGCGCCTGCGGCGACTGGCACACCCAGATACTCTCCGGCGACGAACTCCTGCTCGAAAGCGTAGAACTCGAAACCGTTCCCACCCTAGCCCCTAGCCCCTATTTCCTAACTCCTAACTCCTAACTCCTAACTCCTAGTCCCTAGACATGTGTGACACCTGCGGCTGCAACCTCACCCCCGGCAACCAGCACCTCGCGTTCAAGCCCGTCGCCAGGGGCGCAACGGCGGTCTCCGTGCTGAAAGGCCTGTTGGCGAAAAACGACGACCAGGCCGCGCACAACCGCGAGCACTTCGACCGCCGCGGCATCCTCGCGATCAACCTGATGTCCTCGCCGGGTTCCGGCAAGACCGCGCTGCTCGAAGCGACGCTCGTCGCGCTGAAAAACGAATTCACCTGCGCCGTGATCGAGGGCGACCTGGAAACCGAGAACGACGCCGAGCGCATCCGCGCCAAGGGGGTGCAGGCGCACCAGATCGTCACCGGCACCGCCTGCCATCTCGACGCCCACCTGGTGCACGATGCGCTGCATCACATGACGCTCGACGGCGTCGATATCCTGTTCATCGAGAACGTCGGCAACCTGGTGTGTCCGGCCAGCTTCGACCTCGGCCAGCACCTCAACGTCACCCTGCTCTCGGTCACCGAGGGCGACGACAAGCCAGCGAAATACCCGGTGATGTTCCGCGCCGCCGACGCCATGCTCCTGACCAAGACCGACCTCCTGGCCGTGCTCGACGACTTCGATTGCGACAAGGCCGAGGCGCACCTGCGCAACCTCGCCAATCCGGCGCCGGTGATGCGGCTGTCGGCGCGCAGGGAACAGGGCATGGAGGCCTGGTACGCCTGGCTGCGCGAACAGCTTGCCGCGCAGCGCGCGCGGGTCGCCGTCGGCCAGTCGCGCCGCCCGGCGATCCAGGGCGACGGGCAGAAACTCCACAGCGCCACCGCGCGATGAACGACGCCCGCGCCTGGCTGGAAAAAATCCACGCCCTCGACTTCGACCGCACGGTCAAGATCATGAACGTGTGCGGCGGCCACGAGCGCTCGATCACCCACGCCGGCCTGCGCGGCGCGCTGCCGGCCTGGGTCGAGCTGGTGCCCGGCCCCGGCTGCCCGGTGTGCGTGTGTCCGGAGGAAGACGTCTACCAGGCGATGCAGCTCGCGCTGCAGGACAAGGTCATCCTGGTCGCCTACGGCGACATGCTGCGGGTGCCGGTCAACGTCAAAAAAGGCGAGATCCGCACGCTGGCCGAGGCGCAGGCCGCCGGCGCCGACGTGCGGCCGATCGCCAGCCCGCTCGATACGCGCAGGATCGCGCTGGACAATCCCGATCGTCCCGTGGTGTTCTTCGCCGCCGGCTTCGAGACCACCACCGCGCCGACGGCGGCGATGCTGGCGGAAGGCATCCCGGACAATCTGTCCATCCTGCTGTCCGGCCGCCTGACCTGGCCGGCGGTGGCGATGCTGCTCGATTCCGGGACCCCGGGCTTCGATGCGCTGGTCGCGCCCGGCCATGTCTCCACCGTGATGGGGCCGGAGGAATGGCGCTTCGTCGTCGAGCAGCACGACATTCCGGCGGCGGTCGCCGGCTTCGCGCCGGAGTCGCTGCTGGCGTCGTTCTATTCGGTGCTGCGCCAGCTGAAAAGCGGCGAGCGCTTCCTCGACAACTGCTACCGCGAAGTCGCGCATCCGGGCGGCAATTCCACCGCGCGCCGCCTGCTTGCCGGCACGCTGGATATCGTCGACGCCAACTGGCGCGGCATCGGCGTCATCCCGAACTCGGGCTACGCGCTCAAACCCGCGTTCGCAAAACACGACGCGCGTCCGCTGTTCCCCGATCATGCCGAACCCGGCCGCCGCCGCGCCGGCGAAATGCCGCCCGGCTGCGATTGCGCGCAGGTGGTGCTGGGCAAGATCTACCCCAACCAGTGCCGCATCTATGGCAAGGCCTGCACGCCCAGAAACCCGGTCGGCCCCTGCATGGTGTCGGACGAAGGCGCCTGCCGCATCTGGTGGGCGGGCGGCGTGCGCGTAGCCGTCGATGCCTGAGCACGTCGCTCAATTCATTACCATCGGCGGCCGGGTGCAGGGCGTGGGCTTCCGGCCCTTCGTCTACCGCCTCGCGCATCAGCATCAGATCACCGGCTGGGTGCGCAACGTCAACGGCGCGGTGGAAATCCACGCCGAAGGCAGGCCAGCGCAACTCCAGCGCTTCAGCGACGCGCTGCTCGCCGAGGCGCCGCCGCTGTCCGCCCCCGGCCCGCTTCACATTACCGACTGTGCAGCCGAACAGACTCAGGATTTCTCCATCCTCGACAGTCAGTCAGCCAATTCTGCCGACATTCACCTGCCCCCTGACGGCTTCGTCTGCGCCGACTGCCTGGCCGAACTGCACGACCCGGCCGACCGCCGCCACCGCTACCCCTTCATCAACTGCACCCAGTGCGGCCCGCGCTACACCCTGATCACCGCCTTGCCCTACGACCGTCCCAACACGGCCATGCGCGACTTCGCGCTGTGCCCGGACTGCCGGCGCGAATACGAAAACCCGCTCGACCGTCGCTTCCACGCCGAGCCGATCGCCTGCCCGGTGTGCGGGCCGCACCTGCAATTCGTCTCGGGCGAAGAAATCCACGACGGCGATGAAGCCGCGCTGGCCGCTGCCGTCGCCGCCTTGCGCAGCGGAAAGATCGTCGCGGTGAAGGGCGTCGGCGGCTATCATCTGCTGTGCGACGCCGCCAACGACGAGGCCGTCGCCGCGCTGCGCGCCAGGAAGCCAAGGCCGGCCAAGCCGCTGGCCGTGATGTTCCGCGACCTCGCAGCACTGCACTGCGCGGTGCACACGACGCCATCATTGGATGGCTTCCTTGCATCCTCCGAACGCCCCATCGTGCTGCTGCCGAAGCGCGCCGATTCCAGGCTGTCCGAACATATCGCCCCCGGCCTCGCGGAAATCGGCTGCCTGCTGCCCTACTCGCCGCTGCACGACCTGCTGCTGAACGGCTTCGGCGGGCCGCTGGTCGCCACCTCGGGCAACCTTTCCGGCGAGCCGGTGCTGACCGAAAACCGCGAAGCGCAGGCCCGCCTCGCCCACATCGCCGACGCCTTCCTGCACCACGACCGTCCCATCGTGCGCCCGGCCGACGATCCGGTGTATCGCGTCATCGCCGGCCTGCCGCGGCCGCTGCGCCTGGGGCGCGGCCGCGCGCCGCTGGAACTCGAACTTTCCGCGCCGCTTGCCGAACCCGTGCTGGCGCTCGGCAGCCACATGAAGAACACGCTCTGCCTCGCCTGGGGCAGGCGCGCCGTCGTCTCGCCGCACATCGGCGAACTCGACACGCCGCGCAGCCTCGACACCCTGGCCCAGGTCGCCGCCGACCTGCAGCGGCTGTACCGGGTGCGGGCGACAAAATTGCTGGTCGACCGCCATCCCGGCTACGGCACCCGCCGCTACGCCCGCGACAGCGGGCTGCCCCTGTTCGAGGTCTGGCATCACCACGCCCACGCCTCGGCGCTGGCGTGGGAATTTCCGGATATCGAAGCATGGATCGTATTCACCTGGGACGGCGTCGGCCTCGGCGAGGACCGGACCCTGTGGGGGGGCGAAGCCTTCACCGGCGCGCCCGGCCGCTGGCAGCGCGCCGCCTCGTTGCGGCCGTTCCGCCTGCCCGGCGGCGACAAGGCCGGGCGCGAACCCTGGCGCGCCGCGGCGGCGCTGCTGTGGGAGAGCGGCCAGGTCGCGCCGTTTGCGCCGGAACCGCTGCGGCGGGCGTGGGCGCAAGGCCTCAACAGTCCGGCCAGTTCATCGGCCGGACGCCTGTTCGATGCCGCCGCGTCGCTGTGCGGCGCGTGCACCCATGCCAGCTTCGAGGGCGAAGGCCCGATGCGGCTGGAGGC
>JAUYCF010000098.1 GCA_030692355.1 Thiobacillus sp.
CCCATCCCCGCCGACAGCGACAGCCTGATCCTCGCGATCAACGAAGGGCGGCCGATGGCGCCCAAGCTGATGTACGAGTTTTCGCGCGCGGCGATGAACGTGGAACTGAAGCGCGGCCGTTCGGCCTTGACGCGCCAGCTCGACGCGGTCTACCGCGACACCGCGTGGAGCGGCTCGGCGCTGCACAGCTGGCTGGCCGGCAAGCGCCTGCCCTACGTGGTCGACAGCAACCGCGACACCCTGCTGCAGAAGGCGTATGCCGACACGCCGCACACCCTCATCGTCGGCATGGCGCGCATCGGCGGCACGGCCTATCGCTTCCGCCTCTACCACTACGACGGCGCGACCTACACGCCGGTCGAGCAGGAAGCGGTCGACACCAGCCTGCCGGTGCTGTTCAAGCCGCTCGGCACGCCGCTGCCGGTGTCGGACTACATCGCCTCCGATGCCGACTTCGTCGACTACGTCACCGAGCTGATGGGCGGCTTCGCGATCCCGTCCTTCGTCAAGCGCATGCGCCAGGGCCGCCAGTACCTGCTGCTCGGCCTGCGCCTGACGCGCGACACCGAGCGCATGGTTATGAGCGACATCGCGTTCGGCGCCGGCGAGCCGGCCGGCTGGGCGCTGATTCCCAACGCCACCGACAAGGAAAAGCGCTTTCTCGCCAAGCGCGGATTCGAATGGGTGGACGCGGACGTCGCCGACTTCCTGGCGGCGGCCGAGGCCTGGCAGCACGGCGGCGTCGCCGCTGCGGCGTGATGCCGGTCGCTCTCTTCGCCGGGTGCGTGGTGGAGACCGACATCGATGCGACGCACCAGGCGCTCGCGGAGCTGATCGCCGGCGTGGTCCGTGCCGACAGCGCCACCTTCGCCTCGCGTTTCCAGGCGCTGCTGGCGCTGTTCAAGATGCACGTTGCCGAAGAGGGCGGATTGATGCGGAGCAGCCGCTACCCGGGCCTCGCCGAGCACGAGGGCGATCATCACCGGGTGCTCGGCGAACTGATGCAGCTCAACCTGTCGATCCGCCGCGGACGCGTCGCACTGGCGCGCGCCTACGTGAAGGACGGCCTGGCACCTTGGTTCGACCTGCATCTGACAACCATGGACGCAGCGCTCGCAGCCCACCTGCGGCGCCCAGCGCAGCCGAATTGAGCCGATGGCAGCAACGCCCCGCTTCCCTACTCTCGCCCGCGCCGAAACGCCGCGCGCGGACTGCTTGGCGTGCCCGCATCGCGACACGCTGCGCGCGGCCGGCCGCTGCGAGCCGGGCGACCGCTGTCTGGTCGCCCGCAGCGGGCGGCAGATCGAGCGCTTCCTGCGCCTGAATCCGGAATTCGCCGTGGCCTGCCTGCAGGACGCGTTCTGGGAGCGGCGCGCCATTGCCGTGCGCTACGCACCGGTCGAGGCGGTGCGCACGCTCGCCCACGACCGCGACGAGGCGGTGCGCCGCGCCGTGGTCACCCGCCTGCCGCCCGAGGAGCTCGCCGCCTTCATCGGCGACGACGACCGCGAGGTGCGCATCACGGTGGCCAGCCGGCTGCCCGCCGATCGCCTGCACGCGATGCTCAACGACCCCGACTACCTGGTGCGCCAGCACGTGGCGCAGCGCATCCCGCACGGCAGCCTGGTACGGCTGGTGAACGACGAGGACCGCGAGGTGCGCAAGGAAGTGGCGCGCCGGCTGCCGTCGTTCGTCCTGGCGAAAATGGCGCACGACGAAGACCCGGACGTGCGCGCCATCGCCGCCGTGCGCATGCTGCCCGAAGACGCCGCGCGCATGCTTGCCGACCCGGACTGGCGCGTGCGCCTCGGCGCGGTCGAGCGCGCGCCGCTCGACGCGATTCGCACCCTCGCCGACGATGAGGACCGCGACGTGCGCGAACAGGTGCACGCACGTCTCAACACAACCCGGATGGATCAGGACACGCCATGAACGCTCACCTCGACGACCACGCCCTGCAACGGCTCGCCGCCGAACTCGAGGCCGCGCCGCCGCGCCCCCATCACAGCGGCCTTTTGCAAATGGCCGCGCGCGCGCTGCCCGGCCAGCCCTTCCGCTTCGCGCTCAGCCGCGGGGGATGGTACCGCCCGGGCGGCGTCGTGCTGGCGAGCGGCGAACGCGTCGCCGACAGCCTGGAAGTCTGGGCCGAGACGCAACTGGCTGCCTGCAGCGGCGACCTGGAGGCGTTATTCGAGCGGCACGGCGGCGAGGCGCTCATCGCCACCCGTCTCAGCGGACGCACCCACTACTTCGTCGCACCCTGCGGCCCCGCGCCCGCGGACTTCCTGCAACTGGAGATCGAGGAACTCCACGAGGTGATGGACCGGCGCCTGTTCGCCGACGAGCCGCCCGCCGACCTGCAGGAGCTGATCGACCCCTTGCACCCGGCCGTGCTGGATGGCCACCCAGTGGCACCGCCGCGCTACCGCTTCCGCCGCCTGACCGACATGCACCATGTGGCCACAAGGCTGCCGTCACCGGTCGGACAGGTCCACCCGTTGGTGCGCTTTTTCGGCGAGTGGACGCAGAGCCAGGTGCGCACGGACCACAATTTCTGCGACCACTGGATCGTCGCCCTGCGCGAGCACCAGGACCGCTATCGCAATCCCCTGCTCTCCGCGTCGCCGGTTTCGCTGCATGCGAGGAAGCTCAAGTCCTTTCCCTGGGACCTGCAGGCGCGCGGGGCGGATTCGGCCGCGCAGCTGAAGGCATTCGACCGCGCTGCCGGCTATCACGGCGCCTGGTACTTCCACCTGGTGGCCGGCGGCCTCACCCCGCGCGCCCTCGCCGCCGCGCTGGCGGCCGACCTCGACGCGGGCTACCGCTACCTGCGCGAGCAGGATGCCGCGCTGTTGGTGGCGTGGATGCAGTCGCCCTACGGCGCGTGAACGAAGTTTGTCGCCCACGCTTCACCCGCGCGCGCCCGTGTAGGGTTTGCTACACGCCGCCACTGCACGATTCCCCCTGAAATCAAGCACATACCCCTGGCACGCCGCTTGCGATAGTTCACTCATGACCTTTACCGAGCGCGCACCATGCAAGCCAAGGACATCGCCGAACTGCTGAACGAACCGGCCTGCGCACACAACGCCAAGTCGAAATCCGGCTGCGCCAAGCCCAAGCCGGGGGCGACCGCCGGCGGCTGCTCGTTCGACGGTGCGCAAATCGCGCTGCTGCCGATCGCCGACGTCGCCCACATCGTGCACGGGCCGATCGCCTGCGCCGGGTCGAGCTGGGACAACCGCGGCACCCGCTCCTCCGGCCCCACGCTCTACAAGATCGGCATGACCACCGACCTCACCGAGCAGGACGTGATCATGGGGCGCAGCGAGAAACGGCTGTTCCATTCCATCAAGCAGGCCATCGACAGCTATCACCCCGCCGCGGTGTTCGTCTACAACACCTGCGTGCCGGCGCTGGTCGGCGACGACGTCGACGCGGTGTGCAAGGATGCTGCGCAGCGCTACGGCGTGCCGGTGGTGCCGGTCGACTGCGCCGGCTTCTACGGCACCAAGAACCTCGGCAACCGCATCGCCGGCGATGCCATGTTCAAGCACGTGATCGGCACCCGCGACCCCGACCCGGTGCCGCCGGAAGCTGCGCGCCCCGGCGTCACCGTGCACGACGTCAATCTCATCGGCGAGTACAACATCGCCGGCGAGTTCTGGCACGTGCTGCCGCTGTTCGACGAACTCGGCCTGCGCATCCTCTGCACGCTGTCGGGCGACGCGCGCTTCCACCAGGTGCAGGCGATGCACCGTGCCGAAGCGAGCATGGTGGTGTGCGCCAAGGCGCTGCTGAACGTCGCGCGCAAGCTGGAATCGACCCACGGCGTGCCCTTCTTCGAAGGCAGCTTCTACGGCGTCACCGACACCAGCCACGCCTTCCGCGAATTCGCCCGCCTGCTCGGCGACGCTGCATTGAGCGAACGCGTCGAGGCGATGATCGCGCGCGAGGAAGCCAAGATTGATTCAGCGCTGGAACCGTGGCGGCAGCGCCTCGCTGGCCGCCGCGTGCTGCTCTACACCGGCGGCGTGAAGTCGTGGTCGATCGTCTCGGCGCTGCAGGATCTCGGCATGGACGTGGTCGCCACCGGCACCAGCAAGTCGACCGAGGAAGACAAGGCGCGCATCCGCGAACTGATGGGCGAGAAGACCAAGATGATCACCGACGGCAGCCCCAAGGCGCTGATCGGCATCGTCAAGGAATACCAGGCCGACATCCTCATCGCCGGCGGCCGCAACATGTACACCGCGTTGAAGGCGCGCATCCCCTTCCTCGACATCAACCAGGAACGCGAATTCGGCTACGCCGGCTACACCGGCATGACCGAACTGGCGCGCCAGCTGGCGCTGACGATCGAGAGCCCGGTGTGGGCTGCGGTGAGGAAGCCGGCGCCGTGGGCGAAGTCAGGGGCGTTAGGGAAGCGCTGATTAATTCGTCATTGCGAGGAGCGTAGCGACGCGGCAATCCAGAAATGCCTGATTAATCAATACGCTGGATTGCTTCGCTTCGCTCGCAATGACGGCCATATTGAATTGTTCAGCGTTTCCTTAGGGATCGAGATGGTTGGGTAGCCTGTTACCCGCAATATCGCGTTCCGCGCCGGAGCCCAGCAGAACCATTTTCCTGACGTCAAGAAAATGGTCTTCAACGGCATGGCCAGAGGTCATGCAGGCGGTCTTGGCCTTCTCGATTACCTTGGCAAAGTTCTCCCATTTTGCGTAACCCAGGTTGGGCTGAAGATCGCGCGCAAACCAGCCCCCCCGGTTTCGGGATGAATATTGACGATTTACTCGAAGGCCGTATGCAGCTTGGCGATGACATCTTTTTTCATGGTGTTCTCCATGGCGGTTCAATTTCAGCAATAAGACACGCAAGGTGTTGTCTCATTACGGTGATATCTCTCTGATCGGAGTTGGGTAATGAGCATAATTTAATCCAGTTTTTAGGCGAGGCAGCGGCTGGGTTCGCCTTGGCCAAGCATACGTGCAAGTAGCCTGTAATTCTTTGTTTCATGCCGCACATGCCCGGCAACGATGGCCGGGCTGATGCCCAGTTGACGTGCGAAGTTTTGGACGTCTTTTTGCGACAAGCTTTCCCGAACAGCCGCCTTGGCCCAAACGTCGGGTGGAATCAGGGCGTGGGTCGCCATTTCATCCGCTTCCTTTTCCTTTCTGTCCTGCTCGCCCGGGCTGTCCAGATCGTCCGCAAAGAAGGGATGGGCATCGTTCAGGTGTTTGCCTACGTGAGCCAATTCGTGCAACAGGGCGAACCAGAAGTTATCCAGCCGGTCGTGGCGCAGGGTGAGCGCGACAATCGGGCGGCCTTGATCGAGCATGGCGGCGCCGTCCAGATAAGTGCCCTTGAAGTGGGGTTCGATAACCAGGGCGATGCCGGCGTTGGCCAGATATTCCCGCGCCAGACGCGGCCCCTCGTTGAAGGCGGAGAGCTTGGCCAAGTCTTTCAGCCAGCGGAGGGTGACGATGCCTTTCTCGTAATCGTGGGCCAGTGTTATGGCGCGCGCCTTCTTGAGCACACACAGACGCCATGCCAGGAGCGCTTCGCCGTCAGCCTGCCGATCGCCGCGCTGATGCAGAGGCGCACGGAGCAGCGCGGGCTGAGCCTGCGCGGGCGACAACTCTTTCAGGAATCCACGCATCAGGTCTTCGGCATAATCTTTGAGCCGGGCTGCGTTGCCCTTGAAGTCGCCAAAATACCCGCGCGCCAACATTTCCTTTAGCGGGAAGCGGGTGTAGTCGATGTCCGGTGCGTGCATAAGCGCTTGTGGCTTGTCGCCGCCGATCAAGATATCCGCCGGGATGCCCAGTCCGTCATGCAGGCGACGGATCATGGCCAAGGAAAGCGGGCGTTTGCGTGACAGGACTTCCGAGACCTTGGAAGCAGAACCGATGTAGGGGATCAGGTCTTTGCGACTGATGCCTGCCTGATCCATACGAAACAGGATGGCCTCGACCGGATCCGGCTCGGGAGGCGGGACAATCTTGCGCTCGTAGTCGGCAATGACCAGGGCGAGCAGTTCGATTTCGTCCTCCTCGACGCTGCCTGCCGCCGGGTCGAGCGTCATCAGCGCGGACAGGCGCGCCATGGCGTTCGCGTAGTCCTTGGCATTCTTGATGATCTTGATATTCATGTGTTTCTCCTGCCCCTGATTCCCCGAGGCGCGGGCGTGTTTGTCAGAACCGTTTCTTGCTGTATTCGGCGTGGGTGCCGATCCATTCCACCACCACCAGCCCATTCTGGTACCGCACCTTCACCACCAGCCGGTAGGTATTGCCCTTGATGTTGAATATCACCCGGTTACCGGCCAGAAAATCCGCGCTGCGGTAGCTTTGCTTGATGTCCTGTGTCGTTTGCCAATTGGCGCACTCGACTTCAAGCCGCCACGCATCCAGTGGACGCCGCGTATCGGCATGGCTGCGCTTGAATTCCTCCAGAATGGGCAAGCCCAGTATGCGCATGGATTGATCGGTTATTCCCTGAAAGGGAAAACATTATGATTCCCTTATTGGGAAATTCCAACAACAGTCCATGAAGGCCATTTGGCGTAGCAAGGATTAAAGCTGCTCTGCTTGTCATGAATTCTGCTTTCACGCTGCGGCCTGTTGTGCCGCGGCGTTGCCCTGGCGCCATGCCCATGCTAAATTCTGTCCAGTCTAGCCAGAATTATGGGGGTGCGTCATGCAGACCGAATGGCAATTGCAGGAAGCCAAGAACAACCTGAGCCAACTCATCAAACAGGCCGCCAGTGGCGAAGCCCAGGTGGTCACCGTACACGGCCGGCCCACCGCTGTGGTGGTCTCGGCGGAAGAGTACGCCAGGCTTTCCCGCCGACGCGGCGGCAAGCTCTCCACCGCTTTGCTGCGTCCGGATATCGCGGGCGAGGATCTGGATTTTTCCCGTGACCGCGACACCGGCCGGAACGTGGAACTATGAGCTGGCTGCTCGATACCTGCGCACTATCCGAATACATCAAAAAGACCCCGGACCCCAAGGTCATCGGCTGGCTCGACGAACAGGACGAAACCAGCCTGTTCATCAGCGTCATCAGCCTGGGCGAGATCGAAAAAGGCATTCTCAAACTCAGAACCAGCGACGCGCGCCGCGCCCAGAAGCTCACTGCGTGGCTGGGCAAGGTGGAACAACGCTTTGCCGGCCGCATCCTGCCGCTGGATGCGGCCGCCCTCAGCACCTGGGCCCAGTTTTCCGCCCAGGCCGAACTGGCCGGCAGGCCGCTGCCAGTCATGGATGGCCTGCTCATGGCCACGGCGCAATGCCATGGCCTCACGATGGTGACGCGGAATGCCCAGGGTTTTGAATCCTTCCCGCGCGTCTTCAATCCGTGGATGCCATGAGCAAGACCCGGCGTCCGTAGCGTTGTAACCGTGCGGCGCCCCGTTGTCGGGTTTGCGACAAGAACCGGCAATCCAATCCCATGAAATAAAAGGCCTTTTTTGTGGCACGCCATTTGCGAGGTAGACAACATCCTTGTCTGTTTCGCATCGCTCGCCATGGCCGACATCATCAAACGCAACAAGGCGCTCGCCGTCAGCCCGCTGAAGGTCAGCCAGCCGGTCGGCGCGTCGCTGGCCTTTCTCGGCGTCAACCGCGCGATCCCGATGATGCACGGCTCGCAGGGCTGTACCGCCTTCGGCAAGGTGTTTTTCGTGCGCCATTTCCGCGAGCCGATTCCTCTGCAGACCACCGCGATGGACCAGACCTCGACGGTGCTCGGCGCCGACGACAACGTGATCGATGGCCTGCGCGCGATTGCCGAGAAAAGCCGCCCCGCGCTGATCGGCCTGCCGACCACGGGCCTCTCCGAAACCCAGGGCGCCGACATCCATCGCCTCGCCAAGCAGTTCCACAGCGCCTGCCCCGAATACGCCGACATCCCCGTGGTTCCTGTGGTCACGCCGGATTTCAGCGGTTGCCTGGAGAGCGGCTACGCGCTGGCGGTGAAAGCGATGATCGACGTGCTGGTGCCGCAAGGCAGCAGCGTCGGTAAGCGCCACAAACAGGTGAACGTGCTGGCCGGTTCGCTCTTGACGCCGGGCGACATCGAGCACATCAAGGACCTGGTCGAGGGCTTCGGCCTGCGCCCGGTGGTGCTGCCGGACATCGCCGATTCGCTCGACGGCCACCTCACCGACGCCGAGTCGAGCCCGGTCACCACCGGCGGCACGCCGGTGTCGGAGATCGTCAGCATGGGCGAATCGGTGGCGACGCTGGTCATCGGCCGATCGCTCGACGACGCCGCCGATCTGCTGCGCGAACGCACGCGCGTGCCCGACTTCCGCTTCGACACCCTGATGGGGCTGGAAGCGGTCGACGCCTTCGTCCACGCATTGGCCCAGATCTCCGGCCAGCCGGTGCCGGAAAAACTCGAACGCCAGCGCGCGCAGTTGCAGGACGCGATGGTCGACACCCACTTCATGCTCGGCTTCGCCCGCGTCGCCATCGCCGGCGACCCCGACCTGCTGTACGGCTTCGCGCGCCTGGTCGCCGACATGGGCTGCGAAGTCAGCGCTGCGGTGGCGCCGTCACGCGCGCCGGTGCTGCTCGACGTGCCCGCCGCCGAGGTCAAGCTGGGCGACCTCGAAGACCTGGAACTCGCGGCGCGCGAACACGGCGTCAACCTGGTGATCAGCAATTCGCACGCGGTGGAAACGGCACACCGTCTGGGCGTGCCGCTGCTGCGCGCGGGCTTTCCGCAATACGACCTGATCGGCGGCTACCAGCGGCTGTGGGTCGGCTATCGCGGCACCCGGCAGACGCTGTTCGATCTTGCCAACCTCCTGGTGAGCAACGGCCACCACGAGATTCCCGCTTATCACTCCATTTACAACCCGCCCGCGGAGGCCAGCCATGCGTCATCTGCGCCTGGTCCTACTCACTGAGGAGCCGAGCATGCGCGTGAAAATCGCCTTCGCCAGCAGCGACCGCCGCCAGGTCGACCAGCACTTCGGCGCTGCGGAATCCTTTGCGATCTATGAGCTGTCCGACGGCGACGCGCGCCTGGTCGAAGTGGCCGAATTCACCGACCGCGACACCGCAATGGACGGCCACGAAGGCAAGCTCGCCGCCAAGGTCGACCTGCTCGCCGGCTGTGCCGCGGTGTACTGCAACGCAGTCGGCGCGTCCGCCATCAAGCAGCTCCTGGCGCGCGACATCCAGCCGCTGAAAGTCGAGGAAGGCACCCTCATCGACACGCTCTTGAGCGAGCTGAACCAGAGCCTGCAGGCCACCCCGCCGGCCTGGATGGTGAAGCAGATCAAGCGCCAGAACGCGGGCGACCGCTTTGGTTCGATGGCCGAAGAAGGGTGGGAAGAATGATCGAAACCCGCGCCCGTGTCGTCTCCATTGCCCCCGGCAAGGTCTGGATCGAAGCCTCATCGCAGCAAGGCTGCGCATCCTGCCAGTCGCAGGCGCGCTGCGGTGTGTCCGGCCTCGGCAAGTTCCTCGGCCGCAACAAGCCGCCGGTGGCGCTCGCCTGCGATCTCGCGGTGCAGCCGGGCGACAGCCTGGTGCTGAATCTCGCCGAAGCCGACCTGCTGCGCGCCGGCCTGCTGGCCTATCTGCTGCCGGCGCTGCTGTCGGTGGCAGGCACACTCGCCGTGACGCTGGCGGGCCTCGGCGACGCCGCCGCGGCCGCAGCGATGGCGGCGGGCTTCGCCGCCGGCCTCGGCATTGCGTGCGTGTTCGCCCGCGCGCCGCGCTTCCACATTTCCCGCCCCACCGATTCCCCCACCCCAGGAGACCCCCATGACTGACACCGCAACGCTCGAACTCGATCCCATCCTCGAAACCGATTTCATCAAGGAGATGGTGAAGCAGATGCGCGCCCTCGACAGCTACGGCACCTACGACGGCTGGCCGGTGACGCGCATCCTCGCCCCCTACGTGCTCACCAAGGAACAACGCCGCGAGATTCCAGTGATCGGCGACCCCGACGAGCAGACCCTGTCGCGCGTGAAGGCCTTCTACAACGGCATCGCCGCGCTGATCGAGAAGGAATGCGGGCTGATGGCCGTGCCGATGATGAACATCACCCACGAAGGCTTCGGCCGCGCGCTCATCACCACCGGCAAGCTGGTGGTAATGGATCGCACCGTGCGCGACGTGCACCGCTACGGCTACGAGAGCCTGGCAAAGATGAAGGATGAGGCCGACAAGCTGCTCGCCGCCGCGCTGCAGATCATCGGCACGCACCGGGAAGTCGCCGAGCTGTAATCGGTAGGGTGCGCCGTGCGCACCATTTGTTCTTGGTGCGCACGGCGCACCCTACACAGGGCCTGTATATGAACGAAGACGAACGCAAGGACCTCGACCGCGAGGTGAAAAAACTCAAGCGCATCGCCAGCGAGTGGGCGGCGCAACTGCACGACCTGGTCGAGGAGCGCCTGCCTGCGGCCTACGCGGAGATCCACCCGATCGCACAATCGACCTACGACGCCTGCAAGGCCTGGGCCGACGCCAACGCCCGCCTCGCCGCGGCGCAGAAAGGAAGCTGACATGGGGCCCATCACCGGACTCACCCGCGGCGGCGCCAACTGGACGCCGACCTTCCTGGTCAAGCTCGACCAGCAGATCTGCATCGGCTGCGGCCGCTGCTTCAAGGTCTGCCCGCGCGACGTGTTCGACCTGGTCGAGCGCGAGGCCGACGACGACAGCCATGACGACGACGAGGACAACGCCATGGTGATGTCGATCGCCAACGCGCTCGACTGCATCGGCTGCGGCTCCTGCTCGCGCGTCTGCCCCAAGCAGTGCCACACCCACCAGCCACTCGCGATCAACGCCTGAGAATTCATCATGCCAAAACCCGAAAAACACGTATTCATCTGTTCACAGGCCAGACCCGCCGGCCACCCGCGCGGATCTTGCGCCGAGCGCGGCTGCCGCGAGGTTCAGGACGAATTCCTGTTCCAGTACCAGCAGCGCCAGTGCTTCGACAAGGTCGCGGTCACGCTCACCGGCTGCATCGGACCGTGCGGCATGGGGCCGAACGTGCTGGTCTACCCCGAGGGCATTCTCTACAACAACGTCAAGGTCGAGGACGTCAACACCATCTTCGACCAGCACCTATTGGGCGGCCAGCCGGTGGAGCGCCTGATGGCGCCGGCCGAGATCTGGTGAGCCCGAGACCATCGAACATGGCACTGCCCGCGAACTGGCTGAAAACCGCCGATCAACTGTGCCGGGTGCTGACCCAGGAGGCGGCGCGCTTTGGTGCCGACCCGCCGCCGATCCAGCTGCAGGACGCGGTGTTCGTCGAAGTCACCGACCCGGTCAACAGCCTGCCGAGCTACGAAGGCACCTGGCGCAACCGCCAGGGCATCCGCTGCGGCAGCCTCACGCTCAACAGCGACGGCAGCTATTACGCCGAATTCGACGTGCTGACCCTGCATCCCGACAAGCCGAACTGGTTTGTCGAGTCCGTCACCGCATGGGGGCGCGACGGCACGGTGAAGACGGAACCGCGCCTCCTGGCAGCGGTGTGACGAGGGATTCGCCATGGACCTGCCCGCCGGCCTGCGCCTCATCCTCGTGCACAAGCAGAAGACCAGCGGCCGCCTGCGTTTCCTGCGCCTGCCGCACGGTATCGTCGCCTTCACGCCGCTGCCGCCGCTGTCCAACCTGATCGAGGACGCCGCGCCGCCGCAGGTGGTGCATCACCCGGCGGTCTTCCTCAAGGCCGCCGAAGTGAAGCTTGGCCTGCCCGCCGGCAGCCTGGCGCACGAGCCGGAATTCCAGGCCACGGTGGATACGCCGGACGGCCCGGTCGCGCTGCATCTGGCCAGCTTCACCACCATCGACCCGCCGTTCGACGCGGCCGCGGTGCTGGGGGGAAAGTTCATCGCCATCACCGAAGCCGCTGGCGGCATGCCGGTGGAGATGGACCTGCTGCGGTACGCCTACGAGGTGCTGCTCGGATGAACCCGAATGATCCATTCACTCCCGTCATTGCGAGCGAAGCGAAGCAATCTAGCAACGCTCCTCGGGCAGGCGCGCGTACTGGATTGCCGCGTCGCTACGCTCCTCGCAATGACGGCCTGATGGATGCTTTTTGGATGAACCGCTTTTTGAAGGAGCCCAGCCATGTCGCTCAACCGTCGTGATTTCATGAAGCTCGGCCTCGGCGCCTGCCTGCTGCCGGCCGTGGGCTGCTCGCGCGCCGAGGCCGTGGTCAGCGAAACGATGTACGTCTTCGGCACCCTGGTCGGGGTGGATGTGCTGTCGCGCAATACCGAGGCCGCGCGCGCCGCCATCGCCGAAATATCCCACGCCTTCACCCGGCAGAACCGTGACTGGCACGCGTGGAAGCCGGGCGCGCTGGGTGACCTCAACCGCGCCCTGGCAGCCGGCCGCACCCATGAGGTCGACCCGACCCTGCTGCCGCTGCTGCACGAGGCACGCGAGCTGGCCCGCGCCAGCAGCGGTCTGTTCAATCCGGCCATCGGCAAGCTCGTCGGGCTGTGGGGCTTCCACAACGACGAGATGCCGGTCGGTGCGCCGCCGCATGTCGCAGCCGTGGCCGAACTGGTCGCCGCCGCCCCCAGCATGGACGACCTGACGTTCGACGGCCACCGCGTCGGCAGCCGCAACCCGCAGGTGCAGATCGACCTCGGCGGCCACGCCAAGGGGGTGGCGCTGAACCAGGCGCTCGATCGCCTCGCCGCGCGGGGCTACGGCAACGCGCTGGTCAACCTCGGCGGCAACCTCGCCGTGTCCGGCACCCGCGGCGGCCGCCCCTGGCGGATTGGCGTACGTCATCCGCAGGGCGAAGGCGCCATTGCCTCGGTGGAAGTCAGCGGCCGCATGGCTGTGGTGACCTCCGGCACCTACGAGCGCTACCGCCAGGACGGCGACCGCCGCTATCCGCACATCATCGATCCGCGCAGCGGCCAGCCGGCGACGCATGTGGTCTCCGCCACCGTGCTGCACCCGGACGCCGCGCGCGCCGATGTCGCCGCCACTGCCCTGGTGGTGGCCGGCGCAAAGGCCTGGCCGGAGATCGCACGCAGCCTCGGCGTGAGCGACGCCATGATCGTCGACGAAGCGGGGCGGGTGCAGCTCACCCCCGGCATGGCCGGCAAGGTGCAGTTCGTCGGCAAGCCTGCTGCCGTCACAACCGTGGAGATTGTCTGATGGGCCTGCCACCTTTTGTGGGAGCAGCGCCCCCGCCGCGAAAGTTCGCGCCGCGCCACCGCGCAATCGGCCCGAGGCCGGGCCTCCTACGGGGCGTGACGAAATTCAAACCTGATCTGGGGCCAGATCGATGAGCGATTTTCAACCGGGCGACCGCGTGTTCGCCGCACTCGACCTCTTCAACGGCCCGTTGGAGGAAACCGGCGAGAGCGCCATCCCCGGCATGAATGCCGGCGACCTGCTCGCGCCCGCCGGCACCCGCGGCATGGTGGTCAATGTCGGCCACGTCGAAGCCGCACCCGAGGATGAAATCTATCTGGTCAGCTTCGAGACCGGGCCGAACGGCAGCCTGGCCGAGCCGATCGGATGCCTGGCGAACGAGCTGTCCTACGCGCCGCTCGCGCCATGACCCTCGCGGCACCATTCGCTGCAACGCCTGTCGAACCGCGTATGGACGCTTCGACTCACCGCACGGTGCTCGACTACCACCAGCGCACCAAGCACCACCTCGACCGCTACGCCGCCGGGCCCGGCACGCTCGACTGGGACGCGCAGCCCGAGCCGTTCCGTCACTGGACGGGCGCGCAGACCCTGGCCCTGCCGCGCACCCTGCCCGACCTCGGCGCCACCTGGAACGCGCTGCCCGACACGCGCCCGGCCGCCCCGCTGGATGCGGCTTCGCTCAGCACCCTGCTGCGTCTGTCGGTCGGCATCACCGCCTGGAAGGAATACGGCGGTGCGCGCTGGGCGCTGCGGGCCAACCCATCCTCGGGCAACCTGCACCCCACCGAAACCTATGTCATCGCCGCCGGCGTGAAAGGGATTCCCGACGGCCTGCACCATTACCAGAGCCATTCGCACGGTCTGGAGCAGCGGGCGTGGAACGACGAACCCCCCGCGCCCGGCCTGTGGCTCGGCTTCAGTTCCATCCACTGGCGCGAGGCCTGGAAATACGGCGAACGCGCCTTCCGCTACTGCCAGCTTGACCTCGGCCATGCGCTGGCCGCGGTGAGCTACGCGGCAAGCCTGCTGGGCTGGCGCGCGCAGTTGCTGAATCCAGATTCGCTTGAAGTGGCTCGGCGTCTGGGGCTGGACCGCGACGCCGATTTTGCCGGAGTGGAAGCGGAAGAGCCCGAGGTGATCGTCGCGCTCGATACGAGCGCTCCCCTGCCCGCCACGTGGGATCACTTCGCCGGCAAACCCAGCCTGCTCGATCCGCATCCGCTTTATCAGTGGCCGGTGATCGAGGAAGTGGCGACGGTCACGCGCGGCACTCCCCCTACCCCCAATCCGTCATTCCGGCGCATGCCGGAATCCAGCCTCATTAAACTGGATCCCGGCGTCCGCCGGGATGACGACCTCCCCGCCACCCAAGTCATCCTCAAGCGCCGCAGCGCCCAAGCCTTCGACGGCCAATCCATCCTGCCCCACGCCGAGTTCCGCCGCATCCTGTCCTGCCTGCTGCCCGGCCATTCCCCGGTGTGGGACATGTGGCCACACACGCCGCGCGTGCATCCGGTGCTGCTGGTGCACCGGGTGGAAGGCGTCGTGCCCGGCCTCTATGCGCTGCCGCGCAGCGACGGCGCTGAAGCCGCATTACGCGAAGCCTGCCGCGCCGAATTCGTATGGGACGCGGCCGACCCCGAGCTGCCGCTGTTCCAACTGATTCAAGCCGCCGCCGCCAAAACTGCACGCACCCTGTCGTGCCATCAGGACATCGCCTCGCACAGCGCCGTCACTTTCATGCTGGTGGCCGAATTCGACGCCCCCATCGCCGAGAACCCCGCCGCCTACCGCCACCTGCACTGGGAGGCGGGCATGCTCGGCCACGTCATCACGCTGGAGGCCGAAGCCGCAGGCTGGCGCGGCACCGGCATCGGCTGCTTCTTCGACGACGCCGACCACGACGTGCTGGGCCTTACCGACAGCCGTTTTCAGGTGCTGTACCACTTCGCCGTGGGCATGCCTGTGGACGATCCCCGACTCCTCACTCTGCCCGCCTACGATGAATGACACCGCACTCAAGGCCTGGCTCGAAAACCACGGCTTCCCCTCTTCCGATTCGCTGCAGCAAACCCTGCACGGGCGCATCGCCAACGCCACCACGCCCCTGATGTACGCCGCCCGCATGGGCCGCATCGGCTACATCGGCGAGCTGCTGTCGCGCGGCGCCGACCCGCGCGAGATGAACGCTGATGGCAACGGCGCGCTCTGGTTCGCCTGCTACGCCGGCAGCGCCCCCTGCGCGAACGCCCTGCTCAAAGCCGGCGCGCCGCTCGACAGCCGGAACGTCAACGGCGCCACCGCGCTGATCTACGCCGCCTCGGCCGGCAAGACCGCGATCGTCCAGCTTCTGCTCGACGCCGGCGCCGACCCCGCGCTGGAAACCCTGGACGGCTTCACCGCGCTGGACCTGGCGGCGAACCGCGCCTGCATGAAACTGCTGCGGCCCGCACTCCAACAAGCCGCATGACCCCCAACCCGGTCGACATCGACAGCCTGCCCGCCGAAGCCCACACTCTGCTGCAACGCGGTATGGCGCTGCACCGCAGCGACCCGGCCGGCGCCGAATTGCTGTTCGGCATCGCGCGCAGCCAGGCGCCCGCCTCGCTGCCGCTCTACCGCGCGCTGGTCAAGTTCTACAACCGCGAATGCCAGTTCGACGCCGCCTACGACATGGCCGCGCTCGGCATGCGCGAAGCCGCCCGGCTCGGCCAGCTGCCGCCGGACTGGCACGACTGGACGCTCGACATGCTGCACGGCAAGGCGGCCAGCTTCGCCCTGCTCACGCTCAAGGCCATGGCCTTCATCGAACTGCGCCGCGGCAACACGCCCGCCTCGGTCGAAATCCTGGAGCAACTCGAACGGCTCGATCCAAGCGACGGCATCGGCAGTTCGGTGGTGGCGGCGCTGGCGGCGGGGATTTAAGTCGAAACAAGCCGGCGGTATAAGCAACCCACCGCTAGCGGCGTCGGTTCATGGGCGGGGCTGAGCGTCATAAGCGCTCACAAAGAGTGCTGACCGCACTGTAGTGATGCAGTTCGGCGCTTCGCAAAACAGGGGATGTCGACCCCGCTTATTAAAAGACCATTAAGTAACAATGCCTTATTAAATAAATTCGATCTGGAATATGACTTGCTTGTGGCTTCCTGGCACTGCTGATCCGGGGTGAGAAACAAATAACTTTTCATGGGGAGACACAAGCAATGCGATCCAACTTGCCAGTGACCAATATCGAATACGTCCTGAAGGACACCGAAACAGTGGTGTCGAAGACGGACCTGCACGGCAACATCACCTACGTCAATCAGGACTTCGTCAATATCAGCGGATTCAGCGAAGAAGAGCTGATGGGCGCGCCGCAGAACATCGTGCGCCACCCCGACATGCCGGTCGAGGCCTTTGCCGACCTCTGGCACACCCTCAAAAGCGGCAAGGCGTGGACCGGCCTGGTGAAAAACCGCTGCAAAAACGGCGACCACTACTGGGTCGAGGCCAATGCCGCGCCTCTCATCGAAAACGGGAAAATCGTCGGCTATACCTCGATCCGCACCAAACCCGACCGGCAACAGGTACAGGCCGCGGAGAACGCCTACCGCGCCATCAAGGCCGGCGACAAGTCGCTGCAAGTTCATGAAGGCAATGCAGTCAGTCCATCATTCCTCGATCGCTGCTGCCTCGACGCGCTGAGCAGCTTGTCTTTGAAGACGATCCTGACGCTGGCCTCCGCATCGTTGGCCGTCATGTTCGGGGTGATGGGCATCCTGGCCTGGATGGTGACGACCGAAGCCAATCAGGCGCTGACCGGCTGGCTGATCACGATCGCCGCATTGGGTGTGCCGCTGGCTGTCTTGTTCGGTTTGATGTGCTACCGCACCGTCGTCGTGCCCCTGGAGCGCACCCAGGGCGATATCGAGCGCATGAGCGCAGGTGACCTGACCGGGAAGATCAGCGCCAGTGGCGCCAACGAAGTGACCCGGCTGATGCAGTCACTGCGGATTCTGCAAATCAACATCAAACTGCTGGTCGGGCAGATCAAGCAGGGCGCCGAGCTGGTTTACACAGGTTCAAGCGAGATTGCCATTGGCAATGCCGACCTGTCCGGCCGTACCGAATCGCAGGCGTCGAGCCTGGAAGAAACCGCCAGCTCGATGGAAGAACTCACCAGCACCGTCAAGCAAAATGCCGAGAACGCGCTTCAGGCCAACCAGCTCGTTGTCTCTACCGCCGACGTCGCGGTCAAAGGCGGCCAGCTGGTCGATCAGGTGGTCGACACCATGGCCTCGATCAAGGACAGCTCGCGCAAGATTGCCGACATCATCGGCGTCATTGACGGCATTGCCTTCCAGACCAACATCCTGGCGCTCAACGCCGCGGTGGAAGCCGCACGTGCCGGCGAACAGGGGCGCGGCTTCGCCGTCGTCGCCTCCGAAGTGCGGAATCTCGCCCAGCGTTCAGCGGGGGCCGCCAAGGAGATCAAGGCCCTGATCGAGGACTCCGTCGGCAAGGTCGACACGGGCGGCAAGCTGGTCGATGAGGCAGGCGTCGCCATGAGCGAGATTGTCAGCTCGGTCAAGCGCGTCACCGACATCATGAGTGAAATTGCGGCGGCCAGCCAGGAACAGAGTGCCGGCATCGAGCAGGTCAACCAGGCCGTAAGCCAGATGGATGAGATCACCCAGCAGAATGCCGCGCTGGTGGAAGAAGCCGCGGCCGCCTCCGAGAGCATGCAGGAACAGGCGCAGAAACTGGCAGAGCTGGTGGGCGCCTTCAGGCTGGTGCAGGGCGGGACGACGGTACAGGCAGTCCCGGCTGGCCGCCGCGACAGCCCCAGGAAATCGTTGTCCACGTTACCCGCGCCGAGAAAAACGGTAGTTGCCAGGATCGGCCGCGTGACCGTGTGATGCCGCCGATCCAGACTGGGCACAAGCCGCTGGCCTGAAAAACCATGAATGCTGAACAACACGCCCAGCAGGAAATCAGCCAACTCAAGGCGCGCATCGCCCAGGTCTACGCCCAGCGCGAGCAACTGAAGCAGGCCCTCGAAACGGGCGCCATCGCCCCGCGCGCCGGCTTGCAACTGCTGGACGAAACCGACCGGCTGCTTTCCCAACTCGACACCCGCTTCAAGGGACTGTGGGATGCGAGCCAGAAATCCACCCTGCACCCGGCCGCGCAATGGGCGCTCAACACCCGGCTCGAACCGGCCCACCTCGACTGCGTCACCGCCATCATGCTCAAGATCCTCGACGGCAAATGCAAGATGGGTGAGGCGGAAAAGAATGCGCTGACCGCCGTCTACGACGTGGTCAGGGAACGCCCCGGCCAGGGTCTGGGCGACGAAGTCCACGCTCTGATCGCGCAGGCCCGGCAAGGCACTGACAGCGCCCTGGCAGCTGCCATCCATGCCTGCCGCGTGCGCGCCGAAGCCCACATTCCCAAGCAGGTGATGAAAGGTTTCAAGCAAAGCTTGCGAACGTCGCTGCCCATGCACGACCCGCAAGAGGAACCCACGCCATGAGCTACCGCGACCTCCACCCCGCCGACCTGCAGGACCTGCGCGCCGAACCCGAGCTGCTCATCCTCGACATGCGCGACCCGGCCACTTACGCCCAGGGCCGCATCGAAGGCGCCGAGCCGGTCTCCGACGCCCTGCTGCGCCAGCTCATGAAAAGCCGCCAACGCGAGCGGCCGGTGCTGGTCTACTGCTACCACGGCAACAGCAGCCGCGACCTGTGCCAGTTCATCGCCGGCTTCGGCTATGCCCGCGTGTACAACCTGGTGGGCGGCTGGCAGGGCTGGCTGCAATTCACCCAGGCACCAACGGCCGCACCGCTGCCCACCACGCCTTCGCCCAACTTGGCTGCCTGGCTGGCGGAACGCGGCTTCCCGACCGACCGCCTGCACGCCCGCATCGACAACGGCATGTCGCCGCTGATGCTGGCCGCGCTGAAGGGCGAGCGCGCCCTGGTGGAAGAACTGCTGGCCCTCGGCGCCGACCCCAACCACGTCAACGACGACGACCACCATGCCCTGTGGTTCGCCTGCGTCCATGGCGACTCCGAACTCGTCTCCCTGCTCATCGCCCACGGCGCCCACGTCGACAACCAAAACGTCAACGGCGCCACCTGCGCCATCTACACCGCCTCCACCGGCAAGCTCGACGTGCTCAAGCGCCTGGTGGAAGCCGGCGCCAACCTGGACAAGGAAACCAGCGGCGGCTACACCGCGCTGGATAGCGCATCGACCTTGCCGGTGCTGAGGTATTTGCGGGGAGTAGTGACGGCCGCGGCGTGAGATGGTTATTTCCGGATCAGCCGCAGATCGGTAACAAAATCCTGGGCGCCGCCCACGACGATCTTGCCGAATGACGGATGCAAGGGATTCAGCAGGTAATTCGTTTCGGACGGAATGACCGAACTCGGCACGGCCAGCAGGGCGCTGGACCCGCGCCGGCACCACTCGGCGCCCAAGGTCCGCAGCTGCTCGCGGGATTCGGGGCTGCGCCAGTCGTCGGGCAGGTCGCCTGCCGTGATGCGCTCGATTTTCAGCCGGGCAGGCAGGGTGACGGGGATCATGACGTAACGCGCGCGCAGCGGATCATCCTGAACCAGCAGCTCCAGCATGGCGAGCGACTGGCTGCCCGCCGTGTAAACCATCGCCACGCCCTTGGGATTCCAGCGCCCGCCATAAAGGCGCGCTCCTTCTCCCGAAAATGCCGTTTCGGCGTGCCGCGCGGTCGTCATCCGCCAGACGGTCTGCATCAGGCGAATACGCCGTGTTCGATCCGTCCAAGCGTGTCCGTCACCGATTCCGCGCCGATCTCGGTATCCAGCAATGAAAGCGGGGTGACTCCGGCGAGGGCAGCATTCGCGGATTTAAGCCAGTCGAGTGCCACCTCGAAATCGCCGAAGACCGCCTCGGCACGCTCGACCACGCGCGCAACGCGAACCAGCTTCGCCGATTCCTCGCTGCTGAGAACGCCCTCCTTCTTGCGCCGGACGAGCGTGCGCTCGGGAATGCCAAGCGCCGCGGAGAACTCGAACTGAGTGACACGAATGTGCGTGGCAAGCGAGTCCACCGCCGCCGAGGAGATACCCGCCCGAATCGCGGAAACCCAGTCCATCGGCGTGACGAGCTTTTTGTGCAAAATGGATTTCCCACCAAGCAGCGCCTCGGCCGACACCGACATGACTGGATGCGCAGCGGCAGTACTTGCCTTGCTGGATGCCGACTTCACCTTGCGAGAGCGAACATCAGCAGCATGACGTGCGGTGGTAGCGGGGTTCATGGTGGACTCACTATTTTGCCAAGTGGCTTTCACTTTATGCAAAACTGGCGGCAAAGTCCAGTTGCCGTTTGCTTAACCCGGAACGCGTCCACACCCCTGATCGGTACCCTCGTTGCCTCACAGCAATAACTCATGTGTTATTCAAACCGGCAATTTCAATACCATGTGGGTTATCCGAGGCTGACCACTTTGATTGTGAATTACGCCAAGTGGCCGCTCCGGCCGATTATGTAGACCACCTGATTATGTGGAGTTGCCACAGTGAATTATCTCGGGAGTCATGTGCCGTGCGACTTTTCCAAAGTAATTGGCTGTACGAAGTCATCATAATTTCTGAAGTTTGACGGCTACCGGAAGAGGCAAAATCGGTCGTTGGTATCCCGTGGGGCCGCACAAAGACTGGTAGTACCACGATGACTGGCCTCTGAATGTCACCTCGACTACATTTCCATATGCTTGGTGGCTTGTGGATTATGTTGACCGTAGCCTTGTCGTCCTCCGCGCCAGCTAAGGTCTCAGGGTAAGCGCAGAGCATCAAGTCCACATAATCAGGGGGTCTACATAATCGGCCAAAGCGGTCTTACACCTAGCGAGGCAAGTGCGTCTGGTCGCGGCTCCTGAGCGGTCGGATGCCAGGCAGCCACGCCGAACGTCTGCTTCCTAGTCCGGAGAACGCGTACTACCGACCCGTTTGAGACGGTCATCGCCTTGTTATTAAAAGTCCGCCCCGCAGTGCGATGCCGATCATTCAACAATCCACATCCCTGACTTCATGCCCTTAGTTGACAAGCCCAAACTGGAGCATAATCAACCAGTCTCCAGTCTCCTTTTTCAAAATGAAATAACCAGACGGAGCGCAAAAAGAACCATCAAGACCAAAAAATAAGTCCCAAATTATTGCCGTTTCTATATTAATAAAGGTTCGAATCCATGGGTTTCTTGAATAAATATTAGGCCTCATGGAACTATCTCCTCTGCCCCTCTCTGAAGACGATCAGCGGATCCTGAAGCT
>JAUYCF010000104.1 GCA_030692355.1 Thiobacillus sp.
GCGCGCGCAAGCGCCGCCTGCCAGCTATTGATCCGGCCAGATTTATCCGTGAGTTCGTTCGTGCTGAGCCTGTCGAAGCACAGCCCTTCGACAGGCTCAGGGCGAACGGTAGTCATGTTTAATTCGTGCCGGATCAATAATTGGACTGAGGCTGGGCATATGCGAAAAAAAACCGACCGCCAGGGTCGGCTTTCTTGGGGTGCGTGCCGCGTTAGCCCCTTGTGCGGCGGCGGATTGCGCCCATGCCGAGAAGACCTAGCCCGATCAGGGCGAGCGAAGCCGGTTCCGGGACGGAAGTGTCTGGAAGTTGGGCGAGACCAACATGGCTGGATGAACGCGCATCAAGACCGGACACGGTGTGAAGCACACCGCCAGCGGCGTCTCTGAATACGACGTTGTAAATATCCCGGTTCGAACAGCAGTCCGTACGGCCCCAGATAGCGATGGAAACAAGCTCTTGAGCGGTGGGCAGGACGATCGTCAGAGTGTCTTTGGTGAAGTTGCTTCCTTCGTGGAAGATCTGGCCAGCCCCCCAGTTGCCTGAAGTAATGCCGTCTATTGCCTTCCCCGGCAGTGAGCCTGGATCCCAAGCATCCGGGGCAGTTGCCGTCGCCCCAAAGCTCGCGAGTGCAACGTCGACACCCAGGTCGTTGATCGCAACGACCTCGGCAACCTGAAGCCATTCGTTTATTGCATTCGACACTTCGATCGACTTGACGCCAATGAGTCCTGCCTGAGCGTTGGATGCCAGCCCGAGAGCGAGCGCGGCGACTGCCGTTGCACGTTTGGCAGACACAAATTTGTTGTTGTTCATCAACGATTCCTTCCCTGGTTTGCAGGCAAGTGCAGCCAAGCTCTTGCCACCCGTTTTACGTAAGTACCAATATTTTCATGCACGATGATTGTGCTACCGGCATCGATCATGGCTACACTTTCAAGCACAAAGCGTACTATCTCATTCGATTGCCTTTAAAGTTATTCAATATCAATCCGTTAACGTCCTGATTTTGATTTCCCGGCAGGGGTATCGACGAACGACTGTAAAGCTTCCCGACAAATTTGGACATGTAGTTGACGCTCAAACGGCTCGAATGTTTGCCGGATGAAGAGACGATCGTCGCTATCCGCATGTACGTCCGCTTCTTCTGGCCGCTATGTAAACCTCTACATGACGACCCCTATGCACAAGCTTGCATTGATCCTGAAAACCTCACCACGAAGATATGTCCCGCAGGGACGGCATCCCTTGGGGCACAGAGGCACGGAGAACGGCAGGAAATCATGGGTTGCCGATCAACCGGCTTTCACCCATCGGGTGGGCGCACTGACCCATGCAAGGTGTTGTTTTTCCTCTGTGCCTCTGTGGTTCAATTGCGGTTTCAAGGTTGATTGGAGGTTGATTGGGACGCTACCCTTTAAACATGGAAAACCTCAGGCTCGGACACGCAGTCACGGGGGCTTGCCTTTTGCCACCCCCGAATTACGCTGCCGCCGCCAACGGCTGAATCGCCGCCAGATTCTCGGTTAGCGCTTCGCGCGTGAGCGCCAGATCGTAGTGCGCTTGCAGGTTCAGCCAGAACTCGGTTTCCATGCCGAAGCCAATGCCCAGGCGCGCGGCCGTGCCCTCAATCCGGTCGATCCCCCAATGGCAGAAGCCTATCCGGAAGCCACCAGGAACGTGCCGGGCGAAGACGGCAACAAGCTCATCGTCGGGCCCAACATCAAGCTGAAGGGCCCTGAAATCATCGATTGCGAAATTCTGGTGGTGGAAGGCCGCGTGAAAGCATCGATGAACAGCCGCGACATTCGCATCGCCGAAGGCGGCGTGTTTTCCGGCAAGGCCGAAGTCGATGTCAGGGCAGTCGGCTTCGCAGTCCGCTGCCTGACTAGGTCTCCGACTCCTGCGCACTGATCATGTTCTGGTAAAGCATGGTCGAAATGACCAGCGTGTCCTGGCTGGTTAATTCTTCAAAAGACAGCCCATGCAGCATGGTGAGCGTTTCCTCTTCCGTCGAACGCGATGCATTCACTGAACGGATCTTGCAGCCCAACGCAAGCACGTGTTCGGCATCCCCGACCTTGACCCGAAATTTGAGCATGAGCTGCTTGCCCACGTCACCGATCTTTTCGCTGGCGGCGACCAGCGCGCCGCCGATGCTGATGTCGCGCGCAATGCAGGCATGACCGCAGCCACCCTCGATCGTGGCGTGACAGATGATATTGATCCGTCCGCGCGGGCTGCCGCGCACGACCATCCCGCGCACTTCCTTGGGATAAGTGAGATGGAGATGGGGGTAAGGCGTATTGGTCACGCGCTTTGCACTGGAGGTGAAGGCATAAACGCTTTTTCCGCTGAACAGGCGAATCACGAAATCCTGCCCTTCGCGAACCAGCATCATGGTGCCGTTGATAATGGGGGTGGTCACGATGACGCTTTGGCTTTTGAGGTAACCAATCAGGGTGACGAAGCAGCGGGACGGCTCGATATCGGACTGGAACTGCAGTTGTATCGAGTCGCCAATGTTCAGCTTGATCTGATCCAGTGAAAGAGCGCCCGCTTCACGCTGGGCCGAAGTCGGCTCGGTCTTGCCTGGCTTGGTGGATTTATCGTCAGGATTTCTGGACACGGTGCGCTCGCTCAAGTTTTTTATTGGCTGCTCGTCCGGTGGAGTCCCACAACATTCTATTCTTGTCGCCCCATCGAAGGCGCTTCATTTTGCCTCATTTCTCCGTGCCACGGGAGCACTCGCGGCAGGAACCGGACGCGCGCATCAGAGCTTCGCGCTGCGCCCCCCGTCCACCGCCAGGATCTGCCCCGTCACGAAGTAGGTGTCCATCGCGAAGAAGCGCACCGCCAGCGCGATATCGTGGGGATCGCCGGCGCGCTTCAGCATGGTGTGCGAGATGATGCGCTGGCGCGAGACTTCGTCGAAATTCGAGTCGCCTTCGGGCCACATGATCGGTCCCGGTGCAATGCCGTTGACGCGCACTTCGGGCGCCAGTTCGCGCGCCAGCGATTTGGTGAGCCCCACCAGGCCGGCCTTGGCGACGGAATAGACGACGTAGCTTTTCATCGGCCGCTCGGCGTGGATGTCGGTGATGTTGATGATGCAGCCGCGGCGCTTCCTGAGTTCGGGGGCGGCGGCCTGCGACAGGAACATGGGGGCCTTGAGGTTGGTGCCCATCAAGTCGGTCCAGTCCTTTTCGGTGATGTCGCCGACCGGGGTGGGGTAAAAGCTCGACGCATTGTTGAGCAGGACGTCGAGACCGCCGAAGGTGGCGACGGTCTGGTGGACCAGGCCGGGCAGCCCGCCGGTGTCGTGCAGGTCGGCCTGGATCAGCACCACCGAATCGGGGCGGATGGCGTTGAGCTCATCCTGCAGCGCGCGCGCTTCGGTCGCCGAGCTGCGGTAATGGATCATCAGGTTGGCGCCGGCCGCGTGCAGCAGGCGCGCCGATGCCGCGCCCACCCGCTTGGCCCCGCCGGTGATCAATACGACTTTGCCTTGCATCGGGATTCGCCTTTATAGTCCCTGGATTCCGCATTATCCATGAACTCGCCCGCCGCATGCTTCCCGCCCCCACCCCTGATGCCCTTGCCCACAGCCAGCACGTCGCCGCGCATCTGCGCACGCTGATCGACGCGGCAGGCGGCTGGATTCCGTTCTCGCGCCACATGGAAGCGGCGCTCTACGCGCCCGGCCTCGGCTACTATGCCGCCGGGGCGATGAAGTTCGGCGCGGCCGGCGACTTCGTCACCGCGCCGGAACTAACGCCGCTGTTCGGCCGCACCCTGGCGCACGCACTCGCGCCGGTGCTGGCGGAGACCGGCGGCGAGGTGCTGGAACTCGGCGCCGGCAGCGGGCGGCTGGCGGTGGACCTGCTGGGAGAACTGGAACGGCTCGATGCGCTGCCCGCACGCTATTCGATTCTGGAAGTGAGCGCCGACCTGCGTCAGCGCCAACAGATAGTCCTTGCGCGCGACTTGCCGCAGCTTGCCGGCCGGGTGCAGTGGCTGGACGCGCTGCCCGCGCATTTCAGCGGCGTCACCCTCGGCAACGAGGTGCTCGACGCGCTGCCGGCGGAGCTGGTGCACTGGACGGAAAACGGCCCGCTTTCACGCGGCGTAATCGTGGAAGGCGATACGTTTTCCTGGCAGGACCGTCCCATCGCCGACCCCCTGCTGCGCGCCCGCGCCGGCGCGCTGGATCTCGCGCCCGGCTATGTCTCCGAAATCAACCTGGCGGCCGATGCGCTGATCGCCTCGCTCGCGCAATGCCTGGATCGCGGCCTGATCCTGATGATCGACTACGGCTTCGGACAGAGCGAGTACTACCACCCGCAGCGCCACATGGGCACGCTGCGCGCGCATTACCGCCACCACGCGCTGGACGATCCGTTCTACCTGCCGGGCTTGTGCGACCTCACCGCGCATGTCGACTTCAGCGCGGTAGCGCGGGCGGGCGCGGCTGCCGGACTGGAACTCGCAGGCTACGCCAGCCAGGCGGGCTTTCTGCTGAACAGCGGGCTGACCGAACTGCTGATGCAGACGCCGCCCAGCGACGCGGCGGCGTACCTGCCGCAGGCCAATGCGGTGCAGCGGCTGGTGTCGCCCGCCGAGATGGGCGAGCTGTTCAAGGTGATCGGTTTTTCCAGGGGCGGTATCGCGCCGCTGGCGGGGTTTGCGCGCGGCGACCGGCGGCACTCGCTTTAACCCAAATTGTTGCCACGTTAAGTAGGGTGCACTCCGTGCACCGATTGATGCCTGAAGGTGCACGGAGTGCACCCTACTTGCCATGCCCAGCTACGCAAATAATGTGTCATTGCGGGCATCGAGACGCAACCCGGTCCTGTACCGGACCCCGCGGCCCCTGGGGCCTCCGCAATGACAAGGCCTACACCAGCGGCAGTTGCGCGTCCTCTTCCGGCGGCAGGCGGGTGACGCGCACGGCGTGCAGGCGGCGGCTGTCGGCGCGCAATATGCTGAACAGGAAGCCGTCGAACTGGACCGATTCTCCGCGCTTGGGCAGGTGGCCGAAGCGCGAGACGACCAGCCCGCCGACGGTGTCGAACTCCTCGTCGGAGAAATGCGCGCCGAGGGTCTGGTTGAAGTCGTCGATTTCGGTGCCGGCCTTGACGCGGTACACCCCTTCGTTTTCGCGGATGATGTTGTCCTCGGTTTCGTCGAAGTCGTATTCATCCTCGATGTCGCCGACGATCTGCTCGAGGACGTCCTCGATAGTGACGATTCCCGCGACGCCGCCGTATTCGTCGACGACGATCGCGATGTGGTTGCGGTTGGAGCGGAACTCCTTCAGCAGCACGTTGAGCCGCTTCGATTCGGGAATGAACACGGCCGGGCGCAGCATGCCGCGGATGTCGCTGTCGGATTCGGCGTAGTGCCGCAGCAGGTCCTTCGCCAGCAGAATCCCGATGACGTCGTCGCGGTCCTTGTCGATGACCGGAAAGCGCGAGTGCGCGGTTTCGATGACATGCGGGATGAAAACTTCGGGCGCATCGTTGATGTCGATGACGTCCATCTGCGCGCGCGGGATCATGATCTCGCCGACGCGCATCTCGGACACCTGCAGCACGCCCTCGATCATCGCCAGGGCATCGGCATCCATCAGACTGTTTTCGTAAGCGCCGTGCAGCAGTTCGATCAGCTGTTCACGGTCTTCAGGTTCGCGCATCAGCCAGTGGGAGATGCGCTCGAGCAAGCTCGATTTGGGACTACTACTGTCGGACTCCATGGGGGGATATACGGTCAGGAATGATAGGGGTTGGTAATACGAAAGCACTTAAGTATAGCGATTTCATGCGACTCCATGATATCAGCGTCCGCAGGGTCGATATGATCGTAGCCCTGCAGGTGCAGCACGCCATGGATGGTCATATGGGCGTAATGGTCTTTCAGCGGCTTGCCCTGTTCACGCGCCTCGCGTTCCACCACCGGGGCGCAGATCACCACGTCGCCGCCGAGCACGCCAGGCGAAACCTCGCCGTATTCGAAAGTCAGCACGTTGGGGACATAGCTCTTTTGGCGGTAGTCCCGGTTGAGCGCCTGCGCTTCCTCCGCATCAACGATGCGCACGGTGATTTCGGCCGGGTGTTCCAGCGCGGCGGCGGCCCAGCGACGCACCTGCGCGCGGCTGGGCAGTTCATCCGCTTCGCTCGCAAACTGCACGGACAGGCTGAATTCAGGTCTTGTCACGGGCTTCGGTTTGCGCGCGACGCGCGGCATAGGCGTCGACGATGCGGCCGACCAGCGGATGGCGCACCACGTCTTCCGACAGGAAATGGGTGAAGGCGATCCCGCGCACGTCGCCCAGCACCTCGGCGGCGTCCATCAGGCCGGATTTGATGTGCTTGGGCAGGTCGATCTGCGTCGGGTCGCCGGTCACCACCGCGCGCGCGCCGAAGCCGATGCGCGTGAGGAACATCTGCATCTGCTCGGCCGTGGTGTTCTGCGCCTCGTCGAGGATGATGAAGGCGTGGTTGAGCGTGCGGCCGCGCATGAAGGCGAGCGGCGCCACTTCGATGGCGTGGCGCTCGATCAGCCGCGTCACCTTGTCGAAGCCCATCAGGTCGTACAGCGCGTCGTACAGCGGGCGCAGGTAGGGATCGACCTTCTGCGTGAGGTCGCCCGGCAGGAAGCCGAGGCGTTCGCCGGCCTCCACCGCCGGCCGCGTCAGCACGATGCGCTTGACCTGTTCGCGCTCCAGTGCGTCGACCGCGCAGGCGACGGCCAGATAAGTCTTGCCGGTGCCGGCCGGACCGACGCCGAAGGTGATGTCGTGGCTGCGGATCTGCTCGATGTAATCGCCCTGGCGCGGGGTACGCGCGCGCAGGTCCGCGCGGCGGGTGCGCAGCGCCGGGCCTTCCTCGTCGGCGCGGCCGCGGGTGATTTCGACCAGGCCGAGCTGGATGTCGTCGAGGGAAAGCGTATCGTGCGCGCGGTTGTAGAAGTGCTCGATCGCGGTTGCGCCTTTTTCGGCCTGCGCGGCGTCGCCGCTGAAGCGGAAGCTGGCGCCGCGGCGGCCGATGGTGACGTCGAACGCCGCCTCGATCTGCCGCAGGTTCTCGTCCATCGGGCCGCACAGGTTGGCCAGGCGCCGGTTGTCTTCCGGCGCCAGACGCAGTTCAACGATATCGGTTTTCAAGCGGTTTCGCTTTCGGTGATGGCGACTTCGCCGCGCAAGCTGTGCGGCAAAGCCTGGGTGATGGTGACGTCGACGAACCGGCCGATCAGGCGCGGCTGGCCGGCGAAGTTGACGATGCGGTTGTTGTCGGTGCGGCCGGCGAGTTCTTCCGCGTTTTTGCGGGCGTGGCCCTCGACCAGCACGCGCTGCACGCTGCCGACCATGGCCTGGTTCACCGCCTGCGCCTGCGCCTCGATCTGCGCCTGCAGCCGCATCAGGCGCTGCGTTTTCAGCGCGGCCGCCACGTCGTCCGGGTAGTCCGACGCCGGGGTGCCGGGACGCTTGCTGTAGATGAAGGAGAAGCTGGCGTCGAAGTCGAGCTCCCGGATCAGCGTCATCGTCGCCTCGAAATCGGCTTCGGTCTCGCCCGGAAAGCCGACGATGAAATCCGACGACAGGCACAGGTCGGGGCGCTGCTCGCGCAACTTTCTGACGATGGATTTGAATTCGAGTACGCTGTGGCCGCGCTTCATCGCCGCCAGGATGCGGTCGGAGCCGGACTGCACCGGCAGATGCAGATGCGACACCAGCTTCGGCAGGCGGCCGTAGGCCTCGATCAGCCGCTGCGTCATTTCGCGCGGGTGGCTGGTGGTGTAGCGGATGCGCTCGATGCCGGAAACCTCGTGCACCATCTCCAGCAGGAACGCGAGGTCGGCGGTGCCGCCCTCTTCCAGCGCGCCCTGGTAGGCGTTGACGTTCTGCCCCAGCAGGGTGACTTCCTTCACCCCGCGCCCGGCAAGATCGGCCACTTCGGCGATGACGTCGTCGAACGGGCGCGAGACTTCCTCGCCGCGCGTGTAGGGCACGACGCAAAAGGTGCAGTATTTGGAGCAGCCTTCCATGATCGACACGAAGGCCGACGCGCCTTCGACGCGCGCGGGCGGCAGATGGTCGAACTTCTCGATTTCGGGAAAGCTGATGTCGACCTGCGAGCGGCCGGTCGCGCGGCGTTGGGCGATCAGCTCGGGCAGGCGGTGCAGCGTTTGCGGGCCGAACACCACGTCGACGAAGGGCGCGCGCGCCACGATCGCCGCGCCTTCCTGCGACGCCACGCAGCCGCCGACGCCGATGATGAGCTTGGGATTAGCCTGCTTGAGATGGCGCACCCGGCCAAGTTCGTGGAACACCTTTTCCTGCGCCTTTTCGCGCACCGAGCAGGTATTGAACAGGATGACGTCGGCATCTTCCGGCGTGTCGGTCGGGGTCAGGCCTTCGGACAGATTGAGCACGTCGGCCATCTTGTCCGAGTCGTACTCGTTCATCTGACAGCCGAAGGTTTTGATGTAGATTTTTTTCATGGGGGGGCGCCGGGACAGTAAATAGACTGGGGGCTGGGATTTCGCCGCTGCCCTTGATTCAAGCGGCGACGAAAAGGGATCTGGTGGTGATGAGTGGACTTGAACCACCGACCCCCGGATTATGAATCCGATGCTCTAACCGACTGAGCTACATCACCTTGGGGACAGCTTTCCCGGCAGAGGACGGCCGAAAAGGGGCGCATTTTAGCTGGGCAGGCGACTCTTTGTCAAAAAGCCATTATGCCCAATTGTCGAGTTTCAGTCCCTCTACTCGTTCAAACTCACGCATATTGTTCGTAACCAGCGTACACCCCAAACTCAGCGCATGCGCTGCAATTTGCATATCCAGCGCGCCGATCGTTTTGCCCTGGCTTTCCAGCGCGGTGCGCACACGAGCGTAATGCCACAAGACGGCTTCATCCAGGGGCAACACTTCAAGCGGCGCCAGGAATTTTTCCAGCGCCAGCCTGTTGCGCGCGGAGCCGCTCTTTTCCACTCCGTAAGCCAATTCAAGCGCAGTGACGATGGAAACGCCTATATCCCCCGCACTGCAATCGTGAAACCGCGCCAGCACTGAAGGCGGGCGGCGATTAATGAGGTAGATGCAGATATTGGTATCCAGCAGATACCTCACGGCTTGATCGCTTCCCGTGCCGCCTGATCCTGCGCCCCGCGCGCCATCTCAAAGCCCGGCTCGAACTCGTTCAGCGCCTCCTCGAGAATTCCCCACGGGTTGTCCTTGGGCAGCAGCAACACGCCACCTCCGAAATGTTTCACCACCACTTCGGTACCTTCGAAGCGGTAGGCGCGAGGCAAACGTACCGCCTGGCTGCGGCCTGTTACGAATAATTTTGCGGTTTCCATCGTGCCCTCCTCTGGTGATACATATCACCAGTATCTACCATGCTTTGCACAAAGGCTACCCCACCCGCCAAACAGGATTACTGCGGCCGCAGCTTCGCCAGTTCGTCGAGCAGGCTGATCAGGAGCTCGCGCCCCAGCGGCCCCATGCCGGCGACCAGCTGGTCGGCGTCGCGCTCGCCGTTGACCAGCCGGCGCATGCGCCCGCCCAGCAAGGCCATGTCGCCGCCCGCCTTCATCATCTGCTCGGCCATGTTGGCGAGCACCAACATCGCCTGCGCGTCGCCGCGCGCCGAGGCATCGATCAGCGCGGCCAGGCCGGGGGCTGCGGCGCCGCCGTCCGGCTGGGCATTCAGCGGCGGAAGGGTGGCGGGGTTGTCGAGGCCGCGCAGGATGGCGTCGAGCAGGATGCTGTCTTCCTCGTCCAGCCCCAGTTTGATCGACGGGTCGCGACGGCCGTTGACGACGTGGCGCAGCGCGCCGACCAGCCGCGGCCAGCCGGCCTGCTCGGCGGCATCGAGCTGCTTCATCAGGTCGGGCAGCTGGCTGCGGTCGCGCAGCGCGTTGACGACGGCATGGATGAAGGCTGCGTGAACGTGCAGGACCTGGTCGACGGCGGAGGGGAGTTGGGCCATGGCGGGGGCTAGGGGCTAGGGGCTAGGGGCTAGGGGCTAGGGGCTAGGGGCTAGGGGCTAGGGGCTAGGGGCTAGGGGCTAGGGGCTAGGGCAAATTGTCAGGGGCTTGGACGGGATTGGCAACCATTGGCTGGATTGGAACGTTTTCAATTTTCCAGTGGGCGACCGCCCATGCCAGCTGTCCGGCCGGTTCGGCGCCCGCCAGCTCGGCGGGGGGCGGGTGGCCGAGCGCGGCGAGGGCCTGCGCCAGCACGGCGCGGCGCCCGGTTCCGGGCAGGGCGGGGGCCAGGGTCTGCTTGGACAGCTTCTGCCCGGCGGCGTTGGTGATGAGCGGGACATGGGCATAGCTCGGCGTCGGCAGGCCCAACAAGGTTTGCAGATAAATCTGGCGCGGGGTGTTCCACAACAGGTCGGCGCCGCGCACGACGTGGGTGACGCCCTGGAACGCATCGTCGACCACCACCGCGAGCTGGTAGGCGAACAGGCCGTCGGCGCGCTTGACGATAAAGTCGCCGACGTCGTGGGCCAGGTTCTGCTGCAGGTCGCCGTGGATGCGGTCGGTGAAGTGTGTGCTCACGTCCGGCACGCGCACACGCCAGGAACGTGCGACCGCGCCGGCCGGCAGGCCGTTGCGGCAGGTGCCGGGGTAGATAATCTCGCCCTCGTGGTTGCGCGGCGCCTGCGCGAGCTGGCTGCGGGTGCAGGCACAGGGGTAGGCTGCGCCCAGGGCTTTCAGCGCACCCAGCGCCTCGGCGTAGGCGTCGTCGCGCTGCGACTGCACCAGCACGTCGCCGTCCCAGACGAGGCCATAGGCTTCGAGCTGGCGCAGGATAATGTCGGCCGCGCCGGGTTCGCAGCGCGGCCGGTCGAGGTCTTCCATGCGCACGAGCCAGCGCCCGCCTGCCGCGCGGGCGTCGAGAAAGCTGGCGACGGCGGCGACGAGCGAGCCGGCATGCAGGGGGCCGGTGGGGGACGGCGCAAAGCGCCCGACATAGGGTGCGGGGTTCACCCCGCGATTATGCCGCGCGCAAGCGCGAACAAAACACCTGCCAGCAGCAAGGCCGCGGATTCGCACCACTCGATGCCCGCACCCAGGATGTCGCCGCTTTGCCCGCCAAGCTTGAGCCGCATCCAGACACCCCAGAGGAGGGCCGGGACCAACGCGGCGAAAGCAAACGGCGAAGCTGCGCTGATTGCCGCCAGGGCCAGGCCGCCCGCGATCCAGCCCGCACGGTTGCCGGACCGGGAAAGCCGTTCCCCCAGGCCCGGTTTCAGCGGCGGCAGCAAAAGCGCCCAGCCGGCCGCGGACCAGCGCGCCCAGGCCGGGATCAGCACCAGCGCCAGCCACGGCAGTTCGAGCGTGAGCAGCCAGTGCAGCAGCACCAACTTGGCTGTCAGCTGCAGCACCAGCGCGATGACGCCGAAGCTGCCGACATGCGGATCGGCCAGCACGGCGAGAAAGCGCGCGGGGTCGCGGTGCGCCGCGCCCAGCGCATCCGCCGTGTCGGCCAGGCCGTCGAGATGCAGGCCGCTGGTGATCCAGGCCCACGTCGCCACCCCGGCCAGCGCGCCCAGCCACGGATCGAGCGCCGCCCCCAGGGCGGCAGCCAGCGCCACCACCGCCCCCACCACCAGCCCGGCCGCCGGGAACCACACCAGCGCGCGCGCGAGTTCGTCGGGCTGATAATCGCGCACCGCGGGCAGCGGCAGCCGCGTCAGGAACCCGAGGGCGAGGATCAGTCCGCGCATCGCAAGGCCATCAAAAGCGGCGGCGCCCCGGCCAGCCACGACAGCACGAAGCCGGAGCCGGGGGTCAGCGCCACCCGCGCGCGGTAGCCGTCGGCCAGCCCCAGCACCTGCGCCAGCACCGCGCGCATCGCGCCGGCGTGGGTGACGACGAGCGTGGGCGCGCGGGCGCTCACGCCCAGCCGGCCCAGCGCCGCGTTCGCCCGCGCATCCAGCGCGTCCAGCGTTTCGCCGCCGGGCGGGGCGTGGCGGCGCGGATCGCGCACGAAGGCCGCATGAAAATCGGCATCGCGTGCGGCGGCCTGGTCCGGGCGCAGGTCTTCCCAGGCGCCGAAATCGAGTTCGCGCCAGTCGGGATCGACGCTGCAAGCGATCCCCCGCTCGGCGGCGGCTTCGCGCGCGAAATCGAGACAGCGCCGCGCCGGGCTGCTCACGATCGCGCCCCAGCGCGGCATCGCCGCAAGCGCTACGTGCATCTGCGCCCGGCCGCGCGGGGTGAGCGGCGCATCGCTACGCCCGCGGTACACATGCGCTGGCCCCGCCACCTCGCCGTGACGCAAAAAGCCGAGCAGCACCGGCTCAGCCATTGGCCACCCCGGCTTCGGCAAAGGTCGCCATGCCCGCATGCAGCGCGCACGCCAGCCGCAGCAGCGGGATGGCCGCCGCCGCCCCGCTGGCTTCGCCCAGCCGCATGTCGAGCGCAAGCAGCGGCTGCGCATCGAGCGCGCGCAAAATGGCGGCGTGGCCGGACTCGGCGGAGGCGTGGGCAAACAGCATCCAGTCGCGCGCGCCGGGGTTCAGGCGCACCGCCAGCAGCGCCGCCGCACTGCAGATGAAGCCGTCCACCAGCACCGGCACCCCCGCTTGCGCCGCCGCCAGATAGGCGCCTGCCAGCGCGCCGATCTCGAATCCGCCGACCGCGCACAGCGCCTGCAGCGGGTCGGACGGCGCCGCCACCAAGCCGTGCAGCGCCAGCGCGCGGTCGATGATCGCCGCCTTGCGCGCCACGCCGGCGCGGTCGATTCCGGTACCCGCACCGGCCAGCGCCGCGCCCGGCAATCCGAGCAGCGCACACGCCAGCGCCGCCGCCGTCGTGGTGTTGGCAATGCCCATTTCGCCGCCGATGTAGAGATCCGCCCCGCCGGCCTGGGCGCGCGCGCACGCGGCCGCCCCAGCGTCGAGTGCGGCGTGCGCCTGCGCCGCACGCATCGCGGGCTGCTGGCAGAAGTTGGCGGTGCAGCACCCCACCTGCGCCTGGATCACGCCCGCCACCGGCAACCGGGCGAGCGTGCCGACATCGACCACTTCAAGCGTCGCCCCGGCTTCGCGCGCGAGCACGCTGATGGCCGCGCCGCCACCGACGAAGTTGGCGAGCATTTGCTGGGTGACGGCCTGCGGGAACGCCGATACGCCCTCTGCGGCAACGCCGTGGTCGGCCGCGAAAATGCTGATCCACGGCTGCTGGATGCGCGGCAGCGTCCTGCCCTGCATCGCGGCGAGGGTGACAGCCAGCGTTTCCAGCTGTCCCAGGCTGCCGGGTGGCTTGGTGAGTTGCGCCTGGCGCGCCAGCGCGGCAGCGCGCGCAGCCTCGTCCAGCGGTTTGGCGGCGGCATGGGGGTTCATTGTGGGTTTCCTTTCAGGATGAGCGGCAGGCCGGCGGCCACGAACACCGCTTCGTCGGCAAGCTGGGCGATGTCCTGGTTCAGCCAGCCGGCCTCGTCGACGAAACGGCGCGTGAGTTCGCCCAGCGGAACGATGCCGAGCCCGGTTTCATTGCCGACCAGGATCAGTTCGTCGTCGCGGCGGGCGGCCAAGGCGGCGAGCAGCGCGACGCGCGCGCCGTTGAACGCGGCGGGGTCCGGCTGGCACAGGCAATTGGTCAGCCACAGCGTGAGGCAATCGACGACGATGCAGCCAGCATCCGCCGCGCGGATCGCGCCGGCCAGGTCGATCGGCGCCTCGATCGTGATCCAGTGCGGCGGGCGCTCGGCCTGGTGGCGCGCGATGCGGGCAGCCATTTCGGCGTCCTGCGCCTGGGCGGTGGCGATGAAGGAAACGGGCTTGCCGGTGGCTTCGGCGCGTTGCAGGGCGAGGCGGCTTTTGCCGCTACGCGCGCCGCCGAGGATCAGCGTCAGCATGGCGCGAGCCCCAGCAGGCCGCGTAGCGCACGGGTATCGAGATGGGCCTCCACCGCGTCGGCCAGGCGGTCGATGGCGGCGTCGCGCAGCGCGGCGATGTCGGGGCTGGCGGCGCCGCGCAGGCCCGCCCACGCCAGCAGCGCATCGGCCGCAGCGGGGGTATCGAACAGCCCGTGCAGGTAGGTGCCGCGCACCTGGCCGTCGTCCGACATCGCGCCGTCGGGGCGGCCATCCAGCCAGCACAAGGGCTGCGCGAGCGCCGCGCCGCTGCTCACCCCGGCATGGATTTCGTAGCCCGCCACCGGCGTCGCGCCGTCGGCCAGCGTGCCCGCGACGTTACGCAGCTGCTTGCCGCTGGCGAGCGTGGTTTCGAAGTCGAGCCAGCCGAACCCGGAACTGCTGCCCGCTTCGCCTTCGATGCCCGCCGGATCATGCAGGGCGCGCCCCAGCATCTGGAAGCCGCCGCAGATGCCGAGCAGTTTGCCGCCGTAGCGCAGATGGCGATCCAGTGCGGCGTCCCAGCCGTGGGCGGCCAGCGCGGCGCGGTCGGCGCGCACGGTTTTCGAGCCCGGCAGGATGACCAGATCGGCGGGCGGCAGCGGCTGGTCCAGCGCGACAAACTGCAGGTCCACCTGCGGATGGGTGCGCAGCGGGTCGAAGTCGGTGTGATTGGAAATGTGCGGCAGCACCGGCACCACCACGCGCAGCGCATCGGCCGCGGCCGGCGCCGACGCGGCGGGCAGCGCATCCTCGGCTTCGAGGTGCAGGCCGTGCAGATAGGGCAGCACGCCGAGCACCGGCTTGCCGGTTTTCGCTTCGAGCCAGTCGAGCCCGGATTGCAGCAGCGCAAGATCGCCGCGAAAGCGGTTGATGACGAAGCCCTTGACGCGCGCCTGCTCCGTCTCGGACAGCAGGGCCAGCGTGCCGACCAGATGCGCGAAGACGCCGCCGCGGTCGATGTCGGCGACCAGGATCACCGGGCAGTCGGCGGCCTCGGCAAACCCCATGTTGGCGATGTCGTTGGCGCGCAGGTTGATTTCCGCCGGGCTGCCCGCGCCTTCGACGATGACGGCGTCGTGCCGCGCCACCAGCCGGTGGTAGGCGTCGAACACCGCCGCGCGCGCCGTCGCCTTGTAGGCGTGGTAGTCCAGCGCGTGCATGTTGCCGATGGCGTGCCCCTGGATGATGACCTGCGCGCCGGTGTCGGAGTTGGGCTTCAGCAGCACCGGGTTCATGTCGGTGTGCGGCGGCAATCCGCTTGCCTGCGCCTGCACCGCCTGCGCCCGCCCGATCTCGCCGCCGTCGGCGGTCACCGCGCTGTTCAACGCCATGTTCTGCGGCTTGAACGGCGCCACGCTCACCCCCTGCCGCGCCAGCCAGCGGCACAGCGCCGTCACCAGCGCGCTTTTGCCGGCGTCGGACGTGCAGCCCTGCACCATCAGGGTAGTCATGACGCCAATGCCGCGGCGAGCCGCGCCCAGTCGGATTCGTGGTGCGGCAGCCCAAAGCGCAGGCTGAGCGGATCGGCGAACAGGCGGGTCAGAATGCCCTGCCGCGCCAGGCGTTCGTGCCGCTCGGCGGCATCGGGGATGCGCACCCACTGGAACAGCGCGGTGCCGCCCGCCGGCGCCAGCCCGTGGCTGCGCAGCAGATCGGCCAGGCGTGCGCCCGCCGCCAGCAGGACCGGACGCGCGGACTGCTGCCAGGCGGTGTCGGCCAGCGCTGCGCGCGCCACCCAGCGCGACGGCGCGCTCACGGCCCACGGCCCCAGCCGGTCGCCGAGGGCGTCGAGCACGGCAGGTTCGGCCAGCACGAAGCCGACCCGCGCGCCTGCCAGGCCGAAAAACTTGCCGAGGCTGCGCAAGACGATGAGGCCGGGACGCGGACACCGCCCGGCCAGGCTGGCTTCGGGGGTGGCGTCGATGAAGGCCTCGTCCACCACCAGCCAGCCGCCGCGCGCGGCCAGGCGGGCATGCCAGTCGAGCAGTTCGGCCGGGGCATAGGTTTGCCCGCCGGGGTTGTTGGGATGCACCAGCACCAGCACGTCGAGCGCCTCCACCCCCATGGCGGCGTCCCACGCAAGGACCGCATGGCCGGCAGTGCGCCAGGCATGGGCGTGCTCGGCATAGGCCGGATGCGGCACGCCCACCCGGCCGGCGGCGCGCAGCCGTGGCAGCGCCTGGATCGCGGCCTGCGACCCCGCCACCGGCAAGATTTCGCTGCAGCCGTAATACGCGGCGGCGGCTTGCGCCAGGCCGTCTTGGGCTTCGGACAGGCGCTGCCAGACGGCGGCCGGAACGGGCGGCGCCGGCCAGCCTGCCGGGTTGATGCCGGTGGAAAGATCCAGCCAGTCGGCCGGCTCGATGCCGTAGCGCGCGGCCGCGGCGAGCAAGGCGCCGCCGTGCTCAAGCATGGCCGACGCCCCATGCGATCAGCGCGACCATGGCGAGCGCCGCCAGCCACAGCAGCACGCCTTGGCGCACCAGCGTGAGGGCGCGCGCGATGTCGCCGCCCTGCGGCGCGGCGCCCTGCCCCAGCGCCGGGCGGGCTTCCGTCCGCCCGTGATACACCGCCGCGCCGCCCAGGCGCACACCCAATGCGCCCGCGCCGGCAGCCATCACCGGGCCGGCGTTGGGGCTGTCCCATGCCGGGGCCTGGGTGCGCCAGCACGCCAGTGCCAGGCGGGTGCGGCCCAGCAGGGCGTAGCTCAATGCGGTCAGGCGTGCCGGGAAAAAATTGAGGACGTCGTCGAGCCTGGCCGCCGCCCAGCCGAACTGCCGGTAGCGCGGCGTTTTGTACCCCCACATGGCATCCAGTGTGTTGACCAGGCGGTAGCCCAGCGCGCCCGCCGCGCCGGCGACGAGGAACCAGAACAGGGCGCCGAACACGGCGTCGTTGCCGTTTTCCAGCACCGACTCGACGGCTGCGCGCGACACCCCTTCGGCATCGAGTGCGGCGGTGTCGCGGCTCACCATCATCGAGACGCCCGCGCGCGCAGCGCCCAGGTCGCCACGCGCCAGCGCGGCCGCCACCGGTTCGGCATGCTGCTGCAGGCTTTTAAGACCGAGCGCGGCATACAGCACGAGCGCGCCGAACAACGCGCCCATGACCGACTGCTGCTGCAGCCACCACGCGAGCACGACGCCCGGCACCACCAGCAGCGTTAACGCCGCCGCGCCGTGCAACCGATGCCCGCGCCCGTCGAGGTTCATCCGCGCCTCCAGCCATGCCGCCAGCCGCCCGAATCCCGCCAGCGGGTGAAGCCGGCGCGGCTCGCCGAGGAGGGCGTCGAGAAGCAGCGCCAAGCCGGCGAGAAGCGCGCTCAGGGCTGCCCCCGGCGGTTCTCGAACAGACGGTCGACGACGGCGCGGCGGCTCACAGGTCGATGCCGCGCTGCGCCTTGACGCCGGCGCGGAACGCGTGTTTTTCGTCGGCGATGACCGACACCGTGTCGGCCAGTTCGATCAACGCATCCGGCGCGGCGCGCCCGGTGACGATGACGTGCTGCATAGCCGGCCGGTGGGCCAGCGCGTCGAGCACGATATCGGCATCGAGATAGCCGTAGCTCAAGGGATACGTCAGCTCATCCAGCACCACCAATTGATATGAAGGATCGGCAAGCATGCGCGCGGCAATCGCCCAGCCGCGCTCGGCGGTGGCGATGTCCTGCTCGCGGTTCTGCGTGTCCCAGGTGAAGCCGTCGCCGGTGACGTGCCACTCGACACCGGGCTGGCGGCCGAAAAAGGCTTCCTCGCCGGTATCGGTGCGGCTCTTGATGAACTGCACCACGCCGACTTTCATGCCGTGGCCGAGGGCGCGCGCCACCGTGCCGAAAGCCGACGTGCTCTTGCCCTTGCCGTTGCCGGTGATGACGATGAGCAGCCCGCGCTCGTCGGTGGC
>JAUYCF010000108.1 GCA_030692355.1 Thiobacillus sp.
ACACTATTGATCCGGCACGAATTAAACATGACTACCGTTCGCCCTGAGCCTGTCGAAGGGCTGTGCTTCGACAGGCTCAGCACGAACGAACTCACGGATAAATCTGGCCGGATCAATAGAACAAAGAAACCGGGTTCTGAATGAATTTGGCTACGAGCCGCCAACATTCAAGGCCTAAGTCCAGACAGTGTTCGTATCAAAGATGGCCGCTGGCCGCTGCTTGACAGTCGTTCGACAGCCGAGGCATTACCGTCTCTTAAGGATCGAAAGCATGCATTAAGCCTGCTTTCAACCTCGCGGTTCGGATCGGCAGGCATCCCAAGCCGTTTCCACACGATTCCGGTCACCCAGGCAACTGCCCGCCTAGATGCCCTCGGTCAGGCTGACGCCGAGGCCGAACGACTGCTGGCTGTGGTTGTAGTCGATCAGCGATTCGCCGTAGCCGTTGAAATATTGCACATAGCCCTTCAGCCGCCCGTACAGGGGAAAGCTCCAGTTGAGCTTCACTGCGCCGTGGTTGTCCGTGGACTTGAAGTTGTTGCGCAGCAGCAGCGAGTAGGCGTTGCGGCCTTTGCGATACACCACCTGCAGGTCGCCATGTCCCAGGTAATCTTCGATGTCGGGGTTGTCGTCGTCATCGGCGCCCTCGGGGATGCGGTACCAGGGGCGGATCAGCAGCGCCAGATTGTCGCGCTCGATCCCGAACTGCGCATAAACCCGGTTCCAGCTGCGCGACAGCCCTTCGCTGCGGCCATTCGACTGGTGCAGCATTCCCAGGTTGATGAAGCGGCCGCGAAAACCGCCGATCTCGTAATCCGTGCGGTACGCCAGAATCATTTCCGGCTCGTAGTTGGTCTCGCGAAACGGCGAGGAAATGGTGTCGTTGTAGGCCTGCCAGAACGAGGTGATGGTGTAGCCGAACCACAGGTCGGCATTGTCGTGGCCGAACATGCCTTCCATTCCCTTGATCTTGAAGCTCAGCTGCAGTTCGGCCTCGACGGGGTCGAGCCCCAGATCGGGCTGGGCGAACCGGTCCTTGAACGGGGTGTTGTTGGGCGAAGTGCTGTATTTGATCGGCAGGAAAAAATTCGGGCGATGCGGCCTGAACAGGAAGGCGCCCTGCTTGGCTTCGTCGTCGAGCTCCCAGTGGCGCGACAGCGCCGACAGCAGCCCGGGGTCTGGCGGCTCGGCCTGCGCCATGGCAGGTGACGGGGCCGGCGGTGAAGCGCTTTGAGAATCGGCCGGCGGAACCGGCGCGGCCTCGGGCTGCGCACGTCCGGATACGCGGTCGTAGCACGCGAGGCGATCGACATCCGCCGGGATCGAACTGCAGCCTTCCCAATCGGCGATCGAGGCGGCCTGCACATGGCCCAGCAGGCCGGCGCCCAGCAGGGCCAGCAGGATACGCCCGGGCGGATCGTATTTGTTGGCCATTGTTGTCTTCTAGTCCAGGGTGACGCTGTGGCCGGGCCCCGGGGCCATCGCGTCCCAGCCGAATTGTTTGTGCAGGTCGGCGGCGAAGCCGGTTGCCACTGTTTCCTCGCCATGCACCACGAAAACCTGGCGCGGCTTGCTGCGGAAGTGGCCCAGCCAGGCGAGCAGCGCCGTGCGGTCGGCGTGCGCCGACAGGCCGCCCAGGGTATAGAGGTCGGCGCGCACCGGAATGTCCTCGCCGAGCAGGCGCACGCGTTTGGCGCCGTCGACCAGGCGGCGGCCGAAGGTGCCGGCGGCCTGGAAACCGGTGATCAGGATGGTCGACTCGCGGCGCCCCAGGTTGGCGCGCAGGTGGAACTTGATGCGCCCGGCCTCGCACATGCCGCTGGCCGAGATGATGACGGCGCCGCCCTTGATGCGGTCGAGCGACTTCGATTCCTCGACGTCCTCGACGAAGTTCAGCTTGCGAAAGTGTGCCGCGCCGCCGTGGCGGCCCATCAGTTCATGGGTCTCGTCATCGAGCAGCGCCATGTGCCGGTAGGTGATTTCGGTGGCGGCGGTGGCCATCGGCGAATCGACGAACACCGTCAGTTTGGGAATGCGTCCCTGCCGGGTGAGGTCGGCCAGCAGGTAGAGCATGCCCTGGGTGCGGCCCACCGCGAAGGCGGGAATGATGACGTTGCCGCCCTTCCGTTCAATGGTGTCGTTGATCACCTCCACCAGTTCGTCCTGCGTCGCTTCCAGGCTCTTGTGGTCGCGGTTGCCGTAGGTGGATTCAACCACCAGGTAATCGGCGTCGTGGATGTGCGTAGGGTCCTGCAGCAGCGGCCGCGCGGGCTGGCCGAGGTCGCCGGTGAACACGATCTTGCGGCGGCCCGTGCCTTCGCCCACCCACACCTCGACGATCGCCGAGCCGAGGATGTGGCCGGCGTCGCGGAAGGTGCAGCGCACCAGCGGATGCGGCGCGATTTCCAGGTCGTAGTCGACCGGATTCAGTTGTTTCAGCGAGGCCTGCGCCTGTGCCACGGTGTAGAGCGGCGCGATGTCGCGCGGTGGCAGGCCCCGTTTTTTGTCGCGCCGGTCCATGTCCTTGCGGAAGCGGTTGAGGTTGGCGTACTCGGCTTCCTTTTCCTGGATGTGCGCCGAGTCCGGCAGCATCACCGCGAGCAGGTCGCAGGTGGCGCGGGTCGTGTGGATCCGTCCCCGAAAGCCCATTGCCACCAGGCGCGGCAGCAGGCCGGAATGGTCGATGTGGGCGTGGGTGAGGATGACGAAATCGATCGTGCGCGGATCGAAGGCAAAGGCGCGCTGGTTCTTGGCACGCGTCTCGCGGCCGCCCTGGAACATGCCGCAATCGACCAGGAAGCGCACGCCGTCGGCCTCCACCAGATAGCTGGAGCCGGTCACTTCGCGCGCCGCGCCGAGAAAAGTCAGTTTCATGATGTCACTCCGGGTTTCGCAACAGTCTGCGGAAGGCAAGTCCTGCGATCGCCGCCCACACCAGCGTGCGCAGGCTCATGGCGATCACCGTGCGCTGCTCGTAGGCGCCAGCGGAAAGAATGTGC
>JAUYCF010000110.1 GCA_030692355.1 Thiobacillus sp.
TCATCGGCTCGCTGCTCTCGCGTGCGCCCAGCCTGGAAATCCAGCAACTGGTCGACCACGTGCGCTATCCGAGTCTGGTGAACGACATCGAGACCCGCGCAACCTGACCATTGCAACAAGCGCGCCCCGGCGCGCAACAAAAAAGCCAGCCTCACGGGGCTGGCTTTTTTACGCCTGGATGGTTCAAGCCAGGGCATTTATCCGGGCGTGGCCATGTGCGCCCTACAGCTGCATTGATCCCAGCCGATGCGTATAGTCGCTGCGCCCGGCGTCGCGAATCAGCCGCTGCGCGGTTTGCGGGTCGTGCGTCAGCGTGTGCTCGATCACCGCCGCCACCTTGTCCGGCTCGTTGCAATGCTGCCAGGCCATCCCCAGCGCATACCAGGCCAGCCCGTTCATCGGCTGCAGCCTGCCTGCCTCGGTCAGCGCTGCGGCAGCGTCAGCGTGCCGGCCGTGCCGCGCATACAGCATCCCCAACCCATACCAGGCGCGGTCGTTGTTCGGATTCAACTCGGTCGCCCGCCGCATCGCCGCGATCGCCGCCTCGTCCATGCCGCCGCGGTCGCGCACGTAGCCGAGGTTGAACCAGGTGGGGGCGTCGTCCGGTTCGATCTCGACCGCCTGAACAAACCAGGCTTCCGCCGCGGCCCAGCGTTCCTGCCGCGCTTCCAGCCAGGCCATCGTGCGCAGTGTGCCGACATGGGCGGGGTCGGCGCGATGGCTGTCGCGATACGCGGCCAGTGCGCGCTCCGACTGCCCCAGCATGTTGAAAAACATGCCCCGCAGGCCATGCCGCACACGGTCATAATTCATCGTGAAGCCGATACAGAGTGGAATCAGCGCCCATTGTCACGGGCAGGCGGCAGCCTGACAAGCTGCGTTAAAATCATCGATTCGTTTCAGGAATATTCGTCATGCCTCTCGACATCCTGCTGGTTTTAATTCTGCGCACCCTGGTCGAGGTTGCCGGCTTCGCCCTGCTCGGGCAGGGCGTGCTGGCGCTGCTGGCCGGCAAATACCGCGAAGACAATATTTTCTACCGCACGCTGCGCATCGTCGCCAGCCCTGCAGTGCGCGCCGTGCGTTTCATCACCCCGCGTTTCATCCTCGACGCCCACGTGCCGTTTCTCACCTTCTTCCTGCTGTTCTGGCTGTGGGTCGCGCTGGCGTTCGTCAAACGCCACCTGTGCGGCCTGCATGGATTGGCATGCTGAGCTGAAACAGCACGGTTTCGGCCCGGCGGGATGAGGGCAAACCGGTTAACAAATGGCGCCGCGGCAGGCGCCGGCCATGTCTCCGACGCCTCGCAACGATGAATTAATCAGCGGCTCCATAGGGCGCCCCGGCAGCCCGGATGCGTCATCGCCCTGTCACATTCGTTCTTCAGGATGCGCGCATGACAAGCGTGCGTTCCATCTTCCTCTCCGATATCCATCTGGGAACCCGTGGCTGCAAGGCCGAGCGGCTGCTCGATTTTCTGCGCGAGCATGAAGCGGAGCATCTTTTCCTGATCGGCGACATCATCGATTTCTGGTCGATGAACCGGAGCATCCACTGGAGCCGGGCACAGAACACGGTGATCCAGAAGATCCTGCGCCGCGCCCGGCACGGCGAGAAGGTGGTGTTTATTCCCGGCAATCATGACGAGGCCATGCGCGAGCATCACGGCACCACGTTCGGCGACATCGTGGTGGTAAACGAATACGTTCATGACACCGCGGATGGACGCCGCTTCCTGCTCGTCCACGGCGATGAGTTTGACCATGTCACGCGCTATCACAAATGGGTCGCGGTACTCGGCGACGCCGCCTACAACATCCTGGTGCGGGCCAACGGTGGCTGTTCCTGGGTTCGCCGCAGGCTCGGGCGTCCGGGCTACTGGTCGCTGGCCGGCTACGCCAAGCGCAAGGTGAAGAAGGCTCTGGAGTTCATTTTCGATTTCGAGGATTCGGTCATTCACAGCGTTCGGGAACGGGGCCTCGATGGGGTGATCTGCGGCCACATCCATTGGGCGGCGATCAAGGAGGTCGGCGGGCTGACCTATGTCAATTGCGGTGACTGGGTCGACTCCTGCACCGCCATCGTCGAACACCACGACGGCCGTCTGGAACTGATCGATTGGGACGGCGAGATCGCGGAGCTGCCGCTTGAGTTGTCGCCTCCAATGCCGACGGAACAAACACGGAAGGCCGCCTGATGCGCGTGCTCATGGTTTCGGATGTCTATTTCCCCCGCGTCAACGGCGTTTCCACTTCCATCGAGACCTTTCGTCAGGCCCTGGCCGCCGAAGGCGTCGAGGTGCGCCTGGTGGCGCCGCGTTACGCCGACGAACCGGAGGTCGAGGGGGTCGTGCGCGTTCCCGGCCGGGCGGTCCCACGCGACCCCGAGGATCGGCTGGTCTCATGGACGGCGCTGCGCACCGTTGTGCGGCGAGAAGCGATCGACTGCGACATCGTCCATATCCACACCCCATTCCTTGCGCACTATGCCGGCTTGTCGGCGGCCCGGCGCCTGGGCAAGCCGGTCATCGCCACCTACCACACCCTGTTCGAGGAGTACCTTCACCACTACGCGCCTTTTCTCCCCGCGGAATGGCTGCGCGGCCTCGCGCGGCGGCTGTCGCGCAGCCAGTGCAACGCACTGGATGCCGTGGTTGTCCCCTCGATGGCGATGCGCGAGCGGCTTGAGCAATATGGGGTGAGCGTACCCATGAATGTCCTGCCCACCGGCATTCCGATGGGCCGCTTTACCGGCGGCGATGGCCTGCGTTTTCGCGAGCGCCATGGCCTTTCGGCGGAACAGCCCTGTGTCCTGTTCGTCGGCCGGGTGGCCTTCGAGAAGAGCATCGATTTCCTGATCGAGTCCTTGTCCCTGGCGCGCCGCGAAGTGCCAAACCTGATTCTGCTGATTACCGGGGAAGGGCCGGCGAAACGGGCCTTGCAGCGCCAGGCCGAGGCGCTGGGCTTAAGCGAAGCCGTGCGATTCATCGGCTACCTCGACCGCCAGCACGAGCTGCCGGATTGCTATGCCGCCGCCGATGGTTTCGTCTTTGCCTCGCGTACCGAGACCCAGGGCCTGGTCCTGCTCGAGGCCATGGCCATGGGGTTGCCGGTGGTGGCCCTGGCGGCGATGGGGACTCGCGACATCCTTTCGCCGGGGCGGGGTTGCCTGACGCCGGAGGACGATGTGGCTGCGTTCGCTGCAGCAATGGTCCGCTTGCTGTGCGATCCGGCCCTGCGCGGCAGGCTCTCGCAAGAGGCGCGCGACTATGCACGGGAGTGGGCGGATGATCGACTGGCGGCGAGGCTGGCCGAATGCTACCGCCGCATTCTTGAGACCGCCGACCGCCCCAATCCGGGGGCCTGCCCGGCGAGTAGCCGCCGGTAATCCTCAAGCGGCTTGTCGGACACATTCCCACGCCAGGCCCAGGCGGCCGGCGCCGATCGTCTTTTCGCCGCTGCCCTCGACCACGCCAGAACCGCCAGCCCCGTTCACGGGAAACGTAACCGTCACGAAACTGTAACTCTTGATCCCTATCGTAGCGATCGCTGAACGACGGAAGTTAATCGTTCGTGCAGTTTTGCATTTGGAGAAGAGTCCAAGCCCCCGTTACTTCATTGGAGATTAAGCACATGGTTCAGAAAAAAATTGTTGCCACACTCGGCTTCCTGGCCTGCTCTTTGGTCGGCCAGGTCGCGCTGGCCCAGGCCGTCAAGGTCGACCCCGCCCTGCCGTCGTATCAGAAGGCCAGCGGCGTGTCCGGCAACTTCACCAGCGTTGGTTCCGACACGCTGAACAACTTGATGACGCTGTGGGCCGAGACCTACAAGCGCAACTACCCCAACGTCAACATCCAGATCCAGGGTGCCGGCTCCTCGACCGCGCCGCCCGCGCTGATCGAAGGCGCTGCCAACTTCGGCCCGATGAGCCGCCTGATGACCGCCAAGGAAATCGAGGCGTTCGAGAAGAAGTATGGCTACAAGCCCACTGCGGTGCCCGCCGCGATCGACGCGCTGGCCGTGTACGTCAACAAGGACAACCCGATCAAGGGTCTGTCGCTTACCCAGGTCGATGCGATCATGTCCGCCACCCGCAAGTGCGGCGGCGCGGCCGACGTCACTACCTGGGGCCAGGTCGGCATGACCGGCGAATGGGCCAGCCGCACCATCGCGATGTACGGTCGCAACTCGGTGTCCGGCACCTACGGCTATTTCAAGGAAAAGGCGCTGTGCAAGGGTGACTTCAAGCGCAACGTCGCCGAGCAGCCGGGTTCCGCCTCGGTGGTGCAGAGCGTGACCGGCCAGATCGGCGCGATCGGCTACTCCGGCATCGGCTACAAGACCTCAGGCGTGCGTGCACTGCCCCTGTCCAAGAAAGACGGCGAGCCCTTCGTCGAAGCGGATGCGGTGCACGCCATCGACGGCACCTACCCGCTGGCCCGCGTGCTCTATTTCTATGTGAACAAGCGCCCCAACCAGCCGCTGGCCCCGCTCGAGCGCGAGTTCGTCAAGCTGGTGCTGTCGAAGCAGGGTCAGGAAGTGGTGATCAAGGACGGTTTCGTGCCGCTGCCCGCCCCGCTGGCCGCCAAGGCGCTGGCTGATCTGGGCATCAAGTAAACCTGTCGATTCATCAAGCCGGATAGCGCCACCGTTTCAAATAACGCTATCCGGTGCGAACCACCCATGGAGACTCAAATCATGCAGGAAAACAAACGCCCCCTTTCCTACGCGCTGATGTCGGTGCTTGCGCTCGGCGTTATGAGCGGCTGCGCCACCCAATCGAACACGGCCAAGGCGCCGGAGAGCAAGCCGGCAACCACCGCCACGGCAGCAGTTCAGCCGTCCACGGCCCCCACCCAGCACTACTTTCTGGTCTTCCATGAAAACGGCCGGATTTACCCGATTGCCGATGCCAAGAATTACCTGGCCTTCCTTGACGTCGACGAGCTGATCTACACCCGCACCCGTGTCGGTGCCGGACCCGCAGGCGAGACCGTCGTGTTCGGCATCCAGAAAAAGGAAGCCGACGATCTGGATAAGCCCTCTGCCGCCGAGCAGCTCTACGACGGCAAGATGGATGTCTCAGGTCCGTTCTACGGCGAGGTGATCAAGGATGGCCGCTTCCATGTGTTCGGCACCTGGCAGGACTTCAAGGACTACCTGGTCAACAAGGAAATCACCTACACCTTTACCGAAGTCGGCTCCGGCCCCAAGGGTGAAACAGTGATCTATGCGATGAACAAGAAGACCAGTGCGGACGGCCGTCCGGTTGCGCTGATCGAGTCGTTCAAGAAGTTCCACAGCATCAAGTAAGGGCTGCGGCACCGGAATCAGGAAGGGGCGGGCCCTGTGCCCTCCCCTTCTTTTACTGAATGGCCCCGGAATTGCGGCGCAAACAAAAGATAACGCGGTGAATCATGGAAAAGATCGAGACCAACATCAGCAAGGTCGGTGGCTATACCGGCCAGCGCATGGCCAGGGACAGGCTGTTCAAGCATGTCATGACCTTTGGTGGGCTCAGCGTGATCATCGCCATCAGCGCCATCTTTTTCTATCTCGCGAGCGTCGTCGCGCCGATTTTCATGCCGGCACAGATGGACGACCTGCAAAAATTTCTGGTTCCCAAAGTCGTGCCGGGTGCCACTGTCCACCTGAGCTCGGAGGAGCAGGCCGAAATCGGCGTGCGCATGTCGGATCGCGGCAGCGTCACCTTTTTCGATTTGCGCGACGGCCGCATCATGGCCGAGGAAAAAGTCGTCCTGCCGGAGGGCGTGGACATCAGCAGCTTTGCTGCCGGCGACCCGTCCCAGCAGGCCGTGGCCTATGGCCTGTCCGATGGGCGCATGCTGGTCCTGGAGCAGGACTTCAAGGTCAGCTTCCAGGTCGATCCTGACGATCACGAAAAGGACATCCGCACCATCACGCCGACCATCGCCTATCCGGCGGGGAGCGAGCCATTGCTGGTCGACGAGGCCGGGCGGGCGCTGAAGCGGCTGGCCGTGCAGCACAGCGGCGAGAACACCACGGCGGTCGCGCTGACCGAGGACGGCCGTCTGGTGATGGCGGCATTCGAAGGCAGCAGCAACATGATCACCGGCGAAGTCACGACCGAGCGTTTCGGTATCGAACTGCCGCCGATCGAGGGCGAGATCAGCCAGTTACTTCTGGAAGTGAAGCAGCGCGACCTGTACGTGGTGCATGGCGGCCGTTTCGTCAGCCACTACGACGTGATGAACAAGCAGGCCCCACGCCTGCTGCAGACGGTCGCGCTGGTACCCGAGGGTGAGACCATCACCGCGGCAACGATCCTGAGCGGCGGCTCCTCGCTCATCATCGGCACCGACCAGGGCCAGGTGGCGCAGTGGTTCCAGGTGCGCGGCGACGACAACGTCAACCACCTGACGCATATCCGCTCGTTCAAGCCGATGGCAGGCCGGGTGACGACGATGGCGCCGGAGCATTTCCGCAAGGGCTTTCTGGCGGGTGACGACCAGGGCAATATCGGCCTTTACTACGCCACCTCCCAGCGTCTGATCCTCAAGCGCTCGACCGGCAGTGAGCCGGTGCGCGTGGTCGGCATCGCGCCGCGCGCCAACGCCATCATGGTCGAGAGCGCGGGTGACACGATCCAGGCTGCGCGAGTCGAGAACGACTATCCCGAGATTTCCTTCTCGGCCTTGTGGCAGAAGGTCTGGTACGAGAGCTACCCGGAACCGGAATACAACTGGCAGTCGTCCGCCGCCACCTCCGACTTCGAACCCAAGCTGAGCGTCGCCCCACTCACCTTCGGCACCCTGAAAGCGGCCTTCTACGCCATGCTGGTGGCCGTGCCGCTGGCGGTGCTGGGCGCGATTTTCGCGGCGTACTTCATGTCGCCGAAGATGCGCAGCGTGGTCAAGCCGTCGATCGAGATCATGGAGGCGCTGCCAACCGTGATCCTGGGTTTCCTCGCCGGCCTGTGGCTGGCGCCCTTCGTCGACAACAACCTGGCCGGCACCTTCGTCGCCATCTTCCTGTTGCCGTTCAGCTTCGTCATCACCGCCTGGGTCTGGCACAAGCTGCCGGAGCAGATTACCCAGCGCGTCGGCCCCGGCTGGGAAGCCGCGTTGCTGATCCCGGTCATCATCCTGGTCATCTGGGCATCGATTTCGATCGGCCATCCGATCGAGGCCGCCTTCTTCGGCGGCGACATGCCGCACTGGGTCACCAACGAGCTCGGCTGGACCTACGAGCAGCGCAATGCGCTGGTGGTTGGCATCGCGATGGGCTTTGCCGTCATCCCGACCATCTTCTCGATCGCCGAGGATGCCGTCTTCAGCGTGCCCAAGCACCTGACCACCGGCTCGCTGGCGCTCGGCGCCACCCCCTGGCAGACCCTGTTCTACGTGGTGCTTCTTACCGCCAGCCCCGGCATCTTTTCGGCGATCATGGTCGGCATGGGACGCGCCGTCGGCGAAACCATGATCGTGCTGATGGCGACCGGCAACACCGCCGTGATGGACATGTCGATCTTCACCGGTTTCCGCACGCTGTCGGCGAACATCGGCGTCGAAATGCCGGAAGCCGCAGTGGGCTCCGTGCACTACCGCCTGCTGTTCTTCTCGGCGCTGGTGCTGTTCGCCTTCACCTTCGTCGTCAATACGCTCGCGGAACTGGTGCGCCAGCGCCTGCGCGAAAAATACAGCTCACTTTAATAAAGAATCGTCATGCACAACTGGTACAAGAG
>JAUYCF010000018.1 GCA_030692355.1 Thiobacillus sp.
CATCCTCGCGCTGAACGCCGCGGTCGAAGCCGCGCGTGCTGGCGAGCAGGGGCGCGGCTTTGCCGTCGTCGCCTCCGAAGTGCGCAACCTGGCGCAGCGCAGCGCGAGCGCTGCCAAGGAGATCAAGAGCCTGATCGAGGATTCCGTCGGCAAGGTCGATGCCGGCGGCAAGCTGGTCGACGAAGCCGGCAAGACCATGGATGAAATTGTCACCTCGGTCAAACGCGTCACCGACATCATGAGCGAGATTGCCGCGGCGAGCCAGGAACAGAGTTCCGGCATCGAACAGGTCAACCAGGCCATCACCCAGATGGATCAGGTGACCCAGCAGAACGCCGCCCTGGTGGAAGAGGCCGCGGCTGCGGCCGAAAGCCTGCAGGATCAGGCGGCCAAGCTCACCGAGGCGGTGAGCGTGTTCAAGCTGGAAGGGGCATATAGCGTACGGCCGGCGTCTCCGGCCCGACAGGGTTCCACGGCGGCCTTGCCGAAGCCAAAGGGCGCACCGGCCAGGGCGATGGCGAGCCAGAAGAAGCTGGCGGCTGCCGGTGGTGGCAACGAGGAGTGGGAGGAATTTTGAGTAGCGGCTACTCATTGCTGTTCCCATCCAATGGTTTGGCAGGTGTGTCATGCTGATGTGAGGGTGTGGGGGGTGACAAGGTGTTCGACAGATTTTCAGAGACTTGCCGCCAGGATTGGTGAAACTAGGGAGGCTAATAATGAAATTTTTCAATAACTTGTCGATCGCAAAAAAAATATGGCTTTTGGTCGGTCTCATCATGGCTTGCATGAGCGCGGGGGGCGTCATGCTCCTGGTCATGCAAAAAGAAGCCGTGGAATCTGAAAAAAAGCTTTCGACTAAACATGTTGTCGAGGTCGCCTCGGGCATCGCAGCCTATTACGAAGCGCTTGCCAGAACGGGATCGATGACGAATCAGGAGGCACAGGCCCAGGCGATCGCCGCAATCAAGTCGATGAGATATGAAGGGAAGGAATATTTCTGGATAAATGACATGCACCCCAATATGGTCATGCACCCGACCAATCCGAAATTGGACGGCCAGGACTTGACGGACAACAAGGATCCCAACGGCAAGCGGCTCTTCGTTGAATTCGTCGATACCGTGAAGAAAAGCGGATCCGGTTATGTGTCCTACATGTGGCCTAAGCCCGGTTCCGACAAGCCGGTTCCAAAGATATCTTATGTAAGTGGCTTTTCTCCTTGGGGCTGGGTGATCGGCTCCGGGATCTATATCGATGAGGTAGAAGCCGCGTTCTGGGGGGGCGTTTGGCGTTTGGCGGTAGTTGCCGCTGGCATTATGCTGGGTTTGTTTTTCATCGTCCTTGTCGTCACCAGAGGGATTACCCGGCCCCTGCAACAGGCGGTGAATGTTGCCAACGCAATTGCGTCCAACGACCTCACACAGAGCATCGAAGTGCACAGCCGGGACGAAACCGGCCAGTTGATGCAGGCCATGAAGAATATGAGCGAGAGCCTGGTGCGGGTGGTCGGCCAGGTGCGCACCGGCACCGACGCTGTCGCCACCGCGTCGAGTCAGATTGCCGCCGGCAACCTCGACCTGTCGTCGCGCACCGAACAGCAGGCATCGAGCCTGGAAGAGACCGCCAGCTCGATGGAAGAGCTCACCAGCACCGTCAAGCAGAATGCCGAGAACGCGCGCCAGGCCAACCAGCTGGTCGTCTCCACCTCCGACATCGCGGTCAAGGGCGGCCAGGTCGTCGAGCAGGTCGTCGACACCATGGCGTCGATCAAGGACAGCTCGCGCAAGATTGCCGACATCATCGGCGTCATCGACGGCATCGCCTTCCAGACCAACATCCTCGCGCTGAACGCCGCGGTCGAAGCCGCGCGTGCTGGCGAGCAGGGGCGCGGCTTTGCCGTCGTCGCCTCCGAAGTGCGCAACCTGGCGCAGCGCAGCGCGAGCGCTGCCAAGGAGATCAAGAGCCTGATCGAGGA
>JAUYCF010000080.1 GCA_030692355.1 Thiobacillus sp.
GCCGAGCAGGACGGACGCCGCGAGCAGGGCTCCGGCGGCGGTGGCGGCCGCTTCGACTACAGCTATTTCACCGACGACATCCTGGAAAAATACGCGCGCCAGGCGGTGCACCAGGCCATGGTCAACCTCGACGCCCGCCCCGCACCCGCCGGCACCATGACCGTCGTCCTCGGTGCCGGCTGGCCCGGCATCCTGCTGCACGAAGCCATCGGCCACGGCCTCGAAGGCGACTTCAACCGCAAGGGCAGCTCGGCATTTGCCGGCCGCATCGGCGAGCGCGTCGCCGCCCCCGGCGTCACCGTCGTCGACGACGGCACCATCCCGCTCAGACGCGGCTCGCTCAACGTCGACGACGAAGGCAACCCCACCCAGCGCACCACCCTGATCGAAGACGGCATCCTCACCGGCTACATGCAGGACATGATGAACGCCCGCCTGATGGGCATGCCGATCACCGGCAATGCCCGACGCGAATCCTTCGCCCACCTGACCATGCCGCGCATGACCAATACCCTGATGCTGAACGGCGACAAGGACCCGGCAGAGATCATCGCCTCGGTGAAGAACGGCCTCTACGCCGTCAACTTCGGCGGCGGCCAGGTCGATATCACCAGCGGCAAGTTCGTCTTCTCCGCCGCCGAGGCTTACATGATCGAAGACGGCAAAATTACCTACCCGGTGAAAGGCGCCACCCTGATCGGCAACGGCCCCGAAGTGCTGACGCGCGTGTCGATGATCGGCAACGACATGGAAATGGATTCCGGCGTGGGGACGTGCGGCAAGGAAGGGCAGAGCGTGCCGGTCGGCGTGGGGCAGCCGACGTTGCGGATCGACGGGTTGACGGTGGGTGGGACGGCGTAAGTCTGCTTCTAAGGAAACACACAACGCAGGCCTTTCGGTTATTGCGCCCTACGCAAGCTCACTCGTATTGAACTCATGACATCGACCAAGGAACCGCTCACTTCGAGTTCAGAATCAGCCCGCGTTAAGCGACATGAACTTCTCATGGCGAAATATTACGTCCCTGATCTGGGTGGAAACTCAACGATTGATAGTCCTTTGGCTTTCATTCTTGACCGACTGGATACTAGCAACGCCCTATCGGTGGAAGATAAACAGTACCTACGGGACAAGGGGCTCTTCGATCTTCATCAGTTTGTAAAATATCTCGAAGAGCACGGCAAGCCTAATTTCAGCATTCTTCGGACAAAATTTGAACGCGAACGCAAGCGCGTTATACGGGATAACCTACGTGCGAAATATGGGATCGATTGGGTTGAGCGTGGCCACATGGGCAAGCTGATCCACCTCATCGAACAAATTGACAAAGGTGGTCGCTTTGCAAGCGCGGATGTAATTTGGCTCACGAATCACGACTATTTTTCGCTGGAACTGAAACGCGAATTCCACCGTCGGGAGGCTATCGCATGTAGCCAAAACTTTGCGAGTAATGGCGACCCATGGGAAGCGGTCAACGCCAGCAGTCATTATCGAAAGGCGGTCATGCCAAACGACGCATTGACCATCGCTACCCGCGTGGATCTTGGGCGACATTTAGAAAAACATCTGCAATCTGCGATATGTACGACAATTGGCGGAGCAAAGCGTGATCTAGGCAGATTGGAAGAAGCGCTAACCTGTGCTCAGGATGCACATTCTAAAGATCCGCGGAGCTTCCACCCTTGCACCCTGTTAGGCGCACTACACTATGAACTCGGGGATTTTTCTTTGGGTGATGAGTGGTTTCAAAAAGCCGTTGAGCGGGGCGCAAAAAGCGAGGGTGTTGACTCTGAATTGCGCTCCATCTTTAGGAGAGCAGACAAGGTTAAGCAAGAGGAGTTAAGGCGTCACTTGCTCAAAATTGACCCGGTTCGATATGGTTGGGTTAATCGTTCAAAGAAGTCCGGGCATTGAGAGCACGTATAGAGAGCAATGCCGGTAGGGCATTGCTCCGGATGAGTCACTCAAGTCTAAGAAACGTCCAGTCATCACCGCCCTGGTTTTGACTTTCCTCCCCTTTCAGCCCCGCCGAAAACCGAGCCTGCCGGGCGGATCAGCGGCGGGGGGGGGGTTGAGCCCCGCCCACAAAAAACCAATTAAAAACAGCAAGGCGGGGCGAGTTCTTCGCCGCCCGTCCGGCAGGTTCTGCGCTGCATAGCCAATCGACTAAGCCGCTAAAGCGGCAAGTCGCTGGTTAGTTTTCGGGAATTCGGGGATGTCGGGGTCGCCTTTTCTTTGGTTACTTTCTTTTGGCGAGACAAAAGAAAGTGACTAGCCGCCGGGCTACCCCCGGCCAACGGTCAGTAGCACAGCGATGGATCAACCACTGGTGTGCTTCGCGCTCAACTCAACTGGATTGCTTCGCTGCGCTCGCAATGACGGGACCAAGCCTCAGGCCAGACTCTCCAACGGCTTCGGCTCCCCAATCAAATACCCCTGCACGCAATCCACCCCCATCTCCCCCAGCTTCATCAGCGTCTCGGCATCCTCCACAAACCCCGCCACTGTCTTGATCCCCAGGAAGCTTCCTGTTTCCAGGATCGATCGCACCAGCGCTTCGTCGATCATGCTGGTGGAAATCTCACGCACCAGCGCGCGGTCGATCTTCAGGTAATCCAGCTTCATGCTTTTCAGGCTGGTGTAGGAACTGGTGCCGATGCCGAAATCGTCGAGGGTGAAGCGGCAGCCATGGCGCTGCAGCTGGCGCATGAACAGCTGTGTCTGGGCGTGGCCTTCGACGGCGTCGGCTTCGCTGATTTCGAATATGAGCTTGTCGCCGGGGATGTCGCCGCGCGCCAGTTCGGCCAGCAGGAATTTCAGGAACAGCGGATTGGTGACCGACTGGCCGGACAGGTTGATCGAGAAGCCGCCGGACCGGGCGACGTGATCGGCGTGATCGCGCATCCACTGCAGGACGGTTCTTACCACCCAGCGGTCGATTTCGGCGATGCGCTGCAGGCGCTCGGCCACCGCGATCAGGTCACGGGTGGCGATGGTGCGTTCGCCGTGGGCGGTCGGGTGCAGCAGTACCTCGTAATACAGCGGGGCGCGCGTAGCGTCGGTCGCGGCGGCCACCGGCTGGCAATTGAGGCTGAGCCGGTTGCTGGCGAGGATGGCGGTCAGTTCGTGCGCCCATTCCGCCAGCGCCAGCACGCCGCTGTCGTCGGCTTCGCTGCGGTATGACACGACGGGCGTGCCGGATTCGCGCGCGCGGGCGCAGGCGGCGTTGGCGTTGTCGTAATAGGTTTCCGGGCTGAGGCAGTCGCTTGCCCACATCAGGCCGGCTGCCGCCTGCACATGGTAGCGGGTACCGTTGATTTCCTGCGGGTGATCGGCGATAGCTTGCAGCAGGGCATCGGCCTGCGCCTCGGCGGCAGCACTGTCGGCAGCCTCGATCCAGAATGCCAGGCCGGATTCGCCCGAGCGTGCCAGCAGCGCGTTGGACGGCAGCTGCGCGGGCAGCATTTGCGCAAATTCACGCAGGATGGGGGTGCGGATTTCGACCCCCGCCGCTTCGCCTGCCGGATTGCTGATGTCGAGCTGGATTACGCCGATGGCGTAACCGCCGTCCGCCGCCTGGCTGCGCAGCCAGTTGCGGCGGATGGCGCGGAAAAAACTCTTGCGGTTGGCGAGCCCGGTGGTGGCGTCGTGCGAGGCCTGCCACAGCAGGTCGCGCTGCATTTTCTGGATCATTGCGCTGTAGGAGCGGTCCATCAGCGGCAACTCCAGATCCTCGGTCCATTGCGCCTCGCCGCCTTCCAGCGATTGCAGCAGGTCGGCGCGCTTGAGGTCGAGTTTCTTGATGCCGCGATAATTGGCGAATACGTACACGTGCGGCTGGTCGCCGATCCAGATCAGGTTGAGCGGGGTGTCGAGCGATTTGAACTGCAGCCAGTCGCCGACGCGCAGACGCTCCGCCAGGTTGTCCTGCACCTCGGAGAGCGGTTCGCTGGCGGCGTCCTTGAGACGGGCGGCGACCGGGGTGTGCAGATGCTGTGACTTGTCCGCGTCGAACAGCGCCGCAGCGAGCTGGTCGACGATGCGGTCCTGCGCGAACTTGTCGGCGCATACATGGGTGAGCGCCTGGTCGATGCGCTGCAGCAGGGTCTGGATGTCGGTGGCGCCGGGGGGGGCCGCCAACTCCGGATCGAGCCAGGTGCAGAGCTGTTGCAGCACCTGCCAGGCCTCGCGCGCTTCGTCGCTGTCGGCGCCATGGCGCAGCTCGGCCATCAGCAGCACATTGCGCCAGCCGCCGTTCAGGAGTTCGATCACGGCATTGGGCACCACGTGCTCGTCCAGCCGCGCCAGCAGTTCGCGCAGGATGCGCTGCTTGGCGACTTCCGCGCCCTGGCGGCCTTCGCACATTTCCTGCAGGCGGGACACGCGTGCGGCACGCTCGTTCAGCAGCGGCTTGACCACGCGTTCGAGCTGGGTGCGCGCCTCTTCGAACACGCCCGGATTCTTGTCGGCTTCGGCATTGATGCGGTCGGTCCAGCGGCTCATCAGCCGCAGCAGGCGTTGATCGGCGATCTTGCCGTCGTCGCCCGCCGCCATGCTGATGCGGTCGAGCGTGTTCAGCACCTTGTGCGCCGGGTGGGCGGGCGAGCTCAGGAATTGCGGATCGGACATCGCCAGCTTGATGAGGCTGGTTTCGAGCTGCTGGAAAAACGGCCGCATCCCCTCGCTGACCGATTTTTCGGCGTGCATGGTGTCGAACAGCGCGCCGAACATGTCGACCGAGCGCTGCATTTCCTGGGTGACGGCGTGGGGCAACGCACCGGCGGCGGCCAGGCGCTGCAGCACCGGCGAGTGCGCCACGCCGGGTACGCCTGCCGGCATGCGCTGGCCGCCGGTACCCGCCGCAGCGCCCCGGGCGGCATGCCCCGGCACCGGCATGGCGCCGCCTGGTGCGGTGGGGGCGTGCGCTGCGCCCGTTGATGCGGTTGCAGGCTGGCCGCGGAAAAAGTCCATCAATGGGCCGGTCAGGCGGCTGAGGGTGCCTTGCGACGGTGCAGCCGCGGGCGCGGGAGGCCCGGCTTGCGCGCCCGTGGCGGACGGGGCGGCGGGCTGCTGCCGCGGCGTTGCGACAGGCTGCCTGTCTTCGGCCTCGGCTTTCGAGACGGGCAACAAGGCCAGCAATTCGGCATACAGCGGAGCGAGCTGTTCGGACAGCACGTCGCGCAGCGTTGCGTAGGCCACCTGGCGCGCGCGCGCCGGTATCGGCACGTCCTGCAGCGCGCTGCGATAGGCATGGCCGATGACCGCGGGGCCGAAGGGATTATTGCTGTGGTCACAGGCAAAGCCGAACAACTGGCCGATGCGCGGCTCGATGTCGGCGAGCTGTTCCTGGAACTGTTCTTCCAGCCTGTTGGCCTCGGATGAAGTGGCGAGCCAGTCCTCGAAATCCAGTTCGTCGACCAGGGCCAGACCGCCGTCCAGGGTGTCGCGCGTGGCACGGGTTTGCACGGGGCGCACCTGCTTCAGTGCATCCAGCACCTGCTGCACAAATCGGGTTTGCACGGTTGCCGCGTGGTTGCCGAATTCGTGCACCGCACCCAGCAGTCCGCTGTGTTCGGCAATACCGGAAGCCTGCATGGCGGCAGCATTCAGCTTGTCGCCCAGCACGCGCATCATCTGGTCGTGCACCTGGAGCAGGGTGTCGCTCAGCAGGGCGGTGCTGGCTTCGCGCAGACGCGGGTGCGCGCTGAAGGCGGGCAGGGCGGCCAGTTTCTGCCGGTGCCCGGCCATGCGCAGTTTTTGCAGCGCACGCAGCGCATCGACCGGCTGGCTGAAAAACGCGACACCGACTCCGAGCGGACTCAGGCGTTTGAGCTGCGCGGGCACGTGGAAGCTCTGGGCGGCGTTGACCGACACCGGGGTGAAGACAATTTCCACCTCGGCATCCACGCGCGTGGCCAGCGTGGCGATCGCGGCTTCCGGGTTGGTGAACTTGAGGAACAGGCCGCCGAGGCAGAAGTCACGGATTTCGCAGGCGATGCCGGTATGCCCCGGCTGCGTGATGATGGCCGCCTGCGAGACCTGGAAGCGCCTGTCGCGCCGCATTTCCTGACCGCTGTGCCGCGTGTCTGTGCCGTTCGCCATCATCCCGCCCTCTCCCTTGTATTCGCAGCGATTATAGGGCCTGGCTGCAGCGGATTATTACGTTCCGGCGACGGCATGCTCAAGGCCGGTAGCACCGGCCGGCGGGTTTTGGTAGACTCCGGGCATGAACCTGGCCGCGATCTTCCTCTTTAGCCGCTTTTATCCCACGCCGCAGGCGGTCGGGAGGCGCTGAGACGAGCAGCAACGCCTTAACGAAACCGCCAGCCCGCTGGCGGTTTTTTCGTTTAGGAAACTGCCGCAGCCAAGGCAAACAACCCGGAGCTTTTAAAATGTCTGCCATCCGAACCGACGATACCCGCATCGAGCAAAGCGGCGAACTGCTCGCCCCGATGCAGATCATGCGCGAGCTGCGCGCCAACGAGGCTGTGCACGCGCACGTCGCGCACGCGCGCAGCGCCATTCACGACGTGCTGCGCGGGGCGGATGACCGCCTGTTCATCATCGTCGGCCCCTGTTCGATCCACGACCCGGCCGCCGCGCTCGACTACGCACGGAAATTGAAGCCGCTGGCCGACGAGCTGGCGCACGATCTCATCATCGTGATGCGGGTCTATTTCGAAAAGCCGCGCACCACCGTGGGCTGGAAGGGGCTGATCAACGATCCGCATCTGGACGAGAGCTTCGACATCAACGAGGGCCTGCGGCTGGCGCGCAAGCTGCTGCTGGACATCAACGAAATCGGCCTGCCGTGCGCGACCGAGTTCCTCGACCTGATCTCGCCGCAGTACATCGCCGACCTGGTGAGCTGGGGCGCCATCGGCGCGCGCACCACCGAGTCGCCGTCGCACCGCCAGTTGGCTTCCGGCCTGTCGTGCCCGGTGGGGTTCAAGAACGGCACCGACGGCAGCCTCAGGATCGCGGTCGAGGCGATCAAAGCGGCGGCGGCGCGCCACCATTTCATCTCCATCACCAAGTCCGGCCACGTCGGCGTGTTCAGCACCTCCGGCAACGAGGACGCCCACGTCATCCTGCGCGGCGGCAAGGCGCCCAATTACGACGCGGCGAGCGTCCATCTGGCGTGCAGCGAACTGGCCGCGGCCGGCCTGCGCCAGCAGCTGATGATCGACTTCTCGCACGCCAATTCGAGCAAGCAGTTTCAGCGCCAGATCGATGTCGGCACCGACATGGCGGCGCAGGTGGCCGGCGGCGATGCGCGCATCATCGGCGCCATGGTCGAAAGCCATCTGAACGCGGGGCGCCAGGACCTGATCCCGGGGCAGCAGCTGGAATACGCCAAATCGATCACCGACGCCTGCATCGGCTGGGACGATACCGTTCCGCTGCTGCGGATGCTGGCCGACGCGGTAAAAAAACGCCGCCTGAGCGTGCCGGCGGACGAGGAATAAGGGCTGGATTTTCATAGGGCGCGCAGCGGTTCTGCGTTAAAATGCACGCGGCGGGTCTCCCCGCATGGCTACGTTGTGAATCGGGTCAGGTCCGGAAGGAAGCAGCCCCAGCGACCGATGCCAGTGCCGGGGTAAGGCTCGCCACTTTTAATTCCTTAGGGGCCAGGAATTAGGAACTAGGAGCTAGTGTTCGTGGAGTGCTGATCCACGCATGCTGGCATCGATTCACCTAGATCCTAGCCCCTAGATCCTAGCCCCTGACCACATGACTGATCTCTTCGGCGACTCCGCATCTCCCGCACTGGCGCTGGCGCGCAAGTGGCGGCCGCGCGAGTTTGCCGATCTCAAGGGGCAGGCGCATGTGGTGCAGGCGCTGTCCAACGCGCTGACGCAGGGGCGGCTGCATCACGCCTATCTGCTGACCGGCACGCGCGGGGTGGGCAAGACCACGCTGGCGCGGATTCTCGCCAAGTGCCTCAACTGCGAAACCGGCGTCACCAATACCCCCTGCGGCACCTGCTCGTCCTGCGCCCAGATCGACGCCGGGCGCTTCGTCGACCTGCTGGAGCTCGACGCGGCGTCGAACACCGGCGTCGACAACATGCGCGAGGTGCTCGACAACGCGCAGTACGCGCCGACGGTGGGGCGCTACAAGGTCTACATCATCGACGAAGTGCACATGCTGTCGAAGCCGGCGTTCAACTCCATGCTGAAGACGCTGGAAGAGCCGCCCGCGCATGTGAAGTTCATCCTCGCCACCACCGACCCGCAGAAGATTCCGGTGACGGTGCTTTCCCGCTGCCTGCAGTTCAACCTGAAACCGATGCTGCCCGCGCTGGTGGCGCAGCATCTGGGCGAGGTGCTGGAACAGGAGAATGTCGTCAGCGAGCCCGCCGCGCTGAATCTGCTGGCGCGCGCCGCCGCCGGCAGCATGCGCGACGCGCTGTCGCTGACCGACCAGGCGATTGCCTACGGCGGCGGCAAGGTGGAGGCAGCCGCCGTCGAGGCCATGCTGGGCACGGTGCGACGCGATTATCTGTTCGACCTGCTCGACGCGCTGGCGGCGCACGACGGCGATGCGCTGCTGGAGCAGGCTCGTCAGTTGGCCGAGCGCGGCATTGCCTTCGATGCGACGCTGCAGGATCTGGGCAGCCTGCTGACCCAGCTGGCTTTGCTGCTGCATGCACCGGGTGCGGTCGAAGCCAGTGCCGACGCCGAGCGGATGCAGGCTGCGGCCGCGCAGCTGGATGCCGAAACGGCGCAGCTGTACTACCAGATCGCCTTGAATGGCCGCCGCGACCTGCCGTATGCGCCGGACGAGTTTTCCGGCTTCTGCATGACGCTGCTGCGCATGCTGGCGTTCGCCCCGGGCTCGGGGAGCCGCGCGGTGGCGGCGGATCGTCCCGTGCCGCGGCGTGCCGCCGCGCCTGCGGCATCGCCCGCCGTGTTGCACGCGCAGGTGCCGGATGCCGCCACTGCGCCGGGCGGCACGCCCGCGCCCATCGAGACCGCATTCCCCGAGCCGGCTGCACTGCCCGCGCCCGCCGTGCAGCCGCCTGAACCGGCTGCGTCGCCCGCCGTCGAACTGGTTGCCCGCGAGTCCGCGCCGCAAGCGGCCTGGGACTGGCTCGCCATCGTCGCCGAGCTGCGCCTTGGCGGCATGGCGAAAATGCTCGCCGACCACTGCGAGCTGGTGTCGCAGGCGGGCGACGCCGTGACGCTGCGCGTGGGCGAAGCGCACAAGCATCTGCTCGACCGCACCTATCAGGACAAGCTGATCGCGGCACTGCGCGACCGGTACGGGGCAACGCTTGCCGTGACGATCGAGATCGGCGCCGCGGCGGAGAAGACGCCGCAGCAGGTGCGTTCGCGCATCAGGCAGGCGCGCCAGGACGAGGCCGTGGCCGCCATCGAATCGGATCCATTCGTGCGCGAGCTGGTCGACCAGTTTGGCGGCCAGCTCGACGCCACTTCCATACAACCACTAGGAGAACACCCATGATGAAGGGCGGCATCGGCAACATGATGAAGCAGGTCCAGCAGGTGCAGGAAAACATGGCCAAAATGCAGGCCAAGCTGGCCGATATCGAAATCGAGGGGCAGAGCGGCGCCGGCATGGTCAAGGTGGTGATGACCTGCAAGTACGACGTGCGCCGCATCAGCATCGACCCCAGCCTGATGACGGACGATCGTGAAATGCTGGAAGACCTGGTGGCCGCGGCGGTGAACGACGCGGTGCGCAAGGTCGAGTCCACGGTGCAGGAAAAGATGGGCAGCGTGACCGCCGGCCTGCCGATTCCGCCGGGGATGAAGCTGCCGTTCTAACGGACATGGCGCTCGCGCATCCCCGTATCATGAAGGTCACGGCCGCCGTGTCCGTTCCCCCTCCCCATCCCTCCCCCGCTTGCGGGAGAGGGGGGCAGTGATGTCGCTGACGCGACGGTGGCGTTAACGTGCAGCCTGCCGCGCTGGAAAACCTGATCGGCGCCCTGCGCGTGCTGCCCGGGGTCGGCCCCAAGTCGGCCGCGCGCATGGCCTACCATCTGCTGCAGCGCGACCGCCGCGGCGCCGAGCAGCTTGCGGCGGCGCTCAAGCATGCGCTGACGCACCTGCATCACTGCCGCCTGTGCAATAACTTTTCCGAGGCGGAAGTGTGCGAGGTCTGCACCAGCCCGCGCCGCGACAAACGGCTGCTGGCGGTGGTCGAGATGCCCACCGACTTCAACATGATGGAGGCCACGCAAAGCTACAACGGCCTCTATTTCGTGCTGATGGGGCGCCTCTCTCCGCTCGACGGCATCGGCCCGCGCGAGATTCATCTCGACCGCCTGATCGATCGCGCGCTGGACGGCGTGGTCGAGGAGGTGATCCTGGCGACCAACTTCACCCCGGAAGGCGAAGCCACCGCGCACACCATCGGCGAGCTGCTGAAAGCGCGCGGCATCAAGGTCAGCCGGCTGGCGCGCGGGGTGCCGGTGGGCGGCGAACTGGAATACGTGGACAGCGGCACGCTGGCGCAGGCCGTGCGCGATCGGCGCACCGTTTGATCGGCGCGCGCGCCGCGCATATAAAGAACTGAAACGAATCTGGATGAAACCATGGAACTGACCGCTCTCACTGCCCTGTCTCCCCTCGATGGCCGCTACGGCAGCAAGACCGCGCCGCTGCGCGATTTCTTCAGCGAGTATGCGCTGATCCGATACCGGGTCATCGTCGAGATCGAGTGGCTGAAGGCGCTGGCGGCCGAACCCGGGATTGCCGAGGTGCCGGCGTTTTCCGCCGATGCGATCGCGCTGCTCGACCGCATCGCCGACACCTTTTCGGTGGCCGATGCCGAGCGCGTCAAGGCGATCGAGGCGACCACCAATCACGATGTGAAAGCGGTGGAGTATTTCCTCAAGGAAAAGACCCAGGCCAGTGCCGGGATTGCGGCAGTGTCCGAGTTCATCCACTTCGCCTGCACCTCGGAAGACATCAACAACCTGTCGCATGCCCTGATGCTCAAGGGCGCGCGCGATGCCGTCCTGCTGCCCGCGCTGGAAAAGCTGATCGTGCGCCTGACCGACCTGGCGCACGAACATGCCGACCTGCCGATGCTGTCGCGCACCCACGGCCAGCCCGCCTCGCCCACCACCGTCGGCAAGGAGCTCGCCAACGTCGTCTACCGCCTGCGTCGCAGCTACATCGCCATCGGCGACATCGAACTGATGGGCAAGATCAATGGCGCGGTCGGCAACTACAACGCGCATCTTTCGGCCTACCCCGATCTCGACTGGGAAAGTTTTGCACGCTCGTTCGTGATGGAGCTGGGGCTCACCTTCAACCCCTACACCATCCAGATTGAACCGCACGACGCCATGGCCGAGCTGTACGATGCCATCGCGCGCACCAACACCATCCTCATCGACCTCGACCGCGACCTCTGGGGCTACATCTCGCTGGGCTACTTCAAGCAGAAAGTGAAGGCGGGCGAGGTGGGGTCCTCCACCATGCCGCACAAGGTCAACCCGATCGATTTCGAAAACAGCGAAGGCAACCTGGGACTGGCCAACGCGGTGTTGCGGCATCTCGCGGAAAAGCTGCCGGTCTCGCGCTGGCAGCGCGACCTCACCGACTCGACCGTGTTGCGCAACATGGGCGTCGGCTTCGGCTACAGCCTGCTGGCGTACGAATCCTGCCTGCGCGGCCTGTCCAAGCTCGAAGCCAACCCGGTGGCGCTGGCGGCAGACCTCGACGCCAACTGGGAAGTGCTGGCCGAACCGATCCAGACCGTGATGCGCCGCTACGGCATCGCCAATCCCTACGAGCAGCTGAAGGAATTGACACGCGGCAAGGCCGGCATGACGCGTGACACCCTGCATGCCTTCATCGACGGGCTGGCCATGCCCGACGCCGAGAAGGCCCGCCTGAAAATGCTGACGCCGGCGTCCTATACTGGCATCGCGGCCGAGCTGGCCAGGCAGATTTAAGCGGGTCTGATTTAGCCGGGCGGCCATCCGGAAGATTGAAGCGGAGTCCCCATGACCGAACATTCCCTCGACGTCGGCCTCGCCGATTTTCAGCAAGCCGTTCTCGAAGAATCGAAGCATCGCCCGGTGCTGGTCGATTTCTGGGCGCCCTGGTGCGAGCCCTGCAAGGCGCTGAAACCCGTCCTGGAAAAACTTGCCGCCGAATACGGCGGCAAGTTCCTGCTTGCCAAGATCAATTCGGACGACAACCAGGAACTCGCCGCACGCTATGGCGTGCGCGGCATTCCCAGCGTCAAGGCCTTCATCGGCGGCGAGCCGGTCGACGAGTTTTCCGGCGCGCTGCCGGAATCCGAAGTGCGCGCCTTCCTCGATCGGCTGGTTCCCGGCCCGGCCGACGAACTGCGTGTCGAGGCGGCCGGACTGCGTCTTGCCGGCGACGTGTCCGCCGCGCTGCAGAAGCTGGCCGATGCTTCGAAAATCGACCCCTCACATGTCGGTGTGCGGCTCGATGCCGCGGAAATCATGCTCGACCTGAATGAGGCCGACGAAGCCCGTCGCCTGATTGCGGGCGTTGCGGACGCCGCCGATGCGCGCGTGCCGCAATTGAAGGCGCGGCTGCAATTCATGGGGGCGGCCGGCGAGGATGAAGCGGCGCTGGCCGCGCGGGTGGCGGCGAACGAAAACGATCTGGAGGCGCGGCTGAAGCTCGCCAATTTGCTGGTCGCCGCCGGGAAGTACGAAGCGGGCATGGATCAGCTGCTGGAAATCGTCCGCCGCGATCGCGGCTTCGGCGACGACATCGGCCGCAAGACCCTGCTGTCGGTATTCGACCTGCTGGGCGGCGGCGAACTGCTTAGCCGCTACCGGCGGATGCTGGCCAGCGCGCTGTACTGAACAGCAGCCGGGTCAGACGATGGCCTGGTAGCGCACCTCGACAATTTCCACCTCGCGCCGGCCCTCCGGCGTCTGCACGCTGACGCTGTCGCCTTCTCGCGCCTTCAGCAGCGCGCGCGCCATCGGCGAAATCCAGGCGATGCGGCCGCGTCCGGCGTCGGCTTCGTCGATGCCGACGATGGCGTAGGTGGCTTCGTTGCCGTCTTGATCCGCCACGGTGACGGTGGCGCCGAAGAACACCTGGTCGGTGTCCTCGCGGGTGGCGGGGTCGACCACCTCGGCGTGTTCCAGCCGCTTGGACAGAAAGCGGATGCGCCGGTCGACCTCGCGCAGGCGTTTCTTGCCGTAGATGTAGTCGCCGTTTTCGGAGCGGTCGCCGTTGCTCGCGGCCCAGGAGATGGTTTCCACCAGCTTGGGTCGCTCGACTTTCCACAGCTGATTGAATTCGGCGTCGAGCTGGGCGTAGCCCGCGGGCGTCATGTAATTTTTCGACCCGACGGGCAGCGCCGGCGCAGCGACATCGTCTTCGTCGGCGTCGTCCGTGTCGGTTTCCTTGACGAAGGCCTTGTTCATCGACCAAACAGCCAGGCAAGCAGCGAGAGCAGCAGCGACATGAGAATGACGCTGGTGAAGGGGAAGTAGAACGTGCCGCGTGCGTGCTTCACCCGCAGGTCGCCCGGCAAGCGTCCCAGGCCCAGCCGGTTGAGCCAGGGAGTGAGCAGGCCCAGAACCAGCAGGGCCGCAATCAGGGTGAACAGCCATTTCAGCATGGTTGCGTTACTGCGCTGCTTCATCCATTTGCTTGCGTTGCGCCTCTGCGGCATCCATCACCTGCCCCTCGACCGCACGCGCTTTTTCCATCGCCTGGATCTGGGCTTCGAATGCGGGGTTGGGTTGGCGTCCGGTTTCGGGCTGCGGCGGCGTGCCGGGGTCGCAGGCGGCCACAATCATCACAAGCGGAATCAGGGTCCATTTCATGGTGCGTCCTCCAGCAGTCCGGTGGGCAGGCCGTCGATGCTGACCCGGTTTTTCTCTCGCCAGTAATCCAGCAAGCCCACCGTGCCTTTCTTCTCGGCCCAGCGCGCCAGCGTGTCGCGCTCGCCCGTGTGGAGATACCTCGGCACGGCGTAGCCGCATGAGGTTTGCACTGCTTCGATGTCGAGTACGACGATCTGGCGCTCGCCGGGCAGGGCGGGAAAGCAGCGGCGCAGGTCGCCCCATTGGGCGTCCTGGCGGCGTACCGTGCGGCCGTGTCCATACAGGCGCAGGATCAGCGGGTCGGCGTCGAAACTGCACCACATCATGGTCAGGCGGCCATCGTGCTTCAGGTGGGCGGCGGTTTCGTTGCCGCTGCCGGTGAGGTCGAGGTAGGCCACGCGGGTGTCGGACAGCACGCGCAGGCTGTCCATGCCCTTGGGCGACAGGTTGATCCGGCTGTCGGCGGTGCCGCTGGCGGTGAAGAACAGTTTCTGCGCAGCGATGAAGTCGCGATGTTTGGCTTCGAGCGCAGGATAGAAGCGCGCCATCAGTTGATCTGCTTTTTGAGGAATTCGGTGAGGATGCGCAGGCGCATCGCGCTGTCGTTCATTTCCAGCAGATTCTGTTTGACGGAGAGCTTGAGCGGCAGCACTTCGGACAGCCGGAAGCCCACCCATGCGGCGTTGTCGAATTCGTGCGGCGCGGGGAAATGGGCAGTGCCATATTCGCCGATGATGTGACGCAGGATCTCGACGGCAAGTTCGAGTTCGGCGGGGATGGCGCTGGCGGGCTCGGCGCTGACCGCCTCGACGCTGCCGGTAAGCAGGCCGCCGGGTTCGGTGCGGGTGCCGCGGATGATGAAGCGTTCCTCCGCCTGGGTGTCGATGTGCAGGATGCCGGCCTGCGGCATGTCCCAGTCGGTGACGTGCACGCGGGTGCCGACGGTGCAGGGAGCGGCCGGGGCGCCGGTTTCCGCGCCTTCGCGGATGGCTGCGGAAGGGTCGCCGCGCAGTGGCGGGGCCCCCGCCGGCGTACCCCAGGCGGGTGCACAGATGCCGAATGGCGTGTCGTCGGCGATGGCCTGCTTGACCATGTCGAGATAGCGCTGCTCGAAAATCCGCAGCGGCAGCCGCCCGCCTGGAAACACCACGGCATTGAGCGGGAATAGCGGCAGCCTGAATTGTTCGGGTGCTGCGCTCATCGGTCGTCGCCCCAGCGCGCCATCAGCGTGTGCGGGATGCGCAACTGGTCAAGAATGCGCGCGACGATGAAATCGACGATGTCCTCGACATTTTGCGGACGATGGTAAAAACCGGGATTGGCGGGCAGGATCACAGCGTTCATTCTAGACAGCGTCAGCATGTTTTCCAGGTGCAGGGTGGAAAACGGCGCCTCGCGCGGAACCAGTATCAGTTTGCGCTGTTCTTTCAGCATCACATCGGCGGCGCGCTCGATGAGGTTGTCGGACAGGCCGTGGGCGATTGCGGCAAGCGTACCCATCGAGCACGGGCACACCACCATCGCGTCGGCCGGATTGGAGCCGGAGGCGACCGGTGCGTTCCAGTCCTCGCGGCCGAACACGCGCAGCTGGCCGTCGCGCACGTTGAGGCCGTCGCTCAGCTGCTTTTCGAGATCGCCGGCGCGTGCCGGCAGCGCCACGCCGAGTTCCTGCTTGGCGACGATGTGGGCGGCCTGTGACAGCAGCAGGTAAACGCGCACGTCGGCGGCCAGCAGGCATTCGAGCAGGCGCAGGCCATAGGCCATGCCGGATGCGCCGGTGAGCGCCAGGGTGACGGTATTCAGGGGAGGATGCATGGCGTGGATTGTCGCTTGTCCGGTGCCGGGGCGGCAAGCAGGCGCGCGACGATCACGCCGTTCACTGCGCCAAAAATCAGGGCGGCGGCGGCAAACACCGGCAGCAGTTTGATCAGCGCGGCGCTGGGCAACAGCCACCAGCCGGCCAGCGCGAGCTGGCCGCCGATATGGCCGAAGGCCGCCAGCACAGACAGGCTGACCGGGCCGAAATAACGGCCGGGCAGGTGGCGCGCCAGCGCCAGGACGGACAGGCTGACGAGCGCGCCGGCGGCCGACAGCCAGAATCCCGGCGCAAACAGGCTGCCCAGCAGCAGGCCGCCGGCCAGCACGCGCAGGGCGGACACCCAGGCCGCCGCACGCCAGCCATATTGCAGCAGCACCAGCAGGATGACGATATTGGCCAGTCCCGGTTTTACGCCGGGAACGGGACTGGGGATCGCCGCTTCGGCGAGCGTGAGGCCGATCGCCAGCGCCGCCAGCCACGCGATGCGGCGGTCGTCGGCCGTGACCGGCAATTCAATAGCCGAGCGTGTCATACGTGGACGTGCGCCCCCGGATTTCGAGGCTGACCTGGTTCGGCAGGCACAGCGCGGCCTGGCCGGACTGCGTGAGCCAGCCCTGTTTCACGCACAGCTGGCGCGGCGAGGGGTCGCGTGCGATGCGGGCGCGGCCGGGCTCGATTTCGATTCGCGTGGTGCCGAGCGGGCCGTCGATGGTGAAGCTTTGCGCGTGGGTGAGGGCGGTGGTTTGCACGATCTGGCCGGCGGCGCGGATGACCGCGGTGTCGCCGCGGCCGCCGCCCCAGGCAAACACAGTCAGCGCGGCGACCAGGCCTGCGCCGGCCAGCAGCACGCCCGCATCGCCGGCACGCAGCATCATGACAACTCGCGGTGGCGCACCAGCACCTGCTCGCGTTCGCGGAAGGCGGCGGCCAGCGTTTCTGCGAAGTAGACGCTGCGGTGCTGGCCGCCGGTGCAGCCAATGGCGACCGTCAGGTAGGCGCGGTGGTCGCGGATGAAGCACGGCAGCCAGTTTTCGACAAAGCCGCGGATGTCGGCCAGCAGCGCCATCGCGTCGGCGCTCGCCTCGATGTAGTCCCTGACCGGCTGGTCGCGCCCGGTGAGCGGACGCAGTTCGGCGACGTAATGCGGATTGGACAGGCAGCGCACGTCGAACACCAAGTCGGCGTCGAGCGGAATGCCGTGCTTGAAGCCGAAGGATTCGAACAACAGGGTAATGCGCGAGCGGTCCTGGCCGACCAGGTCCTTGATCCACAGCCGCAGGGCTGCGGCGGAGAGGTCACTGGTGTCGATGCGGTGCGCCAGCGGCGCGACATCGGCGAGCATCTCGCGTTCGAGCTGGATTGCTTCCTGCAGCGACACGCTGTCGCTGGACAGAGGGTGGCGCCGCCGCGTTTCGGAAAAGCGCTTGACCAGAGTCAGTGTCTTGGCTTCGAGAAAAATTACCCGCAGGTCGGCGCCCTGTTCGCGCAGCGCTTCGGCAATCCGGGGCAGCTGCGCAAAACTCGCGCTGCTGCGCGCGTCGATGGCGATGGCGATGCGCGTGTGGCCTTCGCGCGTCAGGTAATCGACCAAGGGTTGCAGCATGGCCAGCGGCAGGTTGTCGACGCAGTAAAAGCCAACGTCTTCCAGCACCGCGATGGCAATGCTTTTGCCGGAACCCGACAATCCCGAGACCAGAACGATCTGCATCTCAGTCGCCCCCGTCCATGGCCGCCTGCTGGCGCTTGATGAGTTGTTCAAGCGGATTGATGCCGCGGCTTTTGAGGATGTGATTGCGTACCGCTACTTCGACCAGCACGGCAAGATTGCGGCCGGCCGCAACCGGGATGCGCACCTTGGGAATGGCGACGCCGAGAATGGTTTCGGTCGACGCCACCATGTCGAGCCGGTTGAGGCTGACTTCGCCGATTTCCTGCGGATGCACCAGTTCGACGATAAGCTTGAGATTCTTTTGCGGCTTTACCGCTGTTTCACCGAACAGGAAGCGGATGTTGAGTATCCCCAGGCCGCGCACTTCGAGAAAGTCGCGGATCAGCGGCGGGCAATTGCCCTCCAGGATTTCGGGGGCGACATGTTTCAGGTCGACCACGTCGTCGGCGACCAGCCGGTGGCCGCGCGTGATGAGTTCGAGCGCCAGCTCGCTCTTGCCGACGCCGGCGTCGCCCTTGATGAGGACGCCGGTGCCCAGCACTTCCAGGAATACCCCGTGGATCGAGGTGGCCTCGGCCAGGGTCTGCGTCAGGTAGTGCCCCAGGAAGGACATCAGGACGGGACTCGCCAGCATCGATGCGAACAGCGGTGTTCCGGTGCGCTCGGCGCTGTCGAGCAGGGCGGCCGGCACGGCTTCGCCGTTGGAGACGACAATGGCGGCCAGCTCGGTTGAAAACAGGTGGTCGATGGCGTTCTGCAGGGCGGATTCGGACAGGCTGCGCAGATAGTCCATTTCGGCCGGCCCCAGCACCTGCACCTGGTTGGGGTGCACGAAATTCAGGTGGCCGATGAGGGCCAGGGTCGGTTTCTGGATGGTTTCGGAAGACAGGCTGCGCTGGCCGCCGTTGCGTCCGGCCAGCCATTGCAGGCCGAGCTGTTCCGCCATGTCGCGGAACAGGGTCTCGACCGAAACGTGGCTTATCTCATCCATGCGCCGGGTCGCGCGTTCAGCTTGACCATGCGTCGAGCAGCGCGACCAATTCGGTCGGGGTCGCCGCGTCCAGCATTTTTGCGCGCATGGCATCGTCGCCGAACAGTTGCGCCAGTTCGCCCAGAATCTGCAGATGACGTTCGTTGGCATCCTTGGGGACCAGCAAGATGAAGCACAGCGATACCGGCTGGTTGTCCGGGGCGTCGAATTCGAGCGGCGTCTTCAGGCGGTAAAATGCGCCGCTGGCATCCTTCAGCCCCTTGATGCGGCCATGCGGAATGGCGATGCCGTAGCCGAGCGCGGTCGAGCCCAGGCGTTCGCGTTCGAACAGGCTGGTGAAAACATCGGAAGCCTTGAGTCCGTGGATTCTGGCGAACAGCTCTGCGGCATGTTCGAATAGCTTCTTCTTGCTGGAGAAACTCATGTCCAGCAAGGTGGAGTCGGGGGTGATGAGCGGAGCGATTAGGTTCATGCCGGTTGCAAAGCCGGGGAAGGAAATCCGGCGCCTGCAAATTATACGCCCGGAGAGGCTCCGGGCGGGGGCGCTTCAGTTCGGGCAGTTCGGCGTCAGACAGCGCTTTCTGTCGGTTGATGCTTCAAACCGCCGTCGGCCTGATGGACATCCGCGGTTTTTTCCTTGTGCCTGACGATCTGGCGATCCAGTTTGTCGGCCAGAAGGTCGATGGCGGCGTACATGTTGCCGTCCTCGCTGCGAGCGTGGAAATCATGGCCCTTGACGTGGAGGGTGGCTTCCACTTTGTGCACCAGTTTTTCCACCTGCATGATCACGGTAAGGTTGATGACATGATCGAAGTGGCGTTTGACGCGGTCGAGTTTCTCGGAAACATAGTCGCGAATGGCTGGGGTCACTGCCAGATGATGGCCGGAAATCGTCAAATTCATAGAGCCTCCTAAGTCTGTTGATAAAACTGAAAAATCGGCTTGTTTATACTTCGGAGCGTTGATTTGCGTCCGGTTTCATTGTGAGACGAAACTGAAATACATTCAAGAAGACCGTTAAAGCGCACGCCGCATGTTTGCCGGCGGAATGTGCAGCGTTTCGCGATATTTCGCGACAGTTCGGCGGGCGACCACGATGCCCTGCAGGCTCAAAACCTCGGCCAATTGGCCGTCGGATAGCGGTTTTTTGCCGTTTTCGGCGGCGATCAGCTGCTTGATCAGCGCCCGAATCGCGGTGGACGAGCAGGCGCCGCCGCTGTCGGTGGCGACGTGGCTGCCGAAAAAATACTTCAGTTCGTACAGGCCGCGCGGGGTCATCATGAATTTTTGCGTGGTGACGCGCGAAATGGTCGATTCGTGCAGTTCCACCGTGTCGGCAATTTCACGTAGTACCAATGGGCGCATCGCCACATCCCCGTGCTCGAAGAATTGCTTCTGCCGGTCGACGATGGCCTGCGAGACGCGCAGGATGGTATCGAACCGCTGTTGCACGTTCTTGATCAGCCAGCGCGCTTCCTGCAGCTGGGTGGCAAGCTGGCCGCCGCCGCTTTCACGGTGGCGCGCCAGGATGTCGGCATAGACGCGATTGACGCGCAGTTTGGGCATGGCGTCGGCGTTGAGGCTGGCAATCCACATGCCCTTGACCTTGCGTACATACACGTCCGGAATGACATAGCGTGTTTCGTCGGCGCCGAAGACGGCGCCCGGACGCGGGTTGAGCGAAAGGATCAGGGTACGCGCCGCGTGCAGCACGGCATCGTCGATGCCGAGCACTTTCTTCAGCTTGCCGACATCGCGTGCGGCCAGCAGGTCGAGATAATGCGCGGTCAGCCGCATGGCGACGTCGCGCGCCGGGATGTCGGGGGGCAGGGCGCGCAGTTGCAGGGTCAGGCATTCGGCCAGGTTGCGCGCGCCGACTCCGGTCGGATCCATGTTCTGCAGGTGCTTGAGCGCGGTCTCGACTTCCTGGGGCTCGAGCTCATCGAGCTCGTCCCGCAGGCTGGTGGTGATGTCTTCCAGCGGCTGGGTCAGGAAACCGGAATCGTCCAGGTCGTCGATCAGCGTGGCAACCAGGGTGCGGTCGCGCAAAGTGAGCGGGCTGACGATCAGCTGGTTCAGCAGGTGTTCGCGCAGGGTTGAACCCGCTACCGAGCCTTGCTCATAGTCGCTGTCTTCGTCATTGCTGCCGGCCGAGCTGTAATCGTTCCAGTCGGAATCATCCAGCGCGGTGACGGGATCCGATTCGGAGCTTTCGGGCTGACTGGGTTCCGTGCTTTGCGCCTCGGCCTCGGCGGTGTGGGCGGGCGCTTCGGCGGCGGCAAGGCCGGCGTCGTCCTCGTCCTCGCGTTCCAGCAGCGGGTTGTCCTGCAGCATTTGTTCCAGCTCCTGGTTCAATTCCAGCGTCGATAGCTGCAATAGCCGGATCGACTGCTGCAGTTGCGGCGTCAGGGTAAGGTGCTGGCCGAGCTTGAGTTGAAGGCTGTGTTTCATGGAATCTGACTACGGCAAAAATCATGCCGACTTGAATCAAGTGTAGCTTGATTTTTTAGAGCAGATTGAAGTTACAGGCGGAAATTCTCGCCGAGATAGACCTTGCGCGCGTTGTCGTCCTGGATGATGAGGTCGGGCGTGCCCGCGGTCAGCACGCGGCCTTCATTGATGATGTAGGCGCGGTCGCAGATGCCGAGGGTTTCACGCACGTTGTGGTCGGTGATGAGCACGCCGATATCGCGCTCGATCAGGAAATGCACCAGCTTCTGGATGTCGAGCACGGCAATGGGATCAACCCCGGCGAAGGGTTCGTCGAGCAGGATGAAGCGCGGATTGATGGCCAGCGCGCGCGCGATTTCCACGCGGCGGCGCTCGCCGCCGGACAGGCTGATGGCGGCCGCATCGCGCAGATGCTCGATGTGCAGATCATTGAGCAGGTTGTTGAGGTGTTCCTCGCGTTCGTCCGGGGTGTAGGGTTTGAGTTCCAGAATGGCGCGGATGTTTTCCTCCACCGTCATCTTGCGGAAGATGGACGGCTCCTGCGGCAGGTAGGACAGCCCCAGCCGCGCGCGCTGGTGGATCGCCATATGGGTGAGGTCATGCGTGTCCAGCCGCACGCTGCCGCCGTCCGCTGCGACCAGCCCCACCACCATGTAGAAGCAGGTGGTCTTGCCGGCGCCGTTTGGTCCCAGCAGGCCGACTACCTCGCCGCTGTTGACCTCGAATGAGACGTCGTGCACCACGGTGCGTTTGCCATACGTCTTGCGCAGGCCCTGGGCGGAAATCTGGCTCATGGCTGGTCGGGTTGCGTGGTGGGCTGGTCGGTGCGCGGCTTTGGGCGAATGACGGCGCGTACCCGGCCGGCCGGGGTTTCCACGCCGGGCTGGCCGACGACCTTGTAGAACTCGGTGTCGGCATTGTAGGAAATCTGCGCGCCGCGCAGTTCGTCGCTGCCGCGCCGCAGCCGGGCCTGGCCGATCATTTCGAGCTGGCTGTTGACGCTGTCGTACTCGATGCGGTCGGCAACCCCCTCGATGAATTCGTCGCGGTTGTCGAGCTTCTGGCGGAACGTCGCGGGGCGGCCGATGGCGCTTATCCTGTCGAGCCCGCCTGCATTCTGGGTTACCTGCACGCGGTCGGCCCGCAGCATCAGCGTGCCCTGGCTCAAGATCACATTGCCCTGGTAGACGCTGACTTTCCGGATGTCGTCGAGGGTGACCATGTCGGCTTCGAGGTTGACCGGCTTGTCGCGGTCGGCTTTTTCGGCATGGGCGGGCGAGGCCAGCAACGCGGCACACAGCGCCGCATAGAAACCCATCTTCAATGTATGCATGGCAATAACGAGCCCTTGGTCAGTCTTGTCGGGAAAAATAACGGGCGTGCACCCGTCCTGTCAGTTTGATGACGCGTTGTCCGGCGTCGTATTCCATGGCGCCGGCGCGCACCGTTACGATGTCGTCGAGGATTTCGACGGCGCCCGGCGCGCGCAGCAGGTCGCGCTCGGGGAAAACAAGCAGCTGTTCCGTGCGCAGGGTCATGGCGGATTGTCCGGGGCGGGCGGCACGTTCGACGACGACGCCGCCGAGCAGCACCACCTCGTCGCCGCCGGCCGAGACGGTGGCCTGCTTTGCCACGGCACTCACTTCGCCGGCTTCGGCGTCGAGTTGGACGAAGCGGGGCGATTCCAGTTCCGTGCGCTTGCTGCCGGAATAATGCTTGAGCTTTTTGGCGGACAAGCGGTAGTGCGGTTTGCCAGCCGGATCGGTGCGCAGCGCATCGAAGTTTTCCATGATGCCTTCGGGGTCGGTTTGGCTCGTTTTGCTGCCGGTTTCAGTCAGCTGCACCGAACGCTCGATCCAGAAGCTGAGCGCGGCCAGCAGCAGCAAAATCGCCAGCGGCAGCCACAGCGAGCCCCGTGCGATCATGTCGCCCTCAAATCCGCGGTGCCCGATACGCGACGTTTCATTTCAGATAGGGGGCCAATGCCGCGTCCAGCGTGCCCTGTGCGCGCATCAGGAATTCGCAGGCTTCGCGCACCGCGCCGCGCCCGGCTTCACGGGTGGTGATGTAGTGGCTGTGCGCCTTCACCAGATCGGGGGCGGCGGGCACGGTGATCGCCAGGCCGGCCCGTCGCATCACCGGCAGGTCGACCACGTCGTCGCCCATGTAGGCGGTTGCTTCGCATTCGATGTTCAGTTCGCGGCAGAGCGCCTCGTACACGACCAGCTTGTCGTGCGCGCCCTGGTGGACGATCCCGATGCCGAGGTTTTTCGCGCGGTTTTCCACCACGCGCGAGCTGCGGCCGGTGATGATGGCAAGCTCGACGCCGCTGCCCTTGAGCATTTTCAGGCCGTGGCCGTCGAGCGAGTTGAAGCCCTTGTATTCCTGCCCGTCGTCGGCCAGGAACAGGGTGCCGTCGGTCATCACGCCATCGACGTCGAACGCAACCAGCCTGATTTTCTGCGCGCGTGCGATCAGGGCTTTATTGATCAACCCGGCAGCCATCACACCACCCCCGCTTTCAGCAGGTCGTGCATGTTGAGCGCGCCGACCAGGGTGTTGTCGGCGTCGACCACCAGCAGGCCGTTGATTTTCAGGGTGTCCATTTTCTCCACCGCCGCCACGGCGAGTTCGTCCGCGCCGATCGTCTTGGGATTGGGCGTCATCAGGTCGGTCACCCGCGCCTGCTGCAGATCGAGCGCATGCTCCAGCGCCCGCCGCAGGTCGCCGTCGGTGAACACCCCCGCCACTTTCCCGGCGGCGTCGACCACGGCGGTCATGCCGAGTCCCTTCTTCGTCATTTCGAGCAGAGCGACCTTGAGCGAGGCATCGTGATCGATTTTCGGCAGTTCGTCGCCGCTGTGCATGACGTCACGCACGTGCACCAGCAGGCGCCGGCCTAGGCTGCCACCGGGATGGGAGCGGGCGAAGTCGTCGGCCGAAAAGCCGCGTGCATCGAGCAGTGCCACCGCCAGCGCATCGCCCAGCGCCAGCGCCGCGGTGGTGCTGGCGGTGGGCGCCAGGTTGAGCGGGCAGGCTTCCTTGTCGACCGCTGCATTGAGGTGGGCGTCGGCCTCGCGCGCCAGGGTCGAATGCGGATTGCCGGTCATCGCGATGAGCTTGGCGCCGCGGCGCTTGAGGAGCGGCACGATGCAGACGATTTCGTTGCTCTCGCCCGAATTCGACAGCGCCAGCACCACATCGTTTGGCGCGATCATGCCGAGGTCGCCGTGGCTGGCTTCGCCCGGATGCATGAAAAACGCCGGGGTGCCGGTGGACGCCAGGGTGGCGGCGATCTTGCCGCCGATGTGTCCGGACTTGCCCATGCCCGACACCACCACGCGGCCGCTGCAGGCCAGGATCAGGTGCACGGCGTCGGCAAAACCGGCGTCGAGGCGGGAGGCGGTGGTACGCAGGGCGTCGGCTTCGATATCGAGCACCTGGCGCGCAAGCGCAAGCAAATGTTCGGCGGAGGTGGGTTGGGGTCGCATGGTCGGCAAGTATACTAAAGCCTGCCTTTCCAGCCGCGTTTTCCTGAATGCACTCCAGCCTCCAGCTCGTTCTGATATTGCTCGCGGTTGCCGTGCTGGTGGCCGCTGCCGCGCGCGCCCTGCGCCTGCCGACCATGCTCGGCTATCTGGTGACCGGCATCGCCATCGGGCCGTTCGCGCTGGGCTGGATTCCGGAAAGCGAAGAGGCGCGTTATCTGGCCGAATTCGGCGTGGTGTTCCTGATGTTTTCCATCGGCCTGGAATTCAGCCTGCCGCGCCTGATGACCATGCGCATGACGGTGTTCGGCTTCGGCGGCACGCAGGTCGTGCTCACCATCGTGCTTACCGCGCTGATCGCCTGGCTGCTCGACTTGCCGTTGCTGGCGGCCATCGCGCTGGGCGGCATCATGTCGATGTCGTCCACCGCCATCGTGTCGAAGCTGCTGGCCGAGCGGCTGGAAATCCAGACCCCGCACGGTCGTCAGATATTCGGCGCGCTGCTGTTCCAGGATCTGGCGGTGGTGCCGCTGTTGATCCTGATTCCGGCGTTCGCCAAGGATGCCGACGACATGGGGCTGGTGCTGGGGCTGGCCACGTTCAAGGCGGTGGTGGTACTGGGTTTTCTGCTGTTCGTCGGCCAGCGCATCATGCGCCCCTGGTTCCAGTGGGTGGCCGGCCACAAGTCGCCAGAACTGTTCACGCTGAACCTGCTGCTGTTCACCCTGGGGCTGGCCTTCCTCACCGAAAGCGCCGGCCTGTCGCTGGCGCTGGGCGCCTTCCTGGCGGGCATGCTGATTTCGGAAACCGAATACCGCTACCAGGTGGAAGACGACATCAAGCCCTTCCGCGACGTCTTGCTGGGGCTGTTCTTTGTCACCATCGGGATGCGGCTCGACCTGATGCAGGTGATGCTGAACTGGAGCGACGTGCTGCTGCTGGTGGCGGCCATCGTCATCGGCAAGGTCGTGCTGGTGGGCGGGCTGGCGATGGCCTTCGGCAGCAGCCGGCCCACCGCCGTGCGCACGGCATTGGGGCTGGCGCAGGCCGGCGAGTTCGGCTTCGTGTTGCTGGCGCAGGCGGCCGACCTGACGCTGCTGGGCGCCGGGATCACCCAGCCGGTGCTGGCGGCCATGGTGCTGTCGATGCTGATCGCCCCGCTCCTGATCAACCGCATGGACGCGATCACCCGTCTGCTTGCCGGCAGCGAATGGGCCGGGCGCGCCAAGGAAGTGCACGACATCGCGCTCAAGACCTTCGGCAAGGCCCAGCACGTGATCGTCTGCGGCTATGGCCGCAGCGGCCAGAACCTGTCACGCCTGCTGGAGGCCGAAGGTATCAGCTTCGTCGCGCTCGACGCCGACCCCGAGCGCATCCGCGCCGTGGCCGCGTCGGGCGTCAACGTGGTGTACGGCGACGCCAGCCGCCGCGAAGTGCTGGTCGCCGCCGGCTTGAGCCGCGCGCAGGCCGTCGTGGTGACCTATTCCGACCTGCGTTCGAGCATGGCGATCCTGCGCCACGTGCGCGAATTGCGGCCGGAACTGCCGGTGGTGGTGCGCACCGTCGACGATACCCACATCGATACGCTGAAGGCGGCGGGCGCGGCCGAAGTGGTGTCCGAGGTGATGGAGGGCTCGTTGATGCTGGCATCCCACGCGCTGATGCTGCTGGGCGTGCCGCTCACCCAGGTGCTGAAACGGATCCGCGAAGTGCGCGAATCGCGTTATGCCATCATGCGCGGCTTTTTCCGCGGCGCCTCCGACGCCGACGAACTCGACCAGCACGCCCAGCCGCGCCTGCATACCGTGCTGATCACGCAGGGCGCCGCGGCGGCGGGGCACAGTCTGGAAAGCCTGGCGCTGGACGAATTGCTGGTGGAAGTGGTGGCGATCCGCCGCCAGGGAATCAAGGGGATCGATCCCCAGCCCGACACCGAAATCAAGGTCGGCGATGTGCTGTTGCTGCGCGGCGCCGCCGACGGGCTGGCGGCGGCGGAGTTCAGGGTGCTGCAGGGTTAGGCCTGCAACGGGTCTACCTCAGGGCGCTTTGCAGACCACGTAAATGTTGGTGCCATTGTCCACGTAGTTGGCCCCAGGTGCGCCAGTCGTCAGGGCGGCGGTCATTGTTGTGATGATTTCTCCGCGCACCGTTCCGGTATTGGCATCGCCGTCATCGAACTGCGCGTCGATTGCCTGGGCGATCTTTGCAGGAAGATTGTTGCTGCAAACAATGGGGCCGACCAAGCCCAAGCCGCCATTCTGGACGCCGGTGCGGCCCTGCGTAGCGTTGACTGCTTGTGTTCTGTCGGTCGTGGCTCCGCCTATTAAGCCTGCCAGGCGCAAGTGGTGCCAGAACAGACAGGTTTCAACCGTTGAAGCCGCGTCACAAGCTGCATTGTATGCACCATCAAAAACACCATTGCCATTGCCAGGTGCTGTGGTGGTCCAGCGACCCTGCGCGCCGGCATCATCCCCGGGCAGCGCACGGTAGCGATCTTGATATAAATTGATGGCAGCCGTCACCGACTGGAAATCATTGCCCACGTTGCGGATGCGGCCCTGGGTAATGAGTTCCTGCCCCTTCAGAATGCCGCCGAGCAGCAGGCCGATGATGACCAGCACAATGGCGATCTCGATCAGGGTGAAACCCGACTGGCGTCGCGGGAAATTGGGGTGATGCATGGCGGAGCGCTCCGTTAGGGTATGCCTGATCGCCAACATGCAAAATGCGTTCCAGGCATGACAGATGCGTAACATATTGATCGGAATGGTAAAAAATGGACATTTCGCGCCTGAAGGGGCGCCGGTTCGACGAAAACACGACGACCATGCCGGATTTCCGTCAGATCTGTGGGTGGCCAGTCGTGTTCGCTGGCTCCATTTCCCTGCTGAAATGCCGATAGCTGTGTCATGCTGAGTTTCTACCGCTTCCCCAACAATCTCTTGATATGACCGAACGCACCGAGACGGCGTCGCCGCTTGCCTGGTTGACGTCGCTGGCCAGCCGCTTCACGCGGGTGACGCCCGGGCGCTGGCTGGCCTTGATGCTGCTGGCCCTGCACGCGGCCGTGGTGCTCGATGCCGAGGCGGCGGTGACGCGCGCATTCCTGCTGGCGCATTACGGGCTGTTTTTGCTGTGGCAGCCGCTGGTGCGCAGCGAAGCGCGCATCGAGCCGCGCCTTGCGCTGCCGGTGTTCGCCATGGCGGCGCTGCTGGTGCTGGCGGACAGCACCTGGGTGATGGCGCTGTGGCTGGCGATCCTGGCGGGGCTGGTGGGCGCGGTGGCGACATCGCAAAACGAGCGCGGGCCGCGGCTGGCCTACCTGCTCGCACTGGCCTATCTGCTTGTTTTGCTGCTGGCCTGGGTGCTGCCGCAGAGCCTGGGCGACGCCTCGCTTCCCGAGGGGCTGCAGGCCGCGGTGCGCTACGGCCTGCCGCTGTTGCCGCTGGCGATCCTGTTTTTGCCCGCGCCCCGCCAGCGCGGGGCGTCGTCCACGCTCGATTTCATCTACGGGCTGATGCTGTCGCTGCTCGTCATGGTGGTGGCGCTGGGCGCGTTTGCCGTGGTGGCCGTGGCCAGGGTGAGCTATGCCTGGGCGCTGGTGCAGACCCTGCTGGGCATGGCGGCGCTGCTGCTGGCGCTGTCGTGGCTGTGGAATCCGCGCGCCGGCTTTGGCGGGCTGGGGCAGGTGACTTCGCGCTATCTGCTGTCGGTGGGCCTGCCGTTCGAAGGCTGGGCGCAACGGCTGGCGACGCTGGCCGAGCGCGAGCGCGACCCCGAGTCCTTCGTGCGCGAAGCGCTCGCCGACCTGCACGAACTGACCTGGATCCGCGGCGGCCGCTGGCAGGCCGCGCGCGGCGAGGGCATGTTCGGCGAACCCGCCGAACATGCCCTCGTCCATTCATTTCATGGCCTGACCCTGACCTGGCAGGCGCCGCGCCCGCTCACCCCCGCGCTGGCGCTGCATGTGCGGCTGCTGTCGCAGTTGCTGGGCTATTTCTACGCTTCCAAGGTGCGCGAGCAGACCCTGCGCGAGCAGGCCTACAGCCAGGCCATCCACGACACCGGCGCGCGCCTGACCCACGACGTGAAGAACATCCTGCAGTCGATGAAAACCCTGATCGCAGCCGCCGACACCTCCACCCCGGAAGACGGCGAGCGTCTGCAGGCGCTGATGAAACGCCAACTGCCGCAACTGGCCGCGCGCCTGTCGCAGACCGTCGACAAGCTCAAGCAGCCGGCCGAAATGGATGCCGCCCAGATTCCCGCGCAGGCCTGGTGGGCGGCCCTGCAGACGCGCTACGAACACGACGACGTGCAGTTCTTTGCCAGCGCGCTCGACGACACGCCGCTGCCGCAGGACCTGTTCGACAGCGTCGCCGACAATCTGCTGACCAATGCGCTGCGCAAGCGCCAGCGCGAGCCGGGCATCGCGGTGGAAGTGCGGCTCGCGCTGCATCCGCTGGTAAGCCTCGCCGTGACTGACAGCGGCGCCCCGGCGCCGGAGCACGTGGCGCGCAATTTGTTCCTGAGCCCGGTGGCGTCGGATTTCGGCTTGGGCGTTGGCTTGTATCAGGCCGCGCGGCAGGCCGCGCGCGTGGGGTATCGGCTGGAACTGCCTGACAATCAGGCAGGGCGGGTGACGTTCAGGTTGCAGGCTATGGACAGCCGCCCGCCGGACACACTCGGTTGAACAATTCGTTGCTGGACACCCACATCAAGAGGTCGTCGAACGCATCGCTCGGGTTGGCACGCACAAATTGAGTGTTATTTCCGCAAGGCAACAAGCTCTCCAATCTATTCAAGTTCTGAAGTTCATCCTTGCTGGTGTCTGATGGGGGGGCGGGTGTTGGGGTGCTGCTTATGAAGTTGACGTTGCGTGCGCCTCGACCGTTCGGGCCATGGGATACCACAATGACAGGTACGTTCTTTGCTGCTGAGGGTGTCCCGCAAGTGTTGTTCGGATAAATATTCAGTTTTCCCGCGGAGGGATTAGTCGGAGGAGTTGCTGGCGGTGCTGGCGACATTGAGGTAAACCCGATTTTGTTGTTGCCGAACTCGGGGGTAATTGCGTACGTGTAGCGATTTCCCCAAGCGTCCTGTCCCTTTACGCCTAATGTGATCCATGGCAGCCCGCCGCGAGTCTGCTCACAATCACCCGTACTGTTGCGGGGGCCTTCTGTTCCGTCATTGGCGGTGTCGGGACAGGGCAGGTAATGCCGAGAAGGTGAGAATGAAATGCCGGTTGGACTGGTCGAGGTTGACGCTGGACACAGTCCAATCAGGGCACATGTTGATGATTGATAGGCGCCCGAAGAATCGTAACTGCACGTGCATGCAGGAGGAGAAATAGCGACATAGTTGCTCATCGCATACCCGATCAGGGTGTCATGAATCGCCTGCATGTCGGCGCGCGTCTCCGCAATCCGCCGCGCCTGAATCTGCGCTGACAGCGGTATCGTCAGGCCGCCGATCAGGATGGTCATGATCACCAGCACGATCGCCAGCTCGATCAGGGTGAAGCCGCGTGTCCGCTTCATGGGGTGGGTTCCTCGGCGACAGGCGCGGCGGGGTTGGGGCGCAGCACTTGATAGGGTTCATACACCTGGCCGTCGGCGCGGATCTGGCCCGGTTTCAGGCCGGCCACGCCGGATGCATCGAGCTGCGGCTGACCGTCGACCCAGCGCGTGGTCTTGCCGTCGGAGCGGATCACCACGCCGTCGTAGCGTACCGGCGGCGGGGCGCTTGCGTCGGGCGTCGCCGGCCTGACCTGGGTGACGTTGCGGTTGCGCGCGGCTTCGAGCTGGGCGCGCTGGTCGGGGGTGTAGAACAGGCGGCCGGGGTCGGCGGCAAGGCTGGCGCCGCACACGCCCAGCATGGCCAGCATGGCCAGCAAGAGCAGCGGCATGGGGGTGGCGCGGACTCGCCAGGCGTCATGCTGATTCATCTCGGATTGTTCATTTGGCGATTTGTAGTGCGTAGGGTGCACTCTGTGCACCGATTGACGCCCGAAGGTGCACAGAGTGCACCCTACTCCTTGTGTCTCGCGTCCTGATGAACAATCTCGGTTCATTTTGCCTCCTTGCCATCAGCCGCCACGGTAAACCACAGCAGTTCGCATTCGGCATCGAGTTCGGGTCGGTTGACCGGCTGCGGCGGGGCGTCCGTAGTGCGGGCGAGGCGGCAGCTGTCGACGCGGAACAGGCCGGGCGCGCGCTCGCGCAGGGCGTCGATAAAACGCGGCAGGTCGGTTTCCACCAGCAAGGGCATTTTCACCAGCATGCGGGTCTGCTTGAGCGGCAGGCCGCCGGCCAGGGCGGGCGGCGCGGCCGTGCGTGGCGACAGGGTGTAGGTGAGTCCGTAAAGGCGGGCATCCCGATTGGCGAGGTGCACCGCTTCGATCCAGGCGAGGCGGTTTTCCTCGCCGATAAACCCCTTTGCAACCAGCGCGCGGTAGGCATCGAGATGCTGCGCAATCAGGCGCGCTTCGGTTTGGCCCTGCTGCTGGCGCGCGTGTGCGGCATTGAGGGCCGTCTGCTGGCCTTGCAGGTCGGCGCGCGCCGCGGTGTCCTGCCGGTGGCTCCAGAAAACGCCCGCAGCGGACAGCAGGCTGGCGGCAAGCAGCAGCAGGATCGATGTTTTCAGTGCGGCGATCGGCGGTCGGGTCATGGGCGTACCTGCACGCTCAGGGTGAAGCGGGTCTCTTCGGGCCTGGTTTCGCCCGTGGTTTTGCCGCTGAGGGTGGCGGTGGAGGCGGTGTTGACCGGGCTCGACACGCGTTCGACCGCCGCAACGCCCGGTGTGGCGGCCAGCCGGGAGACGAAGCGGTCGATGCGCGACATGGCGGCGCGATAGTTGCCGTCGAAGTCGGAAAGCCGCGCGTCCAGCGTGATCTCCGCCGTGCCGTCCGCCGTGTCCTGCAGCGTCAGGGTCTTGACGATCACGTCGGGGTGCGCGGCCAGCGCCTGCCCCAGCGGCAGGAACAGCGCGTTGACGTCGAGCGGCGAATGATTCAGCTGCGCGGCCAGGGCCAGGGTCTGGCCGAGATGGTCGGGTCGGGTGGCGAGCACGGGAAAGTTGCGCACGATGGCGGCGTGGCGCGCATCGCCGCGTTGCACCTCGCCTTCGATCCGCAGCGCCTGGTCGCGCAGGTCCTGGGTATTGAGCCAATAGGCGGCGGTGAGGGTCAGTCCAACCGCGGCGACGATGCCTGCCGCCTGATTGAGGCCGCGGCGCCAGCGGAATTCGGTGTGGCGTTGCAGCAGTTCGGGCGGCGCCAGATCCAGTTGCACGGATTCGCCCGCAATCGCCGCCAGCGGTGCGATTTCCGGGGTGGCGGCCAGGAAACTGTCGGGAATGCGCAATGCCCGCGCGAGGCTCGGCATGTCGATGAGTCGCGTGCTGAATGCGGGGTCGGCATTGAGCGGGGCCTGCGCGCTGTCGAGCTGGCCGCTGGGGTCCAGCAGCAGCACATGCAGCCGGGCTTCGCGCGGCAGGATGCGCTGGCCGGTGAGATAAAGCTGGGTCTTGGCAATTTCGTCGGCCGCATTGCCCGGCAGCTGGGTGGGCGTGTCGCTGCCGATCAGGCGCGAAAAACGCAGCAGGCCGTTGTGATAGTAGGACAGCCGCAGGCTGTTGTTGAGGCGGCACGCCAGCAGCGTGTGCGGCGCCGGTACCCGCAGCCTGGCCAGCAGGTGCTGGTACGCCAGCGCCAGCGGGGCGATGCCGCACAGCGGCACCCGTTCGCGGTGCAGTACGCTGAGCCAGGGCATCAGCCACTCGGCATCGGTGAGGGCGGCCAGCAGGTAGCGGTCGTCGCGGCGGCCGGTCGTTTCGCGGGCCTGTCGCCAGGCGCCGGTGAAACGTGCGTTGCGGAACACCTGTTTGAGCTTGCGTGCCAGCAGTTCGTCGCGAGCGTGCCCCTGTACGTGCGGCAGAATCTCGCTGCGGTAATCCTCGTCCACCGTGTCGACGACCAGCAGCACCGGCAGCTGCGCGTGCTTGACCAGCACCTGGCGAAACGCCGCCAGCCCCGTTTCGCTGGCGGCAAACTCACCCAGCCAGTGCATATGCCCCGGACGCCAGTCGAGCACGCCGATCTGGCGTGGGGTGGCAAGCAGAATCAGGCGGTGGTCGAACATCATAACGGCAGGTTTCCGATCAGGTCGTAAACCGGCAGCAGCACCGACACGAGAATGCCGCCGAGCAGCAGGCCGAGGATGGCGGTGAGCAGCGGTTCCAGAACCCGCAGGCCGTTTTCGATCGAGTCGAGCACTTCACGGTTGTAGAAATACGTCACATTGTCCAGTGCCTCGTCGAGCGCGCCGGTGGATTCTCCTACACGCAACATGCGGATCACCAGCGGCGGAAACAGCGCCAGCGACTGGAAGCTTTCAGACAGGCCGCGGCCATCGGCGATCTGCTGCGCCGCGCGGTGGATGCCACGGGCGATCACCCGATTGCCGGCGACCATCTCGCCCGCACGCAACGCGTCGAGCACGGTGACCCCCGAGCGGTACATCATTGCCAGGGTATTGGTGAAGCGCGACAGCACGATCTTCTGCACGATCGGGCCGATGATGGGCAGCCGCAACTGGGTGCGATCCCACCATTCGCGCCCCGCCTCGGCTTGCCTTACCCACAGCGGCAGGCCGATTCCAAGCGCCAGCGCCAGCAGCAGCCCGATCGGCCAGTACGACTGCATCGCCTTCGATACGGCCATCAGAATCAGCGTCGGCAGCGGCAGCACCACCCCCATGGTCTCGACCAGGGAGAGCACCTGCGGCACCAGGTACAGCATCAAAAACAGGATGGCCGCGCCGACGACGGTCAGCACCATCGCCGGGTAGATCATCAGCCGTTTGGCCTTGGCGGCGACCTCCTCCTGCCACTTGAGTGATTCGCCCAGGCGATCGAACACCGCGTCCAGCAGGCCGGTCTGCTCGCCCGCGCGCACGCTGTGGACGAACACGGCGCCGAACACTGCCGGATGCGCGGCAAGTGCCTGCGACAGCACCTTGCCGCCTTCCATGTCTTCCAGAAGCGCGGTCAGCACATCGCGAAAGCCGCGTTTTTCCATGGTGTCGCGCAGGTCGCGCAAGCCGTCGAGCAGAGGAATCCTGGCGCGGGTGATGTAGCGCATGTGGATGCAGAAGGTGACCAGATCGCGCCGGGTGACGCGCTCGCGGCCGCTGGGGGCGTACTGGCGCGAAAGCTCCGCCAGCGTGATGAGATCGAGCCCCATGCGCTTCAGGCGCAGTTCGAGGTCGACGTCGTTGACGGCCGACAGCGTGCCCCGGGTGGTGCGGCCGGTCTGGTCGATGGCGCGATAGTCGAAGAAGGGCATGGTGTTAGGGGCCAGGGGTCAGGATTCAGGGGTTAGGGGGCCTTGTGCGGCTTCGCCGCGCTTGATGAATTCATTGGTCGCGGCAAAGCCGCTCGTTCCCTGCCCCCTGAATCCTGACCCCTGACCCCTCATCACACCCGCCCCGTCAAATCCACCACCCGCGCCACTTCCGCCAGCGAGGTCACGCCATCCAGCACGCGCTTGACGCCGTCTTCGGCCAGCGGGTGATAGCCGTGCTCGAGCGCGGCACGGCGGATTTCGTGCAGCGGCGCGTGGTTGGCGACCAGTTCGTCCAGCCGGGGGTCCATCCGCAACAGCTCGATCAGGGCAAGGCGGCCTTTGTAGCCTTTGTTGCTGCATGCCGGACAGCCGGTGGCGCGAAAGATCCGCGGCGGCTGGGCCGGGTCGGTGCCGAGAATGCGCGCTTCGTCTTCGTCCGGCGTGTAGGCTTCCCGGCAGTGCGGGCACAGTTTGCGCACCAGGCGCTGCGCGACGACGCCGATGATGTTGCCGGACAGGATGCCGGGCTGGATGCCGATGTCCATCAGGCGCGGGAACACGCCGAGCGCGGAGTTGGTGTGCAGGGTGGTAAACACCTGATGGCCGGTCATGGCGGCGCGGAAGGCCATTTCGGCGGTGTCCTTGTCGCGGATTTCGCCGACCAGGATGATGTCCGGATCCTGCCGCATGATCGAGCGGATGCCGTTGGCGAAGTCGAGCTTGAGCGTTTCGTTGACCGAGCTCTGGCGCATCAGGGTGACCGGGTACTCGACCGGGTCTTCCAGCGTCATGATGTTGACGGTTTCGTCGTTCAGATGCGACAGCATGGAATACAGCGTGGTGGTCTTGCCGGAGCCCGTCGGGCCGGTGACGACCAGGATGCCTTCCGGCCGCGCCATCATCAGTTGCAGTTCGCGCAGGGCGTCGGCGGAGAAGCCCATCTGCTCCAGCGGCATGATGGATTTTTCGCGATCGAGGATGCGCAGCACCAGGTTTTCGCCGTGGATGCCGGGCTGCGAGGACACGCGGAAATCGATCGGACGGCCGTTCAGCGTCAAGGACATGCGGCCGTCCTGCGGCGCGCGCGTCTCGGCGATGTTCATTCCGGACAATACCTTCAACCGGACCAGAATGCCCGGCCAGTAGGTCTTGTGCAGGCTGCGGATCTGCTCCAGTACGCCGTCGATGCGGTAGCGGATGCGCAGGAAGGCGTGCTCGGGCTCGAAGTGGATGTCGGAGGATTCGCGCTTCACCGCGTCGGTCAGCAGCGCGCCGACCAGCCGCACCACCGGCTGGGTGTATTCCTCGGTTTCGGGGTTGAGGCTGGCGTAATCGACTTCCCCGGTTTCGATCTCGCGCAGGATGCCGTCGAGCGAGAGATCGAAGCCGTAGAACTTGTCGATGCATTCCAGCAACTGCGCTTCGGCCGCCAGCAGGGTGTCGATTTCGAGCTGGCCGCCGAGTGCGGCGCGCAGCTGGTCGAGCGCGACCACGTTGAACATGTCGGTGGTCGCCAGCGTCAGCACGTTGCGCGCGGCGTCATGCGCGATCGGCAGCAGATGGTGGCGGCGGGCGAATTCCTCGGGCACCAGCTGCAGCGCTTCGGGGTCGGCCACTACCTGGGCGAGATCGATGCCCTGGCTGCCGAGTGCGTTGGCGAGCTGATCGCGCAACACCGCCTCGGTCATGAAGCCCAACGCGACCAGCTGGCGGCCGATCGGCAGGCCGGTCGTTTTCTGTTCCTTCAGGCCGATGCGCAGCTGGTCGAGGGTGATGAGCCCCTGCGAGACCAGGGTCTCGCCCATCCGGAGTTTTTTTCTGCGCTCCATGCGAATGTTCTTACCGAAGCGACTTCAGCTGCTGCACGCGCGCTTCGGCCTGAGCGCGGTCGAAGCGGTGCGCGCCGCCGCTGGCGAGCGCTTTTTCGTAATACGTCAGCGCCGTCGGATACTGGCGCAACTGGTCGAGGCTGACCGCCAGGTTGAAGGCGTAATCGCCGTGATCCGGTGCGCCGCGCCAGGCTTCGAAGTAGGCGGCCTGGGCGTCGTTCCAGCGCGCCTGCTCGGCGTAGAGGTTGCCGAGCGTCTGGTAAAGCTGCGGGCTGGGGTCGCGTTCGATCAGCGTTTTCAGGCGGCTTTCGGCTGCCTGGCTGTCGGTGTTGCCGAGCAGGTCGAGCAGCGCGCCCTGGGCGGTGGCATTGCGCGGGTCGAGATCGAGCACCTCGCGATACAGGCGTTGCGCATCCGCCTCGCGGTCTTGCATGCTGGCGATCGCCGCCAGTCCCAGCAGCGCATCCACACTGCTCCCGCGGGCGACAGCCTGGGCGTAGAGCCGCTGCGCCTCGGTCAGGGCGCCGCGCCGATAGGCGGCGTACGCCTGGTCGAGCAGGGCGGTTTGCGCATCGGGCTGGAACAGCGGCAGCGCGGCGGCGGGGGGGCGCACGGGTTCGGCTGTGCGAGGCGCGCTGCGCGCAGGCGCGACCTCGGCGGACGTCCCGGCCGCGGGAGCGGGTTGCGGCAACGCGGGTGAAGCGGGCGCAGGCGCGGGTTCGGTGGCGGTCGGGATCCGGATCGCTGGAGCGGGCTCGGCAGCGGGATAGATTGGGGTGGTGGGTGGCGCAACGGGCGCCGCGGTGGTTTCAGGCGCGGGCGCAACCGCAGCGGGGGGCTGCAAGGCAAAGTAAAGATAAATCCCGTAGCCCAGCGCGACCAGCACGGCCAGCAGGCCGGCGAGCGGCACCAGCGAGAGTTGCGGCCAGCGGAAAGCCGGTGCGCGGCGTGGTTCGGGGGTGAGCCCGTTGCCGCCGAACAGCAGCGGAGGAGGTTCCACCCATTCATGCGCCTGGCCGGCGCCGGATGCGCCCCGGGGTTCCAGTTCGAGGTCGCCCTTGTCGTGGCTGCCGGGTCCGGACTTGTCCGCACTGGCGGCTTCGGCCTGTTTCAGCGCTTTGAGCAGCAGGCTCAAGGCGTGCTCCGTGCAGTGCCGGGAAGCAGGCGCTGGAACCGGCGCAATTCATCGCTTTCCAGCGTGGGGCTGGACACCACGATGGGGCGCAGGAAGATCACCAGCTCGGTCTGGCTGTTGATGCGCTCATGCTGGCCGAATACGGCGCCGAGGCCTTCCGGGCGCGACAGGCCGGGAATGCCGTCGCGCGCGTTGTTGCTGTCGTCCTGGATCAGGCCGCCGAGCATTACCGTCTGACCGCTACGGACTTGCAGCAGCGATTCCATTTCGCGCACCTGGATGATGGGGACGAGATTGGCGACATCTTTTAATTCAGGATTGGGGTCGGACACATCGCCCACCTTGCGCGAGATGGTGGGGCGCACGGTGAGCGAGACCATGCCGTTTTCACTGATCTGCGGCAGCACCGACATCACGATGCCGACCGGAACGGCGCGCGCCGTGGTCGTGTATACGGCTGGCGACGTTAGAAACCCGCCTGAGTAGCTGGCGGGGGTAACTTCGACCGAGAAATACACCAGGTTGTTGACCACTTTCAGCATCGCGGTCTGGTTGTTCAAGGCCATCAGTTTGGGGCTGGAAAGCACTTTGGTGTTGCCGTAGGACTCCAGCAGGTCGATTGCGGCCGCGAAGCCGTTACTGCCCGTATTGGTGTAGGTGGCCTGGATGAAAGGCGTCAGCGAGCCGGCCAGTGCATTGGTGCCGCCGCCGAGGGTGTTGA
>JAUYCF010000107.1 GCA_030692355.1 Thiobacillus sp.
CAGCTTTGAGCCGCAGCTTGTTCCCAAACACCAGACCCGCTGGGCGGGCTTTGACGACAAGATACTGTCGCTGTACGCACGCGGGATGTCGGTGCGGGAAATCAAGGCGCATCTGGAAGAAATGTACGGTGCGGAGGTTTCGCCCACGCTCATTTCCAGCGTGACCGATGCCGTGATGGACGAAGTGCGAACCTGGCAATCGCGTCCGCTGGACGCGCTCTATCCCATCGTGTATCTCGACTGCATACACGTCAAAGTACGCGACAACGGCACGGTCAGGACAAAGGCCGTCTATCTGGCGCTGGGCGTCAATCTGGCGGGCGAGAAGGAACTGCTGGGCATCTGGATCGCCCAGACCGAGGGCGCCAAGTTCTGGTTGCAAGTCGTGACCGAACTCAAGAATCGTGGCGTGGCTGACATCTTCATCGCCTGCGTGGACGGCCTGAAAGGCTTCCCTGAAGCGATTGAGTCGGTGTTCCCCAAGACTGCCATTCAGCTTTGCATCGTGCATATGGTGCGCTACAGCCTGAACTATGTGAGCTGGAAACTGCGCAAGGACGTAGCTGCCGATCTGCGCGCGATCTACACCGCAGCGACGAGCGACGAGGCAGAGCGTCAGCTTGACGCATTCGATGTGAAGTGGGGGGAGGCGTATCCCTCGATCAGCCAGTCATGGCGGCGCAACTGGGCGAGGGTCATCCCGTTCTTCGACTATCCACCAGAAATCCGCAAGGTGATTTACACCACCAATGCCATCGAATCGGTGAACATGAGCCTGAGAAAAGTCAGCAAGAATCGCGGCTCGTTTCCGAGCGACGATGCCGTGCTAAAACTGTTTTACCTGGCGCTGGAAAAAATCAGCCAGAAATGGACAATGCCGATCCGCGACTGGAAGGCCGCATTGAACCGGTTTACCATCCAGTTCGAGGACAGAATGCCTCAGCATTAAACGAATCCACCGTTTACACAAAATTCAGGACACCCTCAGGCTTCTGGCAGTTCGAGGATGAATTCGTGCGCACCGGCCAGCTTGGCCGCCTGGATCACCTGCTCCAGCGGCGCACCGGGGTCGGCCAGCGCGATGTTCTCGCGCAGGGTGCGGTTGAACAGCACGTTCTCCTGCAATACCACCCCAATCTGCCGACGCAGGCTGGCGGCATCGATGAGCGTCAAATCCATCCCGTCGATCAGCACCCGGCCACGTTCGGGCACATACAGGCGCTGGATCAACTTGGTCAGTGTGCTCTTGCCCGAACCGGAACGGCCGACGATGCCGATGACTTCGCCGGGCGCAATGTCCAGACTGATGCCTTTGAGCACTTCGGGGGTGTCGGGGCGGTAACGGAACTGGACCTGATCGAAGGTGATGCGGCCGGCGATCGGCGGCAGGCTGCTCTTGGCGCCAGCCGCTTCGGTGGGGGCATTGAGAATGTCACCCAGGCGCTGGACGGAAATTCCGGTCTGCTGGAAGTCGGTCCACAGCTGCGCCAGCCGCATGATCGGCTGGGCCACCCGGGCGGCCAGCATGTTGAAGGCGATGAGCTGGCCCACGGTGAGTTGGCCTTCGATCACCAGCTTCGCGCCCAGCCACAGGGTACCCACGGTGACGAGCTTTCCCACCAGATTGGTGCTTTCGTGCGCCAGCGTTGAAACGGTCGCTGACTTGAATCCGGCCGATACATAGCCCGCCAGTTGCGCATCCCAACGACGCTGCATTTGCGGCTCAACCGCCATGCTTTTGAGCGTGTCGATCCCCGACACGGTTTCCACCAGAAAGGCCTGGTTCTCGGCGCCGCGGTTGAACTTCTCGTGCAGCCGGGCGCGCAACAGCGGCGTGACCAGCAGCGCAATCACGAAGTACAGCGGCAGGGACGCCAGCACCACCAGCGTGAGCCAGCCGCTGTAGAACAGCATCACAGCGATGAACACCACAGAGAACAAGACGTCGAGCACGACGGTGATCGAGTTGCCGGTGAGAAAGGCGCGGATGTTCTCCAGTTCCCGGACACGGGCGACCGAATCGCCGACCCGGCGCGCCTGGAAGTAGCCCAGCGGCAGCGCGAGCAGATGCCGGAACAGCCGTGCGCCGAGTTCGACGTCGATGCGGCTGGTGGTGTGGGCGAACACGTAGCTGCGCAGCCCTGACAACACCACTTCGAAGATTGACACCACCAAGAGCCCGACGGCGATGACGTCGAGCGTGGTCAGCCCCCGGTGCACCAGCACCTTGTCCATCACCACCTGGAAGAACAGCGGAGTGACGAGCGCAAACAGATTCAACACAAACGACACCAGCAGCACTTCATAGAGCAGCTTGCGGTATTTGACGACAGCGGGAATGAACCAGGAGAAGTCGAACTTCGCCATCTCGCCGATCAGCGAGGCACGGGAGGTGAACAGGATGAGTTCACCGTTCCAGCGGGCCAGCAGTTCATCGCGTGAGACGATTTCGGGCCGCTCGGCCTTGGGATCGTGGATCAGCGCCTTGTCGGCGTCAAAGCGGGCCAGGATGAAATAGCCGCCCTCTTTGTCCACCGCCATGGCAGGCAGCGGGGTACGATCCAGCCGGTCGAGCGTGGTCTTGACCGGCTTGGCCTGCAACCCCAGGTGCTTGGCCGCGAGCAGGATTTCGGACTTGCCGAATGCATCGCCCGACACCTTGAATTGATGCGCAAGCTGGTCGGGGTCGGTTGCAATCTGGTGAAAGCGCGCCAGCATCACCAGGCAGGTGCGGCCGGTGTCCTGGGGTAAAGAAGATGATGGCGGTTCAATTGAGGCTGTCATGTCAGAACACATAGGCACGCCCTGGCACTGTAAACAGTGCCAGGGCGTGCCTTACTCCCAGATTTAGTGAACAAGTCACAGCGCCTCAATGGACCGAAGCGCTGCAACACTCCCTTTATTCTTTATTGCCAGTTGGCGGCGATCACGCCCCCCAGCGCATCCTGGTAGTTCTGCGGCAAGGTGGTTTGCCCGGCAGCCGGCGGCGCAAAGCTGGCCATGGCATTTACCAGGTTCTGCACGTTGCTGTCGATTAAGGTCATCCCGCCATCGGTGGTCTTGATTTCTTCGACACGATAGGCGTCGCCAAGATACCAGTCCTTGATCACCAGTTTGTCGCTAGTGCCGATGATGCTGACTTCCAGATTGTTGCTGGATTTCCGGAACCATATCTGATCGACCGCGATGCCAGACATGAACTGCGCGACATCCGTGTTGCCAGGGGTGGAGTCGTTCTCAGCGACCGTATCCGTTCCGTCGCCCCGACCAAAAACATACGTATCGTTTCCAAGGCCGCCCGCGAGATAGTCATTGCCCGTACCACCCGCGATCACGTCGTTGCCCGTGCTACCCGTGATCTGGTCGTCACCTCTACCCCCCTCGATGCGCGCAATGTTCACCAGCTCCGTGGTGCTGAAGTCCATGCGGCCGTGGTCAATGCCGCTGACTATGAGGTTGTGGCCAGCGCCACCGTCAATGCGCTCCACCATGTTATCGCCGGTGTAGTTGCCAAAACGGAAAACGTCGTCCCCGTCCGATCCGCGAATCTCGTCAAAACCCACCCCGCCATTCACGGTGTCGGAACCGCTGTCGCCCTCGACCAGGAAAAGGTCGTCGCCACCCAGGCCCCAGAGGCGGTCACCACCAAGCCCACCGACGATGATGTCGTTGCTATGGGTGCCGGTGATCTGGTCGTCACCTCTACCCCCCTCGATGCGCGCAATGTTCACCAGCTCCGTGGTGCTGAAGTCCATGCGGCCGTGGTCAATACCGCTGACTATGCGGTTGTGGCCAGCGCCACCGTCAATGCGCTCCACCATGTTATCGCCGGTGTAGTTGCCAAAACGGAAAATGTCGTCGCCGTCCGATCCGCGAATCTCGTCAAAACCCGCGCCGCCATTCACGGTGTCGGAACCACTGTCGCCTTCCACCAGGAAAAGATCATCACCGTCACCGCCATACAACACGTCATTGCCCGGCCCGCCTATGATCGTGTCATTGCCGCCAAAGCCGCGAAGCACGTCGTTCCCAGCGAAGCCGCTGATCACATCGTCACCGGCCCCCCCGCTCAGCGTATCGTGTCCCGCCGTGCCGTTGAGAATCAACGGCGGCGCCTTGGCAACGTGGATATCGAAGACATCGGATACCCACAGATTTCCGCCATCGACCGCCGTCACGCGCACACTGATGCTGCCCAGCGCATTCGGCGTGCCAAAGAACACGCCTATCTGCCAATAGGTGCTGTCACTCGCTGATGGGTGAGCGGTCTGCATCCTGAAAGCCAGCCATTCAGGCAAAGCGCTGCCGTCGGCAAGCGTGGCACTGTATGTCAGCGTGTCGCCTGCGTCGGGGTCAGTGAAAGTGCCCACCGGAATACCATATTTAAACATTTGCCCTTGATAGGCAGACAAATCCGGAATGGGCTTGCTGACCATCGGTGCGCTATTGGCATTGACATTCAGAACGCTCAAATCGAACGCCGTCGCAGCGCTCGCGCCAGCCAGGTCAGTCGCCGTCACCGATATCGCCAGGCTTCCCACTTCCGCGTTGCCAGGCGTGCCGTTAAACGTACGCGTCGCAGGATCGAAGCTTAGCCAGATCGGCAAGGCACTGCCATCAGTCAACGTGGCCGAATAGCTCAGGCTGTCTCCCGCATCCACGTCCATGAAAGTGTTTTCTGGCAAGGTGTACGAGAAAGCCTCGTCTTCGAGCAAGGTCAGGGCGGGAAGCGGGGTCACGACGATCGGCGCGTCATTGACGTTCAGCACCTCTATGCGGAATGACTGCGTCGCAGAAAGCCCAAAATAGTCATTTGCTTCCAGCGTAATGTCCAGGCTGCCAACGTGCGCATTATCAGGTGTGCCGCTGAAAACTCCGGTTGATGAGTTGAAATTGAGCCAGGTCGGCAAGGAGTTCCCATCCGCAAGTTGGGCAACAAGCGACAGCCGGTCGCCCGCATCCGGGTCAGTAAAGGCCCCAGCCGGAACGGTGAACAGATATTCGCTATCTTCAATCGCTGCAGGCGCAGAAATTGCATCCCCATCGAGAGGCGCACGATTCAACAGATCGGCCAGAGAAAGGACCATTCCGTCATCAAATTCAATCAGCCGCACAACCGGACTGCCGTTGTCTCCAGAGAGATAAAAATCCGGAATACGAACCGCATCGCCTGGACCGTAATTCAACACCAGCGTCGAACCCTCCCAATCGTAGGAGACATCACCCAGCAGAATGTCGGGGCCGAACAAAATGGAGTTCAAATTGTCCGCGCCGCTGTCCAGGATCGTATCCATGCCGTCGCCACGGTTGAACACATAGACATCGTCGCCATCGCCGCCCTGCAACAGATCGGCTCCCTCACCCCCGGTCAGCGTATCGCTCCCCGCACCACCCATCAGGGTATCCGCGCCGCCGAATCCGTACAGCCGGTCACTGATATTGGTGCCGGTCAGCACATTGTTCGCGCCATCGCCTTGGATCACGAAAGTGTTGCGTACCAGTTCGGCATATGTCAGTACCATGCCATTGGCGAACGCGAAATTTTCCACGGCGTGAGCGCCCGTTTCCGCATTGCCCGGGTCGAAACCCTCAATCCTGATTCCATTGCCGTCAGCATCCACGTTAACGATCAGGACGCCCGGCGAGCCGTCCACTGGCATTTCGAAACGCAGGTTGTTGCGAATGTCTTCGAGCGTGATTCCGGGGCCGAAATGTAGAGAACTCCTGGGCGTGAGGCTGATTTCGTCCCGTATGGTGAGCAGCCCATCGCCCCGATTGTAATAATAGTGGTCGTCGCCCGCGCCGCCCTCAGCGATATCGTCGCCAGGCCCGCCTTGCAGATGGTCGTTGCCGTCGCCGCCGAACATATGATCGAAAGCAATCGTGCCTTGCAGCACATCATCATCCGCCGTGCCCACCACATTGAAGCCATTGGCGGCAAGCTCTGCATAAGTATGCACAGGCCCGCCATCGCCCAACTGGAAGAAACCGATCGCGCTCGCGGTCAGCGCATGCGCCGGGTCGAAGCCGGAAAGTCTCACCGCACTGTCACCAGCCACTTCCACGCTCAGGAACCCGGGCTGACCATTGGTGACCAAGCGGACTTGATCCAGACTGAAAACCGGGCCGGAAAAGATCAGCAGGTTTTCTTCGCCTGGCGTCGCCTGGTCGATGATCGTATCCACACCACCATCCGGGGCCACGGTATAAGTATCAAACCCACCGCCACCGGAAAGGATGTCGTCACCAGCCAGACCATTGATGCGGTCTGAACCGTTGGTGCCGGTCAAACTATCCGCATCCGGCGTGCCGGTGATGTCCAGTCCGCCCACCGTCAGCGCCTCGAAGCTCAGGCTCGATCCGTCCGCGAACAACAGAGAATTAAATGGCGCCTTGCTGCTGTCAAAATCAAATCGGATGGAATCCCCGCTGTCACCATAGTTCAGCACATAGCTGCCGTTCTCGTGGGACAGGCTGATGCTTCCGGGCACAATCCCAGCGCCAAGGCGCAACGTAGCGTAATACGGCGTACCAAATAAATCTCCGGTCTGCGCGTAGGCCACGGCGTAATCACCGCCGGCAACCGTTTCAAGCCCGGCGATTTCAAAGCTGGAACTGGCCAGCAGTTGCACCGGGTTTTGTGCGTCGCTTGCACCGAGCTGGGCGACTTGATCGCCCAGCGCACCCGCGAAGTCAAAGACGCGGGCATGGCCATCCGCATCAATAAACTGCACGCGCTGTATCGGCAAACCAGGCACATCGTTAATAGTCAACGGCAGACCGCCATAAACCGTCATCGTGCCTTCAGCACCATCATTCAGCCTCAGCACCAGATCGCCATCCGCATTGCGGAAGACGAAAATATCCTCAGGCAATATGCCTACACCAAATGAAATCGTGTCGCCATCTGAAGCTGCCAGGTGGTCATCGCCGTCGCCCCGGTTGAACACATACACGTCCCTGCCATTGCCACCGTCTAGAAAATCGTTACCGTGTCCACCTGCGATCACATCATCGCCGTCATCGCCGTACACTTCATCATCACCCGTTCCGGCAGAGATGGCATCGTCGCCACTTCCACCAAATACCAGGTCTTCGTTGTCGCGCGCCTCAATCCGGTCATTGCCGCCCAAACCATGGATTGTGTCGTTGGCCACGCTACCGAAAAGCCAGGAGTCGTCGCCTTCCGTGCCATATTGCTCGCCTATCACACCGCCATCGGCCATGGCCAAAATGTCTTGTAGCGAGAGCTCTGTGCCGTCATCAAAAACAAACCGCTGGACACCGAAATAATCATTCGCGTAATACAGCATCGAAGGGTCATCAACGACGATCAATGCGCCTTCGTTAGCACCTGTTCCGATAGCGAGTTTGAAACCACTCGGCGTTCCCCTCCCGCCATCTTCCCCGTCCCCGATGACAGCAAAGGCAGCTGGAAGGGCAAAATCTTCACCACCATAACCACCATAACCACCGTCTTCCCCACCCATTTCGGCGACCTGTACCCTTAGGTCCGAAGGGGTAATGCCCGGCCCAAAACGCAGCGTGTCCACACTGTTGTATGCGGGTCCTGAAAAGATAGTATCGAAACCGCCACCCGTTTCAATTTCGTAAACATCCCCATCTGCCTCATAGGCGTATTCTGAGTTCCCGTACAGAATATCGTCGCCAGCACCGCCATTCAGCACATCGGTACCCGATCTTCCGTAAAGTGTGTCAGCGCCCGCACCGCCTTGCAATACATCGTCACCGTCACCACCCTCGAGGTAATCGTTGCCGTCGCCGCCGAAAAGCAGGTCGTCGCCTTCCTGCCCGAAGATGAAATTGTCCGCCTCGCCGCCAGTGAGCGTGTCCGCGTCCGGCGTGCCAAACAGATAGGGATCATCTGACGTTATGCCCACCAGCGCGCGCATGGTGTTGACATCCCAACTGGTCCCCTCAGCAAATCGGATACGTTCGACCCTGTGGGCATAACCGTCGAACCAGTCTTTCAATGTCACCTGATCTCCACTATCCGAGATCCGCGCCACCAAATCCTGTCCTTCACGCGTCAACAACACATCCGTCGGCAACACACCGGTCTTGAATTCCAGGGCGTCAATATTGCTGGCCTGCCAGTCGAAGTCCTGCACCACATCCTGGCCATCGCCCCGGCCAAAACGATAGATATCAGCACCGGTGCCGCCATTGATCACATCGTCGCCCGCACCACCGTCAAAAATCTCGGCGCGCCCGTCGAATCCCTCAATGAGGTCATCGCCATCGGTTCCGGCAACCGCCAGGTTTTTGAGCACTTCGTAATCCCACACCGTACCGTCGGCAAACTCGACACTGCCAAATGCCGATCCTGCCGCGTAGGCGGCTGCATCGCGCAGCGTCAACTGATCCGCCGTGCCCTTGATGGACAGCGTCAGATCGCTACCGACCTTGCGCACGACCACATCGTCCGGTGCCACGTCGGCATCGAACACCACCCGGTTACCTTGATTAACATGGCTGGCTCGTTCTATCGCCACGTCACGATCAAATCCGCGGCCGAAGCGATAGGTATCATTGCCTTCGCCACCGACCAGCATGTCGTCACCCCCACCACCTACAAGCAGGTCGTCTCCCGATTCGCCATAGAGAGAGTCCACACCTGCGCTCCCGAACAGCGCATCGTTGCCGTTGCTCGCATGCAGTGTGCTGCCTGCATCACGGGCGATAAGCGTATCGTTGGTGAAATAGCCACCCCATGCAACGCCATCGGCGCTGTCGTCAAAGCGCACATTGGCCGCTGCCAGCAAGGCATTGATCTCTGGATCGCTCCGCCAATCAGCCAAGTCGGCCAACCCGACCTCGATTGCGTTAAAACCCAGCCCCGTCAAGGCCGATCCTACGTAGCGATGCAACTCAATCAGGTCGATGAGGGCATTTCTCGGGTCGGTCGATTTTTGGGCGTCATAGTGGGTCTGGACGCCGCTGAAATCCAGGGCAATATTGCCCACGTCGGTCAAGGTGAGAGTGATGGCCTCCAGGTAAGGCTTCAACCGCGTCTGGGTGGCAAGACTGCCATACACCGATTGCGTTAATGCCGAATAGCTGCGGTCAAGCAGCTCGACTTGCGCCGAATTGATACTGACATGTGCGAAACGCTGGTTGACGGTGTCGCCGCCTTCTTGCGTGGCGCGCGCTATGACACTGACGGCGGTGCCAGTGCCAGTGATCACCCGGTTATCCGGGGTGACCTCGACAAACCGCTGGCCGTTGAAGGTTTCCAGGAGAGTGATGCGCTCGACCAATAAAAGCCGCTGTGCCTCCAGATTCAGGATACGGGTCTGCTGCTCTACAGAGAGTGTGTCGAAGGTGCTGCCTGCCACACCGATTCCGTTGGCTGCCTCATAGTCGAAAATGCTCTGCCCGGGCATCAGGTAAACCAGCGTGAGGTCTTGTTGAGCTGCCAGATCGACGCTGCTCGGGATGCCGGCACTCTCGGCCCAGGCTTCAACCACGCTGTCAAGCAGGCTTTGCTGAGCGGCTTTGGTGGGGGCGGCGGCGTAGGCGGTCAGGGCGGCTCGCAACTCGCTCGAGCCGACGGCGGCTTCCCTGAGATCGCGTACCGCACCTGCGCCCCGCATATTAGGCAGGGCATTTACCTCATCAGTGAGTGGAATGCTGTCGCCATGCTCGCGGAAGAAGGTGTTGGTGCCGAGGATGAGGTTGGCGGCGGTTCCGTTCGTGCCGTCGGCGCGGGTGAAACTCGCGACATGGGTGAGGCGGTTGCCGTTCCAAAGGTTGGTGCTGACGACGGCGGGGTTGAGGCCGATGCTGGCGATGTTGTGCTCGGCAAGGGTCTTGAGTTCGTCGGCCTGGGAGACGCCGTCCTGGTTCAGGTCGCGCCAGACGCGGACATTCGCATACTGAGCGTCGTTGCTGTCGAAGACGCCGTCGGCGTTGCTGTCGAGATCGCGCAGGGCGTCGAAGCCGTCGCTGGCTTTGCTGCCATCCTGTTTCAAATAATCGACGCCGAAGAGTTCGGTGCCGTTGTCGATGAAGCCGTTTCCGTTGCGATCCAGCACCAGGAAGCCGTCGCCCTCCCTGACCCAGCCGCTGCCGTGTTTAACGCCGTCACCGTCGTGGTCGAAGAGGATGCCCTGATCGGCTGAAACGGTCTCGAAACCGCCGCCATTAAGGTCGAGAACGAGCGGGTCGCGGGATATTGGACGCGGGCGGAGAGCGTCGTTGTATAGGTTCGATATCCCGGTGGAGGGAATGACAGGACACCACAGGGCGCTACTTAAATGACTGAACAGACCTGGCACACTGATGCCACTCCAACTCACCCCCGCCACCCCGGAAAAAGGGAATCCCGCGACCGAGCAGCCGGATATGCCGGAGTTGAACAACCCACTTACGATGAAAGTGTTGAGCGTGTAGGGATTCGCAGCGCTGCCGCCAGGAGTTGTTTGGGCCGCGGCCAATTGACTTTGCAGATGCTGCGCGATGGGGTCGGTCCAGACGACCCCATCGCTGAACTGGAATTCCTCGATCTTGTAGCCGGGCAGCCCAGCGTTGAAGTATTCACGGACGGTAAGTCGATCCGACGCGCCATACTGGAGCACCAGATCGTTGCCATAGCGTTGCAGCGCGGTTACTTCGGTGGAAGCCACATCCAGGAAGCGCACGACATCGACATTATCCGGTGTGGCGTCGTAGTCCAGGATGCGGTCCAGCCCAGCGCCCTTTGCCAATAGGTAGGTATCGTTACCCATGCCGCCCCGCATGAGGTCGTTTCCTTTGTGCCCGACCAGGATGTCGTTCCCCGCACCGCCCGTGAGGATGTCATCCCCCGCACCGCCGTGCAGCTTGCCACCCGCGTCGCCCAGGGTCAGGTTAAGCGGCGTCGTCAGCGAAGTGCCGATCAGCGTTTCCAGATCGAGCACATCACCATTGGCAAACTGAAGGGTGGTGGTGCCATCAGCAAAGAAAGGGCTGTCGAACTTGATGAGGTCGCCGTTATCAAGCGCTATCTGCAGCTGCATATAGCGCGTACCGTCTTGGTTGGTCTGAATGCTCGCTGATAGCCCGCCCGCACCCAGACCTGAAGCCTCGAGAACAACCCTGTTATGGCCACGGATATCGAGAATCGTGTCGCCGCCCGAGACGCCCAGATAAGTATCGTTGCCGGCGCCGCCCTGCAAAATATCGTTGCCGCCATACCCGATCAGGATGTCGTCGCCCGCACCGCCCAGGAGCAGGTCATCGCCCGCCCCGCCATACAGTCGCCCGCCATCGTCATCCAGACGCAAGCTAAGTGACGTGGTCAGCGACGCGCTGACCAGGGTTTCCAGATCGAGGGTCGTCCCATCCGCAAACTCCAATGCCATCGTGCCATTTGCAAAAAATGGACTGTCCAGCTTGAGTTCACCGCCTGTATCGAGGGCAACCGACAATTGCACATACGGATTGCCATCGGGATCATTTTGTAGCGACGTCGAGAGACCACCCGCGCCCAGACCATTGGCTACCAACTTGATCCTATTGGTGCCCTCGAGATCGTAGACCGTGTCTTCGTCCGTGACATTCACATAGGTGTCGTTGCCAGCGCCGCCCTCGAGGTAATCGGCCCCCTCGCCGCCGTCGAGCGTGTCGTCGCCCGCTTCACCATAAAGGAAGTCGTCGCCATCACCCCCCAGCAAAATATCGTTCCCGCCCCCGCCAAACAGCCTGTCGTTACCGGATCCGCCGTCGATATAGTCGTCACCCTCATCCTCCGGGGACGTCCCATTCCCATCACCATATATAACGTCGTCGCCGTCACCGCCCAGCAGAATATCGTTGCCACCCGCGCCCCATATCTTATCGTCCCCTGCGCCACCGTCGATAAAGTCGCCGCCGTCGTTTTCTGGGCGATTGAAGCCGGCATTTCCGAAGAGCAAATCATTGCCGGACCCGCCCAGAATCACATCCGATCCCTCGCCGCCAAATACCACGTCGTTGTCCGCCCCCGCATCGATGAAATCGTTGCCCTGGCCGCCTTCGATCCAGTCATCTCCCGCGCCGCCATAGATCACGTCGGCTGCGCCAACCGCCGCCGCCACCCGCGTGCCGTTGGTGATGTCACTACGATAAATAGTGTTCGAATCCTCATCCGCGATCGTGCGCGTCAGCGTCCAGTCGATGCTCGCACCGCCATGCTGGTCGCCGTAGATATTGTCGTTACCGCCCCCACCTATCAGCAGGTCTTCCCCTTCCCCGCCCAGCAGCACGTCGTTGCCTGCCCCACCAACCAGGATGTCATTGCCGTCGTCGCCGGAAAGCCAATCGCCCCGGGCACCGGTGCCCGGCTGGGTTTCGGATGCAAGGATGGCAGCGGCCAGATCGTTAGTCTGGTCCTGCGCAAAGAGATAGTCGTTACCCGTACCGCCCTGCAGCACATCGCTGTCATTGCCCCCAACCAGCGTGTCGTTGCCGGCACCACCCGAGAGATAGTCCTGGCCCGATCCGCCTTCCAGCACATCGTCACCCCCGCGCCACGCAATCAGGGTATCGTTGCCGCCCAAGCCCTGTAGCAGATCGTTGCCTGCGCTGTCGTAGAGGATGTCCGCGCGATTGGGATCGGCAACGCCGGTGACCAGGAGGTTATCGAGGGCGTCGTAATCTTCCTGTACGCCGTC
>JAUYCF010000049.1 GCA_030692355.1 Thiobacillus sp.
CCTGAAAATGTCAACGCGCTCTACAACCTGGGCCTGCTGCTGTCGGAATCGGACCGCGCCGACGAAGCCGAGGCGGCCTTCCGCCAGTCCCTGAAAATCCGGCCGGATCAGGCCGACGTCTACAACGATCTGGGCAACGTGCTGATGGCCCGGCTTCGCTTTGACGAGGCCGAGCAGGCTTACCGCCAGGCCATCGCGCTGTGGCCGGGCTATGCTGACGCCCATTGCAACCTGGCAATCCTGCTGATGGAATTTCGGCGGATGGAGGAGGCCTGGAGCCTTTTGCAACGCTGCCTGCATCTCCAGCCGGATCATGCAAACGCGCTCAATGCGATGGGCAATCTGCTGAGACAGGCCGGAAGGCTGGAGGAGGCTGAAAAAGCGTACCGCGATGCCCTTAAAATCCGGCCCGACTCCGCCAATTTCCATGGCAATCTTGGTAATCTGCTGATGGAGTTGAACCGCCCCGCGGAGGCGGAAGCCGGGTTCCGCCAGGCCGTCGCCCTCGAGCCAACGTACGCATATGCCCTTGGGCAGGCCGCAAGCTGCGCCCGCCAGCTGCTGGCCTGGTCGCATGCGGCAGCGGACGAGGCGAGCATCATTTCCAATATCGAACAAGCGGCTCCGGGCATCCCCTCCCGAATAATCATGTTCTTGCCTTCGGCCGGCGCGCAACTTCAATTGCAGGCCGCCCTGCTCGCATCCCAGAACAAAATACGGCCTTTCCTCGACAAGCCGCCCCTGTTCAGCCCGGCCACTCACCCGCCTGGCCAACGCTTGCGGATTGGCTACCTTTCCGCTGATTTTCGTGAACATCCCGTGATGCATCTATTGGGCGGGGTGTTCGAGCTTCATGACCGCGCACGATTCAAAATTCATGCCTACTCCATAGGCCGAAACGCCAGGGATCGCCACCGCGAAAGGGTCGAGGAAAACGTCGAGGTTTTTCGCGATGTCAGGATGATGTCGGACGGCGATGCCGCTGGCCTCATCGCGGGGGACGGCATCGACATTCTGGTCGACCTGACTGGAAATACGACAGATTCCCGCCTGGGCATCACGGCTTCCCGCCCCGCGCCCATTATTGTCAACTGGCTGGGCTATCCTGGCACCCTGGGCCATGCAAGGCTGGCTGACTACATCATTGGCGATCCCGTCGCAACGCCCGCCGATCAGGCTGAATTCTTCAGCGAAACCCTGGCCCAGATGCCCAATTGCTGCCTGCCCAATGACAGGAAGCGGCCGATTGGCCGTGTGCCCACACGCGATGAGGAAGGATTACCCGCTGGCGCACTGGTTTTCTCAAGCTTCAATCAAAGCTTCAAACTCATCCCGGAAACCTTTGATGTTTGGTGCAACTTGCTGCGCGACATTCCAGGAAGCATCCTCTGGATGGGGGCTCTTTCGGCCGCGGCCAAAGACAATTTGAGGAGAGAAGCCGATGCGCGCGGCGTTGAAGCAGGTCGAATTATCTTCGCTCACAAAAAGCAGGACATCGCCGACCATCTCGGACGCTTGAGCCTGGCCGATTTGGCTCTGGACAGCTTCCCATACACGTCCCACTCCACGGGATGCGACGCACTCTGGGCCGGTGTGCCGCTCATCACAAAAATTGGCGAAACATTCGCCAGTCGAATTGCCGCCAGCCTGTTGCACACTGTTGGCCTGCCAGAATTGATTGCCGCGACCTGGGAAGAGTACTTCGATCTTGCGTATACCTTGGCAACCCAGCCGGAAAAGTTGAAAGCCGTACGCGAAAAACTGGCGCATGGCCGGCTTTCGTCACCCTTGTTCGATACCGTTCAATTCACCCATGACCTTGAGGCCTTATATTTAAGGATGTGGGAGCAATATCAAAGTGGGCGTCGAGCGCCCATACTTGCTTAACGGCCGGTGCGAGGTCCGGGGCGCCGATTACTGGATGGTAATCGCAGTGTTGGGGGGCGGACGCGATGCGGAGCAGGCTGCTAGAGCAATGCCCTGTATTTGTCGTATAGGCGCATGACCTTCGGCACATAAGCCTGCGTTTCACGATAGGGCGGAATCTTTCTGCCATGCCGGATCACGGCATTTTCACCGGCATTGTAGGCCGCGACAGCAAGCTCGACGTTGTTGTCGAACATGTCCAGCAAGTCGCGCAGGTAGCGGGTGCCGCCGCTGATATTCTGTTTGGGGTCGAAGGCGTCCTTGACCGCATAGCGTTTGGCTGTTCCGGGCATGAGTTGCATCAGGCCCTGGGCGCCGGCCCGCGATACGGCCGCCGGGTTGTAGCCCGACTCGGCGGTGATGACGGCATGAACCAGGGCAGCATCGATGCCGGCCTCGTCCGCGGCTTGTTCGATGTGCGGAGTGAAGGCGGCGACGTTGCCCCTGACTGCCGGCGCGCGCGCGCGATTGTTTTTCCCGGATTCCTCCAACAGGCTGGATATGCGCTGGTAAAGGCCGCCTCCCGGGGCGCTGGTGTCCGGGGCGTTGGTGTAATGCGCGACGCCATCAGCGTCGGCATAGGCATACACGTCAGCCTGCGCTGGGGCAGCCAGAACAACCAGGAGGATAAAGAAAATTCGCGGCACGGATTCACAAGGCATGGGGTAGATGGATGCATCTTAACCCAGATCGCTTATTGGAATGCCCGTGCTCGCCGAGCAGCAAGTTTGTTTTCGGGGCAAAGGGTTTGGCTGCGCAGCATCGCGGCTGAAGCCGCTCCCACAGGGGGGCGACGATGATTTTGTGGGAGCGGGTTTACCCGCGATTCCCGGCAGCCACATCGCGGCTGAAGCCGCTCCCACAAGGGCGGCGGCGCTGTTTTTGTGGGAGCGGGTTTACCCGCGATTCTCAGCTACCACATCGCGGCTGAAGCCGCTCCCACAAGGGCGATGGGGTGTTTTTGTGGGAACGGGTTTACCTGCGATTCCCGGCAGCCACATCGCGGCTGAAGCCGCTCCCACAAGGGCGATGGGGTGTTTTTGTGGGAGCGGGTTTACCCGCGATTGCAGCAAGCGTCAGCAACCCGCTCCTGTCAACGCCAACTTTCTGTCATGATTATCGCCATGACGCTCCCGCCTCATAGCCGCAATCTGCGCATTGGCCGTGTCTCGGAAATCGGGCGGGGTTATCTCATCACCACGGTGACGCAAGGCCACCTCCCCCTGTTCGCCGACTTGCGTCTGGCCCGGTTGGCGATACGGGAATTGCGTGCTTGCGACGAGGCGGGACTGTGCAGCACGCTTGCCTTCGTGCTGATGCCAGATCACCTGCATTGGCTGCTGCAGTTGACCGGTGCCGCGCTCCCTGATCTGCTGCGGCGGTTCAAATCCCTGAGTGGCGGCGCCATCAACCGCAGTCGCGGCACACCCGGCAGGGCGGTCTGGCAGGGGGGATTCCATGACCAGGGTATGCGCGATGGGGCGGATTTGCAGCACATCGCCCGCTACATCGTTGCCAATCCCGTGCGTGCGGGGTTGGTTAACTCCGTTCGGCAATACCCCCATTGGGACGCGGTTTGGTTGTGAAGGGATAAACCCGCCCCTACAAAAAAACCGTTTTTTCTGCGGGAGCGGCTTTAGCCGCAAAGCGGGCACCGGGAATCTGGCACCGGGAATCGCGGGTAAACCCGCTCCCACAAAACCATCGCCGTCGCCCCCTGTGGGAGCGGGTTTACCCGCGATTGACCCCCACAAAACCATCGCCGTCGCCCCTGTGGGAGCGGGTTTACCCGCGATTGACCCCCACAAAACCATCGCCGTCACCCCCTGTGGGAGCGGGCTTACCCGCGATTGACCCCCACAAAA
>JAUYCF010000089.1 GCA_030692355.1 Thiobacillus sp.
TGCCGAGGCGGATGCCGCTGGTGACGAAAGGCTTCTGCGGGTCGTTGGGGATGGAGTTCTTGTTGACCGTGATGTGGGCACGGCCCAGCAGCGCTTCGGCTTCCTTGCCGGTGAGGCCCTTCGGCTGCAGGTCGACCAGGAACACGTGGCTCTCGGTGCGGCCGGAAATGATGCGCAGGCCGCGTTCGACCAGTACCTTGCACATCACCAGCGCGTTGTCGATGACCTGTTCCTGGTAGCGCTTGAATTCCCTGGTGGATGCTTCCTTGAACGCCACCGCCTTGCCGGCGATGACGTGCATCAGTGGGCCGCCCTGCAGGCCGGGGAAGATGGCTGAATTGATCGCCTTCTCGTGCTCGGCTTTCATCAAAATAATACCGCCGCGCGGGCCGCGCAGGGTCTTGTGGGTGGTCGAGGTCACGACGTCGGCGTGCGGCACCGGGTTGGGGTAGACGCCTGCGGCGATAAGGCCGGCGTAGTGCGCCATGTCCACCATGAAGATTGCGCCGATTTCCTTCGCGACCTTGGCGAAGCGTTCGAAATCGATGCGCAGCGCGTAGGCCGAGGCGCCGGCGATGATCAGTTTCGGCTTGTGCTCGCGCGCCAGCGCTTCCATCTTCGGGTAGTCGATTTCTTCCTTTTCGTTGAGGCCGTAGGCGACCACGTTGAACCACTTGCCGGACATGTTGAGCGCCATGCCGTGGGTGAGGTGGCCGCCTTCGGCCAGGCTCATGCCCATGATGGTGTCGCCGGGTTTCAGGAAGGCCATGAACACTGCCTGGTTGGCCTGCGAGCCGGAGTTGGGCTGGACGTTGGCGGCTTCGGCGCCGAACAGCGCCTTCACGCGGTCGATCGCCAGCTGCTCGACGATGTCGACGTATTCGCAGCCGCCGTAATAGCGCTTGCCGGGATAGCCCTCGGCGTACTTGTTGGTGAGCTGCGAGCCCTGCGCTTCCATCACCGCCGGGCTGGTGTAGTTTTCCGACGCGATCAGCTCGATGTGGTCCTGCTGGCGCTGGTCTTCTTTCTGGATCGCAGCCCACAGGTCGGGATCGGTCTTGGCGAGGGTGTCTTGGCGGTTGAACATGGCAGTGGGGCAGGGCTGGAAAAGCGGCGATTTTAACACGCGGCGGTTTTCCCAAGCGGCTCGTATAATCGGACAAAACCTGAGTGAAATCATGCAAAGACGAGACTTTCTGACTGGCGCCGGCGTGGCCGCGATGCTGCCCCTGGGTGCGGCGCAGGCTGCGCCCGGGGAAGCCAACCCGTTGCCCGCCATCCGCTGGCGGCTGGCGTCGAGCTTCCCGAAAAGCCTCGACACCATCTACGGCGCGTCGGAAACCCTCTCGAAACGGGTCGCCGCGCTCACCTCTGGCCGTTTCCAGATCCGCGTTTTCGCCGGCGGCGAACTGGTGCCCGGCCTGCAGGTGCTCGACGCGGTCGGCAGCGGCACTGCCGAGTGCGGCCATTCGGCCGGCTACTACTACGTCGGCAAGAACCTCGCGCTCGCCTTCGACACCGCCGTGCCCTTCGGCCTCACCGCGCGCCAGCAAAACGCGTGGATGTATGCCGGCGGCGGCATCGAGGCACTGAGAAAACTTTACGCCAAATACAACGTGGTGCAGTTCCCCGGCGGCAACACCGGCACCCAGATGGGCGGCTGGTTCAGAAAGCCGATCAAGTCGATGGCCGATTTGCGCGGCCTCAAAATGCGCATTCCCGGCATCGGCGGCCAGATCATGGCCAAGCTCGGCGCGGTGCCGCAGACCCTGCCCGGCGGCGACATCTACCCGGCGCTGGAACGCGGCGCGCTCGACGCCGCCGAATGGGTGGGGCCGTACGACGACGAGAAGCTCGGCTTCCACAAGATCGCCAAGCACTACTACTATCCCGGCTGGTGGGAAGGCGGGCCGCAGCTCTCTTTCTACGTCAATCAGGCCAGCTGGCGCGCGCTGCCCGAGACGTACCGCCAGGCCTTCGAAGTCGCCACCGCCGAAGCCAACCAGCTGATGCTGGCGCAATACGACGCCAAGAACCCCCCCGCGCTGCTGCGCCTGGCCGGGCAGGGCGTCCAGCTGCATCCCTTCCCCAAGGACGTGATGCTCGCCGCGCGCCGCGCCACCTTCGAACTGTACGAGTCCGAAGCGAAGACCAACCCCGACTTCGCCGCCATCTACCGTCCCTGGAAGCTGTTCCGCGACACCCAGTTCCAGTGGTTCAAGGTCGCCGAAGCGGCATACTCCAACTTCAACTACTACGTGAAATAGCCATGAACCGACTCGACCAGCTGATCACCACTTTCGATCTGGGCCTGCGCACCGTCTTCGCCACGCCGCACGCCGGCCGCCCGTATCCCGGCACCGGGCCGGAAGCCGAGCTGAGCGAAGCCGAACGCGCGCAGGCCGCCGCGCTGATGCGCGTCAACCACGTCGGCGAAGTCTGCGCGCAGGCGCTGTATGCCGGCCAGGCGCTCACCGCGAAAAACGCGTCCGTGCGCGCCGAACTCGAACAGGCCGCGCGCGAAGAAACCGACCACCTTGCCTGGTGCGAGACGCGCATCAAGGAACTTGGCGGCCGCAAGAGCCTGCTCAACCCGCTGTGGTTCGGCGGCGCGTTCGGCATCGGTGTCGCCGCCGGCCTCCTGGGCGACAAATGGAACCTCGGTTTCCTCGCCGAAACCGAGCGCCAGGTCGAGGCCCATCTCGACGGCCACCTGCAGCAGTTGCCGCAAGCCGACGCCAAAAGCCGCGCCGTCGTCGAGCAGATGAAAACCGACGAAGCGCGGCATGCGCAGACCGCGGTTGAGCACGGCGGCGCCCCGCTGCCGATGCCGGTGAAGATGGCGATGCAGTTTGCGGCGGATGTGATGCGGCGGACGGCGAGCCGGGTTTGATCAAGCTTGGCGGGGGCGCCGGGTTGCGGAGAGCGCTCTGCGCGGCTAGACTTGGTCCACCAGTTAGTCCATAAGGATTTGCCATGGCGATCACGGTCAACGTCCACGAAGCCAAAACCCAGTTTTCCCGCTTGCTGGAACAGGCGCACGCCGGCCAGGAAATCATCCTGTCGAAAGCCGGCAAGCCTTATGCGCGCATGGTACCGCTGGGACAACAGGAAAAACCCAAGCGCATGCCCGGCAGGCTGGCCGGGCATATCGACGAGGCATTCTTCGAGCCCTTGCCCGATGCCGAATTAGACGCCTGGGAAAAGCCTTGAAGCTCCTGCTCGATACGCATGCTCTGCTGTGGTGGTGGACCGACGATCCCAAACTGTCGAGCATCGCACGGGAAGCCATCGTCGATGCGGAGAATCAGGTTCTGGTGAGTGCGGCCAGCGCTTGGGAGATCGCCACCAAATACCGGCTCGGAAAATTGCCCCATGCCGTGCAGGCGCTGGGGCGTTTCAACGAACTGGTCGCGGCGGACGGCTTTGAGCACCTGTCCATCAGTTACCTGCACAGCCTGAAGGCGGGCGCATATTCCAACGAGCATCGTGATCCGTTCGACCGCATCCTGGCCGCGCAGGCCAATCTGGAAAGGGCGGTATTGATGACCCTGGACCCGGTTTTCGCAGGGTTTGAATGCCGGGTACTGTGGTGAGTATGGTGTCTGCCTGTTCCTGTCCCAACTGCATGTTCTCGCATTTCACTGGGATTGTGCTTTCCCATGAAGCAATATGGCTTTGACGAAGCCTTTTTTGGCAAGCATATTCGAGGCACCAGAATGACCGTTGTAAAAGACAAGGACTATGACTGTTACCACGCAGCGGCATAGCCACGGGCCGCGGAGGCGCTGAATTCATCAACGCTCCCATGAAATCGCGGCCGGCGCACGGCATACCGCCGGACTGAAAACCAGGGTCGCTCACGGCTCACAACCGGAGATGAAGATGAAATACGTGCTCGCTCTCGACCAGGGCACCACCAGTTCGCGCGCGATCGTGTTTGATCACGCGGGGCAGATCAAAGCCGTCGCGCAGAAGGAGTTCCGGCAGATCTTCCCGCAGCCGGGCTGGGTCGAACACGATCCCAACGAGATATGGTCGTCGCAGATCGGCGTTGCCGCCGAGGCGATCACGAGCGCCGGGCTGTCGGGGCGCGACATCGCCGCGATCGGCATCACCAACCAGCGCGAGACCACGGTGGTGTGGGATCGCCGCACGGGGCAGCCCATCTACAACGCGATCGTGTGGCAGGACCGGCGCACCGCCGGCCTGTGCGACGAGCTGCGCGCGGCGGGCCATGAAGCGCTGTTCCAGCGCAAGACGGGGCTGGTGCTCGACGCGTATCTCGCGGGCACCAAGCTGCGCTGGATCCTTGATAACGTGCCCGATGCGCGGCGGCGGGCGGAGGCGGGCGAACTGGCGTTCGGCACCATCGACAGCTGGCTGCTGTGGAAGCTGAGCGGCAGCGCGCTGCACGTCACCGACGCGACCAACGCGTCGCGCACGCTGCTGTTCGACATCACGCGGCAGGCGTGGGACGACGAACTGCTGGAGATCATGCGGGTGCCGCGCGCGATGCTGCCCGAGGTGCGCGACTCCAGCAGCATCTACGGCGACACCGATTTGCTGGGCGGCGGGTGCATTCCCATCGCCGGGGTGGCGGGCGACCAGCACGCCGCGCTGCTCGGGCAGGCCTGCACCCGGCGCGGCATGGTGAAGAACACCTACGGCACCGGCTGCTTCATGCTGATGAACACCGGCGACGCGCCAATCCCGTCGCACAACCGCCTGATCACCACCACGGCGTGGCGCATCGCGGGGCGGCCGAGCTATGCGCTGGAAGGCAGCATCTTCATCGCCGGCGCGGTGGTGCAATGGCTGCGCGACGGGCTGGGCATCATCCGCAGCGCGTCCGAGGTGGAAAGCCTGGCGGCGAGCGTGCCGGACAATGGCGGGGTCTATCTGGTGCCGGCGTTCGTGGGTTTGGGCGCGCCGCACTGGGACCCCTACGCGCGCGGTGCGATCCACGGCATCACGCGCGGAACAACCGCGGGCCATCTGGCGCGCGCCGCGCTCGAATCGATCGCCTACCAGGTGAGCGACCTTATCGCCGCGATGCAGGCCGACGCCGGCCTCACGCTCAGCGAGCTGCGCGTCGACGGCGGCGCCACCGCCAACGACACCCTGATGCAGTTCCAGGCCGACCTGCTGGGGGTGCCGGTAGTGCGTCCCAAGGTCACCGAAACCACCGCGCTGGGGGCCGCCTATCTGGCCGGCCTGGCGGTGGGGTACTGGAGCGGGCTCGACGAGATCGCCGCGCAATGGCAGGTCGAGCGCGTGTTCGAGCCTGCGATGGGACGCGAGCAGGTCGACGCCCTGCGCGGCGGCTGGGATCGCGCAGTGGGGCGCTCCAAGGGCTGGGCAAAGCCGGAAGCGGGCTCCGCATGAATCGGGACGAAGCCATCGAGCGCCTCGCCACCCGCCGCACGCCCTGGGACATGGTCGTGATCGGCGGCGGCGCCACCGGACTGGGCATCGCGCTCGACGCCGCCACGCGCGGCTATGAAACCCTGCTGCTGGAACGCGACGACTTCGCCCAGGCCACCTCCAGCCGCAGCACCAAGCTGCTGCATGGCGGCGTGCGCTACCTGCGCCAGGGCAACCTGAAACTGGTGATGGGCGCGCTGCGCGAGCGCGGGCGCGTGCTGGCCAACGCGCCGCACCTGGCCTGCGAACAGCCTTTCGTCATCCCCACCTACCGGCGCGGCGAAAGCCTGTACTACGGCTTCGGCCTCGGGCTCTACGAACGCCTCGCCGGGCGCGCCAGCCTGGGGCGCTCGCGGCGGCTCGACGCGGCCGAAACCCGCCGCGAGCTGCCGGGGCTGCGCGCCGATGGCCTGCGCGGCGGCGTGCTGTATCACGACGGCCAGTTCGACGACGCCCGTCTCGCGGTCTGCCTGGCGGCCAGCGCCTGGGACCACGGCGCGACGCCGATCAACTACTGCCAGGTGACGGGATTGCTGCGCGCCGGCGGTGCCGGCACGCCGGTATCCGGGGTGGTGGCGCGCGACCGCGAAACCAGTGCCGAGTACGAGATCCCCGCGCGCGTGGTGGTCAACGCCACCGGGGCGTTCTGCGATTCGATCCGTCGCATGGCCGAACCCGGCGCCGCCGCACTGGTGGCGCCCAGCCAGGGCGCGCACATTGTGCTCGACCGGCGCTTTCTGCCCGGCCGCAACGCGATCATGGTGCCGAAGACCGACGACGGCCGGGTGCTGTTCGTCATTCCCTGGCAGGACCGGCTGCTGGTCGGCACCACCGACACGCCGGTCGAGGACGCCGAGGCCGAACCATGCGCGCATCCGGCGGAGATCGATTTTCTGCTCGAACACGCCGGGCGCTACCTGCAGGAAGCGCCGCGCCGGCAGGACGTGCTGAGCGTATTCGCCGGGCTGCGCCCGCTGGTGCGCGCCGGCAGCGGGCGCGCCACCTCGGCGCTGGCGCGCGACCACCTGCTGCGCGAGGAATCCGGCCTCGTCAGCATCACCGGCGGCAAGTGGACGACCTATCGCGAAATGGCCGAGCAGGCCACCGACGTCGCCGCGCGCGTCGGTGATCTGCCCAGCCGCCCCTGCCGTACTGCGGACCTGGCGCTGCACGGCGCCACCACCGACGCCCTGCCGAGTCCGCTGCGATCCTACGGTGCGGACGCCGCGGCGGTGCTGGCGCTGGCGCAGGACCGGCCGGCGTGGGCCGCGCGCCTGCATCCGCGCCTGCCCTACATCGGCGCCGAAGTGGTGTGGGCGGCGCAGCACGAAATGGCGCGCAGCGTGCAGGACGTGCTCGCGCGGCGCACCCGTGCGCTGCTGCTCGACGCGCGCGCCAGCATCGAGGCCGCCCCCCGTGTGGCGTCCTTGCTGGCCGGCGCACTGGGCCGCGATGCCGCTTGGCAGACGCACGAGGTGGCGGCGTTTACCGAGTTCGCCCTCGGCTATCTGACGCCCGAGATCCTGGCGGCGGATTTTCCGTCGACGCCGGCGGCGCGCGCACAGCGCAGGCGCCACACGAAGTAGGGGCGATGCGGCGGCTGCCCGCACAGGGCCGGCGCCGCTTTCCCGTCGGAAGACGGGAGCGGCGACCATCGGACGGCCTGTCGGTTCACGAACGGCGCTGAATATAAAGCCACGTATTCCCGCGTAAGGGTCTATGATCATTTTGTGCCGTGTCTGCTTCTGCAAACCCGGCCGTATTTCCGGAATTGTTGCAAGGAGACCCTCATGGCAAAAGGCCAGTTACGTAAAAGCAAGGAAGCAAAGAAACCCAAGAAACCGAAGCAGGTTGTTGTTCCGGTTGGATCGTTCATCACCCCGCCCAAAGCAGACAAGCCGACAAAAGGCCAACACTGATCTTTGCTGGAGCCCCAAACAAACGCCACCGTCGAGGTGGCGTTTGTACGTCCGGGGCCGGCGTCGCAGCTGGACGGAAGTGCCCGGGTTTTCCGGACGGCTTTAATTGGCGACAATGACCTGCGTATGGGTACCGCCACCTTCCGCTTTTATGAAGAACTGAACGACTTCCTGGCGCCGAACCGGCGCAAGCAGGAATTCACCGTGCCGTGCGCGCGGGCGGCGACCACCAAGCACATGATCGAGGCGCTTGGCGTGCCGCACACCGAGGTCGAGCTGATCCTGGTCAACGGCGAGTCGGTGGACTTCAACCGGCAGCTCGAGGATGGCGACCGGGTGGCGGTGTATCCCCGCTTCGAGGCGATGGACGTCACGCCCTTGCTGCGGGTGCGCGAGCAGCCCTTGCGCGAACCGCGCTTTGTGGCGGACGCGCACCTCGGCGGGCTCGCCCACATGCTGCGCATGCTGGGGTTCGACACGCTGTACGATAATCACTTTCACGACGACGCCATCGTGGCGATTGCCGAGCGCGACGGCCGCATCGTGCTGACGCGCGACCGCGAACTGTTGAAACGGCGCGCGGTGACGCATGGCTGCTATGTGCACGCGCTGAAATCCGAGCAGCAGCTGCGCGAGATCGTCGAACGGCTGGACCTGGCGCGCGGCGCGCGGCCGTTCACCCTGTGCCTGCACTGCAACGCGCCGCTGCGTGCCGTCGACAAGGCGAGCGTGCTGGATCGCCTGCCGCCGAAGGTGCGCGAACACTACGAGCGCTTCAGCACCTGCGATGGATGCGGGCGCGTGTACTGGGAGGGCTCGCACTGGCGCAACATGCGGCGCCTGCTGGACGGGGTGCTGCCCGAAGAACAGGCGGGCGGAGGCGGATGAGCCGCGCCGCGGTGCGTTTTTCGAGGAGGAATGCCATGAATGGAATCGGGACGAACCTGCCTGCGTTGTTATTTGTCGGGCTGGCACTGTCCGCCTGCGAGCGGCCCGTCCCCGCTGCATCCGGTGCCGATTCCGCCCCGCCTGACCGCTACCGGGACGCGCAGCAGATCGCGCGCGGGCAGGCCGTGTATGCGCGGCACTGCCTGGAGTGTCACGGCGCGGCGGGCAAGGGATTGCCCGGCGACTGGCGTATCCGCGACGCGGACGGCCGCTTCCCGCCGCCGCCGCTGGACGACAGCGCCCACGCCTGGCATCACCCCACCGCGGTGCTGCTGCAGATGATCCGCGAAGGCAGCCCCGGCGGGCAGGGCAACATGCCTGCCTGGCAGGGCAAGCTCTCCGAGCCGGCCATGCAGGATGTGGTGGCCTACATCAAGTCGCTGTGGTCCGACGAGGCATACCAGCTGTGGTGGAAGATGGAGCGGCAATCGCTCGAACCCTGATCGCATTGCGGTCTCTGTCACGGCGAAGCAGGTAAAATGCCGCTATTAACCCCAATCAGGAGCAACACCATGAGCGAATACGGATTCGATACCCAGATCAGCGGCCCCTTCGACGCAGCAGTGGACAAGGTCACCGCCGCACTGAAAGCCGAAGGCTTCGGCGTGCTGACAGACATCGACGTGCAGGCCACCATGAAGGCCAAGCTCGATGTCGACCTCCGCCCCTACCGCATCCTCGGCGCCTGCAACCCGCCGCTGGCGCACCAGGCCATCAGCGCCGAGCCCGACGTCGGCATGCTGCTGCCGTGCAACGTCGTCGTGCGCGAGGAAGCGGACGGCAAGGTGACCGTGTCCTTCCTCGACCCCGGCATCATGCAAAAGCTGGTGAGCAATCCGGCCGTGCACGGCGTCGCGACCGAGGCACGCGCGCGTTTGGTGCGGGTGAAGGACAGCCTCGCCGCCTGAGCGGTTTGCGCCCACAAAAAAGCCCGCGGACGCGGGCTTTTTTGGCTACGAATCCAGTTTCTTCAGCGCCTCCTGCACCAGCACCCACGGCGCCACCACCACCGCCCAGAACATCGGCTGGCGCGCATGCCAGTCCTCGGCGTCGGCCAGTTCGGCGCACGCGATGCGGCCGTCGGCCAGCCATTCCTGCACGGTCGCCGCATCGTTCTCGGCCATGTGCAGTGCGGCATCGATCAGGTCGACGCCAGCGGCGACCTTGATGACGTCACCGCGCGCGAAATGGCGTTCGAGTTCGGACCAGCCGAGCTGGGCGGTTTCGAGGTTGAGCTTGGCGCGGAGGAGGTCGCTGGGCGTGGTCATGTCGGAAGCCGGGTTCAAAAAGCGGTGTTGGGTGTTGTGGGAGGGGCGCCCTCGCCCCAGATTTCGCGCCTTTGCAATCAGCAACCATTCGGGGCGAGGGCGCCCCTCCCACAAAGACTTACCGTGATTTGCCGCGGCGCTGGCTGAGCGGGTGCCTGGGCACCTGCGGCGGGCGGCCGCGGCTGGTGGGGGCGGGCTTGCCTGACGTCGGCTTGTCCGTGCCGGATTTGGTTGGCGCGCCCTTGCCCGCACCGGATCTGGCCGCGCTTGGTTTGGATGCACCGGGTTTGCCTGCGCCAGGTTTGGCGCGGCCGCCTTCGGCGCGCGGCGTGCGCGTGCCTTCAGGCTGCCTGCCGGTGCCGGCGGGCTGGAACAGCGGGATGAGGTGCTTCTTGCTGTTGCCGATGAGATCGTCGCGCCCCATTTCCTTCAGCGCCTCGCGCAAGAGCGGCCAGTTGTCCGCGTCGTGATAGCGCAGGAAGGCCTTGTGCAGGCGCCGCGTGCGGCCCTGCCTGACGACGGACACCGCCTCGCCTTTGCCGCCGAGCACCTTTTTCAGCGGGTTCTTTTCGGTGTGGTACATGGTCGTCGCCAGCGCCATCGGCGTGGGCAGGAAGGTCTGCACCTGGTCGAGGCGGAAGTCGTTCTTCTTCAGCCAGATGGCCAGGTTCAGCATGTCCTCGTCGGTGGTGCCGGGGTGCGCCGCGATGAAATAGGGAATCAGGTACTGCTTCTTGCCGACCGCCCTGGAGGCGGCCTCGAACATGTCCTTGAAGCGCTCGTAGGCGCCCATGCCGGGCTTCATCATCTTCGACAGCGGCCCGGACTCGGTGTGCTCCGGCGCAATCTTGAGATAGCCGCCGACGTGGTGCTGCACCAGTTCCTTGACGTATTCGGGCGAGCGCACCGCGAGGTCGTACCGCAACCCCGAGCTGATGAGGATCTTCTTGACGCCGGGCAGCGCGCGCGCGCGGCGGTACATGTGGATCAGCGGCGTGTGGTCGGTCAGCATGTTTTCGCAGACGTCTGGGAACACGCAGCTCAAGCGGCGGCAGGCGCTCTCGATGGCTTTCGACTTGCACGCCATGCGGTACATGTTGGCGGTCGGCCCGCCGAGGTCGGAAATCACGCCGGTGAAGCCGGGCGTCTTGTCGCGGATCGCCTCGATCTCGCGGATCACCGAATCTTCGGAACGGCTCTGGATGATGCGGCCCTCGTGCTCGGTGATCGAGCAGAAGGTGCAGCCGCCGAAGCAGCCGCGCATGATGTTGATCGAGAAACGGATCATCTCCCACGCCGGGATCTTGGCGTCGCCGTAGCTCGGGTGCGGCGCACGCGCATAGGGCAGGTCGTACACCGCGTCCATCTCCGGCGTGGAAAGCGGAATCGGCGGCGGGTTCAGCCAGACGTCGCGCTCGCCGTGCGCCTGGCGCAGCGCCCGCGCATTGCCAGGGTTGGATTCGAGGTGGAGCACGCGCGAGGCGTGGGCGTACAGCGACGGGTTGTTCTTCACCTGGTCGTAATCGGGCAGCCGGATCACGGTGCGCGCGCGCATGTCCTGGCGGGCGGCGAGGCGCTCGGCCTTGGACATGATCCGGATCGGCGCTGTCTTGATCGTGTCAGCGCCCTCGGGCGTCTGCGCGGCAGGGCCGTCCGGCGTCATCGCGTAGGGGTCGACGTGGGCGTCGATGACGCCGGGGGTGTCGAGCTCGGTTGAGGCGACTTCCAGCCAGTTTTCTTCAGGCTTCCAGTCGCGCGCCACCATGAAGCTGGTGCCGCGCAGGTCGTGGATGTCGCCGATTTTTTCGCCGCGGGCCAAACGGTGGGTGACCTCCAGCAGTGCACGCTCGGCATTGCCGAAAATCAGCAGGTCGGCCTTGGAGTCCGGCAGCACCGAGCGGCGCACGGTGTCCGACCAGTAGTCGTAGTGCGCGATGCGGCGAAGGCTCGCCTCGATCGAGCCGATGATCACCGGGGTGCCGGGGAAGGCCTCGCGGCAGCGCTGCGCGTAGACGGTGACCGCGCGGTCGGGACGCTTGTCGGGTTCGGCGTTGGGCGTGTAGGCGTCGTCGGAGCGGGTCTTGCGCTCGGAGGTGTAGCGGTTGACCATCGAATCCATGTTGCCCGCGGTGACGCCGAAATACAGCGTCGGCTGGCCCAGCGCGCGAAAAGGCTCGGCCGAATGCCAGTCGGGCTGGCTGATGATGCCAACGCGGTAGCCCTGCGCTTCCAGCAACCGCCCGACCAGCGCCATGCCGAAGCTGGGGTGGTCGATGTAGGCGTCGCCGGTGACGAGAATCACGTCGCATGCGTCCCAGCCGAGCGCGGCCATCTCGGCGCGCGACATCGGCAGAAAGGGCGCGGTGCCGAGGCGTGCCGCCCAGTGCTTGCGGTGGGAAAACAGGGGCTGGGTCATGAAGATTTATCCGCGAAGTACGCGAAGGGAAACCCTTAAGAAATCGCTGATTAATTTGTCATTGCGAGGAGCGCAGCGTCGTGGCATACGATTCCACATGGGCTTCAGCCCATAGTGGATCGGAGTCCTTTAGGGCAATCCAGAAATGCCCGCTTGATCGATACGCTGGATTGCTTCGCTGCGCTCGCAATGACGGCCATATCGAAGTAATCGCTTCCTTAAGAACGCCTTCGCGCCACTTCGCGTCCTTTGCGGACAAAAAAGGTTTACCTGACCGCCAGCAATTCGACTTCGAACACCAGCGTCGCGTTGGGCGGGATCACGCCGCCGGCGCCACGGGAGCCGTACCCCAGTTCCGGCGGGATGGTGAGCTTGCGCTTGCCGCCGACCTGCATGCCGGCCACGCCCTGGTCCCAGCCGGGAATGACCTGGCCCGCGCCGAGGCGGAATTCGAACGGATCGTCGCGGTCGAGGCTGGAATCGAACTTCTGGCCGTCGGTGAGCCAGCCGGTGTAATGCACGGAAACGGATTGTCCGGCGGTGGCGGTGTCGCCGCTGCCGGCGACGAGGTCTTCGATGATGAGTTCGCTCATGGATTCAGTTCCTGGAGTGTGGATGAGAGGGACGCGCATGGGACAGGCGATGCGCGAAGTCGTTCATTTTCTCACGTTTCCCGTCTTGGGCGAACCCGACTCAGCGCCATTCGGCCGGCAGGTAATAGGCGTCGGGGTCGACGTCGATGGGGATTTCGGTGACGCTGCTGGCGTCCGGCGGCGCATCGCGCAGCACCACCTGCGGGAAAGCCAGCACCACGGCGACCATGATCAGCTGGATGACCAGGAAGGGAATCGCGCCCCAGTAGATGTCGGCGGTGCGAATGCTCTTGGGTGCCACGCTCTTCAGGTAGAACAGGGCGAAGCCGAACGGCGGATGCATGAAGGCGGTCTGCATGTTGACCGCGAGCATCACGCCGAACCAGATCGGGTCGATGCCGAGCTTGGCGGCGACGGGCGCCACCAGCGGCACCACGATGAAGGCGATCTCGAAAAAGTCGAGGAAGAACGCCAGGATGAACACCATCAGGTTGACGATGATGAGGAAGCCGAGCACGCCGCCCGGCAGCTGATCGAACAGGTGCTCGACCCAGACGTCGCCGTCGAGCCCGCGGAACACCAGGGTGAAAATGGTCGAGCCGATCAGGATGAAAATGACGAAGGTGGTGAGCCGGGTGGTGCTGTCCATCGCCTGCGTTAGTCGCAGGCGGGACAGGCGCCCGCGTAACAGCGCCAGCAGCAGCGCGCCCGCCGCCCCCATCGCGCCGCCCTCGGTCGGGGTGGCGACGCCGATAAAGATGGTGCCGAGCACCAGGAAGATCAGCACCAGCGGCGGCAGCAGGGTGGTCAGCACCCGCAGCAGCAGCGCAGGCCCATGCAGGGTGCGGGCCGAGGCCGGCATGGCGGGCGCGGCGTGGGGCCGGAACAGCGTCACGCCGAACACATAGAGCAGATACAGCCCGACCAGCGCCAGGCCCGGAATGAGCGCGCCCTTGTACATGTCGCCGACCGAGGCGCCGAGCTGGTCGGCCAGCACGATCAGCACCAGGGACGGCGGCACGATCTGCGCCAGCGTGCCGGAGGCGGCGATGACGCCCGACGCCAGTCGCTTGTCGTAGCCGTAGCGCAGCATCATCGGCAGTGAAATCAGCCCCATCGCGATGACCGTGGCGGCGACGACGCCGGTGGTGGCGGCCAAGAGGCCGCCGACCAGGATTACCGCGTAGGCGAGACCGCCGCGCAAGGAGCCGAACAGCTGGCCGATGGTGTCGAGCAGGTCCTCGGCCATGCCGGAGCGTTCGAGGATCAGCCCCATGAAGGCGAAGAAGGGGATCGCCAGGAGCGTCGGGTTGGCAACGATGCCGTAGACGCGTTCGGGCAGGGCGGAGAGCAGCGAGAGATCGAACAGCCCGGAAGCGATGCCGATGCCGGCGAACAGGAGGCCGTTGGCGGCGAGCGCGAACGCGACCGGATAGCCCAGCAGCAGGAAGGTCACCAGTCCGAGAAACATCAGCGGCGCCAGGATTTCGGCGTCCATCAGACTTCCTCCTCCGGCGCTTCGCGCGGCAGTTCCAGATGCCCGGACAGCACGCCGATCCGCTTGATGACCTCGGCCACCCCCTGCAGCGCGAGCAGGGCGAATCCTGCCGGCAGCAGCAGTTTCACCGGCCAGCGCACGAGGCCGCCGGCATCGGGTGACATTTCGTGCGTCACCCAGGCTTCATGGAACATCGGCCACGCCAGCCAGGCCAGCAGCAGCGCCATCGGCAGCAGGAATAGCAGGCCGCCGATGAGATCGATCCACGCCTGCCCGCGCGGGCCGAGGCGGTTGTAGAAAATATCGATGCGCACATGGCCGTTGTGCTTCAGCGTATAGCCCGCCGCCAGCAGGAACATCGCCCCGAACAGATACCACTGGATTTCCAGCCAGGCATTCGAGCTTGCGCCGAGCAGATAACGGCTGAGCGCGTTGCCTGCCGAAATCAGCGTGGCGACGAGCACCAGCCAGATGACGAGTCGTCCCACGCGCTCGGTCAGCGCATCGATCAGGCGTGCGAGTGCGAGCAGGTTTTTCATGCGGGAAAATCTTTTTCATCCGCGAAGGGCGCGAAGGGACGCGAAGTGAAAATCACCAGGATCATTGATCTTCCGGGTTTTCTTCGCGCTGCTTCGCGTCCTTCGCGGATCAAGGTTTTTTGTTTCGCCGTCACAGCGCCCCCGCCTCACGCAGAAATTCTGCCAGCCGCTCGGCGACCACGCGGTAGCCGGCGTCGTTGGCGTGGATGGGGTCGGACTTGAGGCGGTTGTCCTTCAGCACATCGCTGAAGATGTCCTGCTCCAGCGGCAGGCCCATGTCCTCGGCAATGCGGGCATAGAAATCGGGCGCGCCGCCGAACAGCTTTGGCGCGGGCACGCCGATCAGCACCACGTCGGCGCCGCTGGCGCGGATGGTCTGCACCAGCAGGCGCAGGTTGTTTTCGGTGGCGGATTCGGGCTGCTTTCTCAGCATGTCGTTGCCGCCCAGGCACAGCAGCACCAGGCGCGGCCGGTGTTCTTCCAGCACTGCGGGCAGGCGCGCCAAGCCCGAACTTGTGGTGTCGCCGGGCACGCCGGCGTTGATCACGGCGAGTCCGGTGAGCGACGCCAGCACGGCAGGGTAGGCGGTATCTGCACTCGCGCCGGTGCCGTGGGTGAGGCTGTCGCCGAAGGCGACGATGACGTCGTGCGAGTCGAGTTTGGGCAGCGTCGGCACGCGGTCGCACGCGGCGAGCAGGAAGAGCGCAAAGAAAACAAGGAGGGCATTTTGGATCAGGCGCATGCCAACAGCTTGCCGGGTATTCAAAACCGATTCACAGCCAGCCCCATCGACTGCGCATTTTTCGCCAGGTTATTGTCTGCGGTAGCAATACCGGCCACACCCGCCTCCAAAGCCATGGACAGATGAAGGGAGTCGCCGGAACGCAGGCCGCTGGGGACATTGTGAACAAGCTTCGCGGCCTGCGCGAAAGCCTGTCTGCTCACCGGGACAAGCCGCAAACCGGATAGGCAGAAGTTTTCAAAATCCTTCCATGCCGCCTGCGCCTGTTTCTGTTCGATTTCCCCGCACCGCACCTTGATCGATAAGGCGCTGGCGAACTCCGTCAAAATCCAGTCCGAGGAAATCAGCGTGTCATCGCAAGACTCAAGCCACGCATCAACCGCATCGCTTGCTGGCTCGGGCACAAACAGGGGAATTGCCGCACTGGTATCGAGGTAAATCATCAATAGCGCTCTTCCTGGCGCATGGTCTCCACCGTGGCCGAGGTCATCGGCATCCCCGCCCGCAGCTTGCGCACTTTTTTGAGAAAGGCTGCCTTGTTGAAGGGTTGCGCCGGTGTAAGCGTAATTTCCCCCGTCCGGCCGACCTCGGCCTCAACGGAATCGCCTTCCTTCAATCCGGCGGCCCGTATGCATTCCGTCGGCAGGCGAACCGCCAGACTATTGCCCCATTTCGCGACTTGAAGCTTCATGATTCACGTCTGAATGTATATTCGTGTAGATACATCATAGCACGCAAAAAAAAAGCATGTATGGAATCATTTCATCACCTTTCAGGGCCGTAATTCGAGCCTGGAACCTTTGTTCATCCATCACCACCAGCGCGCCTGCAGGCGCATCCAGGTCCTTCAGCATGCCTTCCAGGGTACGGCACTCCACCGCGTTGCCGGTTCTCTAGCCGCGATGCAGCGCCCGCAAATAGGCCACGTCGACGAACGGCTGGCCGAGGTCGGGGCCGGCCAGCAGCCGGTTGGGTGCATCGGGGTCGCCGAGGTCTGACAGCACCACGGCGGCGCCGGTGAAGTCGTGGTCCTGCGTGTAGTCGTTGACCGTGACCAGTGTTCTCAGTCCGGCGCCCAGGCTTGCGCGCAGGCCGTTTTCAGAGTCCTCGAACGCCAGGCATACGGCGGGTTGCAATCCCATTTTTTCCAGCGCGTAGTGATAGATGTCGGGTGCGGGTTTCTTCGCCGGAACGATGTCGCCCGCCGCGATGACCTCGAACCAGTCCTGGGTGTCTGGCCCCAGGCTGTGTTCCAGCAGCACGGTGACGTTTTCCGGGGTGGTGGTGGTGGCAATCGCCAGCCGCAGGCCGGCTGCGCGCGCCTCGGCCAGCAGGCGCCTGACGCCGGGGCGCATGGGAATGCCGCCCTTTGCGGCCAGCGCGCTGTAATGACGAGTCTTGGCCTGGTGCAGGCCGGCTACCAGTTCGTCAAAGTCGTCCGGCTTCCTGTAGTCGGGCCGAAAACGGTCGATATAGTATTTCATCCGCTCCTTGCCGCCGGTGACGGCAAGCAGTTTGCCGTAGAGGGCGGCGTCCCAGTGCCAGTCGAGGCCGGCGTCGGCAAAGGCCTGGTTGAAGGCGGGACGGTGGCCGTCGCGTTCGGTGTCGGCAAGGGTGCCGTCAACATCGAAAAGCAGGGCCTGAAGTGTGTTTTTTGGTTGCGGCATAAAGAGGATTCTGTTATTAAATCGCGTTGGGCTGGATCCTGAACATCCTATTTTTCAAAGAGAACAAGATGGCTGAAACTTTGATGCGCTTTGAGCCTTACAAGGCAAAAAAAGGCGAAGAATACATGAACGCAAAACAGCTCGCGCATTTTCGCAAAATGCTTGAGGCATGGAAAGCCGAGTTGTCGCAGGACATCGATACCACCCTGCATTCCATGCAGGACGAGCAGACGGTGTTTGCCGATCCCAACGATCGCGCCACCCAGGAATCGGACATGGCGCTCGAACTGCGCAACCGCGATCGCGAGCGCAAGCTGATCAAGAAAATCGGCGAAACCATCGCCAAGATCGACAGCGGCGATTACGGCTACTGCGAATCCTGCGGCGTCGAGATCGGCCTGGACCGGATGCAGGCGCGCCCGACCGCAACGCTGTGCATCGACTGCAAGACGCTCGAGGAAATCCGCGAACGTCAGGTCGCCAAATAAGCCCGCCCGCAAAGTGTGCCATGATCGATACCAGCGAATTTGACCGTAATTTCAATGGACTGCTTTACAGCGTGATGCGCTGGGATCAGTTGACGGCATTCTGGCAAAAGGTGGACGCCGGCGCAGGCTGGTATCTCTATGCGGTCGGTCAGCAGGTGCCGCAAGAACCTTCCGCTGCCGACAAGGTGCAACAGTTCACGCGCGAACTGGATGAACTTCTGCGGCGCGAGCATCACGAGGATTACTGTGCGATCGTTTACGCCGACAACCTCGATGCGCCTGGCTTCATCAAGATTTACGACCCGAATCATCTCGGCAGTTCGTGTGGATCCAGTTCGGTAAAATCGTCGGTGCTGCCGGGTTGGGTGATGAGTCTCACGCCGCCGCGAGAACTCGAAATGAGCGGCGTGGTGACAGGCCAGCGCAAGCGATGGTGGCAGGCATTTCTGGGCGAAACAATCTGATTGGTGAGTTGATTGGGCCAATAAAAAACGCGCCGGGTGGCGCGTTTTTTATTGGCAAATGCAAGCCGCACCGGTCGGCGCGGCGTTGCCTTTTAGCGGGCCTCTTCTTCGTCGCTGGGGGTCGCGACGGGAGCGGGCGCAGGCGCAGGCGCTTCCAGTAGCGCTTTCATCGACAAGCGCAGGCGGCCTTTTTCGTCGGCTTCCAGAATCATCACCTTCACGACCTGGCCTTCTTTCAGATAATCGCCGATGGCATTGACGCGTTCATGGGCGATTTGCGAAATATGCAGCAGGCCGTCGCGTCCCGGCAGCACGTTGACGATCGCGCCGAAGTCGAGCAGCTTGATGACCGGACCTTCGTACACCTTGCCGACTTCGACTTCGGCGGTGATTTCCTCGATGCGCTTCTTCGCGAGTTCGCCGGCTTCCATGCTGGTGCAGGCGATCTTTACGCTGCCGTCTTCCTGGATGTCGATCTGGGTGCCGGTTTCCTCGGTCAGCGCGCGGATCACGGCGCCGCCCTTGCCGATGACGTCGCGGATCTTTTCCGGGTTGATTTTCATCGCGATGATGCGCGGCGCGTAGGCCGACATCTCGTGGGTGTCCGACACCGACGACTTCATGATTTCGAGGATGTGCAGGCGGCCTTCCTTGGCCTGCGTCAACGCGGCATGCATGATTTCCTGGGTGATGCCCTGGATCTTGATATCCATTTGCAACGCGGTGATGCCTTTTTCGGTGCCCGCAACCTTGAAGTCCATGTCGCCGAGGTGATCTTCGTCGCCGAGGATGTCGGTCAGCACGGCGAACTTGCCGCCTTCCTTGATCAGCCCCATGGCGATACCGGCAACGTGCGCCTTAAGCGGTGCGCCGGCGTCCATCAGTGACAGACAACCGCCACACACCGAGGCCATCGACGACGAGCCGTTGGATTCGGTGATTTCGGACACGACGCGCATGGTGTAGCCGAATTCTTCCTTGGAGGGCAGCACTGCCATCAGAGCGCGCTTGGCGAGGCGGCCGTGGCCCACTTCGCGGCGCTTGGGTGCGCCCACGCGGCCGGTTTCGCCGGTGGCGTAGGGCGGCATGTTGTACTGCAGCATGAAGCGGTCTGAATAACTGCCTTCGAGCGCGTCGATGGTCTGCTCGTCGCGTCCGGTGCCGAGCGTGGTGACGACCAGCGCCTGGGTTTCACCGCGGGTGAAGAGGGCGGAACCGTGAGTGCGCGGCAGTACGCCGGTACGGATGGTGATCGGGCGCACGGTGCGGGTATCGCGGCCGTCGATGCGCGGCTGGCCGGACAGGATGCGGTTACGCACCACGCTGGCTTCCACGCGGTGGAAGGCGTCCTTCACGGCATTGGCGGCGACGGTATCCATGTCGGCGGTGATGAGTTCGGCGAAGGCCTTGTTGCGCATTTCGTCGATTGCGCTCATGCGCGCCTGCTTCTGCTTGATGTTGTAGGCCTGCTGCAGGCCGTCTTCGGCCAGTGCCTTCAGGCGCTCCACCATCGCGGTGTCTTCGGCGACCGGCTGCCAGTCCCACGCGTCGGCGCCGGCTTCGTCGGCCAGTTCGTTGATGGCGTTGATCGCGGCCTGCATCTGGGTGTGGCCGAACATGACCGCGCCCAGCATGATGTCTTCGGGCAGTTCCATCGCTTCGGATTCGACCATCAGCACGGCCGTCTCGGTGCCGGCGACGACCAGATTGAGCGCCGAGTCTTTCAACTCGGAGTTGGTCGGGTTCAGCACGTATTCGCCGTTGATGAAACCGACGCGCGCTGCGCCCACCGGGCCGTCGAACGGCAGGCCGGACAGCGACAGCGCAGCCGAGGCGCCGATCAGCGCGGGGATGTCAGCGCTGACTTCGGGGTTGGACGATATCACCGTGGCGATGATCTGCACTTCGTTGAAGAAGCCTTCGGGGAAGAGCGGGCGGATGGGGCGGTCGATCAGGCGGCAAATCAGGATTTCACCGTCGGACGCGCGGCTTTCACGCTTCAGGAAGCCGCCGGGGATGCGTCCGGCAGCGTAGGTTTTTTCCTGGTAGTCGACGGTCAGCGGAAAGAAGTCCTGACCGGGCTTGACTTCGTTCTTGGCGACCACGGTGACCAGCACCACGGTGTCATCCATGTTGACGAGGACGGCGCCGGAAGCCTGGCGGGCGATTTCGCCGGTTTCCAGCGTGACCTGGTGGCGGCCGTAGGTGAAGGTTTTCTTGATAGCGCTCATGCGAGTTCCTTTCAAAGCAAAAACGCCCCGCATGGGCGGGGCGTGAGAAATTCAGGGGGCAATACGCCCCATCCACTGTGCCGGGGCAGCAGGGTGCTGGATCATCACAGTGGCCTTGCCGGACTTACTTACGCAGACTGAGACGTTCGATCAGCGTCTTGTAACTTTCGAGATTGGTGCGCTTCAGGTAATCCAGCAGCTTGCGGCGGCGGCTCACCATTTTCAGCAGGCCACGACGCGAGTGGTGATCCTTCATGTTGGCCTTGAAGTGGCCGGTCAGGTCGTTGATGCGGGCCGTCAGCAGGGCAACCTGCACTTCGGGCGAGCCGGTATCGGCGGCGGCGCGCTGATAATCCTGGACGATTTGAGCTTTCTGGGTAACGGTAACAGCCATGGTGTACTCCTTCTGAATCGCGTGGCCTGCGGCTGAGCGGGACACGTTCCGGGGAAACCGCGCATTTTACGCTAAATGGGGGATCCAACTCAAGCCTGATGGGTGGCGATCAGCCGGTGCGGCAGCAGGCGGCCGGCATTGGCCTCGGCCAGGCCGAGGAAAGCGTGGGGCGCCGCGTAAATCCGTGTCAGCCCTTGATGCTCCGCGGGGTGCGCCACGCTGCGGCCCTGGCATAGCGCCGCGGCGTCGACGGCATCGAGTTGTACCGCGGGCAGATGCGCCACCAGGCAGTCGGCAGGCAGCAGCAGGGCGTGGCGCTGGAAAACGTCGAGCGCTTCCAGGTCGGCCAGGGCGTGCGCCTGTTCCAGCCTGAATCCGCCGGCTGCAGAGCGCGTCAGCGCGGTGAGGTGGGCGCCGCAGCCGAGCACGGCGCCGATGTCCTGCGCCAGGGTTCGAATATAGGTGCCGGCACTGCATTGCACGTCGAGCACCACGCGGGGCGGATCGCATTCGACCAATTCGAGGGTGCGAATCGTCACCTTGCGCGGCGGCCGGTCGATTTCGATGCCGGCACGGGCGTATTCATAGAGCGGGCGCCCCTGATGCTTGAGCGCCGAATGCATGGGCGGGATCTGCTCGATTTCGCCGGTGAAGCGGGGCAGCACGGCGCGGATGTCTTCACGGCCCACTTTGACTTCGCGGGTGCCGAGCACCTCACCTTCCGGGTCGCCCGTAGTCGTGGTGACACCGAGTTGCAGCACGGCGCGATAGTGCTTGTCGGCTTCGAGCAGATAGGCGGAGAACTTGGTGGCCTCGCCGAAGCACAGCGGCAGCAGGCCGTCGGCGAACGGGTCGAGGGTGCCGGTGTGGCCTGCCTTTTTTGCGTTAAGCAGCCACTTGGCTTTCTGCAGCGCGGCGTTGGAAGTGATGCCGACCGGCTTGTTCAGTAGCAGCACGCCGTCGATCGGCTCGCGCGTTCGCTTGCCCCTGTTCCCTCCGGGAGAGGGCTGGGGAGACGGGCTGGCGGGCGGGTTCACTCGTCTTTGGGGTGTTTGGCGTCTTCGGCGACGGCTGCTTCAATGAGCTGGCTGAGCTCGATGCCGCGCTCGACCGAGCGGTCGTAGACGAAGCTGAGCTTGGGCACCACGCGCAACTGCATGCGGCGCGACAGCTGCGTGCGCAGAAAACCGCTGGCACGCTGCAGGCCCAGCAGGCAGGCGGCATGCTCGGCCTCGCCGCCCAGGGTGGTGAAGTAGACCTTGGCGAACTCCATGTCGCGGTTGACCTCCACCTCGGTGATGGTCAGCATGCCGACGCGCGGATCCTTCACTTCCTGCCGGATCAACTCCGGCAGTTCACGCTGGATCTGGTCGGCGACGCGACGGGCGCGGGGAAAGTCTTTTGGCATGGTTGTTAGGGGCCGGGAGTTAGGAATTAGGGGGTAGGGGCTAGGGGCTAGGGGAAGAAGGCGCGCGGCTCGCCGCGCACATTCCCTAAATCCTAGACCCTAGATCCTAGTTCCTCGGTCCTCACAATGAACGCGCGATTTCCACGACCTCGAACACTTCGAGCAAGTCACCTTCCTGGATGTCGTTGAAGTTCTTGATGGAGAGGCCGCATTCGAAGTTGGATTTGACTTCCTTGACGTCATCCTTGAAGCGCTTGAGCGAGTCGAGTTCGCCCTGGTGGATCACCACGTTGTTGCGCAGCACGCGCACGCCGGCGTTGCGTTTGATCACGCCATCCAGCACGTAGCAGCCAGCAATGGTGCCGACCTTGGAAATAGTGAACACCTGGCGGATTTCCACACTGCCGATGACGCTTTCCCGCTTCTCGGGCGCCAGCATGCCGGACAGCGCAGCCTTCACCTCATCCACCGCTTCGTAGATGATGTTGTAGTAGCGGATATCCACGCCGCTGGCTTCGGCCAGCTTGCGTGCCGAAGCATCGGCGCGCACGTTGAATCCGATCAGCACAGCCTTGGAGGCAAGCGCCAGATTGACGTCCGATTCGGTGATCGCGCCCACGCCGCTGTGGATGATGTTGACCTTGACCTCGTCGGTCGACAGCTTGGCCAGCGCGTGCGCCAGGCCTTCGTAAGAACCCTGCATGTCGGCCTTGAGGATGATGGGCAGTTGCTGGGTTTCGCCTGCACCCATCTGCCCGAACATCGATTCCAGCTTGGCGGCCTGCTTTTTGGCGAGTTGCACGTCGCGGAACTTGCCCTGGCGGAACAGCGCGATTTCGCGCGCCTTGCGTTCGTCGGGCAGCACCATCATGTCCTCGCCCGCCCGCGGCACGTCGGACAGACCCTGGATTTCGACCGGGATCGAAGGCCCGGCTTCGTTCACGACCTTGCCCGACTCGTCGAGCATGGCGCGCACGCGGCCGAAGGCCTGGCCGGCCAGCACCATGTCGCCGCGGCGCAGGGTGCCGGATTGCACCAGCAGCGTGGTGACCGGGCCCTTGCCCTTGTCCAGGCGCGCTTCGATGACAAGGCCTTTGGCCGGTCCTTCGACGGGCGCCTGCAGTTCCAGCACCTCGGCCTGCAGCAGGATGGCGTCGAGCAGGCCATCGATATTGGTGTTGGCTTTGGCCGACACTTCGACGAACTGGGTATCGCCACCCCATTCCTCGGGGGTGACGCCCTGCGAGACGAGTTCCTGGCGGATACGCTCGGGGTTGGCGTCGGGCTTGTCGACCTTGTTGATGGCCACCACCAGCGGTACCCCTGCAGCCTTGGCATGGTGGATGGCTTCGATGGTTTGCGGCATGACGCCGTCGTCCGCCGCCACCACCAGCACCACGATGTCGGTCGCTTTGGCGCCGCGCGCCCGCATCGCGGTGAACGCTTCGTGGCCCGGGGTGTCGAGGAAGGTGATGACGCCTTTTTCGGTTTCGACGTGATAGGCGCCGATGTGCTGGGTGATGCCGCCGGCTTCGCCGCTGGCCACACGGGTGCGCCGGATGGTGTCGAGCAGCGAGGTCTTGCCGTGGTCGACGTGCCCCATCACGGTGACGACCGGCGGGCGGGTGCGCATGATCGTTTCGCCGGTAAAGCCGGTATCGATGTAGGCTTCCGGCGTATCGAGCGCGGCGGCCTTGGCGATGTGGCCCATTTCCTCGATGACGATGATCGCGGTTTCCTGGTCGAGCACCTGGTTGATAGTCACCATGCTGCCCAGTTTCATCAGGGCCTTGATGACCTCGGCAGCCTTCACCGACATCTTGTGGGCAAGTTCGGCCACGGTGATGGTTTCGGGCACCAGAACCTCGCGCACGATCGGCTCGGTCGGGGCCACGAAGGTGGTTTCCTCCTGGCCGGATCTGGATTTGCCTTTGCGTCCACGCCAGCCTGCTTCGGGCGCAGCGCCGCCGCGGGTCTTGAGTCCGCCCTTGCGCTTTGCGGCCGCCTCGTCCTTCCAGCTGCCGGCGGCCTTTTTGGCCGGTTTCTTGTCGCCCTTTGCCGCGCTCGGTTTGTCCGGTTTGTGCAGGGTTTTTTCCGTGGGCGCAACCGGCGCGGCGGGCGCAGCGGCCTTTTGGGCCGCTTCCAGCTTGGCGGCTTCGCGTGCGGCTTCGGCCTGCTTGCGCAAGGCCTCGCGCTCGATGCGGGCCCTGGCGTCGGATGCCTGGCGTTCCTGCAGGGCCGAGTGACGGCGTGCTTCTTCCGCGCGCACCTTGACTTCCGCCTCGTTGAGGATCGAAGCCTTTTTGATGCGGGTGGTTTTCTTCGCCACCGGGGCGGGTTCCGCGGCAGGCTCCGCAGCCATCTCGGGTGGGACGGGCGCGGCTTCAGCGGCCACGGCGGGTTCCGCCGCGACGGGCTCAATCACAGCAGGTTCGGCAACGACGGGTTTGACCACGGCAGGCTTGGCCTTGGCGGGCCTGGCCGCGATCGGCTCGACGACCGGCACTTCAACCCTGGGTTCAACCACGGGCTGGGCCTGTTCCTCGACGACCGGAGCCGCCTGGATTTCCGGAACGGGCTCGGCAACCGGCTGAGCTTCGGCGGCCAGCGTGGCAGCATCGCGCTTGACGTAGGTGCGGGACTTGCGCACTTCCACCTGGATGGTGCGCGACTTGCCGGTGCTATCGGTCTTGCGGATTTCACCCGTCTGCTTGCGCGTGATGGTGATCTTGGTTTTTCCGGTCTCGGCGCCGCCACCGTGCATCTTGCGCAGATAGTCGAGCAAATGCGCCTTGTCCGCTTCGGTGACGGAATCGACGACATCATTCTTGCTGACGCCCGCCGCCTTCAGCTGTTCAAGCAACAGCTGAGGCGGCAGTTTCAGTTCCTGGGCGAATTGTTCAACGTTCATGCAATCCTCTTAGCCTTGGGCGAACCAGGGCGCGCGTGCGGCCATGATCAATTGTTTGGCGCGTTCGGCATCCATGGCGGACATTTCGGTCAGTTCGTCGACTGCCAGTTCCGCCAGATCCTCGGTGGTGTGGATGCCTTTGCTGGCAAGCATGCGTGCGGTTTCTGCGTCCATGCCTTCGAGCGACAACAGGTCGCCGGCGGAGGCTTCGACCTGCTCCTCGCCGACAATGGCGGCGGTCAGCAACGCGTTGCGGGCGCGGTTGCGCAGTTCGTTGACCAGGTCTTCGTCGAAGGCCTCGATCTCGAGCATTTCGTTGAGCGGGACGTAAGCGACTTCTTCCAGCGTGGAGAAGCCTTCGTCGACCAGAATCTGGGCGACTTCCTCGTCCACATCGAGCTTCTCGACGAAGAGCGCGAGGGTCTTGCCGCTTTCGCTCGACTGCTTCTCTTCTGCCGTTTCACGCGACATGATGTTGAGCTCCCAGCCGGTCAGCTCGGACGCCAGGCGCACGTTCTGGCCGCCGCGGCCGATGGCCATCGCCAGTTGTTCCTCGTCCACCACCACGTCCATGCTGTGCTTGTCTTCGTCCACCACGATGGAACTGACTTCGGCGGGTGCCAGCGCATTGATGACGTACTGCGCGGGGTCGGACGACCAGTGGATGATGTCGACGCGCTCGCCCGCCAGTTCGTTGGTCACCGAGGTGACGCGCGAACCGCGCATGCCGATACAGGTGCCGATCGGGTCGATGCGCGGGTCGTGCGATACTACGGCGATCTTGGCGCGCAGGCCGGGGTCGCGGGCGGCCGCCTTGATTTCCAGCAGCTCTTCCTCGATTTCCGGCACTTCGAGCTCGAACAGCTTCATGATGAATTCGGGCGCGGTGCGCGACAGCACCACCTGCGGGCCGCGGGCGCCGCGGTCGATGCGCAGCAGGTAGGCGCGGACGCGGTCGCCGACGCGCAGGTTTTCGCGCGGGATCATCTGGTCGCGGTGCAGGAAGCCCTCGATGCGGCCCGATTCGATGATGGCGTTGCCGCGGTCGATGCGTTTCACCACGCCGCTGACGAGGTGTTCCTTGCGGTCGAGGAAGTCGCTGATGATCTGTTCGCGCTCGGCATCGCGGATCTTCTGCAGGATGACCTGTTTGGCCGCCTGTGCGCCGATGCGGCCGAACTCGACGTTCTCCAGCGGCTCTTCGATGTAGTCGCCGATTTCGATGTCGGGAATCTTGTCCTGCGCGTCGATCAGCAGAATCTGGTAACCCTCGGATTCGAGGTCGGCTTCGGACACCACCTGCCAGCGGCGGAAGGATTCGTATTGGCCGGTTTCGCGGTCGATCGCCACGCGCACGTCGGCCTCTTCCTTGAAGCGCTTCTTGGTGGCGGACGCAAGCGCCTGCTCCAGCGCTTCGAACACCACATCCGGGCCCACGTTTTTTTCGCGCGCCAGCGCGTCGGCCAGCATTAACAATTCACGACTCATCATTCCCTCCAGCCCGCCTAAACCTTGGGGTTCAGGCGGGCAGCGTCCACATTCCCTAAATCGACCGACACTTCCGTGCCATCGACGATCAACTTCACTGCATTTTCTTCCAGGCCGAGCAGCCGGCCGCTGAGGCGCCGCCGGTTGTCCATCGGCACCCGCAGCTTGAGCGTCACCGGCTCACCGGCAAAGCGTACGTAGTCCTGCGGCTTGACCAGCGGCCGGTCGATACCGGGCGAGGACACTTCCAGCCTGTCATAGTCGATGTTCTCGACGGTGAACAGGTGGCTCAGGTGATTGCTCACCGTTACGCAATCCTCGATCGTGATGCCACCCGGCTTGTCGATGAAAATCCGCATCAGCCCGCGCCCGGCGCGTTCCAGCGTCACCAGCTCGTAACCGAGTCCGGCAAGTACAGGCTCCAGGCGGGCGGGCAAATCCATCATTACAAATCCATCTTCGTGCCGCTGCGCGGCGCAAACGAAACCGCATGAACGTAGGGCGCAGCACAAATAAAAAATGGGCGAACCGCCCATTGTTGTTAATAATCAAGCGCCGGAATTATACCACTCGGGCAGGTAGTCTGAAAGACAAGATGGTGCCCGGAACCGGGGTCGAACCGGTACGCCATCGCTGGCGAGGGATTTTAAGTCCCTTGTGTCTACCAATTTCACCATCCGGGCGAAACGGACAGCTGGCTTGAGTCTGGAGGCGCGAGCCGGAGTCGAACCGACCTACACGGATTTGCAATCCGGTGCATAACCGCTTTGCTATCGCGCCGTCGCGGTGAACTGCTTAAACGAAAAAGGGAAAACATCCGGACTACGCCATCTGTTTTCCCCAGAATACTGGAGCGGGAAAGGAGGCTCGAACTCCCGACCTCAACCTTGGCAAGGTTGCGCTCTACCAGCTGAGCTATTCCCGCGTTTCAAGGCTGCGCATTATGGGGATTCCGCTTTTTTCTGTCAACAATTTTCATGAAGTTTTTTGCAGCGCGCGCGCTGCCATCACAAGGTAATACGCCATCGACACCAGGGTGAGCAGCGCGGCAATCCAGATCAGCAGCGTGCCGATGCCGGCAATGGGCAGGCCGGCGGCCGGGTCGAAATACAGCAGCAGCACGATGGCGATCATCTGCGCCGTGGTTTTCAGCTTGCCGACGAAGGACACCGCCACGCTGGCGGATTTGCCTTCCCTGGCCATCCACTCGCGCAGGGCCGAAATGGTGATTTCGCGGCCGATGATGATGAGCCCGATGAGCGGCGCCACGCGGCCGAGGTCGATCAGCACGATCAGCGCGGCGGCGACCATCAGCTTGTCGGCCACCGGGTCGAGAAAGGCGCCGAAGGCCGAGGTCTGGCCGAGCGCGCGCGCCAGATAGCCGTCGAGCCAGTCGGTCAGCGCCGCCACCCCGAAAAATGCCGCAGCCAGCAGGTTGGCTTCACGCGGTGTCACCCAGCCGTCCGGCAGGTAGAAGACGCCCGCCATCAGCGGAATGAAGAGGATGCGCAGCCAGGTGAGCAGGTTGGGGAGATTGAGGGGCATCAGTGTTAATGGAGGGCGTTGTAGATGGTTTCCGCCAATTCTCGACTGATACCGTTCACCGTGGCAAGCGCGTCGACGCCGGCGTCGCGCACGCCCTGCAATCCGCCGAAGCGTTCCAGCAGCTGTTTGCGGCGCTTGGGGCCGATTCCGGCGATGTTTTCCAGGGTCGATTGCAGACGTGCCTTGCCGCGTTTGGCGCGGTGGCCGGTGATGGCGAAGCGGTGCGCTTCGTCGCGCACCTGCTGGATCAGGTGAAAGCCGGGGTGGTCCTTGGCGAGCCTGAGTTCGCGGCCGTCGGCGAAGATTAGCGTTTCCAGGCCGGGCTTGCGCGCCTCGCCCTTGGCGACGCCGAGCAGCAAAATATCGCTCAGGCCGAGTTCGGTCATCGCCTCGACCGCGCTCGAAATCTGACCTTTGCCGCCATCGATCAAGAGCAGGTCGGGCAGCACGCCGTTTTCCTCCACGCTCTTGCGGAAGCGCTTGGTCAGCGCGGCGCGCATCGCGGCGTAGTCGTCGCCCGGGGTGATGCCGCCGATGTTGTAGCGGCGGTAGTCGGATTTCTTCAGGTCGTCGCCTTCGTAGACGACGCACGAGGCGATGGTGGCTTCGCCCATGGTGTGCGAGATGTCGAAGCATTCGATGCGGTTCAATTGCGGCAGGTCGAGCGTATCGCGCAGTGCCGCCAGCCGCTGCGACTGGTTGGCGCGGTCGGCGCTGCGGCGTGCGGCGGACAGGCGCGCGTTGGCCTGCGCCATGCCTATCCAGACTTTTCGCTCGCCGGTGACGCGGTGCAGGAGCGAGACTTTTTTGCCGGCCTGTTCGGACAGCAGCGCTTCCAGCGCGTCGGTCTCGATCGCTTCGCTGATCAGGATGCGCGCCGGGACCGGGTGCTCGAGGTAGTGCTGGGCGATGAAGGCCTCCAGCGCTTCGGCCGGCGTCGCGCCCTCGCCGTGCTGCGGGAAGAAGCTGCGGTCGCCGAGATGGCGGCCGCCGCGGATCATGGTGAGGTTGACCGCGATCACCCCGCCGGCCTCTGCCACCGCCACCACGTCGGCATCGGCCTCGCCGCCGGTGGTGTCGACGAACTGCTTTTCGCGCACCGTCGCCAGCATGCGCAGGCGGTCACGCAGCAGGGCGGCAGTCTCGAAATCGAGCGTGGCGGCGGCGGCGTTCATCTGTTCGGTGATCAGCTCGGTCAGCGCGGAGGCCTCGCCGTGCAGCAACCGGGCGGCCGCGCTGACGTCGCGCGCGTAGGCTTCGGGCGTGACGAGCTTGACGCAGGGCGCGGTGCAGCGCTTGATCTGATGCAACAGGCAGGGGCGCGAGCGGTTGGCGAACACGGTGTCCTCGCAGGTGCGCAGCTGGAACACTTTCTGCAGCAGCTGGATGCTCTCGCGCACCGCGTAGGAATTGGGGTAGGGACCGAACGCCTGGTCGCTCTTTTTCGGCGTGCCGCGAAAATAGGCCAGCCGCGGAAAGCGGTGCCCGGTCAGCAGCAGGTAGGGGTAGGACTTGTCGTCGCGGAACAGGATGTTGAAGCGCGGCTTCAGCCCCTTGATCAGGTTGTTCTCCAGCAGCAGCGCCTCGGCCTCGGTGCGCGTCACCGTGGTGTCGATGTGATCGACGCTTTTCAGCATCAGCCGGATGCGCGGGCTCTGGTCGGTTTTCTGGAAATAGCTGGTGACGCGCTTCCTGAGGTGTTTCGCCTTGCCGACGTAGAGCACCGCGCCGGCCGCGTCGATCATGCGGTAGACGCCGGGCAGGGTGGGCAGCGAGGCGAGAAAGTCCTTGTCGACGCTCACACGCAAAAACCTCTTATCCGCGAAGGACGCGAAGATGCGCGAAGCAAGACCTTAAAGATTTTCTTCGCGTCCCTTCGCGTCCTTCGCGGATGAAAAAATCATTCCTCATCGAGCAGCTTGCCGGCGATCGCCCAGTTCTCGTCGGGCAGTTCCTCGAACGCGATATACGTGTAGGAGGCCGGCTTGCCTGCATGGCGCTCCAGCGTGGCGGTGATTTCCTCGGCGACTTTCTGCTTCTGCTCGCGGGTCAGCGTGCCGGCGAGCTTGATGGTGACGACGGGCATGATCGGTTCTCGCTTTGAATCAGGGTGAACACCGCCGCGAACATTTCCGGGGTGAGGCGGCGCGTCTGGGTATTGTAGCGGGAGCAGTGGTAGCTGCTCACCAGCCGCCGTCCGCCGGGCAGGCGGTAGTCGCTGGCGTGGGCGAAGGGATAGTCCTTGAGCTTCAACCCCAATGCGCGCAGAACGGCCTGATGCGCGATCTGGCCCAGCGCCAGGATGCTGGCGTGCGCCGGCAAGGCGGCAATTTCGGCTGCCAGGAAACGGTTGCATTCGCGGATCTCGCCCGGTTCCGGCTTATTGGCCGGCGGCAGGCATTTCACCGCGTTGGTGATGCGGCAGCCGGTGAGCGTCAGGCCGTCGTCTGCCGAGATCGATTCCGGTGCGCTGGCGTAGCCGAAGCGGTGCAGGGTCTGGTACAGCAGCACGCCGGCGGTGTCGCCGGTGAACGGCCGGCCGCTGCGGTTGGCGCCGTGCATGCCGGGGGCGAGACCGACGATCAGCAGGCTCGGTGCCGGGTCGCCGAAGGCGGGCACCGGGCGGGCGTGGTAATCGGGGTGGCGCGCGCGCACCTCGTCCAGAAAGGTGGAAAGGCGTGGGCAGGCGCGGCAGTCGAGGTCGAAGTTCATTGCGAATGCGGTGTGAAGGTGCCGCGCAGCAGTAGCTGCGCCGTCAGCACTTCCGGCTGCAAAGTGACGTGGCGGATGCCGTGCCGCGTGTCCATCAGCTGGCGGGCGGCGGCGAGGATGCCCGGCCAGTCGGCCAGGCTGCGGATTTCCAGGTGGGCCGACAGTGCGATGGTGTCGGACGAAAGGGTCCACACGTGCAGGTCGTGCACCCGCAGCACGCCGTCGAGCCTGGCCAGATCCTGGCCGATAGTGTCGAGCCGGAGATTGAGCGGCACGCCTTCCATCAGCACGTGCACGACTTCGCGCAGCAGGCGCAGCGCCGAAACCAGAATCAGTGCCGCCACCAGCAGGGACAGCAGCGGGTCGATCGGGGTCCAGCCGGTGGTGACGATGACGATGCCGGACGCAATCGCCGCCACCGAGCCGAGCGCGTCGCCCAGTACATGGAGCAGCGCGGCGCGGCTGTTGAGCGTGTGTTCGCCGCGGCTCAGCACCCAGGCGACGGCGAGATTGATCGCGAGACCGATGACCGCGACGGTGATGACCGTGCCGCCGGCGATGTCGCGCGGGGCGCCGATGCGCTCGATGGCTTCGCGCACGATGAAACCGATCAGCACCAGCATCAACAGGCTATTGAACAGCGCGGCCATCACTTCGGCGCGCACCAGACCGTAGGAATGCCGCATGCTGGGCGGACGCCGCGCCAGCCAGGCAGCAGCAGCAGCCAGCCCCAGCGCGGAGCTGTCGGTGACCATGTGGGCGGCGTCGGCCAGCAGCGCGAGCGAGCCCGACCACCAGCCCGCCGCAGCCTCGACCCCGGCGAAGGCCAGCGTCAGCAGCAGGGCGACGATCAGGGTGCCGTTTTGCGCCGTGTGAGTGTGGCTGTGGCCTGCACCGTGGCCGGACGCAGCATCGTGGTCGTGTTTATGCGCGGCCACAGTAATCGGTCGGATCGGTCTGCAGGTTGAGGTCGGCGGAATCCTGCCCCAGCCCGGCGATGTGGTGCAGCGCGTTGGCGTAGCGCGCCGATTCGCGCAACTGGACCAGCGTCGGCGGGTGCGGGTGGCCGTGCATGCGCGCCAGCCGCGCGCGGGCGGGCGCGGGCCAGTCAACCTTCAGATTGGCCAGCACCTCGTCCGCCAGGTCGGGCCGGTTGCAGACCAGCGCCATGTCGCAGCCGGCGTCGAGCGCTGCGGCCACCCGCTCGACTACGCCACCCGCCACGGCGGCGCCTTCCATGCACAGGTCGTCGCTGAAAATCGCGCCGCCGAAACCCAGCTGGCGGCGCAGCAGTTTTTGCAGCCACACTTTGGAAAATCCGGCGGGCCGGTCGTCGACCTCGGGGTAGATCACGTGCGCCGGCATCACCGCGGCCAGCCCCGCCTCGATCATCAGCCGGAACGGCACCAGGTCGGTAATCGCCATGTCGGCCAGGGTGCGCTCGTCCATCGGGATCGCCACGTGCGAATCCGCCTTGACGAAGCCGTGGCCGGGGAAGTGCTTGCCGCAGGCGGCCATGCCGGCGTCCTTCATGCCAAGCATCACCGCCTGGCCCAGCTGAAAAACGGCGTGCGGGTCGGCATGGAAGGCGCGGTCGCCGATCACCGAGGAGGCGCCGTAATCCAGATCGAGCACCGGCGCAAAGCTGAAGTCGACGCCGTGCGCGCGCAGCTCGCTCGCCAGCACGAAACCGGTTTCGCGTGCCAGTTCGCGGGCGCGCTGCGGGTGGTTGTTCCAGATTTCGCCGAAGGCGCGCATCGGCGGCAGGCGGGTGAACCCTTCGCGGAAGCGCTGCACCCGGCCGCCCTCCTGATCGGCGCCGATCAGCAGCGGCGCGGGCTTGAGCGCGTGGATCTCGGCGGTCAGCGCGGCCAGCTGCGCCGGATCGCGGTAGTTGCGGGAAAACAGGATCACACCGCCGACGAGCGGATGGGCGAGGCGGCGGCGGTCGTCGTCGGTGAGTTCGGTGCCCGCCACGTCGAGCATCAAGGGGCCAAGGGTCATGTTGCGTTCTCCGAAGAAGAATTGGACTGCTCGAGCACGACAAACGCCAGCACCAGGTCGCCCTCGTCCGACAGCGAAACATGATGCGCCGTGACGCCGCGCGCGGCCAGCCACTCGGCGAGTTCGGGCGCGCATTGAAGGAAGGGCTTGCCGCGCGGGTCGCGCAGTACGGCGATGTTGCGCAGCGATACCGGCGCGCGCAGCCCGGTTCCCGCAGCCTTGGCGAACGCCTCCTTGGCGGCGAAGCATTTGGCGAGGAAGCGCGCCGGGTCGCGGCTGGCTTCATATCCTGCGTATTCGGCCGGGGCGAGGATGCGGTTTGCGTAGGGCTCGCCAAAGCGCGCGAGGCCGCTGCGAATCCGCCTGGCGTCCAGCAGGTCGGTGCCGATGCCGTGGATCACAATGAAACTTTCACGGGTAAACCAGCCGCGCGGATTTTTTCGGCGAAGGCTTCGAGCCATTCGGCGGGCAGCGCCGACAGCCGGCCTGCCTGCGGCTGCATCGATGGCCGCGCCAGACCATACAGCAGCACACCCTGCACCGGAATGGATTGCTGCCGGATACGCGCCACCGCATCCAGATAGGCCGCCTGTTCCGCTTCCGACGGCGGCTTGCCGTCGAGCGCGAACACGCAGGTTTGCAGCCAGGTCGGGCACAGCCGCGCGGCTACGGCCAGCCGCTCGAACTGCCTGTCGGGTGAAACCCGCGTCTGGTTGACGCTGCGCATGCCGGCGGCGGTCGCGCTATCGAACTTGAACCAGACCTCGCCGTTCAGCGCCGCCATTTCCCCGATGCCCTCCTGCACGCGTGGCCGGTCGGCCAGGCTGCCGTTGGTGATCAGCACCAGCTTGGCTGTTTTTCTTTCAGGATTGCCTTCGGGTCCGGCCAGATCAAAGTCCTTCATCACCCGGCCGATCAGCTCGATGACTTGCGGAAAGGCCTTGGCGCTGGTCGGCTCGCCGTTGCCCGACAGCGCAATGTCGTTCAGCCGCCGTGCGCCCTCGGGTACGCGCGTTTGCATGAAGTCGCCGTGGACGATGTCGGCGAGCATCGCGCGCAGCTCGGCTTCCAGTTGCGCCAGATCGATCTCGGGCGCCGTGCCGCGCGTCAGGCCCGGCACCTGGCAATACACGCACGCCCAGTTGCAGGCGTTGTTCGGATTGAGGTTGACCCCCACCGAGACGCCCCCCGCACGGCGCGAGACCACGGGATAGACATAGGTCATCCCCACGGTGTCGCGGTTATGGTTGACGGGGGTGAGTAATGCAGGTTTTTTGATGATGCGCTCGCTTTAAGCAACTTTTCTGCCGTCACCCGCCTCGTAAGGCTGGATCAGCACATCGGCTGGCAGGCCGAGACCGGATGACAGATGGCGGATCATCTCCAGCGATAGCGGCCGCACACGATTGAGGATTTCCGCCACGCGTGCCCGGCTTCCAATATAAGGTTCCATATCCTTGCGGGTCAGTCCGCGTGCCTCCATCACGTGCAGCAGGAAAGCGACGGGATCGGGATCGGGGATGGGATGATGCCGGGCCTCGTAGTTCTGAATCAGCAGGCTGAGTACTTCCAGCCAGTCGGCCTCGGGGCTTTTTTCCGGGGCATCCCACAGCGCCTCGGCTTCGGCCAGCGCCATTTTGTACTCTGCCTTGGTGCGTATCGGTTTCAGTTCCATTGTGTGGCCTTTCATATCGTGCTGGCGTCTATGCGGTCATATTCCGCGTGGGTGCCGACAAAGCGTATAAACATCATGCCCCGGTTGTAATGCATGGCCACGATCAGCCGGTAGTCATTGCCCTTGATGTTGAATACCACGCGGTTGTTGGGCAAAAAACTGGCATTGCGATAGGCCGCCTTGATATCCGCCGGGCTTTTCCAATCGGCACGGCTGGCATCGGCGTACCAGGCCCTGAGCGGCAACTCGGCCTGGGGATGCTTGTTCCAGAATGCCCGTAGCTGGCTGATCGCGATGATGTGCATGGCACAATGTAGCACGCTCCCATGCCGGGAGCAAGCCGTTCTTGTTGCACTGCGGACGTGTCAAGGTTTTGGTGGGAAAGCACGCTGTCGTCGATGAACTGCCGATACGCCAGAATCCAGTCGCGGGTGCGGAAGCTGTCGAACGCCGCCAGGTCTTTTTCGCGCACGATGGGGAAGGTCGAGAGGATGTAATCCGCGTCAGGCTCGGACAGCCGTACAGGTGCATGAACAGCGCATCCAGCAGTGCCATGCATGGGCGCGGTCGTCGCAGGTTGGTGCAGCGCAGGCCAGCGGATGCTTTATTCGCACAAGTTATTGTTTATATTGGCGGAAGCGGTGAGATTCGAACTCACGAACGGTTGCCCGTTGCCGGTTTTCAAGACCGGTGCAATCGACCACTCTGCCACGCTTCCCCGGCGCGCATTGTAGCGGGTTCGCCCTGCTTTGTGAGGCGAACCCGATGGCAATCCGTGCGTCGGGACGAATTGACGCGGCTTCAACAGCGGGTGTCGGGTTTTCGTTAATTCGCCGAAAAGCCGCCACGCGCAAACCTTGCAAACCCGAACAAAACCAATGCATTGAAATAAATGCGCTACGGTCACGGGTTTGGCATGAACGGTGCTTGTCTGCAGGCATCCGAAACAAGCTGACACCAGCCATGACCGATTTCTTCGATATGTTGAATGTGATCGCCCATCGCAGAAAAGTCGGAGAAGGCTCGCCGTTTGCTTCCGCGAAGGCCACCGATAAATGGCTGAAGGCCTTGCCTGCCGGCTCTGATTACGATGCGCATCATGTACTGGTCGAGGGGCTGGAGCGTTTCAATGCGGAAAATGAAGCGGCTTCGCTCAGCCGCATGAAATCATTGATGAGGCTGGAAGAGGCGGGCCTGCCCCTGCAACGGCGCGTCGTCGAACAGTATGTGCGCAACCAGTCCTCGTTCCGGATGGCGCGCCAGGCCTTATGGCGCGAATCGTGGGTGTTCTGGTCGCTGCTGGCGGAAGCCTGGCTTACGATGCTGAAGCAGGCTTACCGTACGCCGGCCACTACGGAACTGAAGCCTTTTGCCGCCGAGATTGCCGCCCGTGTGCTGCGCTACGCCGGCCTGGTCATGCGCTGGAACTATCATCAGGCGCGCACGCCGTCCGCATTGGCCTGGCGCCGCATGCACAAGATCTATCGCCTGGTCGAGCGCGACGGTTTTGCGACGCGGACGGTGCGGATCGACGCGCGGCCCACCCACTGCGCACGCGAATACATGCTGGTGGTGCTGATGGGGTTGGTGCATCCGCTGGGCTACCGTACCCAGGAAATCGAGTCCGTTGCGCAGATTTTTGAAGACTGCGAGCCCTTGCCCCTGCCCGCAATCGTGCCGCAGAGCGGGGTGGACACGCACATGGTGGACCTGTCGCGAAGCAACGGCGCCTGCGTGCTGGACCATGACTGGGTACGGGGCCGTCGCCTGCGCTACCTGGCCTTGCGCCCGTTGATCGATCATCTGAAAACGCTAGACCAGACCCCGGCTGCAGAGGGAAATAACGGGCTCGCCCTGCAGGTGGCGAGCCTGATCGAACGCGGCGGCATCCGCCGCAACCGTCAGCGCACGCACCGCATTGGCCGGGTATGGGTGGCGGCGGGAATTGACAATATCCTGGCAGCCCTGGTTCGCCCCGACGCGGCCAGGCCCCAGCCTGCCCTGGAGCCGTGGATGCTGCGTGACGAGAGTACGGAGGGCATGGGCTTTGCGCTGCCCGAGGCGCCGGCGCTGCCGCATGGCCGCCTGGTGGCGGTGAGCTGGGATCCGTCCGAGAACGGCTGGCAATTGCTGGCGATTCGCTGGAACCGTGAGGAAGACGGCCAGCACCTGGTCGGCACTCAGCGCCTGTCACGTCACCCCAAGCGGGTGGAAATTTATTTCGAGCCGGATGAGCAGGGCGGGGCGCAGGACAAGACCTGGGCCGTATTCATGCCGATGACCCATCTCGACCAGGGCATCAGCAACCTGCTGATTCCCAGGACGCATTACCGGCTGGGTGCGCCGCTGATGCTGCGCGACGGCGACATGATTTATCGCCTGCGGCTGGGTGAAGTTCAGGAAGCCCACGAAGGCTGGCTGCGCGTGAGCATGGATGTGCTCGGGCGGGAGCAGTTCGCCGTCGCTGCCTGAGCGGGTAATTCCAATTTTGAATAGAGAAATGTCGTAGGGTGCGCTATGCGCACCAGCAATAACGGTGCGTATGACGCACCCTACGAAAACAAGCCGCTTCGAATGAGAATTGGAATAAGCCGGCCAGGTGATTCAGCGGGTGCGGATGTCGCCGAAATGAAAGTCGAATGAGCCTGTGCGACGGTCGCTGAAATACTGTTCCAGCGTGGCGCGCACGGTGCGGAAGGCGATTTCGTCCCAGGGGATTTCGGCTTCGGTGAACAGTTGGGTTTCCAGCGATTCGATGCCGGGCTGAAAATCAAGATCGAGCAGCCGGGCACGGAACATCAAGTACACCTGGTTGATGTGCGGCAGGTTGTAGAGGGTATAGAGTCCGCCGATTTCGATGCGTGCCCCGGCTTCTTCCCAGGTCTCGCGCGCGGCGCCTTCGAGCGTAGTCTCGCCGTTTTCCATGAAGCCGGCCGGCAGCGTCCACAGCCCGTATTTGGGTTCGATGGCGCGGCGGCACAGCAGCACCTTGTCTTCCCATTCCGGGATACAGCCGACCACCATCTTGGGGTTCTGGTAATGGATGGCGCCGCAGCCGGGACACACATGGCGCGGCAGATGGTCGCCTTCGGGCACGCGCAGCGCCACGGCGCTGCCACATTCACTGCAAAAATTCATGCTGCTTCCAATCTGCCGGGTTGCGCGCCACGGTAACAAAATCCCCCCACATCGAGCAAGGTGAAACTGGTGCGTGGTTGTTGACACTTTAGTGGCTTTACAACCACGGCCTACCCTTTACGGGTGGAAGCGAGTGGCGCGAGCGATTATCATTCAAGACCATTTACCGTTGTACCGATTATCCATGCGACCCTCCCACATCGAAACCATCCTCGACCGCGAATTCGAAAGTACCGCCGACGGCTATCACACGCCGGTGATGCTGTGGGGCCCGCCGGGTGTCGGCAAGTCGCAGATCGTTGCCAATATCGCCTTGCGGCACAGCGTGCCGCTGATCGACATCCGTTTGTCGCAAATGGAGCCGACCGATCTGCGCGGCATTCCGTTTCGCAGCGGCCAGCTGGTGGAGTGGTCGATCCCCTCGGTGCTGCCCGATGCCGGGCGTCACGGCCCGGCAGGCATCCTGTTCCTGGATGAAATCACCTCGGCGCCGCCCACCGTGTCGGCCGCGGCCTATCAGCTGATCCTCGACCGCCGCCTGGGCGAATACCAGGTGCCCGACGGCTGGGTGATCTTCGCCGCCGGCAACCGCCAGGGCGACCGCGGCGTGACCTACGCGATGCCGGCGCCGCTGGCCAACCGCTTCACCCATTACGAAGTCGAGGTGAACCTGGACGACTGGGTGGACTGGGCGCACAACGAGGACATCGACCCGCGCGTGATCGCCTTCCTGCGTTTCCGCCCCGACCTGCTGTTCAGCTTCGACCCGGCGCACACGCCGATCGCCTTTCCCAGCCCGCGTTCGTGGGAATTTGCCCACCGCGCGCTGCAGAAATTCGACCGCACCGCCTTGCTCGCCGACGCGTTGATGGCCTGCGTCGGCCAGTCGGCCGGGCTGGAGCTGAAAACCTTTGTCGACAACATGGCGCAGATGCCGGATCTCGACGCCATCATCGCCGGCCATGAGGCGGAAGTGCCCCATGGCATCGACCTGCAGTACGGGGTTGCCGCCGCGCTGGTGCGCCGTGCGCTGCAGGCCGCCGACAGCGCCAACGCTGCGGAGGTATACGGCAATATCCTCAAATACGCACAGCGCTTTCCGCAGCGCGAAATGGGCGTGATGCTGGTGTCCGACCTGCACCGTGCCGTCGGGCGGCCGCTGTTTGCCGTGCCGGCGTTTGCCGAGTGGGCCAACAGCATCACCGATCTGGTCCTGTATGAGCACTGAGCAGCCCGACGCCCTGCAGCCGATTCTCACCAAGCTTTCGGCTGCGCGCACCCGCCTCATCATGGAGCGCCCCTTCCTCGGCGCGCTGGTGATGCACCTGCCGCTGAAACCCGGCGGCGACTGGTGCACCACCACCGGCACCGACGCGCAGGCGTTCTATTTCAACCCCGGCTTTATCGAAAACCTGTCGCTGGCGCAGACGCAATTCGTGCTGGCGCACGAGGCGATGCACTGCGCCATGGGCCACCCCCACCGCCGCAACCACCGCGTCAAGCGACGCTGGGATGTCGCCTGCGACCATGCGGTCAACCTGATGCTGATCGAGGAAGGCCTGAAGCCGCCGCTGCACGGCATCCTCGCCGACCAGAACTTCATGACGCTGTCGGCGGAGGAAATCTATCCGCTGATTCCGGAGGACACGCCGGAAGAATCCTTCGATCAGCACCTGTTCGACAGCGACAACGAGTCGGGCGCGAGCCCTGACGAGAACCAGCGCCAGGACAATCCCGATGCCGGCGAATCTGGCGGCCAGGGCAAGGAAGGCCAGAGCGAAGCCGAGGAAAAGGAGGGCAGCGGCAGCCAGGCCTCGCAGAAGCCCAGCGAACTGTCGCCGTCCGAGCGCGAGGAACTCGCCGAGCAGTGGAAAAACCGCCTCGCCGCCGCCGCCCAGGCCGCGCGCCAGGCCGGCAAGCTGTCGCAGTCGATGATGCGCTGGGTCGACGGTCTGCTGGCACCGAGCCTGCCGTGGCGCGCGCTGCTGGCGCGCTTCTTCGCCGTCAACCAGCGCGACGACTATTCGTGGCGGCGGCCGTCACGGCGCGAGGGCGACGCGCTGCTGCCGCGCCTGTCGAGCGAGGGCATCGAGGTGGTGGCGGCGATCGACACCAGCGGTTCGATCGGTGACGACGAACTGCGCCAATTCGTCTCCGAACTCGACGCGCTGAAAGGCCAGGTGCGTGCGCGCGTGACGCTGCTGGCGTGCGACGACCACATTGCCGAAAATGCGCCGTGGGAATTCGAGCCGTGGGACACCATGCAGTTGCCGAGCGAACTCTCAGGGGGCGGCGGCACCGATTTCCGCCCGGTGTTCGACTGGGTCGAACACGAAAATCGCAGTCCCAACATGCTGGTGTATTTCACCGATGCCGAAGGCGATTTTCCCAAGACTCCGCCGAATTACCCGGTCATCTGGCTGGTCAAGGGCAAGGGTGCGGTGCCCTGGGGCGAGCGGGTGCAACTCAATTGAACGCAAAAACAGCTTTGAACCACAGAGGCACAGAGAACACAGAGGAAAACCAATGGGTCGCAGAATGCTGAAGCCTCATCCCGGTAAGCCCTTTTTTCTTTTGTGTACTCTGTGCCTCCGTGCCTCTGTGGTAAGGGGTTTGATTTGAACCCGGCCGACGCCCAGTCCAGCCGCGTGCGCGGTTTCCTGTTCGAGCAGCTCGACATCCGTGGCGCCTGGGTACAGCTCGGTCCCGCCTGGCGCGAGATGATTGCGGGGCGCGATTATCCCGAACCCGTTGTCGAACTCCTCGGCCAGCTGGGGGCGGTGGCCACGCTGATCACCGCCAACCTCAAGCAAGCCGGACGACTGACCTTTCAGTTGCGCGGCGAAGGCGCGGTGTCGTTGCTGGTGATGGACTGCGACGAGCAGTTGCGTTTGCGCGGCATGGCGCGCAGCGCGCCGGAAGTCTCCGCGGGCAGCCTGCCCGCCCTGCTGGGCGACGGCGCCTTGACCCTCACCCTCGACACCGCCGGCATGCGCCAGCCCTACCAGAGCCATGTGCCGCTGCAGGGCGATAGCGTGGCGGCGGTGTTCGAGCATTACCTGACGCAGTCCGAGCAGACGCCTACCCGCCTGTGGCTGGCCGCCAGCCACGAGACCGCCGCGGGCCTGTTCCTGCAGGCGCTGCCGGGCGCGGATGAGCGCGACGCCGACGGCTGGAACCGGGTGCAGATCCTGGCCGGCACCGTGCGGGCGGAGGAGCTGCTCGGCCTCGGCTCGATCAAGCTGATCGAGCGGCTGTTTCCGGAAGAGGACGTGCGCGTTTACGACCCGCGCCCGGTCAGCTACCACTGCCCGTACGACCCGGCCAAGATCTATTCCATGCTGCGCGGCGTGGGACAGGCCGCATGCGAGTCCATCCTCGCCGAGCATGGCGAAATCCGGGTGCACGACGATGTCTGCAACCATGAATATGTGCTGGATGCGGAGGCCGTGGCCACGCTTTTCAAATGACATGATTCCGGATGTCAATTGAGCCCGAAAACCGCAGTCGACCGCTCATCACTTCAATGGAAGCCACGTGAATACTGGGTTTTCCGCCTTCGTTCACATTTGCCTTTTGGGTGACACCGCTGCGCACCCGATGGCACGCCTGCTCGTGCGCCGGCCTTTGTGCCCGCAAGGAGAAGGCCGGAGTCGTTGCTTCGCGGCAGACACCCGATCGGACGCGCCCTCGGGCGCGTCCAACTGCGGTTTCCAGGTTCAAGTGGGAGTTCCCAAAGCCGGATGGATTCATCCGGCGACGACTACGGGCGATCCTGCGCAAACAGGAGAGGCGACCGGGTATCGGGAAATGTCACGCCGATCACAAACGCTGGCCAAATGCCTGCTTCGCTGCATTGGGGCTGTTCACCGTGACAGAAGCCCGAATGTCGGCGAGCCAATCCCGATGAGGAAACCACTGACTGGAGAGCCGTGTGCGGGAGAACCGCACGCACGGTTCGGAGGGAGGGGAGGGCGAGAGCCTTTCTCTACCCCGGCCCCGATCCGTGCAATGGACATCAGCCCAGCCGCGCGTGCTGTGCTTCCAGCTTCTGCAGCATGGCGGCGAAGTCGGCCAGTCGCGCCTGCTCCTGCTGCACGACGGCGGCAGGGGCGCGGTCGACGAAGCTGGCATTGGCCAACTTGCCCTGTGCCTTGGCGATTTCGCCCTGGATGCGGGCGATTTCCTTGGCGAGGCGGGCGCGTTCTTCGTCCTTGTTGATTGCGACCACCAGCATCATCCGCATGTCGCCAACCAGGGCCACCGGGGCATCGGCTTCCGGCAACTCAGGCACGGCGCTGACTTCGCTGAGTTTTCCGAGTGCAACGATGTAGGGCGCCAGTGCGTTGATCACGGCGGCATCGCCCTCGATCACCAGTGGCACGCGTTGTGCGGGCGACAAATTCATTTCGCCGCGCAAGGTGCGGCAGGCGTTGACCAGCTCCTTCAGCAACTGGATTCGCGCGACGCTGTCGGGGTGGCGTTGCGCTTCGTCGATCTGCGGGTAGGCGGCGAGCATGATGCTGTCGCCGGAGACGCCGGCGAGCGGCGCCACCTTCTGCCACAGCTCCTCGGTGATGAAGGGGATGATGGGGTGGGCGAGGCGCAGCGTGCTTTCCAGCACGCTGGCCAGGGTGCGGCGAGTGGCCCGCTGCTGTTCGGGCGTGCCGTTGTTGAGCTGCACCTTGGCGAGTTCCAGATACCAGTCGCAGTATTCGTCCCACACGAATTCGTAGACTGCGCGCGCGGCCTGGTCGAAGCGGTACGCGTTGAATGCTGCGTGCACTTCGCCGACGGCCTGCTGCAGGCGGGCGGTGATCCAGCGGTCGGCGTCGGAGAATTCCATCGGCTGGCTGGCATCCTGCCCGCAGTCGTGGCCTTCCAGGTTCATCAGCGCGAAGCGGGTGGCGTTCCACAATTTATTGCAGAAGTTGCGGTAGCCTTCGGCACGCTGCAGGTCGAATTTGATGTCGCGGCCGTGCGTGGCCAAACTCGCGAAGGTGAAGCGCAGCGCATCGGTTCCGAATGCGGCGATGCCGTCGGGGAATTCCTTGCGGGTGCGCTTCTCAATGCTGGTGGCCTGCTTGGGGTTCATCAGCCCAGTGGTGCGCTTGGCAACCAGTTCGTCGACCGCGATGCCGTCGATGAGGTCGATCGGATCGAGCACGTTGCCCTTCGACTTGCTCATCTTCTGGCCTTCGGAGTCACGCACCAGACCCGTGACGTAGACTTCGCGGAACGGCACTTTGCCGGTGAGGTGCAGCGACATCATCACCATGCGCGCAACCCAGAAGAAGATGATGTCGAAGCCGGTGACCAGCACCGAGGTCGGCAGGAAGCGTTCGAGTTCCTTTGTCTGTTCTGGCCAGCCGAGGGTGGAAAACGGCCACAGCGCGCTGGAAAACCAGGTATCGAGGACGTCGTTGTCCTGCGTCAGCTCGCGGCCGCCGGCCTGCTTCCTGGCTTCTTCTTCCGTGTAGGCGACGTAGAAATTGCCGTCGGCGTCGTACCACGCGGGGATGCGGTGGCCCCACCACAGCTGGCGCGACACGCACCAGTCCTGGATGTTTTCCAGCCACTGGCGATAGGTGGTGGTCCAGTTTTCCGGCACGAATTTCAGCTCGCCCGAATCGACTGCGGCCAAGCCCTGTTTGGCGAGGCCTTCCATGCTCATGAACCACTGGTCGGTGAGCATCGGCTCGATCGCCGCGTGGGTGCGGTCGCCGCGCGGGATCATCAGCTTGTGTGGCTTGGCCGAGACCAGCAGGCCTTTTTCCTGCAGCGCGTCGAGCAGTTTCTGGCGCGCGTCGTAGCGGTCGAGCCCCTGGTATTCGGTGGGGCACAGCTCGTTCATTTTGGCGTCGAGCGTCAGCACGCTGATCGCCACCAGCTGGTGACGCTGGCCGACCTGCCAGTCATTGAAGTCGTGTGCCGGGGTGATCTTGACCACCCCGGTGCCGAATTCGCGGTCGACATAGTCGTCGGCGATGATGGGGATGCTGCGCTCGGCGATCGGCAGGCGCACCTGCTTGCCGATGAGATGCTTGTAGCGCTCGTCTTCCGGATGCACCGCGACGGCGCTGTCGCCGAGCAGGGTCTCCGGGCGGGTGGTGGCGACGGTCAAAAATCCTGAGCCGTCTTCAAGCGGATAGTTGATATCCCACATGAAGCCGTCTTCCTCCGTGCTCACCACTTCGAGGTCGGACACCGCCGTACCGAGCACCGGGTCCCAGTTCACCAGCCGCTTGCCGCGGTAGATCAGCCCCTCGCGGTAGAGCCTCACGAACACCTCGGTGACCGCCTTCGACAGGCCCTCGTCCATGGTGAAGCGCTCGCGGCTCCAGTCCGGGCTGGTGCCCAGCCGGCGCATCTGCTGGGTGATGGTGGATCCGGAGTGTTCCTTCCACGCCCACACCTTTTCGAGAAACTTCTCGCGGCCGAGGCCGTGTCGGGAGATGCCCTGCGCGTCGAGCTGGCGTTCCACCACGATCTGGGTGGCGATGCCGGCGTGGTCAGTGCCGGGCTGCCACAGCGTGTTGTCGCCCGCCATGCGGTGATAGCGGGTGAGGGCGTCCATCAGGGTGTGCTGGAAGGCATGCCCCATGTGCAGCGTGCCGGTGACATTGGGCGGCGGCAGCATGATGCAGTAGGCGGGCGCGTCGGTCGCATCCCCAGCCTTGAAGTAGCCGGCGCTTTCCCACTGGGCGTACCAGCGTTTTTCGATGTCAGCCGGTTCGAAGGATTTGGCGAGTTCCATGGCGTGCGCGCAAAGGCGGCATTATCCCAAAAAACCCTGGGACACGTCCCAAAAACCTTTGGACACCGCCTGAAAACCTTAAGCCCCGTTTTGAAAAACGATGCCGAAACGCAGTTTCAGCTTGACGGGTCGCGCGGTTGCCTGAGTTTTTCGGCGATGGCCTCGCGCACGATTTCCCGCACGTTGACATCAAGCTGGGAGAGCAGTGTGGCTACGGTCTGGTCGAGGTTCTTGCGCAGTTCGGCGGCGACCTGCCTTTCCATCACTTCGGACAATCTGGGTGCCAGTTCGCTCATCAACTGCTCGGCCAGGGTGTCGCTGACGATGGAAGAGGGCGCCTCGGCTAGGGGCGCTACGGGTTCGGCGGACTGCGCAGCCGGGGGACGCGCTGCGGTCGCAGGCGCGGACGCGACCGGGGGCGTGCCGCGCTCGATCACATCGGTCAGCACCGGCAGCCAGGCGTCGGCTGGCGGCATGTGCCGGGGGGCTTCGGGAGCCGTTGCGGAGCCGGACGATGCGTCCGTGTCGGCATCGTTGCCGCCGCGATGCTTTTTCAGCAGCGCATCCATCTTGCTTAACAGGGGGCTCTCGCTCATCGATGTCACCTAGCCAGGTTGACGCAGATCGTGCGATTGCAGGGCGTAGCCGCGCGCCTTGTAAAAGCGCCAGCGCTCGCGTCCTTGTTCGACGCCGGCTTCATCCGGGCCGACGATCTCGACCAGACGCTCGAAGCGGGCAAAGGCGGGCGGCTGTTCGGTGTGCAGGTTGATCATCACGTCGGCGCTGCGCAGGGCATTGGTGTCGGTTCCGATCAGTACCGGCGTTTCGCCGGCCAGCGGGTCGGTGTCGCGACAGTGCGGCACGAAGCCCGGCGCGGGCGTCGTCCACAGCAGGCGGTCGATGGCGTCGGCCACCGCCGCGTCCGGCGCGTAAATCATCACCTGCCTGCCCTGGCTGTGCGCCTTGGCGGCGATGCGGCGGGCGACATCGAGCGGGTCGTCGGCGAAGGTGTAAAACAGGATTTCGGTCACGTCCGCCGGATTATTTCTGTGCGCGGTTCAGCAGAAAATGTACCAGCAGCGAGACCGGGCGTCCGGTCGAGCCTTTCTTCTCGCGGCCGCCCTTCCAGGCGGTGCCGGCGATGTCCAGATGCGCCCAGTGGTATTTCCTGGCGAAGCGCGACAGGAAGCAGGCGGCGGTGATCGAACCGGCCGGGCGGCCGCCGATATTGGCCATGTCGGCGAGGCTGCTCTTTAGCTGCTCCTGGTAGTCCTCCCATAGCGGCATGCGCCAGACGCGGTCCCACGCATGGTCGGCGGCGTGCTCGATCTCGCGCGCCAGCGGGTCGTGGTTGCTGAAGAGCGCGCTGGGGTGGGCGCCCAGCGCGATCACGCAGGCGCCGGTGAGGGTGGCCAGGTCGATCACCGCATCGGGTTCGAAGCGCTCGGCGTAGGTCAGCGCGTCGCACAGGATCAGGCGGCCTTCGGCATCGGTGTTGAGGATTTCGATGGTTTGGCCGGACATCGAGGTCACGATATCGCCCGGCTTGTTGGCGTTCGCATCCGGCATGTTCTCGCAGGCCGGGATGAGGCCGACGACGTTGAGCGCCAGCCCCAGTTCGCCGATGGCGCGGAAGACGCCGATGACCGCGCCGCCGCCGCTCATGTCGTAGTTCATCTCGTCCATTTCGGCGGGCGGCTTGAGCGAAATGCCGCCGGCGTCGAAGGTGACCGCCTTGCCGACCAGCACCACGGGTTTGTCGTCTTTTTTGCCGCCCTCGTGCTTCAGCACGATGAAGCGCGGCGGCTTGTCGCTGCCCTTGCCAACCGACAGGAATGAACCCATGCCGAGCTTCTCGCAGGCCGCGTAATCGAGGATCTCGCAGCCGAAGCCGTGGGACTTGGCCAGCTTTTTCGCCTCGTTGGCCAGGTATTCGGGGGTGCAGATGTTGGACGGCGTGTTGCCCAGATCCTTGGCAAGGTCGATGCCGCGGGCGATGGCCAGGCCGTGCGCGAGGCCGGTGTCGCCGAATTTGAGCTCGCCGCGCCGCGACACGGCGAAGGTGATGCGCTTCAAGGGGCGGCGCGCCTCGTCCGGCTTGCTCTTCATGCGGTCGAAACGGTACAGCGCGTCGTGCGCGCTGATCACCGCCTGCTCGATGTTCCAGGTCACGTCGCGCTTCTTCACCGGGATTTCGGAAAGCGTGATGGCCGCTTCCATCGAGCCGGTGTCGCGCAGGGTCCTGACGGCGCAGGCGATGGCGTCGCGGTAGGCTTTTTCGTGGAAGTCGCGCTCCTTGCCGAGGCCGACCAGCAGCACGCGGTCGGCCAGAATGTTGGGCACCCTGTGCAGCAGCAGCGTGCTGCCGGCCTTGCCTTCCATGTCGCCGCCGCGCAGGATCTCCGACAGATAACCGTCGCTGGCGCGGTCGATGTCGATGGCAGGCCCGGACAGCTTGCGGCTTTCGAAGACGCCGACGACGACGCAGGCGCTGCGCTGCTTTTCGGGGGCGCCGCTTTTTATGCTAAATTCGAGTTCGATTTCCCGGTTTTTCATGTCTGTGCTCAAAAAAATACAATTTGCCGATGCGCCGATGGCCGGCGTTGCCGATTCGGCGATTATTGGCGCAGGCGCGGCTGCTTGTCAAAACCCGCGCGTGCCGCACGCCTTCACCCCGACGCTTTCATGCTGTACCGCCGCGCACTGACCCGCGAGATGGGCCTCACCACCGGCGCCGTACTGACGGTGCTGGTGGCGATTGCATTGGTGGTGCTGTTTATCCGCCTGCTCGGCGACGTGGCACGCGGCGAACTCGCCAACGAGGCGGTGTTCGTCTTTCTCGGCTTCTCGCTGCTGTATTTTCTGCCGGTTTTGATGACGATTGCGCTGTTTGCGGGCGTGTTGCTGCCCTTGTCGCGCATGTGGCGCGACAGCGAAATGGTGATCTGGTTCAACGCCGGTCTGTCGCTCACCCAATGGATGCGGCCGGTGCTGATTTTCGCGGTGCCGTTTTCACTGGTGATCCTGTTGCTGACGCTGGTGCTCAATCCGTGGGTGCAAACCAAGAAAAGCGAATATGGCCAGGAACTGAAGAGCCGCAGCGAAAGCGCGCTGATCGCCCCCGGCCTGTTCGCCGAATCCAGCGCCGGCCAGCGCGTCTATTACGTCGAGTCGCTCAACCCGCTGACCGGCATCGTGCGCAACGTCTTCATGCAGTCGCGCATCGACGGCCAGCTCGGCCTGGTGGTCGCGCGCGAAGGCGATTACACCCAGCTGCCGGACGGCTCGCGCTACCTGGTGTTCAAGGAAGGTCGCCGTTACGAAGGCACGCCCGGTCAGCTCGATTACCGCGTCGTGCGGTTCGAGCGCTACTGGATGCGGCTCGATCCGGTCGCCGTGGGCGCCAGGGCCACCAGCATCCGCCAGATGTCGGTGGCCGAACTGCTGGCGGATGCCACCCCCCCGGCGCGCGCCCAGTTGCTGTGGCGGCTGGGAGTGCCGCTTTCCGCGCTGATTCTCGCCGTGATGGCGATTCCGCTCAGCTTCGTCAACACGCGGGCGCGTCGCTCCTGGGGGCTGGTGATCGCGCTGCTGCTGTATTTCGTCTACAACAACCTGCTGTCGCTGTCGCAGGCCTGGGTGGCGCAGGACAAGCTGAATCCCCTGGTCGGGATGTGGGCGTCGCATCTGCTGATGCTGTTCGCTGTAGTCGTTCTGTTTTACCGGCGCTCGCGCCAGCATGCCCCGCGCCGGAGGCGACCGTGAGTCTGCTGGCGCGCTATCTGGCGGGGCAGGTGCTGATGGCATCGGGATTCGTCCTGCTGGCGCTGGTGGTGCTGTTTGCGTTTTTTGACGTGATGCAGGAGCTCGGCAACCTGGGCCGCAACAACTATGGGCTGGGGCAGGCCGCCGTCGTGGTGTCGCTCAGCGTTCCCGGGCATCTGTATGAAATCCTGCCGGTGGCGGCACTGATCGGTACGCTGTTCGCGCTGTCGCGCCTGGTGGGTAATTCGGAATACGCGGTGATGCGTGTATCGGGCCTCTCCAACTGGCGGGTGGCGGGATATTTCGCGGTCATCGGGACGTTGCTGTCGCTGCTGGTGCTGGTGCTCGGCGAATACGTGGCGCCATGGTCGGAGCAGGCGGCGCAGCGCTACAAGCTGTCGGCCACCCGCTCGGTGGTCGCGCAGCAATTCCGCTCCGGGCTGTGGGTCAAGGACGGCAGTGCCTTTATCAATGTGCGCGAAGTGATGCCCGACAACACGCTGCGCGGCATCGAGATTTACGGCTTCGACGCTGAAGGCCAGCTGGGCTGGATCCGCGCCGCCGAGCAGGCCGGCTGGCGCGGCAATCAACAGGCCTGGGATCTGCGGCAGGTGGTGGAAACGCGGTTTGATGCGGACGGCATTCGCGCCGAACGTCGCGCCAGCCAGGAATGGCAGTCGGTGCTCACACCCGATATCCTTGGCGTGCTGCTGGTCGCACCGGAAAAAATGTCGGCGCGCACCCTCTGGCGCTACATCGCGCACCTCAAGCAAAACAACCAGAAAGCGACGCGTTACGAACTTGCGCTGTGGTCGAAATTCTTCAGTCCCTTCGTCATCCCGATCATGATGCTGGTTGCCATGCCGTTCGCCATCCGGGGGCCGCGCTCGGGCGGCACCAGCGGCATGATTTTCCTCGGTATTCTGGCTGGCCTCGGCTTCCATCTGCTGAGCCGGCTGTTCGGCCACCTGGGCCTGCTGAACAATTGGCCGGCCGTGGCGGTATCGGTGCTGCCGCTGCTGATTTTCCTGGTCATCGCGCTGGCAGGCATTCGCTGGGTGGACCGGCGCTGAGCCGATTGCCGCGGTCCCCGAAAATTCACAAACCCAGCGTCGTCGCGGATACGCTGGCCTGCGAACGCTGCCACATGCCCTCGAAATTCTGATTCAACCGCACCGCATTGCGCGCGTCATCGAGGTGGAGCGTGCCACGCACCGCAGCCTTGTCGGCGCGCAGCGCCACGCCCTGGCGGTCGGCGAGCACAAACGCCTCATCGGGACGCGGCGCATCGGGGTCGGCCTGGCGAATTTCGAGGACGTGGCCGAAGTTGCGCACCAGTTGCATCAGGTGGGGATGCCTGCGTGCCACGAGGCTGATGTCGTCGAGCAGCAGCTCGATTCGCCGCCCGCCGCCGGCGACGCACAACGCGCGCAGGCTCGCGTGGCGCGGCGCATGGTCGAGTTCCAGCAGGCCCAGGTCGTGGTCGTATAAACGCAGCTGGCGATGCGTGCCGGCCAGCAAGGCGTCGAATGCGGCACGGAATTCGGCGGGGGTTTCAAAAGTGCTCGTGGACTGGTTTGGGGACACGTCGGTTTCCTGGGTTGTCACCTTTAGGAAATAATTATAACGATACGAGACGAGCGGGTGCGCCCTGTTAAAATGCTGCCGAAAAATAGAGGATAGCGTTTCGCATGTTGAAAGCAGGAGATCGCGCGCCGGGTTTTTCCAATCCCGACGCGGACATGAATATCATCGAATCGTCCCAGTTCCGGGGGAAGAACCTCGTGCTGTTTTTTTACGTGCGCGATGACACGCCGGGCTGCACCGCCGAGGCGATCGAGTTTTCCGAACTGGAAAACGACTTCGCCAAACGGGGCGCCAGTGTGCTCGGGGTGTCGCGCGACGACTGCATCAAGCATGGCGAGTTTCGCGACAAGCACGGCATCGGCGTGCGCCTGCTGGCCGACAAGGAACACGCGACCAGTGAGGCTTATGGCGTGCTGCAGGACAAGGAAGTGGACGGCGTCATGCGCCGGAGCGCGGTGCGTGCCACTTTCATCATCGACAAACAGGGCGTCATTCGTCACGCCCTGTACGGCGTTCCCAGCCGCGGTCACGCGGCGGAAGTGCTTCAACTTGTAAAGGACCTCAATTGATTATCAGCAAAGACACCGTCGTCACCCTTACCTACATCGTCCGTGACCTGGAAGGCAAGCTGCTGGAGGAAAGCGACGAGCCCGTCAGCTATCTGCACGGCGGCTATGACAATATCTTTCCGTTGGTGGAAGAGGCGCTGGAAGGCAAGGCCGCGGGCGATACGGCCGACCTCAAACTGCAGCCCGCCGATGCTTTCGGCGAGTACGAAGATGAGCTGGTGCGGCTGGAGCCGCGCGAGGGTTTCCCCGATGACATCGAGGTCGGCATGCAGTTCGTTGGATCGCCGGTCGACGGCAGCCAGGAAATGCTCTACACCGTGACCGACATTGCCGAAGACAAGGTGGTGGTTGACGGCAATCACCCCTACGCCGGGCAGGCGGTGCATTTCCGGTGCGTGGTGTCCGACGTGCGTGCGGCGACGCCGGACGAGATCCAGCATCGCCATGCGCACGGCGCCCACGGCCATAACCATCATTGAGCTGCGGCGCCGATCCGGCGGTAAATGGCGCCGGGCTGTTAAAATCCCCGGCTAACCTGTTTTCGTGACAGCTTGATGAAGACCATCGATGAAAACCACCTTCCTCGACTTTGAGCAGCCGATCGCCGAGCTCGAAGCCAAGATCGAAGAACTGCGCTTCGTGCAGGACGACTCCGCCCTCGATATTTCGGAGGAAATCCGCCGCCTGCAGAAAAAAAGCCAGACACTGACCAAGGATATCTACGCCAAGCTCAACGCCTGGCAGGTGTCGCAGGTGGCGCGCCATCCGCAACGGCCCTATACGCTCGATTACGTGCAGGGGCTGTTCACCGATTTCGCCGAACTGCACGGCGACCGAGCCTACGCCGACGACGCCGCGATTGTCGGCGGCATGGCGCGCTTCAACGGCGAGCCGGTGATGGTGATCGGTCACCAGAAAGGCCGTGACACCAAGGAAAAGATCGTCCGCAATTTCGGCATGCCGCGTCCGGAAGGCTACCGCAAGGCCTTGCGGCTGATGCGCCTGGCGGAAAAATTCCGGCTGCCGATTTTCACTTTCATCGACACCCCCGGCGCCTATCCCGGCATCGGCGCCGAGGAGCGCGGGCAGTCCGAGGCGATCGCGCGCAACCTGTATGTGATGGCCGAGTTGCAGACGCCGATCATCTGCTCCATCGTCGGAGAGGGCGGCTCGGGCGGCGCGCTGGCCATTGGCGTCGGCGATCGCACGATGATCCTGCAATATTCGACCTATTCCGTGATTTCGCCCGAAGGCTGCGCCTCGATTCTGTGGAAGAGCGCCGACAAGGCTTCGGTTGCCGCCGAAACCCTGGGCATCACCGCCGACCGCCTGAAGGCCAACGGGCTGGTCGACCGCATCATCGAAGAACCACTGGGTGGTGCGCAGCGCGACTGGGACGCCATGTTCCAGTCGATGCGCCGCGCGCTTACCGACACTCTGGCCGAGTTGCGCAAGCCGTCACTCGATGCCCTGCTGGCCGCGCGTTACCAGCGCCTGCGGGCATATGGCCGCTTCAAGGAAACCCCTGCCAAATAGGCCGGTCAGCGCAGTCGCGGCGGACGCGCTTGCCCGCCACGTTCCGCCGCATGCACGGCTGGTGCTGGGGCTCTCGGGCGGGCTCGATTCGGTGGTCCTGCTGCATGTCCTGCTTTCACTGCGCGATCGACATCCCTTTGAACTGTGGGTCGTGCATGTGCACCACGGGCTGTCGCCCCATGCCGACACCTGGGCCGATTTCTGCGCGCGGCTTTGCGCATCGCACGGGCTTGAATCCAGCATCCATCATGTAGTGATCGCGCGCGACGATGCGGCGGGTATCGAAGCCGCTGCGCGGCGCGAGCGCCAGCGCATCTTTGCCGCGCTGGACGCGGACTTTCTGCTCACTGCGCACCAGCAGGACGACCAGGCCGAAACCCTTCTGTTGCAGTTGCTGCGCGGCGCCGGACCGAAAGGCCTGGCGGCGATGGCCGAACTGCAATCCCGGCCCGGCTGGCGCGCAGCGCAACTCAGGCCGCTGCTGGGCGTGACGCGTGCCGGGCTGCTGGATTATGCGCAGTCACACGGCCTGACCTGGGTCGACGACGAGAGCAATCGCGACATCCGCTACCGCCGCAATGCGCTGCGCCGGCAGGTGATGCCGCTCCTGGCTGCGCATTTTCCCGGCAGCAGCGCCACCCTCGCGCGCGCGGCCGCGTTGCAGGCCGATGCTGCCGACTTGCTGGACGACCTGGCGCGGCTCGATGCGGAGACAGCCATTGCCGGCGAACGGCTCGATTGCGCGCTGCTGGCCGGCTTGTCCCGCGCGCGCGCGCGCAACCTGCTGCGCTATTTCATTGAGCGGCACGGCCAGCCCATGCCCAACGCCCGGCGGCTCGACGAGGCGCTGCATCAGTTGCGGGACGCGGGTCGCGATGCGCGGGTGTGCGTCGGGCTGGGGACGGTGGAATTGTGGCGCTTTCGCGGCGGCGCATATCTGGTTCCGCCGGCGCCCGCCCCGGCCGCGCCGGTTCGCTGGCAGGGCGAGGCGTCGCTCTGGGTGGCCGCCGCCGGGGTGCACGTGCGGATGGAAGCGGTGACCGGCGCCGGCCTGAAGCGCGACGTGCTGGCAGCAGGCGAAGTGACGCTGGGGGTGCGGCAGGGCGGCGAACGCCTGCGCCTGCATCCCGGCGGCCCTCATCGCAGCCTGAAGAACCTGCTGCAGGAACAGGCGATCCCATCCTGGCAGCGCGATCGTTTGCCGCTGTTGTGGTGCGACGGGCGGCTGGCGTGGGCGGCGGGGATCGGCCTTGAAGCCGATCTGCTTGCCGCACCTGGTGAAGCCGGGGTGCTGCCGCGCGTCGCGGACTAGCTGTACAACAAGACAGTCCAGGGTGGGGCATGTTATGCTAGCGGGCTGATTTTCATGGTTTTTTAAACGTTTTTTCTCATTTTCCGGAGCATACACATGGCTGTTCAGCGCACCTTTTCCATTATCAAACCCGATGCCGTCGCCAAAAACGTGGTCGGCAAGATCGTCAGCCGCTTCGAGAGCAATGGTCTCAAGGTGGTGGCATCCAGGATGAAGCACCTGTCGCGTCAGGAAGCCGAAGGCTTCTACGGGGTGCACCGCGAGCGTCCCTTCTTCAAGGATCTGGTCGAGTTCATGATCTCCGGCCCGGTCGTTCTGCAGGTGCTGGAAGGCGAAGACGCGATCGCCAGGAACCGCGAGCTGATGGGCGCGACCGACCCGAAGAAGGCCGAGGCCGGCACCATTCGCGCCGATTTCGCCGAGAGCATCGATGCCAACGCGGTGCATGGCTCCGACGCGCCGGAAACCGCTGCGATCGAAATCGCCTATTTCTTCCCCGCCTGCGAAGTCTACGCCGGCCGCTAAACGCATACGCATGCCGCAAAACCTGCTTGATTTCGACCTCGACGGACTGACCGCCTGGTTCGGCGAACTCGGCGAAAAGCCGTTTCGCGCCAGGCAGGTGTTCCACTGGGTGCATCAGGCTGGGGTGGCGGATTTTGCGCAGATGACCGATATCGCCAAAAGCCTGCGCGAGAAGCTGCAGCAGCAGGCGGTGGTGGCGCCGCCTGCGATCAGCTACGCGCATACCTCGACCGACGGCACGCGCAAGTGGCTGTTCGATGTGGGGGTGGCAAACGGCATCGAGACCGTATTCATCCCGGAAGAGGATCGCGGCACCCTGTGCGTGTCGTCGCAGGTTGGCTGCGCGCTGGAGTGCACCTTCTGCTCGACCGGACGGCAGGGCTTCAACCGCAATCTGACGGTGGCCGAAATCATCGGCCAGCTGTGGGTGGCGCATCACGGCCTGAAGACCGAGCCCAACCGCACCGCGCTCAATCACGGCGCAGGCGAAATTTCCGACCGGCCGGTGACCAATGTGGTGATGATGGGCATGGGCGAGCCGCTGGCGAATCTGGAGAATGTGGTGACCGCGCTCGGCATCATGCTCGACGACCATGCCTATGGCCTTTCGCGGCGGCGGGTGACGGTGTCGACCTCGGGGCTGGTGCCGGCGATGGACCGGCTGGCCGAACGCTGCCCGGTGGCGCTGGCGGTGAGCCTGCACGCGCCCAATGATGCGTTGCGCGACCAGATTGTGCCGATCAACAGGAAGTACCCGTTGCGAGAGCTGATGGCGGCATGCCGGCGCTATCTGGTGCATGCGCCGCGCGATTTCATTACCTTCGAATACGTGATGCTGGCCGGGGTGAACGATGCGCCCGAGCATGCGCGCCAGCTGATCGAACTGGTGCATGACGTGCCGTGCAAATTCAATCTCATTCCGTTCAATCCGTTTCCGGATTCCGGTTATGAAAAGCCCCGCGCCGAGGCGATGCGCGTATTCCGCGAGATCCTGCAGGACGCCGGACTGGTGGTCACCACGCGCAAGACGCGCGGCGACGACATCGACGCCGCGTGCGGCCAGCTGGCAGGCAAAGTGGCCGACAAGAGCGGGCGCGTGATGAAACGAATGCACAAGGAGACGGCGTGAAAAAATGGATGGGCATACTGGCAGCGGCGCTGCTGGCGGGCTGTGCGCAGCAGCCGGCGGATAGCGGCGGCGGTGTCGCCGGCACGCAGGTCGACAGCGAAAGCCGTCAGCGCGCGCGTGCCTTCACCGACCTGGCCGGGGCCTATTTTTCCCGCGCCCAGTACAAGGTCGCGCTCGACGAGCTGCGCAAGGCGATTACCGCCGACAACCGTTTCGGCCCGGCCTACAACGTCTACGGCCTGATCTACATGGAGCTGGCCGAAGACAAGCTGGCCGAGGAAAATTTCCGCCGCGCCATCGATCTGGATCGCGGCGACTCGGTAGCGCGCAACAATTTCGGCTGGTTCCTCTGCACTCGCGGCCGTTACGACGAAGGGCTCGAACAGTTCAGCATCGCCCTGCGCAATCCGCTGTACGCCTACCCCGAGCAGGCCATGGCGAACGCCGGCCTGTGCGCCGAAAAGAAAGGCGACCTCGCGCTGGCCGAAGCCAATCTGCTGAAGTCGCTCAAGCTGCAACCCGACAACCCCAACACCGTGCTGAAGCTGGCCGGGCTGAATTTCCGTCAGGGCCGGATCATGGAAACGCAGCGCCTGCTTGGGCGCCACGCCGAGCTGGCGCCGCCGACCGCGGAAAGCCTGTGGCTGGGGGTGCGGCTGGAGCGCAAACTGGGCGACCGCGCGCAGGAGGCGGCTTACGGCCTGCAGCTGCGCAAGCGCTTCCCCGATTCGAATGAGGCGCGGCTGCTGCTGACGGGGCAATACGAATGAGCGAGAGCGGGCAACCCTCGGTCGGGCAGATTTTGCGTGATGCGCGCGAAGCGCAGGGCATCACGCTGGAAGATGCCGCTATGCGCCTGCGCCTGATGCAGCGCCAGGTCGAGGCCATGGAGACGGATGATTTCGAGAGCCTCGATCCGCCCGTGTTCGCCCGCGGGTTTGTCCGCAACTACGCGCGCCTGTTGGGGCTTGCGCCCGAAGCGCTGCTGGCATGCATGGCAGGTGCACCGGCCGAGCCGGCCGAGGTCAGTCATGCCGCGCCGCCCCCGCCGCATTCCTGGTTGAGTTCGCCCTGGCTGATCCCGCTGCTGCTGGGTTTGCTGGTGCTGGTGGCGGTGCCCGTGGCGCTGTATTGGTGGCTCAACAGCGCGGGAGAGGATGACACGGGCAAGCAGGCGTCGTCCGCTGCGCAAACCCGTTCCACACCGGTCGCGGTTCCCGCGCCCGTTACGGAACCGGCGGAAGCCGCACTCCCTGCCGTTGAAGTTGCCCCCGTAGCGCCGGCCTTACCTGCGGCCGGGACCAGCGAGCCGGCCGCGGCTGAAGCCCCCGTGGCGCCCGAAGCCCCGGCGATCAACGGCGTGCTGCATCTCGAATTCGGCGACGAGGCCTGGGTCGAAATCAAGGATGGCAGCGGCCGCATGCTGCATCGCCAGCTCAACCCGGCCGGTACGAAGGCCGATATCCCGGGCCAGCCGCCGTTCGAGGTGGTGATCGGCAACGCAGCGCAAGTGCGCCTGACGTACAACGGCCGCCCCATCGACCTGGAGCCCTTTATTGAGGTGACGGTCGCCCGCTTTACTCTGGAAGAATGATGTCCCAAATTATCCGTCGTCCAACCCGCCAGGTGCGGGTCGGCCATGTGCTGGTCGGTGGCGATGCGCCCGTGGTGGTGCAGTCGATGACCAACACCGATACCGTTGATATCAACGGTACCGTGCGCCAGGTGCAGGCGCTCGCCGAGGCCGGTTCCGAGGTGGTGCGCATCACCGTCAACACGCTGGAAGCCGCCGCCGCGGTGCCGCGTATCCGCGAGCGCCTCAATGTGCTGGGCTGCCGCGTGCCGCTGATCGGCGACTTCCACTTCAACGGCCACAAGCTGCTGACCCAGGTGCCGGAGTGCGCCGAGGCGCTCGCCAAGTACCGCATCAACCCCGGCAACATCGGGCGCGGCAACAAGCGCGACGAGCAGTTCGCCACACTGATCGAAGTGGCCTGTCGCTACGACAAACCGGTGCGCATCGGCGTCAACTGGGGCAGCCTCGACCAGGCGCTGGCGGCGCGCATGATGGACGACAACGCGCGTCTTGCGCAGCCGGAAGATGCCGAGGTAGTGATGCGCCGCGCGATGGTGGCTTCCGCCCTGGAATCGGCGAAAAAGGCCGAGGAACTGGGCTTGGGCGGCGACAGGATCATCCTGTCGTGCAAAATGAGCCGGGTGCAGGACCTCATTTCCGTGTATCGCGATCTTGCGTCGCAGTGCGATTATCCGCTGCACCTGGGGCTGACCGAGGCCGGCATGGGCTCGAAGGGCATCGTCGCCTCGACCGCAGCCCTGGCGGTGCTGCTGCAGGAAGGCATCGGTGACACCATACGAATTTCTTTGACGCCGGAACCGGGCGGCGACCGTACCCAGGAAGTCCGCGTCGGCCAGGAAATACTGCAGGCGCTCGGCCTGCGCGCGTTCACCCCGCAGGTCACCGCCTGCCCCGGATGCGGCCGCACCACCTCGACCGTGTTCCAGGAACTGGCGCAGGACATCGAAAGTTATCTGCGCAGGCAGATGCCGGTCTGGCGCAGCCAGTATCCCGGCGTCGAATCCATGCAGGTGGCGGTGATGGGCTGCGTGGTCAACGGCCCCGGCGAATCCAAGCACGCCAACATCGGCATCTCGCTGCCTGGCACCGGCGAAGTGCCGGTCGCGCCGGTGTACGTCGACGGTGAAAAAACGGTGACGCTGAAGGGCGACCGCATCGCCGCGGATTTCCAGGCGATCGTCGAAGACTACGTGTGCAGGCGTTATGGCGCTGGCAAGTAAACCATTAACCACAGAGGCACAGAGACACAGAGACACAGAGGAAAGCGGTTGGATATCACGCACAGTTTTCTCCGTGCCTCTGTGTCTCTGTGGTGAGATTTTTAGATGAGCAACAACATTCAATCCGTGCGCGGCATGAACGACCTCCTGCCCGATGCCACCGACACCTGGCAGGCGTTCGAGGCGATCGTGCGCGACTGGCTGCGGCGCTACGGCTACCGCGAAATGCGTACGCCGATCCTCGAGCACACCGGCCTGTTCAAGCGTGCCATTGGCGAGGTGACCGACATCGTCGAGAAGGAGATGTACACCTTCGTCGACGAGCTGAACGGCGAATCGCTGGCGCTGCGCCCGGAAGGCACGGCGTCGTCGGTTCGCGCGGTGATCCAGCACAATCTGCTGTACGACGGCGGCAAGCGCCTGTGGTACACCGGTCCGATGTTCCGCCACGAACGTCCGCAGAAGGGCCGCTACCGGCAGTTCCACCAGGTCGGTGTCGAGGCACTCGGCTTTTCCGGACCGGACGTCGATGCCGAACTGATTATCATGTGTGCCGACCTCTGGCGTGAACTCGGCATCGCGCCGATGCTGCAGATCAACACCCTGGGCGACATCGAATCGCGGCATCGGCATCGTGCAAAATTGATCGCCTATTTCGAGGCGCATCAGGACGTTCTCGACGAGGATTCGAAGCGGCGGCTGCACAGCAATCCGCTGCGCATTCTCGACAGCAAGAACCCGGCGATGCAGGCATTGAACGACGCCGCGCCCAGGCTGATGGACGAGCTTGACGAGGCGGCGCTGGCGCATTTCGATGCGCTGCAGGCGCTGCTGCGCGCCAACGGCATCGCGTTCGAGATCAACCCGCGGCTGGTGCGCGGGCTCGACTATTACAATCGCACCGTGTTCGAGTGGGTGACCGATCAGCTCGGCGCGCAGGGTACGGTGTGCGCGGGCGGCCGCTACGACGGCCTGATCGAGCAGCTGGGCGGCAAGCCGGCGCCGGCCGCCGGTTTCGCCATGGGCATCGAGCGGCTGCTGTCGCTGATGGAGGTCGCCGGCACGCCGTTGGCGACAGCGGTGCCGGATGCGTATATCGTTCATGCCGGCGACGCGGCCCAGGCATACGCCTGGCAGGTGGCATCCGCGCTGCGCGGCGCAGGACTCGCCGCCGTCCTGCACTGCGGCGGCGGCAGCTTCAAGTCGCAAATGAAAAAGGCCGATGCGAGCCGCGCACGCTATGCGGTGATCATCGGCGACGACGAAGTCAACGCCCGGCAGGTGACGCTGAAACCCCTGCGCGGCACGGCCGGACAGACCCGCGTCGAGGTGGCGCTGGCAATCGAATATCTGAAACAGGCATCAACTGAAAAGGCATAAACGCAATGGCAACCTACGATCTCGACGAACAGGAACGGCTGGACGAACTGAAGGCCTGGTGGAAACGCTGGGGCAACCTGGTGATGGTCGGACTCGCCGTGGCGGTTGCGGCGGCGGCGGGCTGGCGCTACTGGCAGAACCAGGTGGTGACGCAAAGCCTGGAAGCCGCAACCGTGTATGAAAAGCTCACCCAGTCGCTGGAGGCCAACGATGTCAAGGCGGCGCGCGACGCGGGCGCGATGCTGATCGACCAGTACAAGGGCACCGCCTACGCGCCGCGTGCGGCGCTGTTGCTGGCCAGGCTGAACGTCGGCGCCAAGGATCTGAAAAGCGCGCAGGCCCAGCTGGAATGGGCGGTGGCCAACAGCAAGGAACCCGCGGTCAAGGATCTGGCGCGCCTGCGGCTGGGCGGAGTGCAGCTCGACCAGAAGCAATATGACGCCGCCATGAAAACCCTGTCCGCCACCCATAGCGATGCATTTGCCTTCCGCTTCCATGACCTGAAAGGCGACGTGCTGCTGGCGCAGGGCAAGCCGGCCGAGGCGCGTGCCGCCTACCAGGCCGCCTTCGGCAAGATGGCGGCAGACAACGCGTATCGCAACATCGTCGAATTGAAGCTCGACGCGCTGGGAGGGGAGGCCAAATGAAGATGCGTTGGATGGTCGTCGGCCTGGCGCTGGCTTTGTCGGGGTGCGGCACGGTCGGTGGCTGGTTTGATTCCGGTCCGGCCAAGGCGAAGCCGGCCGAACTGGTCGAGTTCAAGCCGACCGTCAGCCTTGACCCGGCCTGGAAAGTCGAAACCGGCGATACCGCCGGCTATTTGTTTCACCCGCAGGCCGAGGGCGATGACGTCTTCGCCGCGGGCGGCAGCCGGGTGGTGCGCATTGCCGTGGCAAACGGTCGGACGGTGTGGAGCACCGATGCCGGCGTGAAGCTGTCCGCCGGGGCCGGTGCGGGCCAGGGACTGGTGCTGGCGGGAAGCGGCAAGGGCGATTTGCTGGCGCTGGATCGGGCCAGCGGCGCGGTGCGCTGGAAAGTGGCGCTGTCGAGCGAGGTGACCGGACAGTTGCTGGCCGTCGCCGACATGGTGATTGCCCGCACTGGCGATGGCCGCGTGCATGGCCTCGCCGTGGCCGACGGCAGCCGCAAGTGGCTGTACAGCCGCAGCCTGCCGGCACTGAGCCTGCGCGGGTCGGGCGGCATGGTGGTGCGCGACGAGGTGCTGTACGCCGGCTTCCCCGGCGGCAAGCTGGTTGCGCTCAATGCCGCCAACGGCGCGCAGCTGTGGGAGGCCACGGTGGCATTGCCGCGCGGGGCGACCGAACTCGAACGGGTGGCCGATGTGATGGGCCATCCGGTGGTGGACGAACGCCAGGTGTGCGCCGTCGCCTACCAGGGACGCGTGGCCTGCTTCGACCGCCAGAGCGGTTCGCCGCTGTGGGCGCGCGACACTTCCAGCAACAGCGGGCTGGCGATGGACGAACGCAATGTCTACGTCACCGACGACAAGGATGCCGTCACCGCCTACGACAAAGCCAGCGGCCGCGCCGGCTGGCGGCAGGACACGCTGGCGCGCCGTCAGGTGACCGCGCCGCTGGCGCTTGGCGACTGGGTGGTGGTGGCCGACGGCGAAGGGGTCGTGCATGTGCTGTCGGCCGATGACGGCAGCTTCGTTGCGCGCGCCAGGGTCGACAGCAGCGTGCGCACGGCGCCGGTCGACATCGGGCCGGGTTTCGCGGTGCAGACCGACAAGGGCAGCGTCGTCGCGTTCAGACTCAGGTGAGTCTTGAGCGACTTGATGATTGATCGATAAGGCGGACGCAGCTGTTTTTGGTGGCCGCCTTGCAAATGTTTATGGATTCGAATTTTAGCTAATGCTCCCTACCCTGGTTCTGGTCGGCCGGCCCAACGTCGGCAAGTCCACCCTCTTTAACCGTCTCACCGGCACGCGCGACGCGCTGGTGCACGACCTGCCGGGGATGACGCGCGATCGCCATTACGGGCGCGGGCGCCTCGGTGAAAAGCCCTATCTGGTGGTCGACACGGGCGGTCTGGAGCCGGTCGTCACCGACGGCATCCTCGCAGAAATGGCGCGGCAGACGCTGCAGGCCATCGACGAGGCCGACGCCATCATTTTCCTGGTCGATGCGCGGGCAGGCCTGACGCCGCAGGACAAGTTGATCGCCGACCGCCTGCGCCGCGCGTCATGCCCGGTGCTGCTCGCGGTCAACAAGGCGGAGGGCATGAACGCTGCCGTGATCACCGCCGAGTTTCACGAACTGGCGCTGGGCCAGCCGCTGGCCATTTCCAGCGCGCATGGCGACGGCGTGTCCGACCTGGTGGCCGAGGCGCTGGCGCCGTTTTCCGAAGAGGAAGAGAAACGCGACGATTTTGGCATCCCCAAGATCGCGCTGGTGGGGCGCCCCAACGTCGGCAAGTCGACGCTGGTCAACACGCTGGTGGGCGAGGAGCGCGTGATCGCGTTCGATCAGCCGGGCACCACGCGCGATTCGATTTACGTCGAGTTCGAGCGCGACGGCAAGCCCTACATCCTGATCGACACCGCCGGCCTGCGCCGTCGCGGCAAGGTGTTCGAGACGGTGGAAAAATTCTCCGTCATCAAAACCCTGCAGGCGATCGAGGATGCCAATGTGGTGGTGCTGGTGCTCGACGCGCACGAGAACATTTCCGAGCAGGACGCGCATCTGGCCGGATTCGTGCTGGAAACCGGGCGCGCGCTGGTGGTCGCGGTCAACAAGTGGGACGGGCTTTCTGCCGAGCAGCGCGAGGACGTCAAGCGCGACATCGGGCGCAAGCTGGCGTTTCTCGACTTTGCCCGCTTCAACTACATTTCGGCGCTGAAGGGCAAGGGCCTGGAAAACCTGCTGAAGGACATCGAAGCCGCGCACGCCGCCGCCTTCATCAAGCTGTCGACGCCCAAGCTCACGCGGGTGCTGGAGATGGCGGTGGAACAGCACGCGCCGCCCAAGAACGGACTGTTCCGCCCCAAGCCGCGCTACGCCCACCAGGGCGGCAAGAATCCGCCGGTCATCATCCTGCACGGCAATGCGCTGGAAGGCCTGCGCGACGATTACAAGCGCTATCTGGAAAGCAGTTTCCGCAAGGCGTTCAAGCTGCAGGGCACGCCGTTGCGAATCCAGATCAAGGAAGGCGGCGCCAGCAATCCGTTTGCAGGCAAGACACGCGGCCCGCTGAACGAAAGCGAAGCAACGCGGATGCGGCGCAAGAAGCGGGTGCGGCGCAAGGTCTACGGCAGCTGAATATCCATCCGCAAGGGGCAGACCGTGGTTGTCCCCGCGAGGGGGAGGCCATGTCTGTAAGCTGCTAAAGCAGCAACAGCCATGCACTATTGATCCGGCCAGATTTATCCGTGAGTTCGTTCGTGCTGAGCCTGTCTGCGCAGCCCTTCGACAGGCTCAGGGCGAACGGTAGTCATGTTTAATTCGTGCCGGATCAATAGTGTAGTGCTGCATTCTTGACGGCACTTATGTGCAATCCCTTGTAGGTCGGGCTTCAGCCCGACATGTCGGGTTAAAACCCGACCTACGAGGCCGTTATTACATGGCTATAAGTTCCAAACAGAATGCAACGCAACACTAGCCGTCCAGGTCGGACAGTAAATCGGCCTCATAATCCTGTCCCCCGTAGAACACGCCAATGATGGATACCCTGTCCGCGTCCACCGCAAAGGCGATCACGGGCCGTTTTTTGTAGTTCGTGATGCGCAGGCCAGTACGAATGTCATCGCGGCGGGTGCCTCGATGCGGGAAGGACTGCATCGCCTCGCAATACGAGACAATGGCGTTGGTATAGCGCTCCGCGGTTTCTGGCGATGCCCTGGCCGCGACGATAGATTGCAGCCAGTTATTCCTCCGCCTCTGGCGTGAAAACGACGGTAAACGGCATCACGTCTTTGCAGTGGCGGTTTTGTGTTCGGCTGCGAGCCTGGCTCTCACCCCGTTAACAGCAACCACTCGTGTTGGATCGGCCTTCAGTGCGTCATAGGCCGCCCCCACTTGCTCCTGAAGCCAGTTTTCCATGGCGCGGTCGCGAGCCATCAGGACGCGCAATCCGTCCCGGATGACTTCGCTTTCCGTAGCGTACTCGCCGGCCGCCACCTTGGATTTCACAACGTCTGCCATCTCGTTCGGCAGGGTGATGCTGAATTGCCTGGTCGTGCGCATGATAGACATTCCTTTGAAGCTGAGTAGGGTTTAATCCTGCCCAATTCGCGGTCTATGCACCACTCCCAGCATAAGCAGCACAACAGCTCATCACCAATGCCTATCCAAAGCCGCCTGCCATCGATACGGCGCCGGGTCCAGCGCGGGCGCCTTGCCCTCCATCACGTCGACCAGCAGTTCAGCCGAGGCCGGCGCCAGCGTCACCCCGTAGCGGTAATGCCCCGTGTTGATGAACACATTGTCGAAATCGGGGTGGCGGTCGATGACCGGGATATTGTCCGGCGAACCGGGGCGCAGCCCGGCCCAGTGCTGCACCGGTTCGACCCCGGCCAGCGCGGGCAGCAGCTCGGCAGCTTCGTCATGCAGGCGCTGGCGCGTGGCAGCGTCGGTCGACTTGTCGAAGCCGGCGTCTTCCAGCGTGCTGCCCACCAGCACATGGCCGTCCCGGCGCGGAATCAGATACAGCCCGTTGCGATACACAATCGTATCCAGCACGCCCGGCGCCAGTTTGAACAGCAGCATCTGCCCGCGAACCGGGCGAATGTTTGGCGTCGCCGCCAGCCCGGCCAGCCCCAGCCCCGACCACGCCCCGGTGGCCAGCACCACGCTGTCCGCCGGAAAAGTCTCCGCTGCCGTCTGCACCGCCGTCACCCGCCCGCCCTGCGTCAACACCCCGGTGGCCGGGCAGTGTTCGCGTATCGCCCCGCCCAACTGCATTACCGCCGCGCGCAGTGCCGCCACCAGGCGCGGGTTGCGCACCTGCGCGATGCCGGGCAGCCAGATGTGATTTTCTTTGGGAATGTATGGAGCAATTCCGTCATCGCGAGGAGCGCCTTTAGCCGCGAGGCCGCTGGCCGTGGCGGGACGCGGCGATCCGGAAGCCTTCGATTTCGCCGACATTCTGGATTGCTTCACTTCGTTCGCAATGACGGAGGGTGAATCTTTCAGCGCTGCTTCAAGTGAATCGAACGCCAGATGTGTCGTCCCCAGCTTGAAGGCCTCCGCCGCCATCCCATGCGCCCCACACCAGGCCAGCGCCCGCGCCGGATCAGCCACCTCCAGCGCCAGCATCCCGCAACGCCAAAACTCCGCATCCCGCCCCGAAAGCGCCTCGATGTCCGCCACCCAGCTCGCATAGCCCGCCATCGAGCGCAAGGCCAGCACGGAAACCGGCTCCACGTAATCCCATGGCAACAGCGGCGACAGAATGCCGCCCCCCGCCCACGACGACTCGCCGCCCACCGCGCCGCGTTCCAGCAGCGTCACGCCATAGCCGCGTTGCAACAAAGCCAGTGCGGCGCCCAGGCCAGAGACGCCCGTACCAATAATTAGAAGGTTCGGCATTTTTCAGCCAAGGCGTAATATTTGCGCATAAAAGTATCTGGGTTATTGCATCTGCTGGGAAAAACAGTAGGGTGCGCCATGCGCACTGATCCATTGCTTCATGGTGCGCACGGCGCACCCTACGAGCTTTAAATCGACCAACGCGGCAGCCATCGCCAATTACACCACATGACGAAACCGGGTACCGTTACCGTTGCTGGCAAACCGAGCATGGATGTCCCTCCCGGTACATTAAACAGTGCGCTCAAACAAGCGGGGTCGTCAGCCACTCACCCGCTTCAAGATCTGGACACCGCTTGTCTAATGCCTCAACACCCTGTTTGGCACGGCGTACCCAGCCTTTTCCGCGGGACACAAGATCGGCCCACGCCTCGTCGATTTCCCACGGCCTATGTTCACGGAAATATGCGAGCAGCGAGGCCGCCTGGTGCAAATCCTTCATGCTTTTGGCGGCAAAAGCCCCCTCCCTTTCCCCATACACGATCAGCTTGTGCAGTGCGTAGCGAGCAGGATGCGGCAGGCTAACCAAAACCGCGCTTCCAGGGCTGAACAAGACGGCCTGCTGGATATTTTCCAGGGAGAACTCCATGAACTTGAGCGGCTGGAGCGGGACATTCAGCTGAGGGTGCATGTAAATTTCCTCGCCCTTCCGGTGCGTCACAGTCAGGAAATCCAGCCTGAACTCCGGCTCCTTCGGGTTCAGATCGGTCGCGCCTGATTTTCCGGAAAGCCCCGTCACTGGAAGGAAGCCCATCTCCAGCGACTCGATTGCATTGTGCGTCTTCACCTCGACGGTGGATGGCAGCGCGAGAGACACGCTCTTCCCTGCGTGTGCGAAATCGATGTCCTGGGTGCGCGACGAATCCCCCCAGCGCAGTCCCAGCATGTTTCCGTATGCAAGAAACGCATGGGTTCCGACGAGCACCCCACCCGCGCGAAAGAACCCGTAATCCGCCAGCCGTCCGATTACCTTCAGTTGACGCGGAATCACCGGCGCGCACCCCAACGCAATGGCCGATCTCGCCAGAGGGATCAGCGATTCTGTCGCGGCCGGCTGCCCCCGGCGCGCCATCAGAGCCCGCACTGCCTCATTGTCAGGCCCAACGAACACCTGGGAACGCTTCCCCGAGGGCTCGTGGTACTGGTAGTACCAGTAGCGAATCCCCTTGACGGTCTTTTGTGCAAACGAGCCAGGGAGGTCCGCGATCGATCGGAAATGGTCGGCCGACAGCGCAGAATCGAGAAGCTGGGCATAGGCCGTCTGAGCGGAGAGTGAAAGTTCGTCGAAGTAGGGCATCGGGTTATACTCCATAAATTTATTTCGGAGTATATCCAACATAGAGGCGGAGGGAAAATCATCCCGGAAAAATATTGCATTAACGGGAAATTCTTCTTCGATCAAATTATCAGCGGCGGACTGGTCGAAATGGCTTGTGTCGAGGTGTGTGAGCCGTTTAACAGATTGTTTATATGGGGTATTTCACGTTCTGGTTGAATTCGTTTCGCCGGCATTGAAATGATCCCAAGTTGTTCAATAGCGGTGCCGCGTTTGTGCGTAGGGTGCACTCGTGCACCGATTGATGCCTGAAGGTGCACAGAGTGCACGCGCCATGCCCAGCTACGCAAATAAAAGGTCTGTCGTTGCGAGCACCCAGAGGGCATAAACGTAGCGAAGCAATCCAGAAATGCCCGCTTGATCGATACGCCGGATTGCTTCGTTACGCTCAATGACGGCCATATCGAATTGATCGGCATCACCTATTGATCCGGCACGAATTAAACATGACTACCGTTCGTGCTGAGCCTGTCGAAGGGCTGTGCTTCGACAGGCTCAGCACGAACGAACTCACGGATAAATCTGGCCGGATCAATAGCTGGCAGGCGGCGCTTGCGCGCGCATGGTAATGCGGCAAGACGGTACGGCCTCGTAGGTCGGGTT
>JAUYCF010000042.1 GCA_030692355.1 Thiobacillus sp.
GAGAGAATCAAAGGGGCCATGGTTAGATTGATTTTCAGGATCAAGCCGCTTTGACCGAAAGTTCGACGGCCGTGGGGTTCTCCATGCGCCGACTGGCATCCAGGATTTCAATACCGACGACATTGCCTGCGGCGTCGTAATCCAAAATGACACCGGGCTTCACTTCGTCCGATTCTTCCACCGGGGTGGAGGAAAACAGCATGGAAAGAATGTCGCTTGCCTGGTCGTAATCGATCTTCATGTCTGCTCCCAATATTTCTCGATCTTGCTGGTTCTGTATACCGTGACGACGACAGGTGGGGTGTGCCAGTCCTCGACGATCAGGCGCAGAAGGTAGGTTTTGTCGTCTGCGCTGACTCGGCCCTGATAGACCTTGCGCCCGCCGAAGCCGGTGACGATTTGTTCGGGCGCGTGCATGACCGATTCAATCCATTCGCTGGGGACTTGCCGGCGCTGCATTTCCAGCTCGGCATGTTCGGTCAGACGGTATTCCATGACGCTGGATGCTACACCCTGACACACTTAGCGTCAGCAATAACAATCGGGGGGCGGTTATCCGCCCCCCGATTCATTTGGTCCCTGCTGCAAGCCGAGACCGAAATGGGCTTGATTAGCCGTTCGGCAGCATCGCCAGCAACCCATTCAACCGCCGCACAAAACTCGCCGGATCGTCGAGCTGGCCGCCTTCGGCCAGCAGCGCCTGCTCGAACAGCAGGTTGGCCCAGTCGGCGAAGCGGTCTTCGTCGGATTCGCTGTTGAGCCGCGTGACCAAGGCGTGGGTCGGGTTGATCTCCAGCGTGGGTTTCACGGTGGGCGCGGCCTGGCCGGCGGCCTTAAGCAGGCGTTCGAGGTTGGCGCTCATGTCGCCTTCGCCGGTGACGAGGCAGGCGGGCGAGTCGGTGAGGCGGTGGGTGACGCGGACGTCCTTCACGCGCTCGCCGAGCGTGGTCTTGATGCGCTCGACCAAGGGTTTCATGGCGTCCTCGGCTTCCTTCTGCGCAGTCTTTTCGGCTTCGTCTTCCAGCGCGCCCAAGTCGAGGCCGCCCTTGGCGACGGACTTCAAGGGCTTGCCGTCGAACTCGTGCAGGTTGCCCGACAGCCATTCGTCGACGCGGTCGGACAGCAGCAGCACTTCGATGCCTTTCTTGCGGAAGATTTCGAGGTGCGGGCTGTGCTGGGCGGCAGCGAAGCTGTCGGCGGTGATGTAGTAGATCGCGCTCTGGCCTTCCTTCATGCGGCCGATGTAGTCCTTCAGCGACACCACTTGCGCGTCGCTGTCGGTGTGGGTGGAGGCGAAGCGCAGCAGGGCGGCGATGCGCTCCTTGTTGGCGAAGTCCTCGCCCGGGCCTTCCTTCAGCACCTTGCCGAACGCGTTCCAGAATTCGACGTATTTCTCCGGCTGGTTCTCGGCCAGGTCTTCCAGCAGGCCCAGCACCTTCTTCACCGAACCGGCCTTGATGGCGTCGATGTCGCGGCTCGACTGCAGGATCTCGCGCGAGACGTTCAAGGGTAGGTCGGCCGAATCGATCACGCCGCGCACGAAGCGCAGGTAGGCCGGCATCAGCTGCTCGGCGTCGTCCATGATGAAGACGCGGCGCACGTAGAGCTTGATGCCGTGGCGCTTCTCGCGGTCGTAGAGGTCGAACGGCGCGCGCGACGGCACGTAGAGCAGCGAGATGTATTCCTGTTTGCCCTCGACGCGGTTGTGCGACCACGCCAGCGGCGGCTCGAAGTCGTGGGCGACGTGCTTGTAGAACTCGTTGTATTCCTCTTCCGTCACGTCCTTCCTGGCGCGCGCCCACAGGGCGGAGGCGCGGTTGACGGTTTCGTCCTCGTCGGTGGGCATTTCCACGCCGTCCTTCCATTCCGTTTTCTTCATCGCGATGGGCAGGGTGATGTGGTCGGAATAGGTGCGGATGACGGACTTGATCTTGTAATCCGACAGGAATTCGTCCTCGCCTTCGCGCAGGTGCAACACGATCTCGGTGCCGCGGCCGGGCTTGTCGACAGTTTCCAGCGTGTAGTCGCCGGCGCCTTCGGATTCCCAGCGCACGCCGTGCTCGGCGGTGAGGCCGGCGCGGCGGGTGGTGAGGGTGACGCGGTCGGCAACGATGAAGGCGGAGTAGAAGCCGACGCCGAACTGGCCGATCAGCGCGGCGTCCTTCTTCTGGTCGCCGGACAGCTGCGAGAAGAATTCTCGGGTGCCGGACTTGGCGATGGTGCCGATGTGCTCGATGACTTCCTGGCGGCTCATGCCGATGCCGTTGTCGGTGATCGTCAGCGTGCGCGCCTCGCGGTCGAAGGCGATGCGGATCTTGAGGTCGGGGTCGTTTTCATACAGTGCGCCATCCGACAGCCCCTCGAAGCGCAGCTTGTCGGCGGCGTCGGAGGCATTGGATATGAGTTCGCGCAGGAAAATGTCCTTGTTGGAATACAAGGAATGGATCATCAGCTGCAGCAGCTGTTTGACTTCGGCCTGGAAGCCGAGGGTTTCTTTGGTGGCGGACATGCCTTTGATCTCCCGTAACGTACAAATAAGGTGACGGGGAGATGGGGGCGGGGGCGGCGGGTTTCAAGGGCTGGTGTGACAGGGGCGTGGCGGTCTGTCTCGGGCGGAAGCCGTGGCGAGCTTTTGTATGGCTTGATGCTGTGGTGTATGCGAGGGTGCGAAAATCGCGGCGAGGACGCCGCTCCCAGTGATGGGGGGCGGCCGTCGGCGCGGATTATTTCTGCTTGCTCAGCAGCGCCAGCAGCTCGACTTGCGCGCAGTAGGGTTTGGTGCGGCGCGGGGAGCGGCGGCGGTAGCTGCCATCGGAATGCATCTCCCAGGCCTGCACGTTGTCGCGCAGGTAGGGCTTGAGGCCTTCGGCGATGACGCGTTTTTTCAGCTTGGGATTGAGGATGGGAAATCCGGTTTCGATGCGGCGGAAGAAGTTGCGGTCCATCCAGTCGGCGGAGGACAGGTAGACCTGCTCGTCGCCGCTGTTCCTGAAATAGAAAATGCGCGTGTGTTCGAGGAAGCGCCCGACGATCGAGCGTACCCGGATGTGCTCGGACAGCCCGGCAATGCCGGGGCGCAGCGCGCATACGCCGCGAATGATGAGGTCGATCTTCACCCCGGCCTGCGATGCGGCATAGAGCGCGGCGATGACCTGCGGCTCCAGCAGCGCGTTCATCTTGGCGACGATGGCGGCGGGTTTGCCGGCGGCCGCGTTTTCGGCCTCGCGGTTGATTGCGGCGACGACTTCGCTGTGCAGGGTGAACGGCGATTGCCACAGGCGTTTGAGCTTGCCTGCCTTGCCCAGCCCGGTGATCTGGGTGAACAGGCTGCCGACGTCGGCGGTGATGGTCTCGTCGGCGGTCAGGAGGCCGAAGTCGGTGTACAGGCGCGCGGTGCGTGCGTGATAGTTGCCGGTGCCCAGATGCGCGTAGCGGCGCAGCACGCCTTCCTCGCGGCGGATCACCAGCGCCAGTTTGGCATGGGTTTTGTGGCCGACCACGCCGTAGATCACGTGCGCGCCGACTTCTTCCAGTTTGGCGGCCCAGTTGATGTTGGCCTCCTCGTCGAAGCGCGCCATCAGCTCAACCACCACGGTGACTTCCTTGCCCGACAATGCGGCGCGGATCAGCGCCTGCATCAGCTTGGAGTCGGTTCCGGTGCGGTAGACCGTCTGCCGCATGGCGACCACGTTGGGGTCGGCGGCCGCCTGTTCGATGAAGTTGATCACCGGCTGGAAAGACTCGAACGGGTGGTGCAGGAGGATGTCGCTTTTGCGGATCTGCGCGAAGATGTCCTCGTGCTTGGCCAGCCGGGCGGGCAGGGCGGGGACGAAGGGGGGGAACTTCAGTTCGGGACGGTCGACCCAGTCGGGCACCTGCATCAGGCGCACCAGGTTCACCGGGCCGTGTTCCTGGTAGAGGGCATCGGCGTCGAGCTCGAACTGTTCCAGCAGGAAGGCCGCCATCGAGGCCGAGCAGTTGTCGGCCACTTCCAGCCGCACCGCCGCGCCGTAGTGCCGCTGCGGCAGTTCGCCCTGCAGGGCCTGGCGCAGGTTCTTGGTTTCCTCGTCGTCGACGAACAGGTCGGAATTGCGGGTGACGCGGAACTGGTAGCAGCCTTCCACCGTCATTCCGGCAAACAGCTCGCCGACGTGGGCATGCAAAATCGACGACAGGAAGACGAAGCCGTATTCGCAGCCGGCGATGTCTTCCGGCAGGTGGATCACCCGCGGTAAGGAGCGCGGCGCCTGCACCACCGCGGCGCCGGAATTGCGGCCGAAGGCGTCGCGTCCGGACAGCTCGACCGCGAAGTTGAGGCTCTTGTTGAGTACGCGCGGGAAGGGGTGCGAGGGGTCGAGCCCAATTGGCGTCAGCACCGGTATCAGCTCGCGGAAGAAATAGTCGCGGATCCACGCCGCCTGGACTTCGTTCCACTGGGTGCGCCGGAAAAAGTGAATCCCCTGGGTGGCCAGCGCGGGGATGATGTCCTGGTTGAAAAGTTCGTATTGCCTGGCCACCAGCGCATGGGCGGTTTCCGATACCGCGCGGTATTGCTGGCCTGGCGTCATGCCATCGGGGGATCGCTGGGAGGTGTTGGCGCGGATCTGCTCCTTCAGCCCGGCCACCCGCACCTCGAAGAACTCGTCCAGGTTGCTGGAAAAGATGCAGAGAAACTTCAGCCGTTCCAGCAGCGGTACATCGGGATCGTCAGCCTGCGCCAGCACGCGGCGCTGAAACTCGAGGATGCCGAGTTCGCGGTTGATGAGGGTGTCGGGGCTTGGCAGGTGCATGATTGTTTTTTCGTGGTGTGCTTCAATGATAAACGTCCGCGCTTATCCTGACATGACAGAAATATGACAGCTTCCGATTCAGTCGAAATCGAACTCAAGCTTGCCTTGCCTCCGCAGCAGGTCGAAGCCTTCCTCAAGCTGATGGCGCGGCGTCGCAGCGCACCCGTGCAGCAGGTGCTGGTCACCCGTTATTTCGACACCCCGGATTTTGCCTTGAGCGCGCAGGGTGTGGCGCTGAGGGTGCGGCGGGTCGGCCGGCGCTGGCTGCAAACACTGAAAACCGAGGGCGAGCGGCGCGGCGGGCTGTCGCGGCGCGCCGAATATGAAATGGCGGTCACCCGCGGCAGCCCGGACTGGACGCGTTTTCCGGCCGAGGCGCAGGCGTGGGTGCCCGAGGCGCTGCGCGCGCAGCTGGCGCCGGTGTTCGAAACGCGCTTTCACCGTACCGCCTGGCTTATCAAGGGCCGTGGCGGCGCGCAGATCGAGGTGGCGCTGGATGTGGGCGAGGTGCGTGCCGGCGAGTGCAGTCAGCCGATCTGCGAGATCGAGCTCGAACTGAAGGCCGGCCAGCCGGATGCGCTGTTCGCCCTGGCGCTGGCGTGGGCCGGGCGGCTCGATTGCCTGCCGTTCGATGTCAGCAAGGCCGAGCGGGGCGTGCGCCTGGCGCATGGCGAGGGTGCGGAACCGCTCAAGTCCGTGCCGCTGGAGCTGGATCGCGCGATGAGTGTGGAAGACGGTTTTGCCGCGATTGTTCAGGCCTGCCTGGCGCAGTTCCAGGTCAATCTGCCGGGGGTGCTTTTCCCCCTCCCTAACCCTCCCCCGCAAGCGGGAGAGGGGATGAACGAGATGCCCAAACCGATTAACGATATCGAATATGTGCACCAGGCGAGGGTGGCGTTGCGGCGCCTGCGTGCGGCGTTGCGCCAGTATCGCCGGGTGTGCGTGCCGCCGGATGAGTCGATGGACGGCCTGCGCGCGCTGGCGGGCGCGCTCGGCGCGGCGCGCGACTGGGACGTGCTGTGCGACGAAACCCTGCCCGCAATCGCGCCGCATTACCCCGATGCCGATGCCTGGAAACACGGCACGCAGGCGTTGCAGGCACATCGGGCCGAGGTGCGCGCGGCGATGCAGGCAACAATCATCCAGGCGCGTCCGGGCGCGTGGCTGCTGGCGCTGCAACGCTGGCTGCTGCTGCGCGGCTGGCGTGCCGTTCCGGAAGCGCAGCGCTTCATCCAGCTGTCGCCGCTGAAAAAATGGGCGGGCCGGGTGCTGCAGAAGGGCCATCGCCCCATCGTCCGCGGCGCGCGCGATTTTGGGCAGTTGCAGGCGGCGCAGCGCCACGCCTTGCGTATTGCCGTCAAGCGCCAACGCTACGCGGCCGAGTTTTTCCAGACCCTGTTCGGCGGGCGCCGGCAGGCCCGGTATCTGGCTGTGCTGCGCGACGCGCAGGACAGTCTGGGGCGTAGCAATGATGTGCGGGTGGCGTGGGGCCTGCTGACCACGCCTACGACTCCACACGTTTTTCAGAACGCGGGGCCGATGCGGGACTTTGCACTCGGCTGGCTGGCGGCGCAGCAGGCGGAAGCGGCGGACGGCGAAAGCGCAGGGCCTATGCGTGCGTTCCTGAAATTGAAGCCCTACTGGTAGGCGAGTGTCGCGTGGGGGGCACGCCTGTCATCTTCCGTTCTCCCGCTTGTCGCACAATAGGCGCCGCACGCATTCAAATCAGACATTTTTCGAGGTAAGCCGGATGGAACTCATTTTGTGGCGACACACCGAGGCCGAGGATGCGACCCCTGACCTCTCCCGCGAACTTACCGGACGCGGCCGCAAGCAGGCTGCGCGCATGGCCGACTGGCTCAATCCGCGGCTGCCGCCGGATATCCGCATTCTGGCGAGCCCGGCCACCCGCACCCGGCAGACCGCGCAGGCGCTGGGACGCGAATACGAACTGGTGCCGGCGCTGGCGCCCGGTGCCAGCGCCGAAGACGTGCTGGCCGCCGCAGGCTGGCCGGACGCGCCCTATCCGGTGCTGATCGTCGGCCATCAACCCACGCTGGGGCAGGTGGCGATGCGGCTGCTGACCGGGCAGGCGGGCGATCTGGCGGTGAAAAAAGGCGGCATCTGGTGGTTCCAGGGTCGCGAGCGGGCGGGCCAGTTGCAGGTGGTGTTGCGTGCGGTGGCGGCACCTGACTGGTTATAATCGCCATGTGAATATTCAGCGTAACCAGCAAGACGCGATCCAGCTGACCCCGGCAATGCAGACGAGGTGCGTGCAGTGCCGGGCTGGCTGAGCAGTCTGCGCGACCTGATCGCGGAAGCGAGCCCCTGGCGCCGCTTCATGCTTGCCCTGCTGGTGATCCTGCCGCTGGCCGCCCTGGCCGCCGCCTATCTGTGGTTCAACCCGCCTGCCTATCGCGTGCTGTATACGCAACTGTCCGACCGCGCCGGCGGCGAAGTCATCACTGCGCTCGAACAGCTCGACATTCCCTACCGCCTGTCTGCCGTTGACGGCGCCGTCGAGGTGCCGGCCGACCAGCTGCACGCGGCGCGCTACCGCCTGGCTGCGCGCGGCCTGCCCAAATCCGATGACGATGCGCAGGACGAAGCCGATCGCGCCCCCAGATTCGGCGCATCGTCGCTGCAGGAACAGCAGCGCTTTCAGCACGCACTCGAGATCGACCTGGCGCGTTCGATCCAGAAGCTGGAAGCGGTTGAACTTGCGCGCGTCCATCTTGCCCTGCCCAGGGTTTCGCCCTTCCTGCGCGATGCGCCCCTCGCCACCGCTGCCGTGCTGGTGCGGCTGCGCCCCGGGGCGCGGCTGTCGGTGGAGCAGGTGACGACGATCCAGACCCTGGTGGCCGCCGGGGTGCCGCGCCTGAAACGCGCCGAGGTGCAGGTGCTCGACCCGCGCGGCATCCTGCTGGGCGCTGCGGCGCCCGAACCTGTGCAGTCGCAGCGCCTGGCGCTGGAGCAGGACCTGGTGCGGCGGGCGCTGGCGGTGCTGACGCCGTGGCTGGGCGAGGATCGCGTCAGCGTGCAGGTGACCGCCACCCTGGAAGACAGCGAAACCCGGCAGACGGTCGAGCGGGTGCAGAATGTCGGGACAGGCGGGCGGGCGCGCCCGCTGGAAAAAACCGTGCGCACCACGCGCGTGCCGGAAGGCCGCATCCAGCGCATCCATGCCATCGTGATTCTGGGGTTCGACGCCAGTGCCAACGAACAGTGGCGTGCCAGGCAGATGGCCAGCCAGGCGCTGGGGCTGCAGCCGGCGCGCGGCGACAGGCTGAATGTCTATGCGCTGCCCGGGGCGGCACCCAAACCGCAGGCCGATCTTCCCGCTGTCACGCCGCAGGTTGCGGCACCCACCCCTGTTCCCCAGGTGCGGCCGGCCAGCCCACCGCCTGTCGCGGCCCGTCCCTTTGCCTTGCCGCAATGGTCGCTGGCGGCGGCCGCGGCGGCGCTGATCCTGCTCGCGCTGTCGGCATGGCTGCGCGCCCGCCGGACGCCCGTCGTCGCGGCAGAAGCAGAGGATTTCGACGCCGAACTCGACGCGGTGCGCAGCCAGGTGCTGGCCGATCCGCGCGTGACAGCGGACGTCGTCAAGCTGTGGATGCGCGCATGAGCCAGGGCGGAATCGAAAAATCTGCCGCGCTGCTGCTCGCTCTGGGCGAAGAGGCCACGGCCGCCATATTCCGTTACCTGAGCCCGCTCGAGGTGAGCCGCCTCGGCAGCGCCATGCGCGAGATGGAGGTGTTGCCGCGTGAACGCGTGCGCGCGATCCTGCGCGATTACGCCGCCGAGGCGGCCGAGCAGACCGGGTTTGCCGCGGATACCGGGCGATTTCTCGATGAGACGCTCAGGCTTGCACTCAGCCCGGAACGCGCGCAGGCGATGCTGCAGCGCCTGGGTGCGCCGGCCGCGCAGGCACTGGAAAAACTCGCCTGGCGCGAACCGGCAGAGATTGCCGGCCTGCTGGAGGCGCAGCCGCCGCAGCTGATTGCCGTCGTGATGGCGCAACTGCCGCGCGACGTCGCCGCCGCGGTGCTTGACCTGCTGCCCGGCACTACGCGCGCGGATACCCTGCAGAGTCTGGCGCACAGCGACGCACCCAGTTTCGACATGCTGGGCGAACTGGGCGACTGGCTGGCCAGCCTCGAAGCCGTCGTGCCGTCCCAGGGCGAGGCCGCTGTCGCCAGCCTACTGGGGCAGATGAGCGAGGGCAGCGCGGCGGCTGCCTTGAGCCAGCTCGACCGGAACGATGCGGAGCTGGCCGCGCGCCTGCGCGTTCGCCATCTCGCGTTCGAAGACCTGGCGCGGCTGCCTGAAGACGGCCGCAAAACCTTTTTGCGCAACATCGGCGCGCGCACGCTGCTGCATGCGTTGAAGGGCAGCGACGGGCGGGTGCTCGACGCGTTGACGGCGGTGATGAGTTCGACCGCCGCACAGCGCATGCGCGACGATCTCGATACCCTGGGCGCGCTGCCGGTGACCGCGATCCAGGCGGCGCAGGAAGATGCCGGCGCCACCTTGCGGCGCCTGGCGGCGGAGGGAGCGATTCCGTTCCCTGAAGAGGAGACCGCATGAGTACCGACGACGATACCACCGCATTCGAACAGTGGGAGGTGGTGGAGCTGGCGGCGTCCGCAAGCCGTGTGGCGACGCCCGCCGAGGATGTCGAGACCGAACTGGTGAGGCTGCGCGAGGCCGCGCGCGCCGACGGCTACGCAGAAGGGGAGGCCGCCGGACGGGTGGAAGGGGAGCAGGCCTGCGGGCGCATGAAGCAGATGGTCGAGAGCTTTTCGGCCACCCTGGACAACCTCGATTTCCGGCTTGCCGACATGGTGCTGGAACTGGCGCTCGACGTGGCGCGCCAGGTGGTGGCCGGCGAACTGGCGGCACGCCCGGAACGCATCCTCGATGTGGTCAATCTGGCGCTGAAGGAGATGGCGGAAACCAGCCGCGAGGCGCGCCTGCTGCTGAATCCGGACGACGCCGCGCTGGTGCGGCCGCACCTCGATCAGGTGCTGGACAAGAACCGCCTGCGCATCGTGGAAGACGTGCGCATCGCGCGCGGCGGCTGCCTGATCGAAACCGCGCAGGGCGATCTCGACGCCACGCTGCCCGCACGCTGGCGCCAGGTGGTGCAGGTTCTCGGCAGCAACAAGAACTGGATCGACTAATGGACCGCATCGTCCGCTTGCGCGAATACCTGGCCAACTGTCGGCGTGCGGTGCGCTGGGCGACGCCGATCGCGACCAGCGGGCGACTTACACGGGTGTCCGGGCTGGTGATGGAAGCGGTGGGGCTGCGGCTGCCGGTGGGCAGCCAGTGCCACGTGCAGATTCCCGGCGGGCAGAGCATCGAGGCCGAAGTGGCCGGTTTTTCCGGCGACCGGCTGTTCATTATGCCGGCCACCGACATTTACGGCGTGATGCCGGGCGCGCGGGTGATTCCCGACAACCCGATGGCGGCGCAGCCGCCGCGTTTGGGGATGCGCTACATCCCGCGCCGCCGCGCGCAGGATCGGGTGCGTCAGGTGCCGGTCGGCGAACCCCTGCTGGGGCGCGTGCTCGATGGCGCCGGGCGGCCGCTGGACGGCCTCGGTCCGCTGTCGCTGGAACGTCGCGTGCCCTTGTACAGCCGTCCCATCAATCCGCTGGAACGGGCGCCGATCCGGCAGACGCTGGACGTCGGCGTGCGCGCGATCAACGGCTTGTTGACGGTGGGGCGCGGACAGCGGCTCGGCCTGTTTGCCGGCAGCGGCGTCGGCAAGAGCATTCTGCTCGGCATGATGGCGCGCTACACCGATGCGGACGTGGTGGTGGTGGGGCTGATCGGCGAACGCGGCCGTGAAGTCAAGGAATTCATCGATCGCATCCTCGGCGCCGAGGGCATGGCGCGCGCGGTGGTGGTGGCCGCGCCCGCCGATCATCCGCCGCTGATGCGGCTGAACGGCGCGGCATATGCGATGTCGATCGCCGAATACTTTCGCGACCAGGGCAAGCACGTGCTGCTCATCATGGATTCGCTTACCCGCTATGCGATGGCGCAGCGCGAGGTGGCGCTGGCAATCGGCGAGCCACCCGCCACCAAGGGCTACCCGCCGTCGGTCTTCGCCAAGCTGCCGCAGCTGGCCGAACGCGCCGGCAACGGCCGCAGCGGCAGCGGCTCGATCACCGCGTTTTTCACCGTGCTGATGGAAGGCGACGACCAGCAGGATCCGATCGCCGATGCGGCACGGGCGATCCTCGACGGCCATATCGTGTTGAGCCGCGACCTGGCCGATGCCGGGCATTACCCCGCCATCGACGTCGAAGCCTCGATCAGCCGGGTTCAGCCCGACCTCCTTTCCGAAGAGGCGCTGGAGCGCACCCGTCGCTTCAAGTATCTCTATTCGCGCTACATGCGCAGCCGCGACCTGCTGGCTGTCGGCGCCTATGTGCCGGGTGCCGACCTGGTGCTGGACGAGGCCGTGAGGCTGTATCCCAGAATGCAGGGCTACCTGATGCAGGGCATGCGCGAACGCGCGTCGCTGGACGATGCCCGTGCCGGACTGGATGAGGTGCTCGGGTGAAGCCGTTTTCCCTGGCCCGGATTCTGCAGCTGGCCGAGCGCCGCGCCGAAGGCCTTTCGCGCGAGGTCAAGCTCGCGCACGGCATCTGGCTGCGCGCGCGCGGGCGTCAGGTGCAGCTGACCACGCTGCGCGACGCGCACGTTGCGCAGCTGGCCAGCCAGTTGCGCGATGGCGTGCCGGCGGCGCAGTTGCAGGAGATGAATCGCCTGCAGCACGCGCAAGCCGCCGAAATGCAGGCCGCGCAAGCCGCCATCGACGCTGCGCACCGCGACTGGCAGGCGCGGCTGGCCGAATGGATGCAGGTCGAGCAACGGGTCAAGGCGCTGCGCCTGCTGGAGCAGCGCCGCCTGACGCAGGCCGCGATCCAGCAACGACGCAGCGAGCAGCGTGAGCATGACGAACTGGTCGAGCTCACGCATCGCCAGGATGACGGTCGATGGGCACGCTGATGCGCCTGCTTGAACTTACGCCCGCGGAAACCGCTTTTCTGGCAGCGTCCCCCGCGGCGCCCGACCACTTGCAGGCGCGGCTGAGCCGCAAGCTTGCCGCGACGCTGAGCGCGCGTTTGCGCCTGCCGGTGCAGGCGATGGCGATGCCAGCCGACGCGCCGGCCGACGCGCCGGTGTCCCCCGTCTGGCAGCCCGATGCCGCGCTGGCCAGCCTGTGGCTGGTCCGCCGCCTCGGCGGCCAGCGTGTGACAGGCACGACCCCGTTTGTGCCGCACACCTTGATCCATACCCTGGATGCCTTGCTGGCGGAGTGCTGGCTGGATGAAGCCGCGCACACCGATCCGCCCGCCGCGCTGGCGTGGCAGCTCACGGCGGCCCACACGCAGGCAACGCTCGCCGTGCGCTTGCCGCACCCCACAACCGACATGACGCGCTGGGCGCGAGGAGTGATACGGCATGCTTAAGTTCGTTGCGGCAGGCGCGCTGCTGCTGATTCCGTCCTGGGCGCTGGCCGCGCCCGACACCGCCGGCAGCATGCTCACCGTGCTGCTGAGTCTGGGGCTGATCCTGGGCGGATTTGTCGCGGTGGCGTGGCTCGCCCGCCGCTATCTTCCGGGCATGGGCGCACAAGGCGCAGTCAAGGTGGTGGGGACGACCGCGGTCGGCGCACGCGAGCGCGTGGTGGTGGTCGAGGTCGACAACACCTGGCTGCTTCTGGGCGTGGGGGGCGGCAACGTGCGGCTGCTGCATACCCTGCCGAGACCTGCCGATTCAAACAAATCCCTGGCGGAGCGCGCATGATGAAAACGATCCTGACGCTGGCGGCGCTGGCGCTGAGCGTGCCGGCCCTGGGTGCGGACAGCAGCGTGCCGCTGCTCGCCGTGACCCCCGGTGCGGGCGGGCAGGTGATCGGCGTGCCGGGCGCGAGCCTGCCGTGGCTGCTGCTGTTCCCATTCCTGCCCGCCCTGCTGCTGGCCTTCACCGCCTTCACCCGCATCGCGGTGGTGCTGTTCCTGCTGCGGCAGGGGCTGGGCAGCCACACCGCGCCGCCGAATCTGGTGCTGACGGGGCTGGCGGTGCTGCTGACGATTTTCGTGATGTCGCCGGCGTTGAAGACCATCGATGCCGAGGCCTATCAGCCCTTTCTGTCCGGCGCGCTGAGCTTCAACGATGCCGCCGGGAAAGCCGCGCAGCCGATGAAAAGTTTCATGCTGCGGCAGACCCGCGCCGAAGACCTCGATCTTTTCATCGGCGACGACAAGACCATCGACCCCGCCGTCCTAGACAGCGTGCCGCTGGCGGTGCTGGCGCCGGCCTTTCTTACCAGCGAACTCAAGACCGCATTCCAGATCGGCTTCATGGTGATACTGCCCTTTCTGGTGATCGACCTGGTGGTCGCCGCCGTGCTGACCGCGCTCGGCATGATCATGCTGCCACCGCAGCTGGTGTCGCTGCCGCTCAAACTGCTGTTGTTCGTCACGGTCGACGGCTGGCATCTGCTGGTCGGTTCGCTGCTCGGAAGCTTCTGATGGAAGGCCTTGCCCGCGATGCCCTCTGGCTGTTGATGCTGGTAGTCGCGCCGGTATTGCTGGCGGGGCTGCTCACCGCCTTTGCCATCAGCCTGTTCCAGGCCGCCACGCAAATCCTCGAACCCACGCTGTCTTTTGTGCCCAAGCTCATCGTCATGCTGGTCGTGCTGGCGGTGCTGGGCAGCTGGATGGGCGGACAGCTGGTCGACTTTGCGCGCACCCTGCTGACCGATTTCCCGGCGCTGGTCGAATGAGCCGTTCATGCCGCTGACAGAAGCGAGCCTGGCGGTCTGGCTGTTCGCCTTCGCCCGCCTCGCCGGGTGGGCGCTGTTCGATCCGCTGACCGGCCGCCTGCCGCTGCCGCTGCGCCTGTTCATCGCCGCCGTGCTGGCGGCCGTGCTGGCGCCGGGCCTGGCGATCGATGCAGTCAATCCGTCAAGCGTGCAGGGCGTGCTGGCTTTGAGCCTGGAAGGCGTGTGGGGCGCGGCGCTGGCGCTTTGCGTGCGGCTGGTTTTCGCTGCGGTCGAGGCCATCCTGGTATGGACCGGCCACACCGCGACGGGCGGCCTGCTGACGCTGACCGCCGAGCAGGCGGTGCCCGCGGATGCCGCCTGGCGCGCGCTGGCGGGGTGGCTGGCGGCCATGGCGTTTCTGGGAGCCAGCGGTCATCTGCTGATCGTCGACGCGCTGCGCGACAGTTTTGCCGTCATGCCGGTCGCCGTCCTGCCCGCCGCAACCGACCTGCGCCAGCTGGCCGAAGCCGCCAGCTGGCTGTTCGCCACCGGAGTGCAGCTGGCGCTGCCGTTGCTGGCGCTGGCGCTGCTGATCCAACTGGCATTCGGCATCGTGGCACGCACCACGCCGGGGCTGGACATGTTCTCGGCCGGGCTGGGGATTGCCGCACTGGGGCTGGTGGCCGCCTGGGTGTGGGCGGTGCCGCTGGTCGCCCACGGCGTCGGCCTGGGCATCGAGCAGCTGGCCGGCTGGCTGGGCCGGCTCAGATGAGCATGGGGCAACTTATAGCGCGTACGGTGCACTCCGTGCACCTTCGAGAATCGATGCACAGAGTGCACCCTACCCAAAGCATTTCGTGCCCGGATGAATAATCCGGGATGAAGTTTTATCGAAATTCCCAGTCTGCGTTACTGTTATCGCGTCAACCTGAAACGAACCTGGAACCTTAATGCCGTGACCGTGAACCCTATTTCAGATGCGCTGGTTCTGTTTGGCGCCACCGGCGACCTTGCCCGCCGCAAGATATTCCCCGCGCTGCACGACATGCTGCGCCATGGCCGCACGCTGCCGCCCATTGTCTGCGTGGCGAATTCTCCGGGGTGGGATCTTGAGCGCTTGCGCGCCCACGCCCACGACGGCATCGACGAATTCGGCGGCGGGGTGGACGAGGCGGTGTTCCGCAATCTCGCCAGCTTGCTGACCTATATCAACGGCGACTACGAAGACCCGGCGACGTACGTGGCGCTGCGCCGCGCGCTGGAGAACCGGCAGCGTCCGCTGCATTATTTTGCCATTCCGCCGGCCATGTTTCCCGTGGTGGTGCGCGGACTGGCCGCAGTCGGCTGCACCGAGGGCGCGCGCGTGGTGGTGGAGAAACCCTTCGGGCGCGACCTGGAATCGGCGCAATCGCTCAATGCAACGCTGTACGAGGCGCTGCCCGAATCCGGAATCTTCCGCATCGATCATTACCTGGGAAAGGAAGCGGTGCAAAACATTCTGTATTTCCGTTTTGCCAACTCCTTCCTCGAACCGATCTGGAACCGCAACCATATCCGGCAGATCCAGATCACCATGGCGGAAAACTTCGGCGTGGCCGGACGGGGGCGCTTTTACGATTCGGTCGGGGCCATCCGCGACGTGATGCAGAACCATCTGTTGCAGATCCTCGCCCTGCTGGCGATGGAGCCGCCGCTCGGCACCAGTGCCGAGGCGGTGCGCGATGAGCAGGCCAAATTGCTCAAGGCCATCCGCCCGCTGGCGCCTGGCGACCTGATTCGGGGGCAGTACGAAGGCTATCGCAATGAGGAAGGCGTCGCGCGCGGTTCGGACACGGAAACCTTTGCAGCCGTGCGTTTCTTCGTCGACACCTGGCGCTGGGCGGGGGTGCCCTTCATCGTGCGCACCGGCAAGAACCTGCCGCTCACAACCACAGAAATTCGCGCCGAGTTTCAGGTCCCGCCGCAGCGCGTATTCGCGCTGTCCGAGACCGGGCCGCTGGCGCCCAATTACCTGCGCATGCGCCTGTCGCCCACCGTATCCATCGCGCTGGGCGCACGCACCAAGAATGCGGGCGATCGCATGGTCGGGCGGCCGGTGGAACTCTATGTCTGCAACAATTATCCGGAAGAGATGAGCGCCTACGAGCGTCTGCTGGGTGACGCCATGGACGGCGAGGCCATGCTGTTCGCCCGCCAGGATGCGGTGGAAGCGGCATGGCGCGTGGTGGAACCCGTGCTTTCGCGCCGCGATCCGGCTTATGCCTATGAACCCGGCACCTGGGGCCCGGCCGAAGCCGATCTGCTGCTTGCCGGCGGACATTGGCATAACCCGCGTCCGCCCCAGGGATAGTGTCGCAAACCAGAATTTAAGGAAAACCCGGCACGACCAGATAGATTAGAATGCGGGGTTTATCGTCCTATCGTCGGCAACGGCAAGAGCAGCGGAAACAACATGGCAGAAATAAATACGGTCAGAGGAAGCCTGGTAGCGATCGTCACCCCCATGTCGGACGACGGCGCGCTCGATCTCGACGCGCTGCGCCGCCTGGTCGACTGGCATATCGCGGAGGGAACCGACGGCATCGTCATCGTCGGCACCACCGGCGAATCGCCCACGGTCAGCTACGACGAGCATTGCCTGCTGATCCGCAGCACGGTCGAACAGGCCGCCGGGCGGGTGCCGGTGATTGCGGGAACCGGCGCCAACTCGACCAGCGAAGCGATCGAGCTCACCGAATGCGCGAAGTACGCGGGCGCGCAGGCCGGGCTGTCGGTGGTGCCGTACTACAACAAGCCGACCCAGGAAGGCCTCTTCCAGCACTACAGGAAAATCGCCGAAGCAGTCGATCTGCCGCTGATCCTCTACAACGTGCCGGGACGCACTGTGGCGGATCTGTCGAACGACACGGCGCTGCGCCTGGCCGGCGTGCCCGGCATCGTCGGGCTGAAAGATGCCACCGGCAGCATGGAGCGTGCCGCCGACCTGCTGCGCCGCGCGCCGAAGGACTTTGCGCTGTACAGCGGCGACGACGCCTCGGCGATGCCCTTCATGCTCCTGGGCGGGCACGGCGTGATTTCGGTCACCGCCAACGTGGCGCCGAAGTTGATGCACGAGATGTGCGTGGCCGCGTTCGACGGGAACCTGGCGCGCGCGCGCGAACTCAACAATGCGTTGCTGCCTTTGCACAGCAAGCTGTTTGTCGAGGCCAACCCGATTCCGGTCAAGTGGGCGTGCGCCGAGATGGGATTGATTCCCGCCGGCTTGCGGCTGCCGCTGACCCCGCTATCCGCCGAACTGCATGACATCCTGCGTGGTGCGCTGCGCCACGCCAATTTAATGTAATCCAGTGCTGCGCCGCGGCTATTTTTAATGCAATGCGCCACGCCGGTTTGATGCAGATTTTTATTTAGGACACTTTAATGCGTTTGCTGCCCCTGTTTTTGATGCTGAGCCTGGCCATGTCGGGTTGCGGCATGACCGAATCGAAAAAGATCGACTACAAATCGGCCGGCAAACTGCCGACGCTGGAAATGCCGCCCGACCTCACTGCGCCAGCGGCAGACAACCGCTACGCCATTCCCGATGCGCAGGGCAGCGGTGCCGCCACCCTCTCGACCTACAGCCAGGAACGCAAGACTGCGCCGAGCGGCGTGCAAGCCCTGCTGCCGGCGCAGGACACGGCGCGTATCGAGCGCGCCGGCACCCAGCGCTGGCTGGTGGTGCAAGCGACGCCGCAGCAGGTCTGGCCGGTGATCAAGGATTTCTGGCAGGAGACCGGCTTCGTCGTCAACCTGGAATCGCCCGAAACCGGCGTGATCGAGACCGACTGGGCGGAAAACCGCGCCAACATCCCGCAAGACGTGATTCGCCGCACGCTCGGCAAGGTGCTCGACGGCCTGTATTCCACCGCCGAGCGCGACAAATTCCGCACCCGTATCGAAGCGGGCAAGGACGGCGGCACCGAAATTTACCTCAGCCACCGCGGCATGGTCGAAGTCTATGATTCCGCGAACAAGGACCGGACCGTGTGGCAGCCGCGCCCGGCCGACCCTGAACTCGAGGCCGAAATGCTGCGCCGCCTGATGCTGCGCTTCGGCGTGGAAGAGAGTCGCGCGGTGACCCTGCTGGCCAAACAGGCAACGCCGGAACAGGCGCGTATTCTTCAGGTGGCCGGTGCACCGGTGCTGGAAATGGACGAGAATTTCGACCGTGCCTGGCGCCGCGTCGGCCTTGCGCTCGACCGCGTCGGCTTTGCGGTGGAAGACCGTGACCGCTCCAAAGGCACGTATTTCGTGCGCTATATCGATCCCGGTGTCGACAACGCCAGCAAGCGCGATGAAGGCATGCTGGCCAAGCTGGCCTTCTGGCGCAGCAAGAAGGATCAGTCTTCGCCGCAGTTGCAGATCGTGGTGAGCGAGGCCGGCGAGAAGAGCCGGGTCCGCGTCAGCGGTGCGGAAGGCAAGCCGGCCGACGCCACTACGCAGACCCGTATCCTCAATCTGCTGCACAAAGAACTGAAATGATGCGGGAATCCGCCTGATGCGGTTTGCCAGCCTCGGCAGCGGCAGCGGGGGAAACGGCCTGGTGGTCGAGGCCGGAGGCACCCGGGTTCTGATGGACTGCGGCTTCGGCCTGGCCGACAGCGTGGCCCGGCTGGCCCGGCTGGGCTTGCAGGCTGCCGATCTGGCCGGCATCGTGGTGACCCACGAGCACAGCGACCATATCGGCGGGGTGGGGCGGCTGGCGCGCAAGCATAAGCTGCCGGTGTGGCTGACCGCCGGCACGCTGGCGATGGCGCAGGATCTCGACGGGGTGGCGGTTCAGGTGATCGACAGCCACGCGGCCTTCGTGGTGGATGGGCTGGAAATCCAGCCCTATCCGGTGCCGCACGATGCGCGCGAGCCGGTGCAGTATGTGTTCGGCGACGGTAATCGCCGCCTCGGCGTCTTGACCGATACCGGCAGCAACACACCGCACATCGAGGCCATGCTCGCCGGCATCGATGCGCTGGTGCTGGAATGCAACCACGACGCGGCGATGCTGGAAAACGGCCCCTACCCGACGGGTCTCAAGCGGCGCGTGGGCGGGCGTTTAGGCCACCTGGAAAACAGCCAGTCGGCGGCCTTGCTGGACCGGCTGAAGCACGACAAGCTGCAATGCGTGATGGCGGCGCATGTTTCGCGCAAGAACAATACGGCCGCCCTGGCGCAGCGCGCGCTGGCCCGGGTGCTGAACTGCGCGGACGATGAGGTGCGCGTGGCCTGCCAGACGGCGGGATTTGACTGGATCCGGATTTGAGCGGCCGGAAATGTAATCGGACCTGAGATTTAACTGGACAGACATTGACGACTTTTGCTGAACTCGGGCTTGCCCCCGACATCCTGCGTGCCCTCGACGAGATGGGATACGTCACGCCGACACCGATCCAGGAGCAGGTGATTCCGCTGGCGCTGCAGGGCGCCGACATCCTTGGCGCGGCGCAGACCGGCACCGGGAAAACCGCCGCCTTCGCGCTGCCGCTGATCCAGCGTCTGCTGCCGTTCGCCAACACCAGCACCTCGCCGGCCAAGCATCAGATCCGCGCGCTGATTCTCACCCCCACGCGCGAACTCGCGATCCAGGTCGAGGAGGCCGTGCAGGCCTATACCAAGCATGTGCCGCTGCGCTCGCTGGTGGTGTATGGCGGGGTCAGCATCAACACGCAGATCCCCATCCTGAAAGCCGGCGTCGAAATCCTGGTGGCGACCCCCGGCCGCCTGCTCGACCACGTGCAGAACAAGACGCTGATGCTGACCCAGGTCAACACCCTGGTGCTGGACGAAGCCGATCGCATGCTCGACATGGGCTTCATGCCTGACCTCAAGCGCATCGTCGCGCTGCTGCCGGCGCAGCGGGTGAACATGATGTTCTCGGCCACCTTCCCGGAAGAAATCCGCAAGCTCGCCGACAGCATTCTCAATAACCCGACCTTCATCGAGGTGGCGCGCAATACCGCTGCGGTCAACGTCACCCAGGTGGTGCATCCGGTGCACCACGAGCGCAAGCGGCAGCTGCTCGCGCATCTGATCAAGAGCCGCGACCTGCGGCAGGTGCTGGTGTTTACCGGCACCAAGCTGGGCTGCAACCGGCTTGCCAACGAACTCAACAAGCTGGGGATCCACGCCGACGCCATCCACGGCGACAAGACCCAGCAGGAGCGCATCAAGGCGCTCGAAGCCTTCAAGGCCGGCACCATGCGCGTGCTGGTCGCCACCGACGTCGCCGCGCGCGGCATCGACATCGAGGCGCTGCCCTTCGTCGTCAATTACGACCTGCCGCACAATGCCGAGGATTACGTGCACCGCATCGGCCGCACCGGCCGTGCCGGCGCCAGTGGCGAGGCCATTTCGCTGGTGAGCGAATCGGAAACGCGCTACCTCAAGGACATCGAAAAACTGATTGGCAATCCCATCGAGGTGGCGATCGTTCCCGGTTTCGAACCGGGCGCAGCCGATGTGCCCGCGTACCAGCCGCGCCCGCCGCGGGCTGAACGCCCTGTTGAGCGTTCGGTCGAGCGTCCATCGGTCGAGCGCCGGACGCCGCGCGCCAAACCGGCGGCATCGCGCGATACGCTGTTCAATGCGCCGTATGAGGCGAGCGCAGCAACGCGTACCGAAGATATGCCGGCAGTGGTGCGGCCACGACCCCAAAGACAGGTGGCGGCACTGTTCCGCAGCCCGGTCAAATCCGATTCCGCCGACCAGTGAGCTGGGAAATCCTGCTGCTGGGGCTGTTCGGCGCAGTCGGCTGGTACTGGTACGCCGGCATGCAGGTGCGTGAACAGGCCGTCGCGGTCGGTCGCCGTACGTGTGCCGACGCCGGCTTGCAGTTCCTGGACGAGAGCGTGGCCTTGAGCCGGACCCGTTTTGCGCGCAACGGCAGCGGCCAGTTGCAGTTCCTGCGCGATTACCGCTTCGAGTTTTCCGACACCGGCGACAACCGCCGCCCCGGCGTCATCCGCATGCTGGGCAACCGCGTCGAATGGGTCAGCCTCGACGGGGAATGGCGGCCGGGGCGGGCGGCCAGCGTTACCCGCCTGGGAGACTGAGGCAGTTCACAGCGGCTGCGCTCCGCGGTCGCCGCGAACGTCGGATAGCGCTACCACCACTTCTCGAAAATGATGCGGTTCATCGGCACGCCCAGGTCGTGCAGCAGAGTGCTCATGTCCTCGACCATGCCCTTGGGGCCGCACAGGTAATACAGCGTGTCGTCCGGGACGTCGAGCGCATGCAGCTTGACCGGATCGATGCGGCCGGTGAGGCCGTGCCAGTGAACGTCGGGCTGGGTGACGGTAATGCTCACGTGCAGATTGTCGTGCGTGCGGACGGCGGCATCGAGTTCGTCACGGAACAGGATTTCGCGGCTGTCCGACGCGCTGTACACCAGATGGACACGGGTCGATAGCCGGGCGTCGCGCACGTGGCGGAAGATGGACAGCAGCGGCGTGACGCCGACCCCGCCGCCGATCAGCACCACGTTGTCGCTCATCTCGGGCAGGTAAACGAACGGCCCCTGGCCCTGCGATACGCGAATGGGGTCACCTACTCGTGCCCGCTCGTGCACCCAGCGTGCCACCGGGTGATGCCCGCTCGCCTTGATCGCCAGCTCGATCTCGCCCTGATGGACGGGCGAGGTGGTGATGGAATAGCCGGCGGTATGCGTCGCACCGTCAGCTTCGATGCTGAGGTCCACCCATTGCCCCGGCAGGAACCGAAAGCCGGCATCGGGGATGGCGAGGCGCAGGGTGTGGATGCTGGGTGTGGCGGGGGTGATCGCCGAGATCTGCGCGTCAAAAATGTGCAAGGTTCAGTCCTGTTTCTTCCGGAAAGTCAGTGCGGCCGAGTTGATACAGTAGCGCATTCCGGTAGGGGCTGGGCCGTCGGGGAAAACGTGGCCCAGGTGCGAGCCGCAGCGGCGGCACAGCGCCTCGATGCGCAGCATGCCGCGGCTGTTGTCGGTTTCCTCCGCCACGGCATTGCTATCCAGCGCCTGATAATAGCTTGGCCAGCCGGAACCGGAATCAAATTTTGCACTGGATGAAAATAGTGGTGTGCCGCAGGCTGCGCAGCAGTACTCGCCTGCCTCGTGATGGTCCCAGTATTGTCCGGTAAAGGCCGGTTCGGTGCCGTGCTCGCGCAGGATGCGGTACTGCTCGGGGGGCAGTTCAGCACGCCATTCGGCGTCGGTTCTGGTTTTGTCAAAGCACATGGGGGGCTCTCGCGATTCTGAATCGTGTTCAAGGTTGACATCAACCCTGCAGGCAGTTTAATCTTTGGATAAATATTAGACTAAGTCTAATTATTGTATTTCATCTCCCAGTATGACTGCTATAAACAAATGGCTGGACGGCTGGGAGAGGGATGGATTGTCACTGCATGTCTATGTAAATCAAGGAGATCAGCGTATGCAACTCAAGGGCTCAAAAACCGAAGAACATCTGAAAGCCGCCTTTGCCGGCGAATCACAGGCCAACCGTCGTTACCTCTATTTCGCAGCGAAGGCTGACGTGGAAGGCTACAACGATGTTGCCGCAGTATTCCGTTCCACCGCCGAAGGCGAAACCGGCCACGCGCACGGCCACCTGGAATACCTGGAAAAGTGCGGCGACCCTGCTACCGGCATGCCGTTCGGCCCCACCGCCGATAATCTGAAGACCGCGGTTGCGGGTGAAACCCACGAGTACACCGACATGTACCCCGGCATGGCCAAGGATGCACGTGCCGAAGGTTTCGACGAAATTGCCGACTGGTTCGAGACCCTGGCCAAGGCCGAGCGTTCGCACGCCAACAAGTTCCAGAAGACCCTGGACACCCTGGGCGCGTAATCGCCCTCGCGGGGGGCGGGCCTGTGCCCGCCCTTTTTAAAGCTTCATCCGCGAAGGACGCGAAGGAGCGCGAAGAAAATCAAAAGCAGCCGAGGCGAAGTGTGATCAGTCTCCGTTTGTCTTTTCTTTACTTCGCGTCCCTTCGCGTCCTTCGCGGATGAATTTTTTTCGGTTTTCAAAAGAAGGATCGTCATGAGCACCCGCGAAGGCAACCTCGAAGCCCCCACCCGCCACCCGCTCGACTGGAAAACCACGGATTTCTACAACGAGGACAAGCTCAACCACGAGCTGGAGCGTATTTTTGACGCCTGCCACGGCTGCCGTCGTTGCGTGTCGCTGTGCACCGCGTTTCCCACCCTGTTCGACCTGGTGGACGAATCCTCGACGATGGAAGTGGACGGGGTCGCCAAAGCCGACTACTGGAAGGTGGTGGACGAGTGCTACCTGTGCGATCTCTGCTACATGACCAAATGTCCCTACGTGCCGCCGCATCCGTGGAACATCGACTTCCCGCACGTAATGCTGCGCGCCAAGGCGATCAAGTTCAAGAAGGGTGGCACCACGTTCCGTGACAAGCTGTTGTCCAGCACCGACGTGATGGGCAAGCTCGCTTCGATCCCGGTGGTGGTGCAGGCGGTGAACGCCAGCCTGAAGAGCAAGCCGATCCGCAAGCTGGTGGATGGCGTGCTGCACATTCACCCCGACCGCAAACTGCCCGAATACGACAGTGCGAAATTCCGCGCCACCGCAAAGCCGCGCAGCGATTTTTCGGTGAAGGACGGTGAGAAAACGCCCGGCAAAGTGGCGATCTACGCGACCTGCTATGTGAACTACAACGAGCCCGGCATCGGCCACGATTTGCTGAAGCTGCTGGCGCATAACGAAGTCCCCGCCGTGCTGGTGGAAAAGGAAGCCTGCTGCGGCATGCCCAAGCTGGAGTTGGGTGACCTCGATGCGGTGGCCCGCCTGAAGGAAACCAACATCCCGCATCTTGCCAGGCTCGCCCGCGAAGGCTACGCGATCCTGACGCCGGTGCCTTCTTGCACGCTGATGTACAAGCAGGAACTGCCGCTGATGTTCCCCGACGACGCCGATGTGCAGGCGGTGAAGGAAGCGATGTGGGATCCGTTCGAATACCTGATGGCGCGCAATGTCGATGGCCTGCTGAAGACGGATTTCACTAGTCCGCTGGGCAAGGTGTCCTACCACGTGCCGTGCCACCAGCGGGTGCAGAACATCGGCAACAAGACGCGCGACGCGCTGCAACTGGCCGGCGCCGAGGTGACGATGGTCGAGCGCTGCTCCGGCCACGACGGAACCTGGGGCGTGAAGCGCGAGTACTTCGACAAGTCGATGAAGATCGGCAAGCCGGTGTTCCGCCAGATGGCCGAGCCGCAACCTGACTACGTGAGTTCCGACTGCGCGATTGCCGCGCGTCATATCCTGCAGGGCATGGGCGAAGCCGCCACCGCCCAGAAGCAGCATCCGATCACGCTGTTGCGCATCGCCTACGGCCTGGAGTAAACCTGTTTAACCACAGAGGCACGGAGACACAGAGAAAATCCAAAGGACATCGCGCTGCTTGTCGCAGTATCTTGTTTTTCCTCTGTGTCCCAAGGGATACCGTCCCTGCGGGACATATCTCCGTGCCTCTGTGGTGAGAGGTTTTGAATCAACCACATTACAAGGAGCAAAACATGCCGCAGATCACCCGTGACAGCCTGCTGACCCTGGAGGGCTATGCCAAGGTGCGCCCCGAGATGCGCGCCGAAATCATGGCACACAAAAAGAACCGCATGGTTGAACTGGGCGATCACGTGACGCTGATTTTTGAAGACGAAAGAACCATGCGTTACCAGATCCAGGAAATGCTGCGCGCCGAGCGCACCTTCGAGGAATCCGGCATCCAGGACGAACTCGACGCCTACAATCCGCTGGTTCCGGACGGCAGCAACTGGAAAGTCACCATGATGATCCAGTATTCCGACCCGGACGAGCGCAAGCTTGCGCTGGCGAAGCTGAAGGGCATCGAGGAACGTGTGTGGGTTCAGGTGGCCGACCAGGCGAAAGTTTTTGCCATCGCCGACGAAGATATGGAACGCGAGAACGAGGAAAAGACCTCGGCCGTGCATTTCCTGCGCTTCGAACTCGATGCAAGCTCGATCGCGGCCGCCAGGGCCGGCAGCCCGATCCGCATGGGAATCGATCACGACGCCTGCAGGGTTGAATCGATGGCGCTGGCGGAAAACACCCGTGCCGCGCTCGTCTTCGATTTGTCCTAAAGTCAAAACCAGGCGGTAAAAGCAACACAACAGCGCACCGCCTGCTTGAGAGGAGGCGATGATGCTGGATCAACTGTTGGTTCGCCAGGTGCGGCGACGGGTGGAGGCCTCGGGGCTGCCGTTCATCGTCGAATTGTGGAATGGCGAGTTGGTGGGCGATGCAGCCGATGCCGCTGTGCGGGTACGGCTGCATCAGGCGAGCAGTCTCAAAGCCATGGCCGAGCCCAGCCTGGGTGCGCTGGCGCGGGCCTATGTCGAGGGCGAGCTCGATCTGGAAGGAAACGTTCGCGATATTCTGGCGCTGGGTGACCGTCTGTGCAACGCAGGCGACTGCGCGCCGTGCGCGCCGAAAACCGGGTCGGACGGCTGGAAATGGTGGCGCCATACCCGCACCAAGGATCGCAGGAACATCCACTACCACTACGACGTTTCCAACGATTTTTACGGCCTGTGGCTGGATGCGCGGCGGATCTATTCCTGCGCCTATTTCAAGACCCCGGACATGAGCCTGGATGCCGCGCAGGAAGCCAAGCTCGACCACATTTGCCGCAAGCTCGATCTCAAGCCGGAGGATCGGTTTCTCGATATCGGCTGCGGTTGGGGCGGACTGATCCTGCATGCGGCGGAACGCTACGGCGTGCATGCGGTCGGCATCACGCTGTCGGATGACCAGCATGCCTACGTCAGCGAGCAGATCGAGGCGCGCGGGTTGACCGGCCGAGTCGAAGTGCGCAGGATGGATTACCGCGACGTGCCCGAGCACGGCGGCTACGACAAGATCGCCAGTGTAGGCATGTTCGAACACGTCGGCCGCCTCAACCTTCGTGTCTATTTCGACAAGATTGCTGCGCTATTGAAGCCTGGCGGGCTGGTGCTCAATCACGGCATCACCACGGCCGAGCCCGAGGCCAGCGGCCTTGGCAGCGGAATCGCCGAGTTCATCGAGGACTACGTGTTCCCGGGGGGCGAGCTGGTGCACGCCTCCGACGTGCTGCGCGCCGCCGCGGGCAGCGGACTCGAATGCCTGGATGCTGAAAATCTGCGCCCGCATTACGGCAAAACGCTGTGGCACTGGGTCACCCGGCTGGAGGCGCATGCCGACGAGGCGCGCCGCCTGATCGGCGAGCAGAAATACCGCATCTGGCGCATCTACATGGCGGGCTCGGCCCATGCCTTCGACCATGGCTGGATGGAGCTGTGGCAGGTGCTGGCGGGCAAGGCCGTCGACGGCAGCCAGCCAAACTATCCATTCAAACGGGATTTCATTTATCGCGACGAGTGAGTTGCGCGGCGCCCGGGGAGGCATAATCCCGGCCAGGTAACTGTTTGCGGACCATCGTGCCCGGCCATGAGGTGGGCCGGTTTCAAGGCATATCCATCGGCGTGCCGCGGCACCGCGACAGCTTGGCCGTCTGTTCCGGACAGACTCCTGGATATTGCTGAACGCGGGTGAATTTTATGGCGGGTGAACAAGCCGCAATCATTGCAGTGCTGGTGGCAACGGTGGCCATGTTCTTGTGGGGCCGCTGGCGCCACGACATGGTGGCGGTGGGCGCGCTGCTGGCCTGCGTACTGGCCGGCCTGGTGGCTCCGGCAGACGCATTCGCCGGCTTTGGCCATCCGGCGGTGATCACGGTCGCCTGCGTGCTGGTGCTGAGCCGGGGTTTGCAGACGTCCGGCGCGATCGATGTGCTCACCCGCCATACCCTGCCGAAGAATGCCGGCCCGACGCTGAGCCTGGCTGCGCTGGTCGGACTGGGTGCGGTGCTGTCCGGCTTCATGAACAATGTGGGCGCGATGGCGCTCTTGATGCCGGTGGCCATCCAGCTTGCCGCACGCCTCGACCTGCCGCCCGGGCGGGTGCTGATGCCGCTTGCCTTCGGCACCATCCTCGGCGGCATGACGACCATGGTCGGCACGCCGCCCAACCTGATCGTGTCGGGCTTCCGTACCCAGAACGGCGCCAGCGGCTTCGCCATGTTCGACTTCACGCCAGTCGGTCTGGCCGTGGCTGTGGCCGGGGTGACCTTTGTGGCCCTGCTTGGCTGGCGACTGGTGCCGGTACGCAAGCAGGCCGGCGCCGAGGGATTCGAGACCGGGGCGTATATCACCGAAGTGCGCGTGACGGACGACAGCAAAGCCGCCGGCATGACCCTGCGCGACATCGAGAGCGCACTCGACGAGGCCGATGCGCAGGTCGTGGGGCTGGTGCGCAATGAGGTGCGCATGAACGCACCGCAAGTCGGACGCAAGGTGCTGGCCGGCGACATCCTGATCATCGAGGCCGAGGTCGAGGCCCTGGCCAGCGTGCTGTCCAGTCTTGGCCTGACGCTGGAAGAAGCGGACTCGCCGGGTACTCAAAGCGAAACCCGTGAGGACGAGACCCGCGAAACCCCGCGGCGCGACAACAGCAAGGCCATTGAACCCGAGCCCGGCGCCGGGGAAGCCGACGCGGAAAAAAAGACCCCGCCTTCCGACGAGATTGTGCTGATGGAACTCGTGGTTCGGCCTGGGGCATCGATTGCGGGCCGCTCAGCCAGCGACATGCTGCTGCGCTCCCGCTACGGGATCAACCTGCTGGCTGTGTCACGCGAGGGCACGCGCTCGAAGGTGCGGCTGCGGACCCTGAGGATTCAGCCCGGCGATCTGCTGCTGATGCAGGGCCCTCCCGATGTGCTGGTCGAGTTTGCGGCCGATTCCGGCTGCGTGCCGCTGGCCGAGCGCGAGTTGCGCATCCCGAACAAGCGCAAGGCGCTGACGGCCGGCGGCATCATGGCTGTCGCGGTCGGCGGGGCGGCCTTCGGCCTGCTGCCGGCGGCGATCTCGTTCGCACTCGGCGTGCTGGCCTCGATGGCGCTGCGCACCATCCCGCCACGCGCGGTCTATGACGCGATCGACTGGCCGGTGGTCGTTCTGCTCGGCGCGCTCATTCCGGTGGCCGGGGCGATGGCATCCACCGGCACCGCCGACCTGATCGCGCGCGTTCTGCTCGACAGCGTTGCGCAGGGGCATGCCGTCGTCGGGCTTGCGCTCATTCTGGTGGTCACGATGTTCCTGTCCGACTTGATAAACAACGCCGCCACAGCGGCCGTGATGTGCCCGATTGCCATCGGCACCGCCGGGGTGCTGGGCGTGAATGCCGATTCGTTCCTGATGGCGGTGGCCATCGGCGCTTCCTGCGCCTTCCTGACCCCGATCGGACACCAGAACAACACGCTGATCCTCGGCCCTGGTGGATTTCACTTCGGTGACTACTGGCGCCTCGGGCTGCCGCTTGAGGTGCTGGTGGTCGCTGTCAGCATGCCGATGCTGCTTTGGGTGTGGCCGCTCTGATGCCGCGAGGCGGCCATGAAAGAACCTTGGGGCTCAATCCGCCGGCCGATCCAGCGCCTGATCCGCCAGCGAGACGGGGTCTTCCATCGGTTCCAGATGGGTGGTGATGTGGGCATAGGTCACGGCCTGGCGGATGTCGGCCTCGATGCGTTCCGACCAGTCGTGTCCCAACTGGACGGTCCATTTTCCGGGCACCAGCACGTGCAGGGAAATGAAGGCGCGGGTGCCGGCCTGCCGCGTGCGCAAGGCATGGAAGTCGAGACCCTGCCGGCGATAGCTGTCCAGCACGCTTTCGATTGCCCTGAGGTCCTCCTCCGGGATGGACACATCCATCAGGCCGGTGGCGGAACGGTGCAGCAGCTGCCAGCCGGTCCACACGATATTCATTGCCACCAGCAGGGCGACCACCGGGTCGAGCCAGAGCCAGCCGGTCAGCCACACCAAGCCGACGCCGGCAATTACGCCGGCGGAGGTCCAGACATCGGTGAGCAGGTGATGGGCGTCGGCTTCCAGGGTGATGGATTTGTGTTTTTTTCCCACCGCCATGAGGATGCGCGAGGTGGCCAGGTTGATGACCGAGGCGACCACCGACACGGCCAGCCCGATGCCCACTGCCTCGATCGGCTGCGGGTTGAGCAGGCGATCGATCGCGGCGTAGCTGATGGCGACGGCGGCGACGATAATGAGGAAGCCTTCGAATGCGCTGGAGAAATATTCCGCCTTGCCGTGGCCATGCGCGTGGTTGTCATCCGCCGGCATCGCCGCCAGCGTCAGCATGGCCAGCGCCATGATCGCCCCCGCCAGATTGACGAAGGATTCGAGCGCGTCGGAGAGCAGGCCGACCGAGCCGGTGATCCACCAGGCCCAGCCCTTGAGCAGGATAGTGGCCAGGGCCGCTGCGATGGAGAGCCAGGCATAGCGTTTGAGGGAGGCAGGCAGCATGTCGATGCGTCGCGAGGACCCATGAAGGGATTTCGATTGTAGCCCAGCGCCTGCCTGTTCCCCGCCAAACGCGGGTGTTCGGGCATCAATGCGTTGGTATCCGCAGCCATGGCGGTTACGCGCTGCCTGCATATTCCTGAAGACATCCCACACATGAACCCATAAAATGTCGCGCATGAAAATCCTTCCTGTCCTGCTGCTGATCCTGCCCCTGACTGTCCACGCCGAATGGGGCCAGTTTGATTTCGAGTTTGAGAACGAGAAGCCCTGGGTGGAACTGTCCGCGCAGTTGCCGCCGCCGCCCAAGCCTGAAAACCTTGTTGGATTTGACGTGTCGCCGGCCACGCAGAACAAGTATTTCGTCGACACTGCATCGATCCGCGTCGGCGAGGACAAGGTGGTGCGCTACAGCGTGGTCATCGAAGCCGCCGGCGGGGCGAAGAACGTCTCCTTCGAGGGCATGCGCTGCGCCACCGGCGAGCGCCGCCTGTATGCCTACGGTCAGCCCGACGGCAGCTGGTCGAAGGCGCGCAACACCGGATGGGAAGGCATCAAGTTCCGCTCGCTGTTGTCGTACCACAAGGCCCTGTACGAGGACCATTTCTGCCCCGACGGCATCAATGTCCGGAATGCCGGCGAGGCCGTGCGCAGCCTGCGGCGGAGGGCGCGCTGATGCGTTCCGTGGTGAGCCACGCCCGGCGCATCGTCGTCAAGGTCGGCTCCAGCCTGGTCACCGCCGAGGGGCGCGGGCTCGACCACGCCGCACTGTCGCGCTGGGCCGGGCAGATCGCGGCGCTGACCGCACAGGGCAGGGAGGTGGTGCTGGTGTCTTCCGGCGCGATTGCCGAGGGCATCGCCCGGCTGGGCTGGAAAAAGCGCCCGAAAGCGGTCAATGAACTGCAGGCCGCCGCCGCCGTCGGCCAGATGGGGCTGGTGCAGGCGTATGAATCGATCTTCCGCGCCCATAATCTTCATGCCGCGCAAGTGCTGCTCACCCACGAGGATCTGGCCGACCGCACCCGCTACCTGAACGCGCGCACCACCCTGCGCACGCTGCTGGAACTGCGCGTGGTGCCGATCATCAACGAGAACGACACGGTCGCCACCGACGAGATCCGTCTCGGCGACAACGACACGCTGGGCGCACTGGTGACCAACCTGATCGAGGCCGACTGCCTGATCATCCTCACCGACCAGCCCGGCCTGTATACCGCCGATCCGCGCAAGGATCCCGACGCCACGCTGGTGATGGACGCCCATGCCGGCGATCCCGATCTCGAGCGCATGGCGGGCGGGGCGGGCAGCAGCATCGGTACCGGCGGCATGCTGACCAAGATCCTGGCGGCCAAGCGCGCGGCCAGGAGCGGCGCCCACACCGTAATATGCAGCGGGCACGAGGAAAACGTGCTGCTGCGGTTGGCCGCAGGCGAGGCCATCGGCAGCCAGTTGGTGGCGCGCCAGGCGCCACTTGCCGCACGCCGGCAATGGCTGGCCGACCACCTGCAGCTGCGCGGCGGCGTGGTGCTCGACGATGGTGCGGTGCGCGCCCTGCGCGAAGACGGCAAGAGCCTGCTGCCGGTCGGCGTCAAGGGCGTCACCGGCGAATTCGAGCGCGGCGAAGTGGTCGCGGTGGTCGATGCCGACGGCTGCGAAATCGCCCGCGGCCTCATCAATTACAGCGCAAGCGAGGCGCGCCGCATCGCCGGCAGGCCGAGCAGCGCGATCGAGGCGGCACTCGGCTACATGGACGAGCCGGAGCTGATTCACCGCGACAACCTGGTGCTGCTGGCGTGACCACGCTGGACCCGCTGCGCCACGGCGAGCCCGCCGGCCGCGCGAGCCCAATCTTCCACCGCTGCCCGCGCGCCGCCCGGTGATCCGCCGCATCCTTCTGTGGCTGGGCCTGCTGCTGATATTGCCGGCGCAGGCGGCCGCCATCCGCGTGGTCGACGACGCCGGGCAGACCCTCGAACTCACCCAGCCGCCGCAGCGTATCGTTTCACTGACACCGCATCTCACCGAATTGCTGTTTGCCGTCGGCGCCGGGACGCAGTTGGTGGGGGCGGACAGCGCCAGCGATTACCCGCACGCGGCGCGTGCGCTGCCGCGCGTGGGCGACTACAGCCGCGTCAACTTCGAGCGCATCCTGGCGCTGAAACCGGACCTGATCGTCGTCTGGGCCGGCGGCAACCGCGCAGCGGACATCCACGGCCTGAAAAAACTGGGCCTGCCCGTGCTGCACACGCAGGCCGCCCGGCTCGACGATGTGGCACGTCTGCTGCGCCTGATCGGGCAGGCGAGCGGACATGCCGGGGAAGGGGAAGCGGCGGCGCGGGCGTATTCCGCGCGGCTGGTCGCGCTGCAGGTGCGGGCGACGCAAAAACCGCCGATCGGCGTGTTTTATCAGGTATGGGATCGACCGCTGATGACGGTGGGCGACAGCCACTGGATCAGCGACGCGCTGGCGCTGTGCGGCGCGCGCAATGTGTTTGCCGACCTGCGCGCCGCCTCGCCGGTGGTGTCGCGCGAGGCGGTGCTGCGGCGCGCGCCGGAACTGGTCGTGAGCGGCAGCGACGCGCCCGACGCGCGCCACCTGTGGCAGCGTTTTGCCAGCCTGCCGGCGGTGAAAAACAATGCGTTTGTGCGGGTCGATGCGGACTTGCTGCATCGGCCCACGCCGCGTCTGCTCGATGGCGTGGCCGAACTGTGCGCGGCGGTGGCGCCTTACCGCTGACGCGAGCCGCCCGGCTTGCGGTTGGGACAGTTTTCCTTGATGCAGTCGGCGTAGATCTGCAGCGAGTGGTCGCGGATGGCGAAGCCCCGTTCCCTGGCGATGCGGGTCTGGCGTTTTTCGATTTCGCCGTCGTAGAACTCTTCGACCTTGCCGCACTGCAGGCAGACCAGATGGTCGTGGTGATCGCCCTGGTTCAGTTCGAACACTGCCTTGTCGCTGTCGAAGTGGTGACGAATCAAAAGCCCGGCCTGCTCGAACTGGGTGAGCACGCGGTAGACCGTGGCCAAGCCGATATCCTGGCCTTCGTCGGACAGCAGCCGATACACTTCCTCGGCGGACAGGTGGCGCTTGTCGCTCTGCTCGAACAAATCGAGGATCCTCAGACGCGGCAGGGTGGCTTTGAGACCGATGTTCTTGAGATCGGACGGATGGCTCAATGGGGTCACCAGAACGGGAACGCGAATACGTTATGATACGTTTTTTTCCAATCGCCCCAACCTTTCCGGTTCCTTGGACATGCGTCATTTTCTGATTTCTGCCCTGCTTCTGGGCCTGGCTGCCGGCTGCTCGGGCGGCAATATCGGTCCCCACCGCATCGATGTGCAGCAGGGCAATGCGCTCGACCAGGAAAACGTCGCCCGCCTGAAGCCTGGCCTCAGCCGTTCCCAAGTCCGCTTCCTGCTTGGAACGCCGTTGGTGGTCGATCCCTTCCGCACCGATCGCTGGGATTACGTGTATCGGTATTACAAGGCGGGCCGGCTTTCCGAGCAAAAGCGCATTACGCTGTATTTCGATGGCGATACGCTGGCCCGTATGGAAGGCGATGTGCCGCCGGCTGCAGCTTCGTCGCCTGCGTCGACGCCACAAGGCGTTCAGCCATGACCGTACAGACCGCCATTGCCGGCGTGTCCGGCCGCATGGGGCGCGCGTTGCTCGAAGCGGTGGCGGCCGATGCCGGTTGCACGCTGCATGCCGCCATTGACCGCCCCGGCAGCCCGCTGGTGGGGCAGGACGCCGGCGCCGCCTGGGGCGCGGTCAGCGGGGTGAACGTCACCGACCAGCCGGTCGCCGCCCTGCGGGGCGCGCAGGCCCTGATCGACTTCACCCGCCCCGAGGCCACCTTCACTTATCTCGATATTTGCAAGGCGGCCGGGGTCCCGCTGGTGATCGGCACCACCGGCTTCGACGAGGCCGGCCGCGCACGCATTGCGGCGGCGGCGCAGCAGATCCCCATCGTGTTCGCGCCCAACATGAGCGTGGGCGTGAACCTGCTGATGAAACTGGCCGAACTCGCCGCCCGTGTGCTCGCCGACGGCTACGACATCGAGATCATCGAGGCGCACCACCGCCACAAGGTCGATGCGCCTTCCGGCACCGCGCTCGGGCTGGGGCAGGCCGTTGCCCGCGCCACCGACCGCGATCTGGCCAGCTGCGCCGTGTACGGGCGCGAGGGCGTCACCGGTGAGCGCGACCCCAGCACCATCGGTTTCGCCACCGTGCGCGGCGGCGACATCGTCGGCGACCACACGCTGCTGTTCGCCGGCGTCGGCGAGCGCGTCGAACTCACCCACAAGGCCAGCAGCCGCGCCACCTTCGCCCAGGGCGCGTTGCGCGCAGCCAAGTGGCTGCAGGGCCGTGCGCCGGGCCTGTACGACATGCGCGACGTGCTGAATCTGAATTAATCGCACCCACAGGAAACGAACATGAACGCCGTCAAGGTCTACAGTACCGGCACCTGTCCCATCTGCGTCAAGGCCAAGGCCTTTCTCGACAAGCGCGGCATCGGCTACGACGAGGTCCGCATCGATCTCGACCGCGAGGCGATGAAGGAATTCGCCGTCGTCACCCACGGCGCACGCACGGTGCCGCAGATCGTCGTCGAAGGCACCTGCATCGGCGGTTTCACCGAACTGACCGAGCTCGACATGGACGGCGCGCTGGATCACCTGCAGCCCTGATCCGGGCGGGGAGAACGCCCGCTCAGGCGTCGCCGGGCATTGAAGCCGGGCGCCAGTTCGGCTACAATCGCGGCATTCAAGTTCAGGCGGGTTCGCGCAAGCGGCCCGCCTGAATTTTGTCACCTGCGCCATGCCTACTGTTTTGCGGAGTCTTCCTTGTCACGTGCCCAGCCCGCCATCCTTGTTTTAGCTGACGGTTCGGTTTTTCGCGGCCTGTCCATCGGCGCCGACGGCGTCACCACCGGTGAGGTGGTGTTCAATACATCAATGACCGGTTACCAGGAAATCCTCACCGATCCTTCGTATTCCCGTCAGATCGTGACGCTGACCTATCCCCACATCGGCAACACCGGAATCAACGTCGAAGACGTCGAGTCCGACCGGATTCATGCCGCCGGCCTGGTAGTGCGCGACGTGCCGCGCCGGTACTCCAACTTCCGCGCCGGATCTTCGCTGCCCGACTATCTCAAGCGCCAGAACATCGTGGCGATCGCCGATATCGACACGCGGCGGCTGACGCGCGTCCTGCGAGAAAAGGGCGCGCAAAGCGGCTGCATCATGGCGGGCACGCTGGACGAGACGAAGGCGCTCGAAGCCGCGCGCGCGTTTCCGGGTCTGGCCGGCATGGACCTGGCCAAAGTGGTGAGCGTGCCGGCGTCCTACGAGTGGAGCGAGACCGAGTGGAAGCTCGGGCGTGGCTATGGCCAGCAAACCGAGCCGCGCTTCCATGTGGTGGCCTTCGACTACGGCGTCAAGCGCAACATCCTGCGCATGCTGGCCGAGCGCGGCTGTCGGCTGACCGTGCTGCCGGCCACCGCCACCGCGGCCGAGGCGATGGCGCTGAAGCCGGACGGCATTTTCCTCTCCAACGGCCCCGGCGATCCGGAGCCGTGCGAGTACGCGATCCGGGCGATCGGCGAACTGGTGGCGGCGAAGATCCCGACCTTCGGCATCTGCCTTGGCCACCAGCTGCTGGCGCTCGCCTCGGGCGCCAGAACCGTCAAGATGAAGTTCGGCCACCACGGCGCCAACCACCCGGTCAAGGACCTCGATAGCGGTCGGGTGGCGATCACCAGTCAGAATCACGGTTTTGCGGTGGATCCGGCGACCCTGCCCGCCAATCTGCGCAGCACCCACGTCTCGCTGTTCGACGGCTCGCTGCAGGGCATCGCGCGCACCGATGCCCCCGCATTCAGCTTCCAGGGTCACCCGGAAGCCAGTCCCGGCCCGCACGACGTGAGCTATTTGTTCGACCGATTTATCAAGCTGATGGCCGATCACGCCGGAGCACACTGATCATGCCCAAGCGCACTGACCTAAAAAGCATCCTCATCATCGGCGCCGGTCCCATCGTCATCGGGCAGGCGTGCGAGTTCGACTATTCCGGCGCCCAGGCCTGCAAGGCGCTGCGCGAGGAGGGCTACAAGGTCATCCTCGTCAACAGCAATCCGGCGACGATCATGACCGACCCGGACATGGCCGACGTCACCTACATCGAGCCGATCACCTGGCAGGTGGTCGAGAAGATCATCGAGGTCGAGCGCCCCGATGCGCTGCTGCCGACCATGGGCGGGCAGACTGCGTTGAACTGCGCGCTCGACCTGGCCAGGCACGGCGTGCTGGAAAAATATGGCGTCGAGATGATCGGCGCGTCGAAAGAGGCCATCGACAAGGCGGAAGACCGCGAAAAATTCAAGGTCGCAATGACCAGGATCGGTCTTGCTTCAGCGCGTTCGTCGATTGCCCACAGCCTGGAAGAAGCCCTGCAGGTGCAGGCGGCGCTGGGTTTCCCGTCGATCATCCGGCCGTCGTTCACCATGGGCGGCTCGGGCGGCGGCATCGCCTACAACAAGGACGAGTTCGTCGCCATCTGCGAACGCGGCCTGGAGGCCTCGCCCACCCACGAACTCCTGATCGAGGAATCGCTGCTCGGCTGGAAAGAATACGAGATGGAGGTGGTGCGCGACCGCAAGGACAACTGCATCATCATCTGCTCGATCGAGAACTTCGACCCGATGGGCGTGCACACCGGCGACTCCATCACGGTGGCCCCGGCGCAGACGCTGACCGACAAGGAATACCAGATCATGCGCAACGCCAGCCTCGCGGTGCTGCGCGAGATCGGCGTCGAAACCGGCGGCTCCAACGTGCAGTTCTCCATCAATCCCGAAGACGGGCGCATGGTGGTGATCGAGATGAACCCGCGGGTGTCTCGGTCTTCCGCGCTGGCATCGAAGGCGACCGGCTTTCCGATCGCCAAGGTGGCGGCCAAGCTGGCGGTCGGCTACACCCTCGACGAGTTGCAGAACGACATCACCGGCGGCGCGACCCCGGCCTCGTTCGAGCCGTCGATCGATTACGTGGTCACCAAGATCCCGCGCTTCGCCTTCGAGAAGTTTCCGCAGGCCGATGACCGCCTGACCACGCAGATGAAATCGGTGGGCGAGGTGATGGCGATCGGCCGCAGCTTCCAGGAATCGCTGCAGAAAGCCCTGCGTGGGCTTGAAGTCGGCGCTGACGGTTTCGACCCCAAGACCACCGACCGGGAAGAGATCGAAGCCGAGCTGATATCGCCCGGTCCCGACCGCATCTGGTACGTCGGCGATGCCTTCCGCATTGGAATGAGCCTGGATGAAATCCACGCACTGTCGAAAATCGACCCATGGTTCCTCGACCAGATCCAGCAGCTGATCGAGCTGGAAACCTCACTGGCCGGACGCGCCTTGATCGACCTCGGGCGCGACGAACTGCGTCAGTTGAAGCGCGCCGGCTTTGCCGACCGCCGCCTGGCCAAGCTTTTGAACACCGACCAGCACGCGGTGCGCGCGCGCCGCACCGAGTTGGCGCTGCACCCGGTGTACAAGCGGGTCGATACCTGCGCGGCCGAGTTTTCCACGCAGACCGCCTACATGTACTCGACCTACGAGGAAGAGTGCGAGGCGCATCCGACCGACGCCAAGAAGATCATGGTGCTGGGCGGCGGACCGAACCGCATCGGCCAGGGCATCGAATTCGACTACTGCTGCGTGCATGCCGCGCTGGCACTGCGCGAGAACGGCTTCGAGACCATCATGGTCAACTGCAACCCGGAGACCGTGTCGACCGATTACGATACCTCCGACCGCCTGTACTTCGAGCCGCTGACGCTGGAAGACGTGCTGGAGATCGTGCGCATCGAAAAGCCCTGGGGTGTGATCGTGCAGTACGGCGGGCAGACGCCGCTGAAGCTGGCGCGCGACCTGGAACGGAACGGCGTTCCCATCATCGGCACCAGTCCCGACATGATCGACGCCGCCGAAGACCGCGAGCGTTTCCAGCAGATGCTGCACGACCTGGGCCTGAAGCAGCCGCCCAACCGCACCGCGCGCAACCCGGAGAGCGCCATCCGCATGGCCGGGGAAATCGGCTACCCGCTGGTGGTGCGGCCAAGCTACGTGCTGGGCGGCCGCGCCATGGAAATCGTGCGCGAGGAAGCCGACCTGCGGCGCTACATGACCGAAGCGGTGAAAGTGTCGAACAAGTCACCGGTGCTGCTCGACCGCTTCCTCAATGACGCGATCGAAGTGGACGTTGACGCGCTGTCCGACGGCGAACAGGTGGTGATCGGCGGCATCATGCAGCACATCGAGCAGGCCGGTGTGCATTCGGGCGACTCGGCGTGTTCGCTGCCGCCCTACAGCCTGTCGCAGGACGTGCTGGACGAGATGCGCCGCCAGACGGTAGCGATGGCGAAGGCGCTCAAAGTGGTCGGCCTGATGAACGTGCAGTTCGCGATCCAGGGCGACACCGTATACGTGCTGGAAGTGAACCCGCGCGCGTCGCGCACCGTGCCCTTCGTGTCCAAGGCCATCGGCGCGCCGCTGGCGAAGATTGCCGCGCGCGCCATGGCGGGCATTTCGCTGAAATCGCAGGCATTCGAAAAAGAGATCATCCCGCCGTATTACTCGGTGAAAGAGGCGGTGTTCCCGTTCCGCAAGTTTCCCGGTGTCGACACTATTCTCGGCCCGGAAATGAAATCGACCGGCGAAGTCATGGGCGTGGGCGACAATTTCGGCGAGGCCTTCGTCAAGTCGCAGCTGGCGTCGAGTTCCGAACTGCCGAAGCCGGGCGGACGCGCCTTTGTCAGCGTGCGTTCGGGCGACCGTGATGCCATCGTCGAGTTGGCGCAGGCGCTGCGAGACCTCGGCTTCAGCCTGGTTGCCACGCGCGGCACCGCGCAGGCGATCGAGTCGGCGGGGATCCCGGTTGCCATCGTCAACAAGGTCAAGGAAGGCCGCCCGCACATCGTCGACATGATCAAGAACGGCGATATCGACTTCATCGTCAACGTGGTCGAAGACAAGAAAGCAGTGAAGGATTCCTACGCCATCCGCGCCGAGGCGCTGGCGCGCCGGGTCGTGTACTTCACCACCCTGGCCGGCGCGCACGCCGCCTGTATGGGCATGCGGCATGGCGACGGGCTCGAAGTGTATTCCCTGCAGGCGCTGCATCAGCGCCTGCACTGATCAGAAAAGGCAAGCTTGTGAACAAATTCCCCATCACTGTCGTGGGCGCAGAAAAGATGCGTACCGAGTTGCAGCATCTGAAAAGCGTGGAGCGTCCCGCCGTGATCCAGGCGATTGCCGAGGCACGCGCGCAGGGCGACCTGTCGGAAAACGCCGAATACGATGCCGCCAAGGAAAAACAGGGCTTCATCGAAGGCCGCATCGCCGATCTTGAGGGCAAGCTTTCCAATGCCCAGATCATTGATCCCAAGACGCTGGACGCGGATGGCCGCATTGTTTTTGGCGCGACGGTTGAACTGGAAGACGCCGGGTCGGGCGATGCCGTCACCTATCAGATCGTCGGCGACGACGAGGCCGACATCAAACAGGGCATGATTTCCGTGTCGTCTCCGATCGCACGCGCGCTGATCGGCAAATATGCCGGCGACAGCGCCGCGGTGCAGGCGCCGGGCGGCGTGCGCCACTACGAAGTGCTGGACGTCCAATACAAGTAATGCGGCGTTTCTGGGACGGCCTCGCCGGGACGATGCTGGTGCTGTGGATCGGCGGCATCTGGGCGATTGGCTATGTCGCCGCGCCGGTGCTGTTTGCCAATATGGGCGACAAGCAACTGGCCGGGATGCTGGCCGGCAAGCTGTTCGAGGTGATGGCGTGGATCGGCATCGCGGCGGCGGTCTATCTGCTGGTTTATCGCGTCGCGCGCGACGGTGGCGGCGCGCTGAAAACGCTGTTTTTCTGGGTGGTGGCGGTGATGCTGGCGCTGATCCTGACCGGCCTGTTCGGCATCCAGCCCATCATGCAGAGCCTGAAGGACCAGGCCATGCCGCATGCCGTGATGCAAAGCGTGTTTGCCGACCGCTTTGCGCGCTGGCACGGCATATCCAGCATTCTCTATCTGCTCCAGAGCGCGTTGGGCTTGCTGCTGGTGTGGCGTTCGGGGCTGGCGCGATAAGCCCCGCCAGGCGGCAATCAGCCCGGCAGGGCGATGACGGCTTTGGCGGCGGCGCGATAAATCACCAGTACCTTGCCGATTTGCTGCACCGACGCCGCGCCGGTGGCGGTGCATATTTCCTCCAGCCAGGCACGGCGCGTGTCGGGCTCGTTGCTGGCAGCCTTGATCTTGATCAGCTCGTGTGCGCCCAGCGCCTGGTCGATCTCCTTCAAGACGGCAGCCGTCAAACCCTGGTTGCCGATCATGACCACCGGCTGGCGCGCGTGGGCCAGCCCCTTCAGGAATTGCCGTTGTGCAGGCGTGAGTGATTTCATGCTTTTTCCTTAAATTCGAGCGCGGATTGTAGCCGATAGACGACATGGCGCAGAAACCGAAGCGAACCAAATCGGGCAGTGCCTGGATGCATGAGCACGTGACCGATCCCTACGTCAAAAAGGCGCAGCAGGACAATTATCGCTCGCGCGCCGCGTATAAATTGCTGGAAATCGACAAGCGCGACCACCTGTTGCGCCCCGGCATGACGGTAGTGGATCTGGGCGCGGCGCCCGGCAGCTGGTGCCAGGTGGCGGTGCAGAAAATGAAACAGCAGGGCAGGGTGCTGGCAATCGACCTGCTGCCGATGGCGCCCATTCCCGGCGTCGACAGCCTGGAAGGTGACTTCACCGAGCCGGCGGCCCTGGCCTGGCTGGAAGAAAAGTTGCAGTCCGGGCGGGTTGACCTTGTTTTAAGCGATATGGCGCCCAACATCAGTGGGGTGATGCTGTCCGATCAGGCACGACAGTATGAGCTGTGCGAGCTGGCGCTTGATTTTTCCGTGAACTGGTTGAAACCTGACGGCACTTTTCTCGTCAAAGTGTTTCAAGGCGTCGGCTTTGAGGATTTTCGGGCGCAGATGCGGCAGGCATTCGAACAGGTGCTGATCCGCAAGCCCGAGGCTTCGCGCGATCGCAGTGCCGAGGTTTATCTGCTGGGGCGCCGACCCGTTGCGGCAAGGGGTGCGGCGGATGAAACTGCCGTGACAAGCCAGCAAAAGTCGGACTAGAATGAATCCGGACGTGCTGCGTTGAGTTTAAACGTGCTGCGTCGAATTAAATGTGCTGCACCAAGGAGTAAGTGTGAATAATTTGTCCAAAAACATCGCTGTCTGGCTGATCATCGCCGTCGTCCTGATGACGGTCTTCAACCAGTTCGGCGCGCAGCGCACCACGCAGACGCAAATGCCGTACTCGCAGTTCATCGAGGAGGTGCGCCAGCAGCAGATCACCAAGGTGGTGATCGAGGGCAACGTGCTGAAGGGCGAGCGTAGCGATGGCCAGCGCTTCACCAGCTACGCGCCGAGTGATCCGTGGATGGTGTCCGACCTGCTGAAGAACAACGTGTCGGTCGAAGCCAAGCCGGAAGAGCAGCCGTCGTTCCTGGTGAGCATGCTGATTTCGTGGTTCCCCATGCTGCTGCTGATCGGCGTCTGGATCTTCTTCATGCGCCAGATGCAGGGGGGCGGGAAGGGCGGCGCGTTCTCATTCGGCAAGAGCCGGGCACGCCTGCTTGACGAGAATACCAATCCGGTGACCTTTGCCGACGTGGCGGGGTGCGACGAGGCCAAGGAAGACGTGGCTGAGTTGGTGGATTTTCTGAGGGATCCGACCCGATTCCAGAAACTGGGTGGCCATATCCCGCGCGGCGTGCTGATGGTGGGCCCGCCGGGCACGGGTAAAACCCTGCTGGCGCGCTCGATCGCGGGCGAAGCCAAGGTGCCGTTCTTCAGCATCTCGGGTTCGGATTTCGTCGAAATGTTCGTCGGCGTCGGCGCCGCACGCGTGCGCGACATGTTCGAGCAGGCGAAGAAGAGTTCGCCCTGCATCATCTTCATCGACGAGCTCGACGCCGTCGGCCGCCAGCGTGGCGCGGGCCTGGGCGGCGGCAACGACGAGCGCGAGCAGACCCTGAACCAGTTGCTGGTGGAAATGGATGGCTTCGAAGCGACTGCCGGCGTCATCGTCATCGCCGCGACCAACCGCCCCGACGTGCTCGACCCGGCGCTGCTGCGTCCGGGCCGTTTCGACCGCCAGGTGGTGGTGGGCCTGCCCGACATTCGCGGCCGCGAGCAGATCCTGCTGGTGCACATGCGCAAGGTTCCGGTGGCGCCTGACGTGCGCGCCGATATTCTGGCGCGCGGCACTCCCGGCATGTCCGGCGCCGATCTTGCCAACCTGATCAACGAAGCCGCCCTGTTTGCCGCCCGCGGCAACAAGCGCCTGGTCGATATGGACGATTTCGAGAAGGCCAAGGACAAGATCCTGATGGGCGCCGAGCGCAAGTCCATGGTGATCACGCCCGAGGACAAGAAGAAAACGGCTTACCACGAGTCGGGCCATGCGGTGGTCGGCATGTCCCTGCCGGGCTGCGACCCGGTGCACAAGGTGACCGTCATTCCGCGCGGCCGCGCCTTGGGCGTGACCATGTCGTTGCCTACCATGGACCGTTTCAGCCTGTACAAGGATGAGATGCTGTCGCAGATCAGCATGCTGTTCGGTGGCCGGGTGGCCGAGGAGATTTTTGTCGGCAGTATCTCGACGGGCGCATCGAACGACTTCGAGCGCGCCACCAGCATCGCGCGCGACATGGTGACGCGCTACGGCATGTCAGATGCCCTGGGCCCCATGGTCTACGGCGAAAACGAGGGCGAGGTGTTCCTGGGGCGTTCGGTGACCACGCACAAGAACATGAGCGAAGCCACCATGCAGAAGATCGACGCTGAAATTCGCCGCATTCTGGACGAGCAATACGCCGTGGCGAAGAAAATCTTGACCGACAGCCGCGACAAGGTCGAAGCAATGACTGCCGCGTTGCTGGAATACGAAACCATCGATTCCGATCAGATTGGCGACATTATGGCGGGGCGTCCGGTGCGCGAGCCCAAGCCGCTCGCGACCCCGCAACCGCCGGCAGGCGGCGACGACAAGCCGAGTGCACCGGCGCCGACCACGCAGCCTGTACAGGAAGTCTGAACAGGGACTCGGGTTCACGCACTACAATGGAGGGGCTTAGGCTCCTCTTTTTTATGTCCTGTCTCCACGCCGGTTCGCACCGCTTCTCCCTGGCAAGGCCCCTCGTCATGGGCATCGTCAACGTCACGCCGGATTCATTTTCGGATGGGGGCCGTCTGGACGATTCCCGGGCGGCGATCCGGCATGCGCTGACATTGCTGGAAGAAGGCGCCGATATCCTCGATGTCGGCGGGGAATCCACTCGCCCCGGCGCGGCGGCCGTGGCCGTCGGCGAGGAAATTCGCCGCGTGCTGCCGGTAATCGAGGCGCTTGCCGGTCGCGGCTGCGCGGTGTCGGTCGACACGATGAAGCCCGAGGTGATGCGGGCAGCACTCGGTGCCGGCGCGGCCATGGTGAACGATGTGATGGCCCTGCGCGCCCCCGGTGCGCTGGAAGCCGTAGCGGCGTCCGCGGCGGCGGTGTGCCTGATGCACATGCAGGGCGAGCCGCGGCGCATGCAGCAGGCGCCCTGTTATACCGATGTGGTGGAAGAGGTGAAAGGGTTCCTGCAGGATCGCGTTGCGGCCTGCGAGGCGGCAGGAATCGGCCGCGAGCGGCTGGTGATCGACCCGGGCTTCGGCTTCGGCAAGACGCTGGAACACAATCTGGCCTTGCTCAGGCATTTGAAGCGACTGGCTGAACTGGGCGTGCCGGTGCTTGCCGGCCTGTCGCGCAAGTCCATGCTGGGCACGCTGACCGGACGCGATGTCGGGGCGCGCGAATTCGCCGGGGTGGCGGCGCATCTGGCTGCCGTGGCGCGCGGCGCGCGGCTGGTCCGGGTACACAATGTAGCGGCCATGCGCGATGCACTGGCCATCTGGAATGCAGTGGAGGAGCAACAGGATGGGACGTAAGTATTTCGGTACCGACGGCGTGCGCGGCAGGGTGGGCGAGTCCCCCATTACCCCCGAATTTGTCATGCATCTGGGCTACGCCGCCGGGCAGGTGCTGGTGGCCGATCGCGGCAGCCTGCCCCCGAACCAGCACCCGACCGTGTTGATCGGCAAGGATACCCGCATCTCCGGCTACATGCTGGAGGCCGCGCTGGAAGCGGGCTTCACTGCCGCCGGGGTGAACGTGCTGATGACCGGTCCGATGCCGACGCCAGCAGTGGCGTATCTGACGCGCGCCCTGCGCCTGCAGGCCGGGGTGGTAATCTCGGCCTCGCACAATCCGTTCGAGGACAACGGCATCAAGTTTTTCTCGGCCGACGGACAAAAATTGCCCGACAGCGTGGAGGAAGCCATTGAGGCGCGGCTGGATCATCCGATCGTGACGGTCGAGGCGCGTCAGTTGGGGCGTGCTCGTCGCATCGAGGATGCCGCGGCGCGCTACATCGAGTTTTGCAAGAGCACTTTCCCCAATCACCTCGACCTGCGCGGCATGCGGATCGTGGTCGACTGCGCGCACGGCGCGACCTACCACATCGCCCCGCATGTCCTGCACGAGCTGGGGGCCGAGGTGATCGCCATCGGCAACGAGCCGAATGGCTTCAATATCAACGATGAATGCGGCGCGACACATACCCAGGCGTTGTCGGACGCGGTGCGCGCCCATCGTGCGGATCTGGGTATCGCACTCGACGGCGACGGCGACCGCCTGATGATGGCCGACGCCGAGGGGCGGATTTACGACGGCGACCAGCTGGTTTACGTCATTGCACGCCATCGCATCCAGAGCGGCTACATGAAGGGCGGCGTGGTCGGCACCCTGATGACCAATCTCGGCATGGAGCACGCATTGGGACGGATCAATATCCCGTTCGAGCGCGCCAAGGTGGGCGACCGTTATGTTCTCGAGCGGCTCCATGCCAACGGCTGGATGCTCGGGGGCGAGTCCTCCGGGCATATCCTGTGCCTCGACAAGCACACGACCGGTGACGGGATCGTGTCAGCCCTGCAGGTGCTGCGCGCCTTGCGTGAGTCCGGAGAGGCCCTGGAAACGATGACCGCCGATCTGGCCATTTATCCCCAGGTCATGATCAATGTCCGGGTGGCAAAAGGCTTCAAGCTGGGGGCGGTGCCGGCGGTCAGCGCTTCGGTTGCCGAAGCCGAGGCGGCCTTGAACGGCAACGGGCGGGTTCTCCTTCGCGCGTCCGGTACCGAGCCGCTGATCCGCGTGATGGTGGAGGGACGCGATGCGGATCAGGTTCGACACACGGCTGAAACAATAGCCGCTGTTGTAAGGACTGCGGCCGCGGCCGGGTGATTTCCCGCCCTGAAATATATCTGTAATATTCGCCCGTTAGTATGGCGACGTCGCCCATGCGGCAACGTCAACTGCTACCGGAGATTTGCATGCGTATATTCAACAAACTGGTTCAAGCCACCTTGGCTGCGGCCTTGGGTCTGACCTTCTCGGTGAGCGCGCTGGCCGCCGACATCACGGGCGCGGGCGCAACCTTCCCTTACGCCATTTACGCCAAGTGGGCCGAAGCCTATCGGGCGGCCACCGGCAACAGGGTCAACTACCAGGCCATCGGCTCGTCGGGCGGCGTCAAGCAGATCAAGGCCAGGACCACCAATTTTGGTGGCACGGATGCCCCGCTCAAGGACGCAGACCTGGCGGCAGCCAAACTGGTGCAGGTCCCGACCGTAATGGGGGGCGTGACCATCGTCATGAACGTTCCGGGGATTGAATCCGGCAAGCTGAAGCTGGACGGCGTTACGACCGCCGATATCTTCCGCGGCGCGATCACCAAGTGGAACGACCCCGCCATCGTCAGACTAAACCCCGGCGTTACCCTGCCGAATATGGCGATTACCTTGTCGCATCGTTCGGACGGTTCGGGCACCACCTACGCGTTCACCCACTATCTGGCCAAGCAGTCGGCGGCTTTCCTGCGCGAGGTCGGCGCAGGCAACACGGTCAACTGGCCGCGCAATGCGGTGGGTGGCAAGGGTAACGCGGGGGTCGCGGCCAACATCCAGAAGATCAGGGGCACGATCGGTTATGTGGATATCGCCGATGCGATGAATAACAACATGAAGTACATCGCGCTGAAGAACCGTGCCGGCAACTACATTGTGCCGAGCCAGCAGGCGATTGCCGACGCGGCAGCCGGTGCCAACTTCAAGATCAAGGGTATGGCCCCCGATCTGCTGGACCAGCCGCACAAGAACGCCTGGCCCATCACCAGCGCCACTTACATCCTGGCATATGAAAAGGGCCCCGATGCCGCCAAGCAGAAGGGCGTCGTGGACTTCTTTACCTGGTCCCTGAACAACGGTCAGGGCATGGCTGCCGATCTCGGCTTTGTGGCGCTGCCGCCCAACGTCGTGAAAATGGTCGAAGCCGAGATGACGAAGATCAAATAAGGGTTTGTCGAGCCAACTTGTCGAATGCCGGGGGCGGCCTGCCGCCTTCGGCCTTCTACGAAAGCATCTGCCTGTTTCGGCGGGTGCTCCCGCAGATAACGATTAAACCGATAGGCACCCCCCGTGAGTGAGCCCAGTGTATCCGCCGGAATTGATCCGCATGCAAGGCAGGTCAGGAAATTCCGCTTGCAGGACAGATTTTTCCACCACACCACCCAGCTATTCGCCTTTGTCGTCCTGGCGGCATTGGTGGGAATTCTGGTGTCGCTCACCTACGAAGCCTGGCCCAGCATCAAGGCATTCGGCCCGTCCTTCCTGTGGACCAATATCTGGAGCGTGCCCGATGACGAGTACGGCGCACTGGCGGCCATTTACGGTACGGTCGTGACGTCCGTGCTGGCTTTGTTGATTGCGGTGCCGATCAGTTTCGGGATTGCCCTGTTCCTGACCGAAACCTGCCCGGTGTGGTTGCGCCGCCCCCTGGGGACCGCGATCGAATTGCTGGCAGGCATCCCCTCGATTGTTTACGGCATCTGGGGCCTGTTCGTGTTTGCGCCGCTGTTTGCCGACCATATCCAGCCCCCCCTGCAGGCGCTGCTGGGCGATGTGCCGGTGATCGGCGGCTGGTTTTCCGGCCCGCCCATCGGCGTCGGCATCCTGACGGCGAGCATTGTGCTGTCGCTGATGGTGATTCCCTTTATCGCTTCGGTCATGCGCGACGTGTTCGAAACCGTGCCGCACGTGCTGAAGGAGTCTGCTTATGGCCTGGGCTGCACCACCTGGGAAGTGGCGCGCAGTGTCGTGCTGCCTTACACCCGCGTCGGCGTCATCGGCGGCATCATGCTGGGACTGGGGCGGGCACTGGGCGAGACCATGGCGGTCACCTTCGTGATCGGCAACGCCAACCGCATCAACGGCAGCCTTTTTGCACCGGGCACCTCGATTGCATCCACCCTGGCGAACGAGTTCGGCGAGGCCGATCCCGGCCTGCATATCGCTGCCCTGTTCGAACTGGGCCTGGTGCTGTTCATCATCACCTTTGTCGTGCTGGCGATTTCGCGCTGGCTGATCAGCCGCAGCATGGGCTCGGAGGGGCTGTAGATCATGATGAGCCTGTACACCCGCCGCATCTGGATCAACCGCATCGGCATCACCCTGTCCATGTTGGCGATGAGCATCGGGCTGATCGCGCTACTGTGGATTTTGTGGACGCTGTTTTCCAGGGGGTTTGCCGCGCTGAGCTGGGATTTGTTTACCCAGGACACGCCAGCGCCGGGTTCCGAAGGCGGCGGTCTGCGCAATGCCATCGTCGGCAGCGGTCTGATCCTGTTTTTTTCCATGCTGATCTCGACGCCGATCGGCATTCTGGCCGGGATTTATCTGGCCGAGTATGGGCGCGTCTCCAGATTTGCATCGTTCACCCGCTTCATGACCGACATCATGCTGTCGGCCCCCTCCATCGTCATCGGCCTGTTCGTGTACGCGCTGTTCGTGGTGACCACCGGCGGATTTTCCGGCTGGGCGGGGTCGCTGGCGCTGGCGCTGATTGCCATTCCGGTGGTGGTGCGCACCACCGAAAACATGCTGAAGCTGGTGCCGACCAGCCTGCGCGAAGCAGCCTTTGCGGTGGGCGCGCCACGCTGGCAGGTCTCGCTCAAGGTCACCTTGCGCGCGGTCAAATCCGGCGTGGTGACCGGCGTGCTGCTGGCGATGGCGCGCATTACCGGCGAAACCGCGCCGCTGTTGTTTACCGCGCTGAACAACCAGTTCTTCAGCACCAACATGTCCGAACCGATGGGCAACCTGCCGGTGGTGATTTTCCAGTTCGCGTTGAGCCCGTATGACAACTGGGTCAACCTGGCCTGGGGCGGGGCGCTGTTGATTGCCCTTCTGGTGTTGGCGGTCAACATCGGTGTGCGCATCGTTTTCCGCAACAAGGTCAAACGTTAATTTCTCCGGAGCTACGCTGTGTTCAATCAACCCATGCCCGATCAAGCCATGCCGCCCGACGAAAATATTGCGCTGCAGGTCCGCAATCTGGATTTTTTTTACGGTGATTTCAAAGGCCTCAACAACGTCAATCTGGATGTCGCCAACAAGAAAGTGACGGCCTTCATCGGACCCTCCGGTTGCGGAAAATCCACCTTGCTGCGCACCTTCAATCGCATGTATGACCTGTACCCGGGACAGCGCGCCGAAGGGCAGATTATTTTTCATGGCAAGAATCTGCTCGACAAGAGCCAGGACGTAAACCTTGTACGCGCCAAGATCGGCATGGTGTTCCAGAAGCCAACGCCGTTTCCCATGACGATCTATGAAAACATTGCTTTTGGCGTGCGCCTGTATGAGCGAATGTCGAAAAGCGCAATGGACGATCGCGTCGAATGGGCGCTCAACAAGGCCGCGCTGTGGGGTGAAGTGAAGGACAAGTTGCAGCAGAACGGCCTGTCGCTTTCTGGCGGCCAGCAACAGCGCTTGTGCATCGCGCGCGCGGTCGCGGTCAAACCCGACATCGTGCTGCTGGACGAGCCGACCTCGGCGCTAGATCCGATTTCTACTGCCAAGATCGAAGAACTCATTAACGAGCTAAAGAGCGAATACACCATCGCCATCGTCACGCACAACATGCAGCAGGCCGCGCGGGTTTCCGACTTCACGGCCTTCATGTACCTGGGTGAACTCATCGAATTCAACGAAACCGGCACGATCTTCATGCAGCCGGTCAAAAAGCAGACCGAAGACTACATTACCGGCCGATTCGGCTAATCTCCCGGCGCGCGCGACGTTTGGGCGGTTGACCGCCGGGCGCGTTGCGCTTACCATCGCGCACTTTTGTTTGGCAGAATCCCATGCGCAAGAAGCTCGTAGCCGGTAACTGGAAAATGCATGGCAGCCTGGCCGAAAATGCCGCGTTGCTGTCCGCACTCAAGCCTGCCTTGGCCGGTATCGAGGCCGTGGTTTGCGTGCCTTTTCCGTACCTGGCGCAGGCGCAGGCCGAACTCACCGGATCGTCGATTGCCTGGGGCGCGCAAAACGTGTCCGAGCAGACCAAGGGCGCGTTCACCGGCGAAGTGTCGGCATCCATGCTGCTCGATTTTGGCTGCACGTATGTGATCGTCGGTCATTCCGAGCGGCGCAGCCTGTACGGCGAATCCGACGCACTGGTGGCGCGCAAATACGTGGCAGCGCAGGCGGCGGGTTTGACGCCCATTCTGTGCGTCGGCGAATCGCTGGCCGAGCGCGAGTCGGGCGTGACCGAAGCGGTCGTCTCGCGTCAGCTCGATGCCGTGATTGACGCGGCAGGGGTGGCTTCGCTGGCCGGAGCCGTAATCGCCTATGAGCCGGTATGGGCGATCGGCACCGGCAAAACCGCCTCGCCGGAACAGGCGCAAGCGGTGCATGCCTTCATTCGCGGCAGGGTCGCCGCACTCGATGCAAGCGTGGCAGACCAGCTTGTCATCCAGTATGGGGGTAGCGTAAAAGCCGCGAATGCGGCAGAATTGATGGCTCAGCCCGATATCGATGGCGGCCTGATTGGCGGCGCTTCACTGGTCGCCGACGAATTCGCCGCGATTTGCCGGGCAGCAGCCAAGTAAGAGTCAAATATGGAAACATTGTTCTGGGTCCTTCACGTTATTGTTGCCATCACGGTCATCGCGCTGGTGTTGTTGCAGCACGGCAAGGGGGCGGACATGGGCGCGGCATTTGGCAGCGGGTCGTCCGGCAGCCTGTTCGGCGCCACGGGTTCGGCCAATTTTCTCAGCCGCAGCACTGCCGTCGTGGCGACCCTGTTTTTCCTGACCAGTCTGGGCCTGGCCTATTTCGGGCTCCAGCAACACAAACCGACCAGTGTGCTGGATCGCACAACGGTACCGGCGACCACGACGCAGCCTGCTGCGCCGGTCCCGGGCCAGAGCAACGGCTCGAAAGCGGGTGACATTCCGCAGTAAATCAGCAGTACTCATTGGGCGCATGCCCTTTGGCCGACGTGGTGGAATTGGTAGACACGCTATCTTGAGGGGGTAGTGACTTAGGTTGTGCGAGTTCGAGTCTCGCCGTCGGCACCATCAAATTTCCTGATTGATCTATTGGCATTCAATATCAAATAAGCATTTGATTATAAAGGCAAAAATATCAATTTTTTGGCTTGACAGTCAATGTCCTATGCTAATAGAATTTGCTTATAATTAATTAACTGCCTGATATGGGCATAGTCGGAGGACCTCGGTGCTGGAGAACTACCTCCCCATTCTGTTGTTCATTCTGGTCGGGCTGGCCTTTGGTGTGGGTCCCATCATTGCAGGTGGCCTGCTGGCGCCGCATCGCCCCGACAGCGAAAAGCTCTCGCCCTATGAATGCGGTTTCGAGGCGTTCGAGGATGCGCGCATGAAGTTCGACGTGCGCTACTACCTGGTTGCCATCCTGTTCATCCTGTTCGACCTGGAAATCGCCTTTCTCTTTCCTTGGGCCATCGTGCTCGAGGAAATCGGCCTGGCCGGTTTTCTCGCCATGATGGTGTTCCTCGGCATCCTGGTGATCGGCTTCATCTACGAATGGATGAAGGGGGCGCTGGAATGGGAGTAAGGCTTTTGAGCCCTTGGGCGAGGGCCCCCATGCGCGGCATGGGGATCGACCCGGCGAAAAGTCCTGTCCGCGATATTGAGAGCGTTGTGGCATGAGCATCGAAGGCGTACTCGAACAGGGGTTTGTCACCGCCAAGGCTGACCAGCTGATCAACTACATGCGCACCGGCTCGATGTGGCCGATGACCTTTGGCCTGGCATGCTGCGCAGTGGAAATGATGCATGCCGGCGCCGCACGCTACGATCTCGACCGCTTCGGTATTGTGTTTCGCGGCAGTCCCAGGCAGTCCGACGTGATGATCGTGGCGGGCACGCTTTGCAACAAAATGGCCCCCGCTCTGCGCAAGGTCTACGATCAGATGGCCGAGCCGCGCTGGGTGATTTCCATGGGCTCGTGCGCCAACGGCGGCGGCTATTACCATTATTCGTACTCGGTGGTGCGCGGGTGCGACCGCATCGTGCCGGTCGATATCTATGTTCCAGGCTGCCCGCCCACGGCTGAGGCGTTGCTGTTCGGCATCATCCAGCTGCAGAACAAGATCCGCCGTACCAACACCATCGCACGCTGATAGCCCATGCCCCAGACTGTGGAAGCCCTTTCTTTGTCCCTTGAGGCCGTGCTCGGCGATGCGCTGGAGCAGTCGTTCGTCCGTCTTGATGAACTGACGCTGATCGTCAAGGCGCAGCATTATGCGTCGGCGATGCGCACCCTGCGCGACCATCCCGATGGCCGCTTCGAGCAGTTGATCGACCTGTGCGGCATGGATTATTCGGGCTACGGGAGTGATGGTTACGGTGACGGATCGTGGGATGGCGCCCGCTTTGCCGTGGTGGCGCATCTGCTGTCGGTGTCGAACAATCAGCGCGTGCGCGTGCGTGTATTTTGCCCCGACGACGACTTGCCGCTGGTGGCCTCGATGGCCGACATCTGGCCGGCGGCCAACTGGTATGAGCGCGAAGCCTTCGACCTGTATGGCATCGTATTTGAGGGCCATCCCGATCTGCGCCGGCTCCTTACCGACTATGGCTTTATCGGTCATCCGTTCCGCAAGGACTTCCCGCTGTCCGGCAACGTCGAAATGCGCTACGACCCGACCCAGCGGCGAGTGATCTATCAGCCGGTATCGATCGAGCCGCGCGAAATCACGCCGCGTATCGTGCGCGACGAAAGCTACGGGGCAGGGCGCTAATGGCTGAAATTCGCAACTATGCTGGATTAATGAGTGTCGTCCCGGAGCGTTCACATGGCTGAAATCCGGAACTACACGATGAACTTCGGGCCGCAGCATCCGGCCGCGCACGGCGTGCTGCGCCTGGTGCTGGAGCTTGACGGCGAGGTGATCCAGCGCGCCGACCCGCACATCGGCCTGCTGCACCGCGCCACCGAAAAGCTGGCCGAGCACAAGACCTTCCTGCAGTCGGTGCCCTACATGGACCGCCTCGACTACGTGTCGATGATGGTCAATGAGCACGCCTACGTGATGGCGATCGAGAAGCTGCTCGGCATCGGGGTGCCGGAGCGCGCGCAGTATATCCGCGTGATGTTCGACGAAATCACCCGCGTGCTGAATCACCTGCTGTGGCTGGGCGCGCACGCGCTCGACGTCGGCGCGATGACGGTTTTTTTGTATGCCTTCCGCGAGCGCGAGGACCTGATGGACTGCTACGAGGCGGTCTCGGGTGCGCGCCTGCATGCGGCCTACTACCGTCCCGGCGGCGTCTACCGCGACCTGCCGGACACGATGCCTCAGTATGCGGCGCAGCACACCCGCAACGAGGCGACGATGAAGTCGATGAACGCCAACCGCCAGGGTTCTCTGCTCGACTTCATCGAGGATTTCACCCTGCGCTTCCCGACTTATGTCGACGAATACGAGACGCTGCTGACCGATAACCGCATCTGGAAGCAACGCACCGTCGGTATCGGCGTGGTGTCGCCCGAGCGCGCGCTGGCACTGGGCTTCACCGGCCCCATGCTGCGCGGCTCCGGCGTCGAGTGGGATCTGCGCAAGAAACGGCCCTACGAAGTCTACGACCGCATGGATTTCGACATCCCGGTCGGCACCAATGGCGATTGCTATGACCGCTACCTGGTGCGGGTCGAAGAAATGCGGCAGTCCAACCGCATCATTAGGCAGTGCGTCGACTGGCTGCGCAGGAATCCGGGCCCGGTCATCGTGGAAAACCACAAGGTCGCGCCGCCGTCGCGGATCGGCATGAAGCAGAACATGGAAGAGCTGATCCATCACTTCAAGCTATTCACCGAGGGCATGCACGTGCCGGCGGGCGAGGCCTACGCCGCGGTCGAGCATCCCAAGGGCGAGTTCGGCATTTATCTGGTGTCGGACGGCGCCAACAAACCCTATCGTCTGAAAATCCGCGCGCCGGGCTATGCGCATCTGGCGGCACTCGATGAAATGAGCCGCGGCCACATGATCGCCGACGTCGTCGCCATCATCGGCACGCAGGATATTGTTTTCGGGGAGATCGACCGCTGATGGCCAATCCTGATTCAAACAGCCTTCGGCTGAGTCAAGAATCGCTCGCGCTGATTGACGCCGAGGTCGCCAAATACCCCGCCGACCGGAAGCAGTCGGCGGTCATGGCCGCGCTGCGTATCGCGCAGACTGAAAAGGGCTGGCTCAAGCCCGAACTGGTCGAGTACGTCGCAAACTATCTGGAGATACCGCCGATCGCGGCCTACGAGGTGGCGACCTTTTACAACATGTACGACACCCAGCCGGTGGGGCGTCACAAGATCACGCTGTGCACCAATCTGCCGTGCGCGCTGATGGGTGCGAACAAGATTGCCGAACACCTGAAGCAGAAACTCGGCATCGGCTTCGGCGAGACCACGGAGGATGGGCGCTACACCCTGAAGGAAGGCGAATGCATGGGAACCTGCGGCGATGCGCCGGTGTGCCTGCACAACAACCACGCCATGCATACGCACCTGACGCCCGAACAGGTGGACGAATTGCTGGATAAGCTGAAATGAGCCTGCTGAAGCCCACCCCCCAGGTCTGCAGCTGGACGCAGGCGCTCGACAATCCGCGCTCGCTCGCGACCTACGTCGCCCATGGCGGCTACCAGGCGCTGCGTCGCGTGATCACGGAAAATATTTCCGGCGACGCCATCATCGCCGAGCTCAAGACCAGCGCCCTGCGCGGACGCGGCGGCGCGGGTTTTCCCACCGGCCTCAAGTGGAGCTTCATGCCGCGCGCGTTTACCGGCGACAAGTACATCGTCTGCAACAGCGACGAGGGAGAGCCGGGCACCTTCAAGGACCGCGACATCCTGCGCTACAACCCGCACCAGCTGATCGAGGGCATGGCGATCGCCGGCTACGTGATGGGCGCGCGCGTCGGCTACAACTACATCCATGGCGAGATTTTCGATTGCTACCGGATCTTCGAGGCCGCGCTGCAGGAAGCGCGCGAAGCCGGCTATCTTGGCGACAAGCTGTTCGGCACCGACTTCTGCTTCCAGCTGCATGCGCACCACGGCTACGGCGCCTATATCTGCGGCGAGGAAACCGCGCTGCTGGAATCGATCGAAGGCAAGAAGGGCCAGCCGCGCTTCAAGCCGCCGTTCCCGGCGAGCTTCGGCCTGTACGGCAAACCGACCACTATCAACAACACCGAGACGCTGGCCTCGGTGCCGTGGATCATGCAGCACGGCGGCCAGGCATTCCTCGAGCTCGGCAAGCCCAACAACGGCGGCTCCAAGCTGTTTTCGGTTTCCGGGCACGTCAACAAGCCGGGCAACTACGAAGTACCGCTCGGCACGCCGTTTTCCGCACTGCTGGAGATGGCGGGCGGGGTGCGTAGCGGCCATAAATTGAAGGCCGTCATTCCGGGCGGGTCAAGCGCGCCGGTGCTGCCGGCCGACATCATGATGGGCTGCACCATGGACTTCGATTCCATCTCCAAGGCGGGCTCCATGCTGGGTTCCGGCGCGGTCATCGTGATGGACGAAACCGTGTGCATGGTGCGTGCGCTGGAGCGGCTATCCTATTTTTATTTCGAGGAATCGTGTGGCCAGTGCACGCCATGCCGCGAAGGCACCGGCTGGATGTATCGCGTGATTCACCGCATCGAACACGGACAGGGCCGGCCGGAAGACATCGATCTGCTCAACAGCGTGGCGGGACGCATAGGCGGCCATACCATTTGCGCACTGGGCGACGCAGCGGCACTGCCGGTGCAAAGCTTTCTCAAACATTTTGGCCATGAGTTCGAGCACCACATCGAACACAAGTGCTGCATGGCCGGAACGGAACAGTAACCATGGCTACGCTTAATATCGAAATTGATGGCCGCGCGCTCCAGGTAGAAAGCGGCGACACCATCATGGATGCGGCGAACCAGGCCGGCATCGCGATCCCGCATTTCTGTTATCACAAGAAACTCTCCATCGCCGCCAGCTGCCGCATGTGTCTGGTGCAGGTGGAAAAGGCGCCCAAGCCCCTGCCGGCCTGCGCCACGCCGGTGACCGACGGCATGAAGGTGTACACCCGCTCGGAATACGCGATCAATGCGCAGAAAAGTGTGATGGAGTTTCTGCTCATCAACCATCCGCTCGACTGCCCGATCTGCGATCAGGGCGGCGAATGCACGCTGCAGGATATGGCGGTGGGCTATGGCGGCTCGTCGTCGCGCTACCAGGAAGTCAAGCGCGTGGTGCGCGACAAGAACCTCGGCTCGCTGATCGCTACCGACATGACGCGTTGCATCCATTGCAGCCGCTGCGTGCGCTTCGGGCAGGAAATCGCCGGCGTGATGGAACTTGGCATGGCAGGGCGCGGCGAGCACACCGAAGTGATGCCATTTCTGGAAAGCCAGGTGGCGTCCGAGTTGTCGGGCAACGTCATCGACCTGTGCCCGGTCGGCGCCTTGACCAGCAAGCCTTTCCGCTATAGCGCCCGCAGTTGGGAACTGTCGCGCCGCCCCTCGATCAGCCCGCACGACAGCCTGGGTTCCAATCTTGAAGTCCACGTCAAGGGCAACAAGGTGATGCGCGTGGTGCCGCGCGAGAACGAGGACGTCAACGAATGCTGGCTGGCCGACCGCGACCGTTTTTCCTACGAAGGCCTCAACACGGCCGAGCGACTGACCCTGCCGATGATCAAGCGAGACGGGCAGTGGACAGAAACTACCTGGCAGGCGGCGCTCGAATTTGTCGCGGGCAAGCTGAAGTCGATCCCGGCTGAGCAGATCGGCGCGCTGTCGACGCCGTATCGCCCGGCGGAAGAGCTCTTTCTGCTGCAAAAGCTGATGCGCGGCATGGGCAGCGGCAACGTCGACCATCGCCTGCGGCAGTCGGACTTCTCGCTCGACGACAAGGCGCGCGGCGCTTTCTGGCTGGGCATGCCGGTGACCTACATGTCGCGCCTCAAGCGCATGCTGGTGGTGGGTTCCAACCTGCGCAAGGATCACCCGCTGATGGCGCACCGCATTCGGGAGTCGGTGCGCTGGTATGGCGAGCTCAACCTGATCAACGCGGCGGAAGACGAGTTCCTTGGCAAGGTGCACGCCAAGCGCATCGTCGCGCCGTCGCAGCTTGCCGGTGCACTGGCGGGGGTGTGCCGCGCACTGGCCGAACTGAAAAACCTGCCGGTGCCCGGCATCGCCGTTCACGGCATTGCCGACGACACCGCACGCAAGATTGCCGAGAGTATTTCGGGCGGCGGCCAGAACGCTTCAGGTGAAGAATCGCGCGCGGTTTTCCTCGGCAACATGGCGCAGCATCATCCCGCCTATTCGCAGATTCATGCGCTGGCACAGGAAGTGGCGAAGCTCGCAGGCGCCAGTTTTGGCGTGCTGGGCGAAGCGGCCAACAGCGTCGGCGCGGTGGCAGTCGGGGCGATTCCGGGGCGTGGGCCGCTGGGTCAGCCTGCGGTCAAGGGCCTGAATGCGCAACAGATGCTGGCCCAGCCTTTACGCGCCTATCTGCTGCTTGGGGTTGAAGCCGAACTCGACACCCACGACCCGGTGAGCGCGATGGCCAGTATCCAGGCGGCGGAATTCGTCGTGGTGATGTCGCCCTACAAGGGCAGGTCGCTCGACTACGCCGACGTGTTGCTGCCGATTGCGCCGTGGACCGAAACCTCGGGCACTTTCATCAACACCGAAGGCCGCGTGCAGAGCTTCAGCGCTGTGGTGAAACCGCTTGGCGAAGCTCGCCCGGCTTGGAAGGTGCTGCGTGTGCTGGGCAATCTGCTGGAACTGGCCGGGTTCGAGCATAACGATTCACAGGACGTACTGCGCGACGCGCTCGGCGATACGCCGATCGGCAGCGTCCAGGCTTTCCTCAATAATGAAATCAGCGGTGTGACCGTGACGCCGCCGCAGTTGAATGAAGGCTTGGAGCGCGTCGCCGAAGTGCCGATCTACCAGACCGATGCGGTGGTGCGCCGTTCGCCTTCGCTGCAGAAGACGCAGGACGCGGCGCTTCCGATGGCGCGCATGCACGGCCGGTTGATTGCGAAATTGGGGCTGGAAGAAAACGGCCTTGTCTCGGTGCGCCAGACCGCCAGTGCACTGACACTTAAAGTACAGCGTGACGATCTGCTGCCAGACAATTGCGTGCGCGTTCCCAGCGGCCATCCGCTGACGGCGGGCCTGGGGCCGATGTTCGGGCCGATCACTGCGGAGCTGGCGTGATGGAGGCTGGACTCATGGAGAGCGCGGGCATGGACTGGGCTGCCGTCCAGACAGTCGTCTGGACGCTGGTCAAAATCATGGCACTGGTGGTGCCACTGATGCTGGGCGTGGCCTATCTGACCTACGCCGAACGGAAAGTCATCGGCTGGATGCAGGTGCGCATCGGCCCCAATCGCGTGGGTTTCCAGGGCCTGCTGCAGCCGATCGCCGATGCGGTGAAGCTGATGATGAAGGAAATCATCATTCCTGCCGGCGCCAACCGCGGGCTGTTCATTCTCGGCCCCATTCTCGCCATCGCGCCCGCGCTGGCGGCATGGGCGGTGATTCCGTTCACCGACACGCTGGTGCTGGCCAATATCAATGCCGGCCTGTTGTACGTGATGGCGATCACCTCGATGGGGGTGTATGGCGTCATCATCGCGGGCTGGGCGTCCAACTCCAAATACGCCTTCCTTGGCGCGATGCGCTCGGCGGCGCAGATCGTATCGTATGAAATCGCCATGGGCTTCGCGCTGGTCGGCGTACTGATGGCGGCGCAGTCGCTCAACCTCATCGACATCGTGCAGGGCCAGGCGGGCGGGCTGCACCAGTGGTACATCTGGCCGCTGTTCCCGCTGTTCGTGGTGTACCTGATTGCCGGTGTGGCCGAAACCAACCGTGCGCCGTTTGACGTCGCCGAGGGCGAATCCGAGATCGTCGCCGGTTTCCATGTGGAATATTCCGGCATGGCGTTCGCCGTGTTCTTCCTCGCCGAATACGCCAACATGATCCTGATCGCCGCACTGACCACGCTGATGTTCCTCGGCGGCTGGCTGTCACCGGTTGGCTTTCTGCCCGATGGCATCGTCTGGTGGCTGGCGAAGACCGGCTTCGTGCTGTTCCTGTTCCTCTGGTTTCGCGCCACCTTCCCGCGCTACCGCTACGACCAGATCATGCGTCTGGGCTGGAAGGTCTTCATTCCCATCACCATCGTCTGGATCGTCGTCGTCGGCGGCATGATGCAGACGCCGTATGGTTATCTCTTCCATTGAGCGCGTCATGAAACGGATCATGAATTTCTTTGGCAGCCTGCTCCTGATCGAACTGCTGCGCGGCATGATGCTCACCGGGCGTCACCTGTTCGCGCGCAAGATCACGGTGCAGTACCCGGAAGAAAAAACCCCCCAATCGCCCCGTTTTCGAGGCCTGCACGCCTTGCGCCGCTATCCCAACGGCGAGGAGCGCTGCATCGCGTGCAAGCTGTGCGAAGCGGTGTGTCCGGCGCTTGCCATCACCATCGAATCGGAACAGCGCGATGACGGCACCCGCCGCACAACACGCTACGACATCGATCTCACCAAATGCATTTTCTGCGGCTTCTGCGAGGAATCCTGCCCGGTCGACTCCATCGTCGAAACCCGCCTCTTTGAATACCATGGCGAAAAACGCGGCGATCTCTACTACACCAAGCCGATGCTGCTCGCGATCGGCGATCAGCATGAAGAGCAGATCGCGAAAGACCGCGCGACCGACGCGAAGTTTCGATAGGCACGCGGAGCGCGCCCGTGAGCCAGGGGTTAGGAAACAGGAATTAGGGGAGGTGCGCTGCGCTGCGCGCGCCACTTGATTGAACAACACGACGTACGGATGAAAAGAGAGGCAGGCAAACGGAAATCTGGTATCAGGCACTAGCGGTGGATAGTCATCCCTAGCCCCTAACCCCTAACTCCTAGCCCCTAGAACATGAGCTACACAACCGCAATTTTCTACTTCTTCGCCGCCATCCTGGTGTTTGCCGGATTGCGCGTCATTACCGCGCGCAACCCGGTGCATGCCGCACTGTTCCTGGTGCTGGCCTTCTTCACTGCGGCGGGTCTGTGGATGCTGCTGGAGGCCGAATTTCTCGCCATCACCCTGGTGCTGGTTTACGTCGGTGCGGTGATGGTGCTGTTCCTGTTCGTGGTGATGATGCTCGACATCAACCTCGATAAATTGCGGGAAGGCTTCTGGAATTACGCGCCGCTGGCAGGCTTCGTCTCGGTTCTGCTGGTGATCGAAATGGCGCTGATCCTCGGCAGTCGCCACTTCGGGCTCGACGTGATGGCCGCCCCCGCGCCGCACCCGGCGGACTACAGCAACACCAAGGAACTCGGCCGACTGATTTATACCGATTACGTTTATGCGTTCGAACTGGCCGCGGTGATCCTGCTGGTGGCGATCGTCGCCGCGATTGCCCTGACGCTGCGCCGCCGCAAGGATAGCAAGTACATCGATCCCGCCGAGCAGGTGAAGGTCAAGCGCAATGACCGCCTGCGCATCGTCAAGATGGGCGCGGTGAAGCGTGAGGTGTCAGGAGTGAGGGGAGAGGAGAAAAACCCATGACTTGCCACGATTTCGCACCTCACGCCTTCCCCCTCACACCTCACCGCTCCGAAGGAGCGCTCGCATGATTTCCTTATCGCATTTCCTGGTGCTGGGCGGCGTTCTGTTCGCCATCAGCGTGCTGGGCATCTTCCTCAATCGCAAGAATGTCATCATCCTCCTGATGGCGATTGAGTTGATGCTGCTCGCGGTGAATATGAATTTCATCGCGTTTTCGCATTACCTCGGCGACATCCATGGCCAGATATTCGTCTTCTTCATCCTCACCGTCGCCGCCGCGGAATCGGCCATCGGCCTGGCAATCCTGGTGGTGCTGTTCCGCAACCTGCGCACGATCAACGTCGATGACCTCGACCATCTGAAAGGCTGATGACGATGGACATGCAGACGCTCTATCTGATCGTGCCGCTTGCGCCCTTGTTCGGCGCGATCGTTGCTGGCTTGTTCGGCAAGCTGGTCGGTCGCACCGGCGCCCATGTCGTCACCATCGCCGGCGTGGCGGTGTCGCTGATCGCCTCGGTGCTGGTGTTCCAGGACGTGCTGGCAGGCCACACCTTCAACGGCACCGTCTACACCTGGATGGTGCTGGGTGACCTGCGTTTCGAGGTCGGTTTCCTGATCGATGCGCTGACGGTCATGATGATGCTGGTCGTCACCTTCGTCTCGCTGATGGTGCACATCTACACCATCGGCTACATGCAGGACGACCCGGGCTACCAGCGCTTCTTCAGCTACATCTCGCTGTTCACCTTCTCGATGCTGATGCTGGTGATGAGCAACAACTTCCTGCAGTTGTTCTTCGGCTGGGAAGCGGTCGGCCTGGTGTCCTATCTGCTGATCGGCTTCTGGTACAACAAGGAAACAGCGATCTACGCCAACCTGAAAGCCTTCCTGGTAAACCGCGTCGGCGACTTCGGCTTCATCCTCGGCATCGGCCTGGTGCTGGCCCATTTCGGCTCGCTCGATTACGCCACCGTGTTCGCCATGGCACCGTCGCTCGCCAACGAGACCATCACGCTCTGGCCCGACACGCCGTGGATGCTGATGACGGTGATCGGCATCCTCCTGTTCATCGGCGCGATGGGCAAGTCGGCGCAGTTCCCGCTGCACGTCTGGCTGCCTGACTCGATGGAAGGCCCGACGCCGATTTCCGCGCTGATCCACGCGGCGACGATGGTGACCGCCGGCATCTTCATGGTCGCACGGATGTCGCCGCTGTATGAGCTGTCCGACGTGGCGCTCTCCTTCATCATGGTGATCGGCGCGATCACCGCGCTGTTCATGGGCTTTCTCGGCATCGTGCAGAACGACATCAAGCGCGTGGTGGCGTATTCCACCCTGTCGCAGCTGGGCTACATGACGGTCGCGCTCGGCGCCTCGGCCTACTCGGTCGCGGTGTTCCACCTGATGACGCACGCCTTCTTCAAGGCGCTGCTGTTTCTTGCCGCAGGCAGCGTCATCATCGCCATGCACCACAACCAGGACATCCGCTACATGGGCGGCCTGAAGAAGTACATGCCGATCACCTGGATTACCTCGCTGATCGGTTCGCTGGCGCTGATCGGCACCCCCTTCCTGTCGGGCTTCTATTCCAAGGAAACCATCATCGAGGCGGTCAAGCTGTCACATCTGCCGGTGGCCGACCTCGCCTACTGGGCGGTGCTGATCGGCGTGTTCGTCACCGCCTTCTATTCCTTCCGCATGTATTTCCTGGTGTTCCACGGCAAGGAGCGTTTCCATCAGGGGCACGCCCACGGCAACGAACCGGATGCGCATCACGATGAGCACCATGGCGGCACGCCGCATGAAACCCCATGGGTCATCACCGGCCCCTTGCTGGCGCTGGCGCTGCCTTCGCTGGCGATTGGCTACATGACGATCGAGCCCATGCTGTATGGCGACTTTTTCGGCAGCGCGATCTACGTTGCCGACCGTCATCCGGTCATGAACGAACTCAACCTGCATTTCCACGGCGCGGCTGCGATGGGGCTGCACGCGGTGATGACGCTGCCGTTCTGGCTGGCGGTAGCGGGCGTGGGATTGTCGGCGTTCTTCTATCTCAAGCGCCCGGATATTCCTGCTGCGATTGCGCAGCGGTTCAAGTTCCTGCATCAAATGCTGCTCAATAAGTACTGGTTCGACGAGTTCTACAGTTGGGTGTTTGCCAAGGGCGCGCGCGCACTGGGCGCCAGCCTGTGGCGGCGCGGCGACCAGAATGTGATCGATGGCTTTTTCATCAACGGGACGGCGCACATGGTCGAGCGCCTGTCGCGCCTGCTCAGGGCCTTCCAGTCCGGCTACATCTACCACTACGCCTTTGCCATGCTGATCGGGGTGTTTGCCCTGGTGACGTGGTTCGCGCGACTCAACTAGACGTGCCTAACTAAAAATCATGCCCATGTTTGGACAATCGATTCTCTCCCTCGTCATCTGGGTCCCGATTCTGGCCGGGGTGGCGGTGCTCGCCACCGGCTCCGACCGCAACGCCACGCTGGCGCGCTGGATTGCGCTTGCCGGTGCATTGCTGGGGCTTGCCGTCGCGATTCCGCTGGTCACCGGCTTCGACACCGGCACCTCGGCGATGCAGTTCGTCGAGAAGGCCACCTGGATCCCGGCGTTCAACATCCACTATCACCTCGGCGTAGACGGCATTTCCATGCCGCTGATCCTGTTGAACAGCTTCATCACCGTGCTGGTGGTCATCGCCGGCTGGCGGGTGATCCAGGACAAGGTCGCGCAGTACATGGCGGCCTTCCTCATCATGTCCGGCCTCATAAACGGCGTGTTCGCCTCGCTCGACGGCATCCTGTTCTATGTCTTCTTCGAAGGCATGCTGATCCCGCTGTACCTGATCGTCGGCGTGTGGGGCGGACCGAACCGCGTCTATGCCGCGTTCAAATTCTTCCTCTACACCCTGCTCGGTTCGCTGCTGATGCTGGTGTCGATGATCTACCTGTATTTCCAGTCGGGCGGCAGCTTCGACATCCAGACCTGGCACACCACCACGCTCGGGATGACGGCGCAGACGCTGATGTTCTTCGCCTTCCTGCTGGCCTTCGGCGTCAAGGTGCCGATGTGGCCGGTGCACACCTGGCTGCCGGACGCCCACGTCGAGGCGCCTACCGGCGGCTCGGTGGTGCTGGCGGCGATCACGCTGAAAGTCGGCGCCTACGGCTTCCTGCGCTTCATCCTGCCGATCCTTCCCGATGCCAGTGCGGAATATGCCTGGTTCGTCATCGCCCTGTCGCTGATCGCCGTCGCCTACATTGGCCTGGTCGCGCTGGCGCAGTCCGACATGAAGAAGCTCATCGCCTATTCGTCGATTGCGCACATGGGCTTCGTCACCCTCGGCTTCTTCATGTTCAGCCCGCTTGGCGTTGAAGGCGGCTTGGTGCAGATGATTTCGCACGGCTTCGTCTCGGCGGCGCTGTTCCTATGCATCGGCGTCATGTACGACCGCCTGCATTCGCGCCAGATCAAGGATTACGGCGGCCTGGTCAACAGGATGCCGCTGTTCGCCGCCTTCTTCATGCTGTTCGCCATGGCCAACGCCGGCTTGCCCGCCACCAGCGGCTTTGTCGGCGAGTTCATGGTCATCATGGCCGCAGCGAAGGTCAATTTCTGGTTCGCCTTCGTCGCCGCCACCACGCTCATCCTCGGTGCGGCCTACACGCTGTGGATGTACAAGCGCGTCGTGTTCGGCGAGGTCACCAACCCGCGCGTCGAGGAATTGACCGACATCAACGCGCGCGAAATCCTGCTGCTCGGCGTGCTCGCCGTCTGCGTGCTGGCCATGGGCCTGTATCCCAAGCCGTTCACTGACATCATGCACGTGTCGGTGGTCGACCTGTTGGCGCACGTCGCCCAAAGCAAACTGCCTTAAGGTTCCAAGATGAGCGACTTTCTCACCCAATTCGCCCCCGCACTGCCCGAGATCTTCGTGCTGGCGATGGTCTCGCTGATCCTGGTGATCGATGCCGCCGTCGACGACAGCAAGCGCTATATCGCCTATGTGTTGTCGCTGGCCACGCTGGCCGGCGCGGCTTTCCTCACCATGAACGATTTCTCTACCATGCCGGTGCTGGCGCTCAACGGCCTCTTCATCGACGATCCGCTCTCCGACGTGTTGAAGCTGTTCCTCTATCTGACCGTTGCCACGGTGCTGGTGTATTCGCGCGATTACCTGCGGACGCGCGGGCTCTACAAGGGCGAGTTCTTCGTGCTGGCGCTATTCGCGTTGCTCGGCATGATGGTGATGGTGTCGGCCAGCCATTTCCTCACGCTGTATCTCGGACTCGAACTGCTGTCGCTGTCCCTGTATGCCATGGTCGCATTGCAGCGCGATTCCGGCGTGGCGTCCGAGGCGGCAATGAAATACTTTGTCCTGGGTGCACTGGCGTCGGGCATGCTTCTCTACGGCATGTCGATGATCTACGGCGTCACCGGCTCGCTGGCGCTGGCCGACATCGCACAGAACCTGTCCGACGGCACCGACCTGCGCATTCCCCTGGTGTTCGGCATCGTCTTCATCGTCGCCGGGCTGGCTTTCAAACTGGGTGCCGTGCCGTTTCACATGTGGGTGCCGGACGTCTACCACGGCGCGCCGACCGCGGTGACGCTGCTCATCGGCAGCGCGCCCAAGATCGCCGCCTTCGCCTTCGTCGTGCGCATTCTGGGGCAGGGGCTGGAATCGCAGGCGTCCGAATGGCGCGACATGCTGGTGATCCTGGCGGTGCTGTCGATGGCGGTCGGCAACATCGCGGCCATCGCACAGACCAACCTGAAGCGCATGCTCGCGTATTCGACCATCTCGCACATGGGCTTCATGCTGCTGGGCATCCTGGCCGGCTCGCAGAACGGCTACAGCAGCGCGATGTTCTATGTGCTGGTGTACGCGCTGATGAGCCTGGGCGGCTTCGGCATGATCCTGCTGCTGTCGCGCGCCGGCTTCGAGGCCGACAAGCTTGAGGACTTCAAGGGGCTCAACCGCCGCAGTCCGTGGCTCGCCTTCCTGATGCTGCTCCTGATGTTCTCGATGGCCGGCGTGCCGCCGACAGTCGGCTTCTACGCCAAACTGTCGGTGCTGCAGGCGGTGGTCGGGATCGGCTACGTGTGGCTGGCGGTGGCGGCGGTGCTGTTCTCGCTGATCGGCGCGTTCTACTACCTTCGCATCGTCAAGCTGATGTATTTCGATACTCCGCACGACACCAGCCCGATCGCTGCCAGTCCCGATACCCGAATCATCATGTCGGCCAACGGCCTTGCCGTGCTGGCGCTCGGCATCCTGCCGCAGCCGCTGATGGCGGTATGCGTGTACGCCATCGGCGCTTCCTTCTGAATTGTTTTCGCCGGAGCAGACCTGCTCCGGCGTTACCCGGCTTTTCGAATATAACGTGAGTTTCCCCGCCACCCTGCTGCTGGTCCTGGCGTTCGTCGCCGCCAACCTGCCGTTCCTCGTTGAGCGGATTTTCTTCGTCATCCGGCCCCGTGCCGGCAGCAAGAGTTTCGCCTGGCGGTTGCTGGAATCGATCGTGATGTTTTTCGTGGTGGGCGGCATCGCGCTGCTGCTGGAAAGCAGGGGGGGCGGCGTCCACAAGCAGAATTGGGAGTTCTACGCGGTCAACGCCGCGCTGTTCGTGGTGTTCGCGTATCCGGGCTTTGTTTATCGTTATCTGTGGAGGCGGCGCGGCGCATAAGCCATGGACACCATTGAATTCAAACTGCGCGGCGAATACGTCGCACTCTGCGACCTGCTGAAACTTACCGGCATCGCGGACAGCGGCGGGCAGGGCAAGCTGATGATCGCCAACGGCGAAGTCACCGTTGACGGCCAGCCAGAAAATCGCAAGACGGCGAAAATACGGGCGAATCAGACGGTGCGGTGTCTCGGACGGACTGTTCGGGTCGTGGCAGCGTAAGCTTCCTCAGGCACAAAACAGCAGGGTCGAGGCTGCGGTTTACAGGCGTGGCAGCGCTTCACCGCGGCCAGCAGTATTTTCCCTACAAGGTTTCTACGTATGCCGCCAGATTGCTGATGTCTTCGTCGGACAGATCGGCTGCCCACGGCGCCATCAGATTGGTCATTGGCCCCACGTGGGTGCCGCTGCGGTACAGCTTCAGCATCAATTCAACCCGTTCCGCGGTCTGGCCGGCAATGGGCGGCGTGAACTTGCCTCCCTGGCCGGTGCGGTGATGGCACAGGCGGCAGATGGATTCGTACTTGACCATGCCGGCACGTACCTTGGCGCCATGAACGGGGTCGGCGGCTTCCAGTCGTTCCACTTTGGCCAGGTCCGGGCCTTTCCGCTTTTCCGGATCGCCGCTCTGGATGATGTTCTGCAACGCGAAGTGCACGCCGATACCGACCGCGACCACCAGCAAGAGCCAGCTGAGCTTACGTAACATGCGGGCTCCATTTTTGGACCCGGGTAAGGTCTTTGTGGGTGCGGGGATCGATCATGGCGATACGATAAAAGAGGGAGGGCGCTGCCACCCGAAGGAGTGGCAGCGCCCGGTTCAGCGGATGATTACTGCGCGATGCGGCGCTTGGTGCGCACGATCTGGTAGGAACGCGTCAGATAACCGATCGGGAAGCTCCAGATGTGTACCAGGCGGGTGAACGGGAACAGCAGGAACAGCGACAGGCCGAAGAACAGGTGAACGCGGAATACCATCTCCGCATTGGCCACCAGTTCCGGCTGCGGACTGAACAGCACGATGCTCTTCGCCCACTGCGCCAGCGCCATCATGGTGTCGGCGCTGCCCTGCGCGGCGTGATGCGCAGTGGTAAAGGTGGTGGCCAGACCGAACAGCAGGGTGACCAGTACCCAGGCCAGGATGAAAATATCCGACGAACGGCTGGTTGCGCGCACGCGCGGGTTGGTCATGCGGCGCCACATCAGCATCGCACCGCCGATCAGGCACAGGATGCCGAGGAAGCCGCCGCCGTACATGGCGATGCTCTGCTTGCCGAGCGAGGACAAACCGATGGTGTCCCAGATGGCGTAGGGCGCCAGCAGGCCGACCAGATGGCCGAAGAAGATGCCGATGACGCCGATGTGAAACAGGTTACTGGACAGGCGCAGGCCCGCCGTGGAGAGCAGCTGGCTGGACGCGCTGGTCCAGCCGTATTGCTCGCGGTCGAAGCGGATCCAGCTGCCGATCACGAATACGGTCAGGCAGAGGTAGGGATAAATACCAAAAATCAGGTTGTTCCAGCTATACATAGATTCGTTCATTTCATACCTCCTTAAGCGGCCAGACGGGTGAGCGTGGCGCGGCTTTTAACGATGGAAAGCAGGGGCGCATAGGGGGTGCCGGCCTTGGTCAGGTTATCGGTCAGCACCGCCAGCACCTTGTTGGCGTCGGACAGGAAGGTCGTTGCCTCGTTGTCTTCCAGCAAGGCGGCGAATTCCAGGACCAGCGGCAGAAAGTCGGGCAGCTCGTTGCTCGCCACCGTGATGCCGTAATCCTTGTACAGCTCGCCGAGGTCGATCAGCGCCGGGCCGCGATTTCTGTCGTTGTCGTCGCCGAACAGGTGGTGGGTCAGGTGCAGACTGTGCTCCGGCGTCAGATCGAACGTCTTCACATAGTCTTCCTGCAGATCGATCAGCGGCGTATTGGCCAGGTGATCGAGCAGTTTCCGCACGGATTCCTTTTCCGCCGTGTCGATATCCTGGCTTTTCCCGATTTCATCGCGGATTTCCGGCAGGTTATCGATCAGTTCCTGGTTCGGGTAATCGAGCAATGCCGACAGTATTTTGTAGATGGACATGATGTTTCCTCTCAGCTTTTGTCTGCGGACGGAGCCAGTTCGGCGGGTTCCAGCGTTTCCTTGCGGCGACGCGGGAACAGGGTGACCTTGCTGATGCCTGCCGAAGAGTTGTTGCCGAAGGTGAAGCCGTTCTGGCCCTGGAAGCCGTAGGCATCCTCCATCCGTTCTTCCTCATGGCCGGTGGGGATGACATAGCGGTCTTCGTAGTTGGCGATCGCCAGATAACGGTACATTTCCTTGGCTTGATCTTCGGTGATCCCGGCCGCCTCCAGGGCGCGCGTGTCCGCGACGCCTTCGACGTGCACCGAACGCTGGTAGCTGCGCATGGCGATCAGGCGGTTCAGGGAGCTGCGAATCGGCTCTTCCTTGCCTGCGGTGAACAGGTTGGCCAGGTACTTGGTCGGCGTGCGCATCGCGCTGGCCAGGGGAATGGCGCCGTCCGGGCCGACCGGCAGGTTGCCCTGGTCGATCTGCGACTGCACCGGGGACAGCGGCGGCACGTACCACACCATCGGCAGGGTGCGAAATTCCGGGTGCAGCGGGAAGGCGATTTTCCAGTCGATCGCCATTTTGTAGATCGGCGATTTCTGCGCGGCGATGATCCAGTCTTCGTTGATGCCTTCGGCCCGTGCCGCGGCAATCACGGCCGGGTCGTTGGGGTCGAGGAAGATGCTGCACTGCGCTTCGTACAGGTCCTGCTCGTTCTGGGTGCTGGCCATGGCTTCGATCCTGTCGGCGTCATACAGCATGATGCCGTTGTAGCGGATGCGGCCGACGCAGGATTCAGAGCAGATTGTCGGCATGCCGGATTCGACGCGCGGGTAGCAGGCGATGCACTTCTCGGCCTTGCCGGATTCCCAGTTGTAGTACACCTTTTTGTACGGGCACGCGCTCATGCAGAAGCGCCAGCCGCGGCACTTGTCCTGGTCGACCAGCACGATGCCGTCTTCCTCGCGCTTGTAGAGCGAACCGGAGGGGCAGGCCGCGACGCAGGCCGGGTTCAGGCAGTGGTTGCAGATGCGCGGCAGATACAGGTTGAAGGTGTTTTCGAACTGTCCCAGCATGTCCTTCTGGATGTTGTCCAGGTTCTTGTCTATGCTGCGCTTGGAGAATTCGCCGGCAAGGTCGTCTTCCCAGTTCGGGCCCCAGGTGATTTTCTCGATGGGGTCGCCGGTGATCATCGACAGCGGCCGTGCGGTTGGCGCCGCCTCGGACAGCGGCGCGTTCTGCAGGCGCGCATAGTTGTAGGTGAACGGCTCGTAATAATCGTCGATCTGCGGCAGATCCGGGTTGGCGAAGATGTTCAGCAGCTTCGACATGCGCCCACCGGATTTCAGCTCCAGCTTGCCGCTATTGAGCATCCAGCCACCTTTCCATTTCTCCTGGTTCTCCCACTGCTTGGGATAGCCGATGCCGGGCTTGGACTCGACGTTGTTGAACCAGACGTATTCCACGCCCTTGCGGTTGGTCCAGGTGTTCTTGCACGTCACCGAGCAGGTGTGGCAGCCGATGCATTTGTCAAGGTTGAAGACAAATGCGAATTGTGCACGTACTTTCATTGGGTTTCTCCTAATTTATCCTGTTCACGCGACGATCAACGCTTGCCGATTCCGGGCGGGTTGAGTTGCGCTTCGCGTTCCGGGGTAAGCGGGCGCTCCAGCCAGTCGATGTCCTTGTCCGCCACTTTGCGCATGATGATCTCGGTATCGCGGTTGCAGCCAACCGTGCCGTAATAGTTGAAGCTGTAGGCCAGTTGCACGTATCCGCCAACCATGTTGGTCGGCTTCATGACGACGCGCGTCACCGAGTTCAGGATGCCGCCGCGTTTACCGGTGGTATTCGATCCGGGCACGTTCACGATCTTCTCCTGGGCGTGGTACATCAGCGCCATGCCGCGCGACACGCGTTGCGAAACCACCGCTCTCGCTATCGTCGAGCCGTTGGCATTGACCGCTTCCACCCAGTCGTTGTCCTCGATGCCGGCCGCCTTGGCGTCGATCTCGGAGATCCACACGTAGGGGCCGCCGCGGAACAGGGTCAGCATGCGCAGGTTGTCCTGGTAGCTCGAATGGATGCCCCACTTGGAGTGCGGCGTGATCCATTTCAGCTTGACGTGTTTGCCTTCCGTGATGCTAGGCGAGAGATTGCCGAACGACTTCATGTCCTGCGGCGGCTTGTGCACACAGAAGCCTTCGCCGAAGTCCAGGAACCACTCGTGATCCTGATAGAAGTGCGCACGGCCGGTCAGGGTACGGAACGGGATGTGCTCGTGGATGTTGGTGTAGCCTGAAGTGTAGGACACCGTTTCCGACTCGATTCCGGACCAGGTCGGCGCGGTGATGATCTTGCGCGGCTGCACCTGGATGTCGCGGAAGGTGATCTTGTCCTCGTGACGGGCTGCGTACAGATGGTGATGGTCGATACCCGTCTTCTTGGACAGCGCGGTCCAGGACTTGTGCGCCACTTCACCGCAGGTTTCCGGCGCCATGCGCATCACCGAATCGCATACGAAGATGTCCTCTTCGAGCGATGGCATGCCGAAGGAAACACCCGGCACCTTGACCGCGCCGTTCATCACCTTGAGCTGTTCGTACTCTTCCTCGGTGTTCCAGTCGATACCCTTGACGTTGTTGCCAAGCTTGACCATCAGTGGGCCGATGGCGATGTACTTCTTGTAGATGTCGCCATAATTCCGCTCGACCACCTTGAGCAGCGGCATGGTCTTTCCGGGGATCGGATCGCACTCGCCTTTCGACCAGTCCTTGACCTCGCCGAAGGGCTGGGCCAGCTCGAATGGGGAATCGTGCTGCATCGGCAGGGCGACGATGTCCTTGCGCGTGCCGAGATGCTTTTCGGCCAGCGTCGAGAACGTCTTGGCGATATTCTTGAAGATCTGCCAGTCGGACATGGACTGCCAGCCCGGCGAAACCGCCTCCGACAGCGGATGCATGAAGGGATGCATGTCGGTGGTGTTGAGGTCGTTCTTTTCGTACCAGGTCGCCGTCGGCAGAATGATGTCCGAGTAGGCGCCGGTGGAGTTCAGGCGGAAGTTGATGTCGACCATCAGGTCCAGCTTGCCGATCGGCGCTTCTTCGTGCCATTTGACCAGCTTGTTTTCGCGCCCGTCGCCGGACTCCTGCAGCACGCCGTTCTGCGCGCCGAGCAGGTGCTTGAGGAAGTACTCGTGGCCCTTGGCGGAGGTGCCGATCAGGTTGGCGCGCCAGACGAACAGGTTGCGCGGCCAGTTGACGGGGTTGTCCGGGTCGGCGAATGCCACATCCAGCGAGCCGTCCTTGAGCTTGCCGATCACGTGCTTGGCGATGCCGGCCTCGTCGGTGGCGCCGGCCTTCTCGGCCTCGCTGACCAGGTCGAGCGGGTTGGTGTTCCAGTGCGGGGCGGACGGCAGCCAGCCCATGCGGACCGCTGCGACGTTGTAGTCGGCCAGCGAGTAGCCCTTGTACTTGCCCTTGCCGGCGGGCGAGGTGAGGTCGTCGCCGCGCAGCGTTTCATAGCGCCACTGGTCGGTGTGGAAATACCAGTAGGAGGTGGAATTCATGTGGCGCGGCGGACGCTGCCAGTCGAGCGCGAAGGCGATCGGTGCCCAGCCGGCCTGCGGACGCAGCTTTTCCTGGCCCACGTAGTGCGCCCAGCCGCCGCCGGATTGACCCACGCAACCGCAGATGTGCAGCAGGTTCATCACGCCGCGGTACATCATGTCGTTGTGGTACCAGTGGTTGATCGCGGCGCCCATGATCACCATGGATTTGCCATGCGTCTTGGAAGCGTTGTAGGCGAATTCGCGACCGGTGCGCTCGAGGTCGGCCGCCTTGACGCCGGTGACTTTTTCAGCCCAGGCCGGGGTATAGGCCACGGCGGCATCCTTGTAGTCCTTGGCCACGTTGGCGCCGCCCAGGCCACGGTCAATGCCGTACTGCGCGATCTGCATGTCAAACACGGAAGTGACCAGGATTTCCTCGCCGCTGGCCAGCTTCAGCTTGCGTGCGGGAACGTTGCGGTACAGCAGATCGCCTTCGCCCGGTTCGAAGTGCGGGAAGCCGACCGAGACCACGGCATCCTTGCTGTCGATACACGACAGTTCGGCCAGAATTTCCTGCTGGCTGGCGGCGTTCCTGGGCAGCAGGTTCCACTTGCCTTCTTCGCCCCAACGGAAGCCGATCGAGCCGTTTGGCGCGATGAAGGATTTGCTCTTCTCGTCGTAGACGATGGTTTTCCAGTCGGGATTGTTGGTCTCGCCCAATGCGCCGTCCAGATCGGAAGCGCGCAGGCAACGGTCGGACACATAGCCTTCGCCATGCTTGCGCAGCATCACCTGGATCGGCAGGTCGGTGTACTTGCGGGCATATTCCGAGAAATACGGGTCCTGCTTGTCGATGTAGAACTCTTTCAGCGCGACGTGACCCATCGCCAGGAAGGCGGCGGTGTCGGAGCCAGGGTTGACCGGCATCCACAGGTCGGAGGCCTTGCAGAATTCGGCGTAATCGGGCGCCATCGAGATGACCTTGGCGCCCTTGTAGCGCACCTCGGATACGAAGTGGGCATCCGGCGTGCGCGTGGTCGGCAGGCTGGAACCGCAGACGATGATGTAGGTGGAGTTGTACCAGTCGGCCGATTCCGGCACGTCGGTCTGCTCGCCCCAGGTTTGCGGGGATGCGGCCGGCAGGTCGCAATACCAGTCGTAGAAAGAACCGCAGGCGCCGCCGATCAGCGACAGATAGCGCGCACCGGACGCGTAGGAAATCTGCGACATCGCCGGAATGGGCGAGAAACCGAAAATGCGGTCAGGGCCATATTTCTTGATGGTATGGACGTTGGCTGCAGCGATGATTTCCTTGACCTCTTCCCAGTCGGCGCGCACAAATCCGCCCAGGCCGCGCACGGCGGTGTATTTCTTGCGCTTGTTTTCGTCCGCCTGAATCGCGGCCCATGCCTCGACCGGATCCTTGCCGGACTTGCGCTCGGTACGGTACAGGTCAAGCAGGCGGCCGCGGATCAGCGGGTACTTGATGCGCTGCGGACTGTACAGATACCAGGAGAAAGAGGCGCCACGCTGGCAGCCGCGCGGCTCGTGGTCGGGCAGATCCTCGCGGGTGCGCGGGTAGTCGGTCTGCTGCATCTCGAACGCCACCAGGCCGTTCTTGACAAAAATCTTCCATGAACAGCCGCCGGTGCAGTTCACGCCGTGCGTGGAGCGAACCACCTTGTCATGCGCCCAGCGATGGCGGTAAGCATCCTCCCACTGGCGATCTTCGTTGGTGAGGACACCGTGGTTGTCGGAGAAGGTTCCCTTGGTTTTTTCGAAAAACTTCAGACGGTCGAGAAAGTGACTCATTTCATTACTCCTATCGTGTCAATTCGATTGCGCTATTGTAGGTATTACGTGTGTTGTGTGTATTAGGGGTTCTTGATTTCAGAGCCTGGCCGCAGGTAGAACCACCAGTTCAGGATCAGGCACAGGGCATAAAATATGGCGAAGCCGTACATCGCGTTTTGCGGGGTGCCGGCCTTGATCTGCGCGCCGATCACGACCGGGGCGATGAAGGCGCCGTACGCCGCGACAGCGGAAGTCCAGCCCAGCACGGGGCCTGCCTGCACGCGGTCGAAGATCACGCCCACGGTGCGGAAGGTCGATCCGTTGCCGATGCCGGAAGCGGCGAACAGCAGCACGAACAGCACCATGAAGATCACGAAATACTGTTCAGGCGTGGCGGAGTTGTAGGCCAGGAACATCACGTAGCCGGCCGCGGCGGAGGCGACCACCATCACCACGGAAATCAGCTGGGTCACGATGGAGCCGCCCACCTTGTCGGAAATCCAGCCGCCCAGCGGGCGGATCAGCGCGCCGACGAAGGGGCCGATCCAGGCGTAGGTGAGTGCCGACACGGCGTTGGGATTTTTGGTGGTATGGGTCATTACGCCGTCTACAAGCTCATGCTGGAAGCCGAAGATCACCGTGATGGCAAGGGGCAGGGCCATCGAGAAGCCGATGAACGAACCGAAGGTGACGATGTAGAGCACGGTCATGGACCAGGTGTGCTTGTTGCTGAAGATGGCGAATTGCTTGGCGATGTTCGCCTTCATTTCGCCGAACGCGGCGAGCTTCATCACGAACAGCGTACCGACCATGATCAGGGGCAGGGCCACCCACATGTTCAACAGGCCCAGGCCGGTCGGTGCCGGGAGGTACAGGTACAGGCCCACGCCGGCGGTCAGGAAAGCCAGGCCATAGAGCCACAGGATCTTGATAAAGGCGGAAATCGTCGAGCCGATGTTGGGAGAAATCGGCGTCAGGTTGTTCATGCCGAAGAAGCCGAGGAAGGCCAGCGGCACCAGCGCCAGCAGCCAGACAAAACCGGCGTTCTGGATGTAGGTGGGGGTGCCGGCCAGAATCTTGCCCATGATCCAGCCGCTGTCCTTGGTCAGCTCCATCGATGCACCGGCAATCGCACCGAAGATGCCGGCGGTCATCACCAGCGGGATCAGGATCTGCATGGTGGTGACGCCGAAGTTGCCGAGGCCGGCGTTGAGGCCGAGCGCCGTGCCCTGCAGGCGTTTCGGGAAGAAGGTGCTGATGTTGGACATCGAGCAGGCGAAGTTGCCGCCGCCGATACCGGACAGCAGCGCCATCAACTGGAACACCCATAATGGTGTGCTTTGATCCTGAAGTGCGATGCCGGTGCCGATGGCTGGAATCATCAGCAGCGCAGTGGTCAGGAAGATGGTGTTGCGGCCGCCGGCGATACGGATGAAGAACGAAGCGGGGATTCTCAGCGTGGCGCCCGCCAGGCCGGCGATGGCGGTCAGGGTGAACAGCTCTTCAGGCTTGAACGGGAAGCCCAGGTTCAGCATCTGCACCGTGATGATGCCCCACATCAGCCAGATGGCGAAGCCCATCAGAAGGCTCGGTATGGAAATCCACAGGTTGCGGTTGGCAATTTTCTTGCCGGTGGATTCCCAGAACTTCTGGTCCTCAACGTCCCATTTTTCGATGTTGGTCGACATTCTTCAAACCTCCTTAGGTTACTTAAAAGTACAACTTATTCCAGCGTATCCTGTGCCTGGAGCTTATTGCGGCGCGCCCGGTCAAGTGGCCTCACCTCGGTCCAGTACATCCACATCAGGGACACCCATACGATGCCGAACATCAGCATGAAGGCGGAGGAGCGGATACCCGTCAGGTCGACCAGCGCGCCGAACATGATCGGCATCAGGAAGCCGCCCAGTCCGCCCGCCAGCCCCACCACGCCGGAGACCACGCCGATGTTTTTGGGGTAATCGTCGGAAATGTACTTGAAGACCGATGCCTTGCCGATCGCAAAGGCGATCCCCAGGGTGAACATGATGATGGTGAAGGCGGTGGGGCCGAGTCCCACGTGGAAAGTGGACGGGCCGGTCACGGTATGGATAGTGAATTCGGTCTGCGGGTAGGCCAGAAAGAACAGGCAGGTAAGCGATACCCACAGCACCCACCAGGTGATGGTGTGGGCGCCGAATTTGTCGGAGAAGTGGCCGCCGATCGCGCGCAGCACGCCGCCCGGGATGCTGAAGGCCGCGGCCAGCAGGGCGGCGGTCTTGAGGTCGAAACCGTATTCGGAAACGTAGTATTTGGTCATCCACAGCGCCAGGGCCACATAGCCGCCGAAGACGATGGAATAGTACTGGCTGTATTTCCAGACCTTGGGGTCCTTGAACGCGGCGAGCTGCTCGCGGATGGAGACGCTCTTGCCCACAACGTGTTCCGGGCAGGTATATGTAAAAAACCAGAACAGGATGGCGGTAACCAGCATCAATACCGCATAAACCTGTGGCACCATCGTCCAGCCGTAAGCCACCACAATGAGCGGAGCCACCAGCTTGGTCACCGCCGCGCCGGTGTTGCCGGCACCGAAAATTCCCATGGCCAGGCCCTGGCGTTCCCTGGGGAACCAGCGCGCGCAGTAGGCGATGCCCACGGTAAACGAGCCGCCCGCCACGCCGACGAACAGGCTGGTAAAGAGGAAATGCCAGTATTCGGTGGCATAAGAAATCATCCAGATCGGGATGACGGTGGACAGCATCAGGATGAAAAACACGATGCGCCCGCCGAATTTGTCGGTCCACATTCCCAGCGGCAGCCGGACCAGGGAGCCGGTGAGCACCGGCATCGCGATCAGGAGACCGAACTGGGTCTCGTTGAGGTCGAGCATTTTCTTGATGGGAATACCGATCACGGCAAACATCATCCAGATCATGAAACAGACGGTGAACGCGATCGTGCTTGCGGTCACCACGGACCATGCCTTGTATTGCTGCGTAGCCATGCTGTCCTCCCACCGGTTTGATTAAATCACTGGTTGACAGGATAGTTTCTTACCGCGCGGTGACATATAGGCAGGACTGCTGATTTTGCGGGGTAAAAAGAACAGCTGCCCGCTCCGCCATCAGGCTGGCGCGTCTAGTTATTTAGGCCGGGCGGGATACTCATTTTGGGGGATGGGCCCGGTTGGGCCGGGGCTGGAGGGGCGTCCGGCGGATGGGACGGGGATGCGCGCTGCGGCGCAATGTGTCAGAAAGCCGGTATCCGGTTTCAGTCTTTCTGTACGAGGCCGTGTTCCACGGCATAGACCGCCGCCTGCACCCGGCTGGTCAGGTGAAGCTTCTTGAGAATGTTCTGAACGTGGATCTTGATAGTGCTTTCCGCCACGTTGAGGGTGTGTGCCATTTCTTTGTTGCTTACGCCCTTGGCGAGCAGGGCAATGATGTCCTTTTCGCGCGGGCTGAGTTTTTCCCTGTCGTCTTCCTGGGCGACGCCTTCCTTGCCCATGCGGACGCTCATCATCAGCTTGCCGGTCATCTGCGGCGACACCACCGACTCGCCGCGCGCGGCAGAGCGAATGGCATTCAGCAGAAAATCGGTCTCGATGTTCTTCAGCAGATAGCCGCGGGCGCCGGCGCGGATCGTTTCGATCAGGTCTTCGGCGTCCTCCGATACGGTCAGCAGCAGCACGTTGCACGCCGGCACTTCCTCGGACAGCAGCTTGACCGCTTCGCGCCCGCCGATGCCCGGCATGTGCAGGTCGAGCAGCACCACGTCGGGCTGGAGGGATTTGGCGCGTTTCAGGCCCTCCAGGCCGTCTCCGGCTTCGCCCACCACCTCGAAGTCATCCTGCCGTTGCAGCAGCGCCTTGATGCCGCTCCTGAACAGGGTGTGGTCGTCGACGATCAATATGCGAATCGGGTGGCTCATGCCGTTCCTTTGGGTTGTTTGGTGAGCGTCAGGGATACGCGCGTGCCTTCCCCCTGCCGGGAGACAATCGTCAGCTGCGCGCCGATGCGGTGGGCTCTTTCCTTCATGATCTTGAGTCCGACATGGTGTTCTTCATCGACGCCGGGTTTCGGGCCGGAGTCGAATCCCCGGCCGTTGTCGGCGACGACAATGCGATATCCCCCGTTTTGCTCGATTTCAACGTCAACTCGCGTCGCCTGGGCGTGTTTGCGTACATTGGACAGGGCTTCCTGGATGATGTGCAGCAACTGGATCACATATTCCGGCTCCAGGGGCGCGCCGCCGCCGCGCTGCCGGAAGCTGGTCTTGATCCCGGTCTGGCCCTCGAATTTTTCCAGCGCGCTGGTAACCGCGCCGGCCAGGTCGGCATGTTCCACGCGGGTGCGGAAGTGCACCAGCAACTCGCGCACGACGTCATAGCTTTCCTGCACCCCCTCGCGAATCTGCGCCAGGCCTTCCATGGCCTCGGTGTCGTTGCCGCGATGGAGCGAGTCCGCCAGCATCTGCACCTGGATGTTCAGGAAGGCGAGAGACTGGGCGATACTGTCGTGCAGTTCCTGGGCGATCAGGTTGCGTTCCTCCGACACCGCCATTTCCTTCTCCCGCGAAACCAGTCGCTGGTTCTCGATGGCGACGCCGAGGTGCTGGCCGATGGTTTCGAGCAGCAGGATTTCATGGCTGTCGAATACTTGCGGCGCGCGGAAGAAAAGATTGAAGATGCCCAGAACCTGCGTTTTGGATCGGATCGGAATGGCGGAAACCGACTGGAAGCCGTCTCGTTTGCAGCGTTGCAGCAGCGGGCGCGGCGTTTCGAGATTGAGGTCCCAGGATACCGGTGTGCCGTCGCGGGCCGTTTCGCCGCAGAGGCATTCGCCCAGAGTCAGACAGGTCTCCTCCTGGACGAATTTCTCCGACATCCCTTCATGGGCGATGATGTGCAGCGCATTCGAGTTCGGCGCGGCCAGACGCACCAGCCCGCCCTGTGCGGCGAGGACGTTCATCAGTTTTTTCAGCACGCCGCGGCACAGGTCTTCCACCGAAGCGGGTTTATTGAGGAAGGCAGCGAATTCGTACAATATCGCCAGTTCCTGGTTTTTATCTTCCAGGTTCCTGGTTTTTTCCTGCACGCGGTCTTCCAGCGTGCCATAGAGATTCTTCAGCCGGTCCGCCATCTGGTTGAAGCCGTTGGTGAGCGCGCCGAATTCATCCTTGCTCCGCACTGGCAAATGCACGCTGAAATCCGCGGCCGCCATGCGCTGTATGCCCTCCTGCAGCTGGGTCACGGGCCGGATCACCATCACGAAGAACAGGTAGATCAGAACGAGGGTGCCGATCATCGCCAGCATTACCAGGCTGATCTGGAACGAGCGCAGCAGGGCGGTATTGCGGGAATTGCTTTCCTCCACCATCAGCACCAGACGGTTCACCATGCCGACAAAATTCACCAAGGCCGGCTGGTAGGCGTTGATCAGCGTCAGCTGGCCTGCCGCCCTTTCGCTGTTCATGATTTCAAGAATCAGCGGCTTCATTTCCCCCGCCCATTCCCGATGCAGCAACTGCATTTGCTGTCGAACTTCCTGCTCTTTGGGCAGGAACAGCGGCCGCGCCGGATTGCCTTCTTCCAGCATGCGCAGGGTGGATTCGAACAAGCCGATTTCCTTGAGGATTTCGGCCTCGATCACGGCGGTGTCGGTGTTTTCGCGGGTGCTTTGCGAGAGCAGGTAGGCGATGCGGTAGGAGCGCATGCGTGCGCTGCCGGCATCGTTGATCGCCGCGCCGGCGCCTTCCAGTTGCCAGGAAATGTACAGGGTCATGCTGATCCCGGCAAGCGCGACGAAAAAGAAAAAGATCAGGATGTTGACGATCTTGGCGCCAAGCTTTTGAGTGAGAGCGACCATCAGGCAATCATATCGATAGGGGAAGCAGGTACGCTACCGGGAACGGTTGGGGGGATCAAGCGCCGTGATTCAGGGATGCTGCACGGTCATCAGCGGGTTTCGACCGGTGGCTTTTTCGCCAGGACCAGAATCGAGGATGGTAACGCTGGGCGCTTACAAAAAACAGAACGTAAACCGGCCGCCGTCAAACGCCACCGCCAGCCGCGCCCCGCGGTTCTTCGCATAGTCCCACGATCCCTTGGTGGCGCAGCCTTCGTGGCATTCGCTCACCCCCGCCGGCGATTCGAGATCGCGCTCGCGGTCGTACCAGCTCAACAACATGGTGTCGTCGTCCAGCTGCTGCCGGGCGATGGCCGTCGCCAGTTTCAACGCGGCGTTGAAGTCGAGGCCAAGTTCGGCAGTGTCGAGGCGAAGCGTTTTCATAATGCGGTATCCGTGTAAGCGCTTTTAATGCGCCTGGCTTCATAAATGCGCTTTCAGCGCATACAGCATATCCAGCGCGGCCTTCGGGGTGAGGGTGTCGGGGTCGAGCTCGCGCAATTGGTCGAGCGCGGGGTGCGGCGGCGGATCGTCGTTGGGGAGGTGGGCGGCGAACAGGTCGCCCTGCGGGCCGGGCTGCAGCTGCGCGTCCTCAAGCTCGCGCAGGTGGCGCCGTGCGGCGAGAATCACCGGGCTGGGCACGCCGGCCAGGCGGGCGACCTGGATGCCATAGCTTTGCGAGGCCGGGCCTTCTTCCACCGCGTGCAGGAACACCAGGTCGGCGCCATGTTCCTTGGCGTCGAGATGCACGTTGACGAGCTGGCGGAATTCCTGCGCCAGCTGCGTCAATTCGAAATAGTGGGTGGCGAACAGGGTGAACGCGCGGGTGGCGCTGACCAGATGCCGCGCCACCGCCCACGCCAGTGCAAGGCCGTCGAAGGTCGAGGTGCCGCGCCCGATTTCGTCCAGTAGCACCAGGCTGCTGGCGCTGGCGTTGTGCAGGATGTGCGCGGTTTCGGTCATCTCGACCATGAAGGTCGAGCGGCCGCCGGCCAGATCGTCCGATGCACCGATGCGGGTGAAGATCTGGTCGACGTCGCCGATTTTCGCCGAACTGGCGGGCACCCACAGCCCGCAGCAGGCCAGGAGCGTAACCAGCGCCACCTGCCGCATATAGGTCGATTTGCCGCCCATGTTGGGGCCGGTGATCAGCAGCATCTGGCGGCTGCGGGTCAGCGTCACGTCGTTGGCGATGAAGTGCGCCACCTGCGCCTCGACCACCGGATGGCGGCCGCCGCGGATGACGATGCCGGGTTCGCTGGCGTATTCGGGCGCGTTGAGCCGGAGCGTGCCCGCGCGCTCGGCCTGGCTCGCCAGAACGTCGATCTCGGCCAGCGCGGCGGCAATCGCCAGCAGGTCCGGCACATGCGGCGTCAGCGTCGCCAGCAGCGCCTCGAACAGCACCTTCTCACGCGCCAGCGCACGATCCTGTGCCGACAGCGCACGGTCCTCGAAGGCTTTCAGTTCCGGTGTGATGTAGCGCTCGGCGTTTTTAAGCGTCTGGCGGCGGCGGTAATCGTCGGGGACGTTTTCCGACTGCGCGCGGCTGACCTCGATGTAAAAGCCATGCACCTTGTTGTATTCGACCTTGAGGGTGCCGATGCCCGAGCGCGCTCGCTCGCGCGCTTCCAGTTCCAGCAGGAAGGCCCCGGCGTCGCGCGTCAGCGCGCGCAGTTCGTCGAGATCGGCATCGTGGCCGTCGGCAATCACCCCGCCTTCGCGCAGCGCGCTGGCAGGCTCGGGCTGGATGGCGCTTGCCAGCAGTTCGTGCAGGTCCGGACGCGCGGCGAGTGCGCTTTGCAGCGCCGACAGACGTGCGCGGTCGTCGGGCAAGGCGGCGGCGAGGTCGGGCAACAGCGCCAGGGTGTCGCGCAGGCCGGACAGATCGCGCGGACGCGCGTTCTTCAGCGCGATGCGGCCGCCGATGCGTTCCACATCGGCGCAGCTTTTCAGCAGCCGGGTGATGGCCGCCGCCGCGTCGGAGGCCTCGGCCAGCACGCCGATGGCATCGCGCCGCTGCGCCAACACGAGCCGGTCGCGAAGCGGATGGTGCAGCCAGTGGCGGAGCAAACGCGTGCCCATGCCGGTGGCGGTGGTGTCGAGCACCGACAGCAGCGTCGGTGCCGCTTCGCCGCGCAGGGTTTCGGTGAGTTCCAGATTGCGCCGGGTGGCGGCGTCGAGCTGCACATAGTCGCTGTCGCGCTCGGCGCGGATGGCCTGAATGTGCGGCAGTGCGGTGCGCTGGGTGGTCTGGATGTAGTCGAGCAGGGCGCCCGCGGCGGCAATCGCCAGGTGCAGATCGGCGACGCCGAAGCCGGCGAGATCGTGGCTGCCGAATTGCTGCGCCAGCCGGGCCTGCGCCCCGCCCGAATCGAACTGCCACAGCGCCAGCCGGCGAACCGCGCAATTGGCGCCGTTGAAGGAAAAGTCCTCGGGTGCGAGGATTTCTGCCGGCCGCACCCGCGCCAGCAGGGCGGGCAGGGCGGCGGAATCGATTTCAGTGAGATGAAAGCGCCCAGCGGCAAGATTGAGCCAGGCCACACCGTGTGTTTCGCCCCCCGGTGCGATGGCCAGAATCAGCGTATCGCGCGTCTCGTCGAGCAGCCCCGAATCGGTCAGCGTGCCGGGCGTGACGATGCGCGCCACCTGCCGGTCGACCGGGCCTTTGGAGGTGGCGGGATCGCCCACCTGCTCGGCGATCACCACCGACTCGCCCAGCTTCAGCAGTCGCGCCAGATACTGCTCGGCGCTGTGATATGGCACGCCGGCCATCTTGATCGGGCTGCCAGCCGAGGCGCCGCGCGTGGTGAGCGTGATGTTGAGCAGCCGTGCCGCCTTTTCGGCGTCGTCGAAGAACAGCTCGTAAAAGTCGCCCATGCGGTAGAACAGCAGCATGTCGGGATGCTGCGCCTTGATGCCCAGGTACTGCTGCATCATCGGGGTGTGTTTTTCGATTGCCTTGTCAAGCAAGGTATTTTCCAGTCAAAACAATAAGTTGAGTGCGTGTGATTGCAGGTTGGTCCGGATGTGCCAACTTGATGCAAGGGGATAATGTAGTTGAACCGTAGCGATGAAATCGTCTTGGGATGAGGTCCCCTGTGAATAGCCAGATAATACTCGACAGAAGAGGGTGGCAGCGCTGCAAGCATGGCTTCGCGTGGGCTGCCAGTGACGCTTCCGGGTGCCGAAATGAGTCAAAACCGATAACGTTATATATTGTTTGCCGGCCGCGAATTTTGTCTGTTTTTTTCTTGTTGTTACGGATAGATGCGTAGTATAAGAGCATCGCCTGTAGCGAGTGAATCGAGGCGTCCCGTGAGGGATCGGGGACAGGTGGTAGACATCTTCGAATCTTGAAAATCTTGACACCCGCAAAGCTGGTGTTTTACCCACGGGTGGACAAGAAGGCACGATGAACAACTCCGTTGCCGCCGCCACTTCCGCTGAAGGCTGCTGCATTGCGGCCCCTTGTAATTCTTCGTTCCCTTGAATTTCTGTGAAGATAATAATGCATCAAGTTGTTTCTTGAATGAAATCGGATCTTCATTTGACTGACCGCACACCCTGCCGAGCCTGCGCCGTTGTCTACCGGGTAGCGGGGATGGCACTCGCCATCGTCATGGGGGTGATTGTGGCGGGCTTCTTGCCAGTACCGGATGTCATGCGTGCGCACGCGCCGATATTGCCCGAAATGGGGATCAATACATCCATTGCGCTGTTGCTGGCGGGCATGGCGTTGCTTTTGCCGCGGCACCGCCCCTGGCTGGGCGGGCTCATCGCAGCCATCAGCGCAGTGGTGATGGCGCAATACCTTATTGCCTGGATACCGCCCGATGGCTTCTGGCGCATTGCGCTTAATGTCGACGGACGCGGATTATCCCTGCCCGGGCGTATGCCCCCCCTCGCTGCATTTTCCATGCTGTGCGCGGGTTTGGCGCTGGCCACCCTCGATCGATCGCGAAAGCTCCCCGTGCAGATCCTGTTGCAGGTCGCGCCCGGACTCATCCTGGCTGCCGCGGTTGGCGGCATTCTCAATTACAGTCTCGATGGCTTGCTGTTCGTGGCCACCGTCGATCGATATGCGGTAATGAGCCCGCCAATCGCGATGGCTTTGTGTGTGTTGGTCGCCGGTTATCTCGCGGCAATGGTTGAGGCACCCTGGTTTCGCCGGTTTTATGCCGCACGCGAGGAGCGGCAAGTTCTGGCAATCGGACTGGCTGGACTCGCCGCAGCGCTGCTGCTCGGGGGCGCTGCGGCCGTGGCTGTACTCGGCAAACAGATGCAAGTGACGGTGAAGACGGCGTTGTCCCGTTCGGTGCAGAACCAGGCGGAAGCTTTTCCGCTGGTGTTGTCATCGGCATTGAACCGCCTGCAGGCACGGGTGGATGGCGTGACGTCCCGCACGGACCCGACAGCCTTGCTGCGAGATCTGGCCGGCTCGGATGGCTCCGCGTGGCTGGCAGGAGTCGACGGTTCCACAAGGTTGCACGCGGGGCAAGCCCCGGACGAGTTGCAAATTCGTTTTCGCCTTGAAGATGCGCGCCCAGCCTGGCTGACCTGGAATCGGGGATGGATGCTCGAAGTTCATTTCCCGGCGGCGCATGGGCAAGGAATTGTCGTGGTTCAGGAACCCCTGCCTGAACTTGAGCGCCTCTTTAAGGAGGATGCGGCGGGAGGGGTGGAAACCTACATATGCCGACGTGCCGACCATGAACATATGGCTTGCTTCCCATCTGTCTTCAAGCCGCGCCCGTTCCTGACACCCATGCGCTACAACGATGAGTATATCCCGATGTGGTACGCCCTGAAGGGGCAGCGCGGTGTCGCTGTTGCCCCGGATTACCGGGGCGTAATGGTCGTTTCTGCCTACATGCCGGTGGCGGAACTGGGTCTCGGCATGGTGCGTGAAATAGATGCCGAGAAGATATACCAGCCAATGCGCACCGCTGTGTGGCGGGCGATTGCGGTCATAACGGGCATCGGCATGATCGCTGCATTGCTGATCTATCTGCGCGTTCGGTTTGTCGTGCGGCGCGCCGTCGAAACCGGGCGGCAGTTGCGCGGCGTGCTGGACGTGCTGCCGGTCGGGGTGTGGATAACGGATGCATCCGGACATTTCATCTTGAATAATCCCGCCGGCAGCGGTATCTGGACTGGCGAATGCGGGGGTGGCATCAAGCAGTGTGGCGAATGCAAGGGCTGGTGGCATGACACGGGCAAGCGCATCGGCGCGGATGACTGGGCGTCTGCCCGCGCCATCAAGCACGGTGAAACCTCACTTGACGAGGTGATCGACATCGAGTGTTTCGATGGCAGCCATAAAGTCATCAGCAATTCCGCCTTGCCGCTGCGTGACGACAAGGGCGCCATCTCCGGGGCCGTGGTGGTTTGCAAGGACATCACCGAGTGGATGCGGGCGGATGCGGAAATTCGGCGTCTGGAGCGCGAATTTCATTCTCTGGCCGAGAACCTGCCGGATATTGTTTCCCGCTTTGACAGCGACTTGCGCCGTGTTTATGTCAATCCCGAGATCGAGAAATCGACCGGCATGCCTCAGGAATTCCTGCTGGGCAAGACGTGTGCAGAACTTGGGGTGCCGGACAAGGAGGCTGAAATATGGACCGATGCGCTACGCCGGGTGTTTTTCACCGGGGAGCCGGAAGTCTTCGAGTTTGGAATAACCACGAAGGGGGGCGTAGCCAGGTATTACCACACCAGAGCCGTCCCGGAATTCGGTGCATCGGGCAGGGTTGAATCGGTCCTGACCATCGCGCGTGACATTTCCACCCTTAAAGGCGCCGAATCGGTATTGCGCGAAAGCGAGGAACGCCTTCATGGCATTACCTCCAATGTGCCGGGCATGATGTTCCAGTGTTGCCGGAATGCGGGTGGCGAACTCCAATTCACTTACGTCAGCAATGGCGCGAAATGGCTGCTGGGCGTGGATGCGGCAGCGATTCTGCGGGAAAACAGCGCATTCATCGGCCTCATCGTCCCGGATGATGCGCACGCCTTCCATGACAGCCTGGTGCAGTCGCAGAAAGAGTTGTCGTTCTGGAATTGGGAAGGGCGTATCGTTACCGCGGACGGCGAGGAAAGGTGGATCAACCTGCGCGCCACCCCGCGTCGTCACGGCGAGGATGTATGCATGTGGGATGGTGTTGCGATCAATATTTCAGAAAGCAAAACCAGCGAACAAAAACTCGTCAATTCGAAAAATATGTTGCGCGAGCTTTCCGCGCATCTTGAAAGTGTGCGTGAGGAAGAGCGCAAACGCATTGCCCGTGAAATCCACGATGAACTGGGACAGACGCTCACCGCGCTGCGGATGGATGTTTCGCTGGCACGTCTCGGCTTTGGGGAGTCCAATCCACAACTCATGACACGCCTGCAATCCATGACACAACTGGTGGACCGCACCATCAAGACCGCACGGCATGTCACATCGAGCTTGCGGCCGGGGGCTCTGGATCTTGGCATCGTTGCCGCGCTGGAGTGGCTGGTAGAGGAATTTATCGGGTATGCGGGCATTCCCTGTGAACTTGTGCTGGGCGATGGCGACATTACCCTGGGCGAATTTACCGCGACCGCTGTATTCCGCATCATTCAGGAGTCGCTGACGAATATCGCGCGCCATGCCGAGGCGAGCCAGGTCGAAATCATCGTGACCCCAACCGTTGGCCATCTCTGCTTTGAGGTGAGTGACAATGGAAAAGGATTCGAGCCTCATGCTGCGGCGAACCGCAAATCATTCGGCCTGGTCGGCATTCGCGAGCGTGTTGCGATGATGGAAGGCAATTTCGAGCTGGACAGCGAACCGGGGCGGGGCACACGCATTCGCGTGTGCGTCCCTGTGGCATAACCGCGGCCTTGTGCATTCTCCATGAACCATGTTTCCTATCCAACTGAGGTTTTCAGGATGATCCGACTCGTCATCGTCGACGACCATGCCATCGTGCGTCACGGGCTCAAACAGATACTTGCGCTTGCGCCCGATATCACCGTTGTTGGAGAGGCTGGTGGAGGAGATGATCTTCAGGATGTGCTCGCGCGAACCGCCTGCGATATCGTCCTGCTCGATATGAACATGCCGGGTCTGGCTGGCGTAGACCTGATTAAATGGATGCGCACGGAGCATCCTGATCTGCCGATTCTGGTATTGAGCATGCATGCCGAGGGGCAGATCGCCAGCCGTGCGCTCAAGGCAGGCGCCAGCGGTTATCTGACCAAGGACAGCGAGCCGGAAATCCTCATTGGAGCCATTCGCAAGGTCTCTGGCGGGGGGAAATTCATCGATGCCGCTTTGGTCGAAACACTCGTGTTTGATCATGCCCCGGAAGGCTGTGCGCCGCATGAGGAACTGTCGGAACGGGAACTTCAGGTATTTCTCATGCTCGTCTCCGGCAGGACGATGAGCGAGATCGCAAGTGATTTGTTCCTGAGCATCAAGACGGTCAGCACACACAAATTCCGTCTCATGCGGAAAATGAACCTCCAGACATCAACTGACCTGGTTCGCTATGCCATCCGCCATCGATTGATCGACGGCTGAGTTTTCTTCCTGCGGCGGACCAATCGTCGCCACGCCATTGTTCCGGCCATCATCAAACTGCCGCCGCCGCATTCCGTCTGCTCTTCGGGCTGCATGCAAGGACTGATCCGGCCGATCTTTGGTCCTGTCTCGAATGCGCAGGCTTCTCCAGCCCGCAATCGTCAAGGGACCCCAAATCCATACAGTCGTAGCAAATCAAGTCACTGGCACGTCGGCTTTGCCTGGCGGAACGCCAGAAGAGCAGCGCAACCATTCGTTAGGAATATTCCTACCCCGTTGTGAGCAAGTCCTGAACCAAAAGCAGATTGTGCCGACTTCATTTCAGGGCATTCACTTTCGATAATCATTACGAGTGGAATGGTATGTCTATCCGTCCAGGGCAGGTCTGATGAGGGGCTGGAGATAATGAAATTACTGCTGGTCGAGCCATCGATTCTTCTGCGGGAACGCCTGGCTGCCATGCTGTCCAGCCTTCATGGTGTCGAGATTGTGGAGATCGCCGCGCTCGAAAGCGCAAGCCGTGCAATGCGGGGCGTCCAGCCGGAAGTTGTGGTCATGGGTGCCCAGAAGCCGGATGAAGGCGGCCTTGAGGAACTTGCCCGCGCAAGGTTCGAATGTCCCTCGGCATGCATGATCGTGGTGAGTTCCTACTCGCCGGAGGTATACAGAAAGCGCTGGCTGCAAGCAGGGGCGGATCATTTTTACGATCTGTCTGCCCAGATCGACCTGTTGCTGAATACCGTGACGCGCTACAGCTGACACAGCTGTATTCCTCGCCATGACAAGTGTATCGACAAGTGGAAGGTGGTATGGAATTTAATGCAACTGAAGGCCGGGCGACGGATTTTTTGATCGGCATTGGCAGTGTGGAGACCATGGTGCTCGGAATATTGATTTTTGCCTGCGGGGCGGCGGGTGGATGGGTCGCACATCGATTCATGGAATCCAGACGCGCCGCCAGGCTCGCGTTGCTTGGGCAGAACGGCCATCCGGCGGGAAATGGCTTGCCCAATCTCGACAGGGTATGCGCAAGCGTGATGCCGATCTGGTCGCTGCAGGTGGAGACGGGACGCGCGCAGACCGAGGATGCGGTGACCTCGCTCGCCATCCGTTTTTCCGGTCTGGCGGAAAAACTGGGGGCGGCGGTATCCGCTTCGCAATCGGCGGCGGGCGGTAGCGACTCGAAACAGGGACAGGATGGTCTGGTTGGTCTGCTCGAGACAAGCCAGCGGGATCTGGGTTCGATTATCGATTCGCTGCGCGAGTCCACCGTTTCCAAGCAAAGCCTGCTGAAAGAGGTCAATCAGCTGGCGTTGTTCATGGGTGAGTTGAAGGAGATGGCGGCCGAGGTCGGCAGCATCGCCATGCAGACCAATCTGCTCGCGCTCAATGCCGCCATCGAGGCAGCGCGTGCCGGCGAGGCGGGGCGAGGCTTCGCTGTGGTGGCCGACGAGGTGCGCAAGCTTTCCACGCTGTCCGCTGAAACGGGCAAGAGAATCAGTCAAGGGGCGGAACGGATCAATGCCGCGATCGCGTCCACCGTGTCCGCATCCGAGCAATCTGTGACGCGGGATGCCGAGTCGGTTACGCATTCCGAATCGGTCATCGGCCAGGTGATCGAGCGCTTTCATGGTGCGGCGAGTCGGTTGACGGATTCTTCCCGCATCCTGAATGAGGCCAGCATGGGTATTCGGGATGAAATTTCCGATGTGCTGGTCTCGCTGCAGTTTCAGGATCGCGTGAGCCAGATTCTTTCACACATCCGTGACGATATCCGGAAGTTTGAAACGCATGTCAACGACTGCCTGGATGCGGGGCAATGTACGCCCATCGATGAAGAGGCATGGCTGGACGAGTTGTCGAAAACCTATACCACGACCGAGCAGCGGGAGACGCACACCGGTGCAAACGCCACGCAGTCGGCCAGTTCAGAAATCACCTTTTTTTAGGAAATAACTATGGCAAAAACCATCATGGTTGTTGACGACTCGGCTTCGCTGCGCCAGGTCGTGAGCATCGCGCTCAGGGGCGCCGGATTCGACGTCATCGAGGCATGTGACGGCAAGGATGGCCTGTCCAAAATTACCGGACAGAAAATTCACCTCATCATCAGCGACGTCAACATGCCGAACATGGACGGCATCACCTTCGTGAAAGAGGTCAAGAAGCTGGCGAATTACAAGTTCACGCCCATCATCATGCTCACCACTGAATCGCAGGAGGCAAAAAAGCAGGAAGGGCAGGCGGCAGGCGCCAAGGCCTGGGTGGTCAAGCCCTTTCAGCCGGCACAGATGCTGGCTGCCGTATCAAAACTGATCATGCCCTAAAGCTGACAACGGGAAGAGCGACATGGACATCAATGCGCAGCAGGTGAACGGCATTTGCACGCTGCAAATGGAAGGCGAACTCACCATTTATCACGGCCAGGAAATCCGGGATGGATTGATTGAGCATCTGGCTGCCAACAATGAGATCGAACTCAATCTGAGCGGCATCACCGAAATGGATACCGCCGGATTCCAGCTGCTGCTGGCAGCAAAGCGCGAAGGCACTCGGCTGGGCAAGATCGTGCGTTTCGTCTCCCATAGTCAGGCAACGCTGGATGTGATCGATCTCTACAGCATGGCGGCTCAATTCGGGGATCCCCTGCTGATTTCCGCTCGGCAGTAACAGCCGTCATATACCAAGGAGACGTAGAGTGAACATGGATCAGGCATTACAGACCTATATCGAGGAAAGCCGAGGCTTGCTCGATGAAATGGAGAGCATCCTGCTGCGACTCGAAAGCGAGCCGCAGGATGAGGAAACGGTCAACGCCATGTTTCGTGCCGCGCACACCATCAAGGGCTCCGCAGGCTTGTTCGGGCTCGATGCGATCGTGGCCTTCACCCATGTTGTCGAAAATGTTCTTGACGAGGTGCGCGAAGGCACGCAGGCGGTCAATGGCGAACTTGTCGAGCTGCTGCTCAAGTGCTGCGACCACATCGGCCTGCTGATCACGGTGGTGGCAGAAGCCGGAGAGATGCTTGATATGGAGCAGGCGGCTGCGGGCGAGGCGATTGCCGCTGTACTAAGGTCCCTGATGGGGGGGGCAGCCTCCGGTGTCGCCATGCCCGCGGTTCAAGAGCCCCGGCTCGATGCGAGCGGCGGGGGTCCGATCGAGGGTGACTATTGGCACATCTCGCTCGGCTTCGGGCCCGATGTGCTGAGAAACGGCATGGATCCTATCTCCTTCATCCGCTATCTCTCTACCATCGGCGATATCGTTTCGCTCAGGGTCGACGATAGCGAGCTGCCCGAACTGAACGCGATTGACCCGGAATCCTGCTACTTGAGCTTCTCGATCGAGTTCAAGAGCGAGGCGGACAAGAAAACCATCGAAGATGCCTTCGAGTTCGTGCGCGAGGACTGCAGGCTGCGTATTTTCCCCCCGCCGAGCCATCTCGCCGCTTTCGTCGAGCGACTCGAGCACGCGAGCGGCAATACCGACATGCTCGGCCAGTTGCTGATCGAGGCGGGCATTCTCACCAGCAATGAGCTGGAGGATGCGCTGGCAGCGCAGGAAAATACGATGGCGGCTGGCGGTGGCGCCAAGCTGCCCATCGGCGAAGTTCTGGTCAAGGAAGGCGTGGTGCAGAAAGAGGTGGTGGATGTGGCGCTGGAGAAGCAGCGCCAGATTCGCGACCACAAAGCCCAGGAAGCCAAGTTCATTCGCGTGAGCGCGGAAAAGCTCGACGAACTCATCAATCTCGTCGGCGAACTGGTGATCGCCGGCGCCGGCGCTTCCTTGCTGGCCCATCGTTCCGGTGACGTGGCGTTGCATGAATCCACCTCCGTCGTATCGGGCCTGGTCGAGGAAATCCGCGACGGCGCACTCAAACTGCGCATGGTGGAAATCGGCGAGACCTTCAACCGCTTCCAGCGCGTCGTGCGTGATGTGAGCAAGGAACTGGGCAAGGACATCGGCCTGGAGATCAGCGGCGCAGAAACCGAGCTGGACAAGACCGTCGTCGAAAAGATCGGCGACCCTCTCATGCACCTCGTGCGCAATGCCATGGATCACGGCATCGAGTCGGCCGAGGCGCGCATGGCGGCCGGCAAGCCGGCGAAGGGCAGCCTGCGGCTGAATGCCTACCACGACTCCGGCAGCATCGTGATCGAAGTGGCGGATGACGGCGGCGGCCTCAAGAAGGAAAGGATCCTCAAGAAGGCGGTCGAGCGCGGCATCATCAGCCCCGGCCAGACCTTGTCGGATAACGATATTTACAACCTGATTTTCGAGGCCGGGTTTTCCACGGCGGACCAGGTCACCAGCCTCTCCGGCCGCGGCGTCGGCATGGACGTTGTCAAGCGCAACATCCAGGCACTGCGCGGCACGGTGGATATTGAAAGCCTGGAGGGACACGGCACAACGGTACGCATCCGGCTGCCGCTCACTCTGGCCATTATCGATGGCTTTCTTGTCGGCGTCGGCAAATCGGCTTTCGTGGTGCCGCTCGACATGGTGCTGGAATGCATCGAACTGTCGGACGCGGACAGAAAGGCTGCAGATACGCGCAACTACGTCAATCTGCGGGGCGAGGTGCTGCCCTTTGTCCGTCTGCGCGATCAATTCGAAGTCAATGCGGCCGCAGGCAAGCGGGAAAACATTGTGGTCGTGCAATACGGTGGGCAGAAGGCCGGATTTGTCGTGGATGAGTTGATGGGCGAGTTTCAGACCGTCATCAAGCCGCTGGGCAGTGTGTTCAGGCATTTGAGAGGTATTTCCGGTTCCACGATTCTGGGAACGGGCGAGGTGGCGCTGATTCTGGATGTGCCGGCACTGGTGCAGCTTGGGGTCGCGCGGGATGAGCAGATGGTCATGCATGGCGCGTGATTGGGCCGGGTTTTTTTAGCGTTTCTATTTTTCAGAGATATACAGGAGTCGTGGCAATGTTTAAGAACATGAGGATTGGAATGCGGTTGGGGATAGGCTTTGGCCTGGTTGTAGTGCTGATGATGATAATCGCCGTCATCGGAATCACCCGTATGGCCGTCCTGAACGCATCGCTGGAAAACGTCAACAATGACAAATGGCCGAAAATCCTGCTGCTGCAGGATGGATTGGCCGGCGTCAACGCGATCGGTCTGGGGGGGCGTGACATCCTGATGGCCACGGACAAGCAGGGTGTCCAGAGCGCGAAGGAAAACATTCTCGCGGGGCGCGCCAGCATCGGCAAGGCCTGGGAGCAGCTCAAGCCGACGCTGAACCAACCCAGGGGAATGGAGATGTTCCAGCTGATCCTCGACTCGCGCGAGAGATATATCGCGGCGCAGAATCAGATCATCAAGCTGGCCGAGGAAGGCAAGGTTGAAGAAGGCCGGGCATACATGGAATCTGAATTTCGCCCAGCGGCGAACGAATATCGCAAACGCGTCAACGACCTCATCCAGTTCCAGGGTGAACTCATGAACGAGTTGGGGAAAGCGGCGAGCGAGCAATACAACCAGGCGCGAATGCTGATGCTGGCCATGAGCGTGGCGGCCTTCCTGTTCGCGGCAGGGATTGCCTTCTGGGTCACCCGTTCCATCACCCGCCCGCTCGGCGAAGCCGTGGGCGTGGCCAATAGCCTCGCCGAAGGCGATTTCAGCGTGAAGATCGACGTGCAGTCCAGGGACGAGACCGGCATGCTGCTCACCGCGATGAAAAACATGGTGGAGCGGCTTTCGCAGATCATCACCGAGGTGCGTGGCGCGGCGGATAACCTGTCCAGTGCATCCGAAGAAGTGTCCGCAACGGCGCAATCCCTGAGCCAGGCTTCCAGCGAACAGGCGGCGAGCGTGGAAGAAACCTCCGCTTCGATCGAGCAGATGTCCGCGTCTATCGGCCAGAACACCGAGAACGCCAAAGTGACGGATGGCATGGCCTCCAAGGCGGCGAAGGAAGCCACCGAAGGCGGCGAGGCGGTCAAGGAGACTGTCGCCGCGATGAAGAGCATCGCCGGCAAGATCGGCATCATCGACGACATTGCCTACCAGACCAACCTGCTGGCGCTGAATGCAGCCATCGAGGCGGCGCGGGCCGGCGAGCACGGCAAGGGCTTCGCGGTGGTGGCGGCGGAAGTGCGCAAGCTGGCGGAACGCAGCCAGGTGGCGGCGCAGGAGATCGGCGAACTGGCGGGCGGCTCGGTGGACATGGCGGAACGGGCCGGCAAGCTGCTGGATGAAATGGTGCCAACCATCAACAAGACCTCGGATCTGGTGCAGGAAATCACCGCGGCCTCCGAAGAACAATCCTCCGGCGTCGGGCAGATCAACACGGCCATGTCCCAGCTGAACCAGATCACCCAGCAAAATGCTTCCAGTTCTGAGGAGTTGGCCGCCACGGCAGAAGAAATGAGCAGCCAGGCCGAGCAACTGCAACAGTCCATGAGTTTCTTCCGGCTCGAGAGCGGTTCTGGCGTCGCGATGTCGGGCGCCAGGAAAACAGACTCCCGGAAACATCTTCAGGTGGCTCATGCCAAGGGCGCTGGCAGCAAAAGCGCACCCAAAGCCGTAGCCGGCCCCAGTGACGAACTTGAGTTCGTCCGGTTTTAAGGAGGCGGTGACATGGGATCTCTAGTGAAAAAGGATGAACAGGCCGGAAGGGCTATCTCGCAGGACCAGCAGCAGTTCCTGACCTTCATGCTGGGAGGGGAGGTGTTTGCGATCGGCATTCTCGCCATCAAGGAAATCATCGAGTACGGCAATCTCACCGAGGTGCCCATGATGCCGGACTATATCCGGGGCGTGATCAACCTGCGTGGCAGCGTGGTGCCGGTGGTGGATCTCTCTGCACGCTTCGGCCGCAAGAATACGGAGCTTACCCGGCGTACCTGCATCGTCATCATCGAGGTGGCATCCGATCAGGAAAAACAGGTGATCGGCGTGGTGGTGGATGCAGTGAATGAAGTGCTTGAAATCCAGGCAGACCAGATCGAGCCGCCGCCGGCCTTCGGTGCGAAGATCCGCACCGATTTCATTCGCGGCATGGGCAAGGTGGAGGAGAAGTTTGTGATCATATTGAATGTGGACAATGTTTTGTCAATTGACGATCTCGGACTGCTGGAGCGCGTGGCTGAAGAAGACGTTTCGCAATTGTCGGGGCAGGGAGCTTAACCGCTGGCGTGCAAGCCATGGTTGCTGATGCTTTCAGAAAAAGGAACTGAAATGAATACTTTTCTAAACAGGTTCGCTCTCGGCGAGAAATTTGTCTTTCTCGGTCTGCTGGTTCTGGTGCTGTTCGGCATGCCGACCTATCTGTTCATCTCCGGACTGAACGAAAGTACCGACTTTGCCGCCCGTGAGAGCACAGGCGCGGTGTATTTCAAGCCGGTGATGTCCCTGCTGCAGCACACGCAGCAGCATCGCGGGCTGTCCGGACTGGTGCTTAACGGTGCCACGGAAATGCGGTCGGAATGGGAGTCCAAGCGGCAGGACGTGGACAGAATCGTGGCGGAGGTCGATGAGATGGAAAAGCGCTATCCCGAACTCGGCCTCGGCAAGCAGTGGCAGGAGGTCAAGTCGGACTGGCAGGGCGTGAAGAACGACATCGCCGGACTGAACCCGCAGGAAAGCTTCAAGCGCCACAGTACCCTGGTGGACAAGCAAATCCGCCTGATCACGGCGATTGCCGACCAGTCCAACATCACTTATGACCCGACCGTGGATGGCTATCAGCTTGGTTCTCTGGCCACCGGACGCATGCCCATGATCACTGAATACATGGGCCGGGTGCGCGCCCTGGGTGGGGGCATGCTGACCCGCCACAAGGCAACCCCGGACGAGCGTAGCGGCGTGGCAGCCTACATGGGTCTGGTGAAGCGTGAACTGGAAGGTATCCGCGATGCGCTGGACAAGGCCTACGTTGCCGATGCGGAGCTGAAGGGCAAGCTGGAAAACCTCTATCTTGATGCCGAGCGCCAGACGAATGCTGCGATCGCGATGGTGCAGGGTGAAATCGTCCAGCCTGAAATGCTGGGATTCTCTCCCCAGGAATATTCCGCAAAAATGACAGAAACGATCGATGCCCTGTTTGAACTGTCCGATGCGGCCAATGTACAGCTTGAAGCCTCACTGCTGGCCCAGACCCAGCGCCTGATCACGAGGAAATATACCTTGCTCTCCACGGTCATTGCCTTGTTTGCGTTCAGCATCCTGCTGGGTGTGCTCACCGTGCGCAATGTCACCCGTTCAGCGCGGGTGGTGAGCGGTGGGCTGGAAAAACTGGCGAATGGCGACCTCGATCTTGATATTCCGGAAACGCCGGGACGGGACGAGCTGGCTTCGATGCAGCGTGATCTGCGCGGTACCGTTGCAAAACTGACGCAGATCATCACCGATGTTCGCTCAGCGGCGGACAACCTGTCCTCAGCCTCTGAAGAGGTATCTGCCACAGCGCAATCACTGTCTCAGGCGTCGAGCGAGCAGGCGGCGAGCGTGGAAGAGACTTCCGCCTCGATCGAACAGATGTCGGCCTCGATCAGCCAGAACACCGAGAACGCCAAGGTCACCGACGGCATGGCCTCCAAGGCGGCGAAGGAAGCGACCGAAGGCGGCGAAGCGGTGAAGGAGACGGTCACTGCGATGAAGAGCATTGCTGACAAGATCGGCATCATCGACGACATCGCCTACCAGACCAACCTGCTGGCGCTTAACGCGGCCATCGAAGCGGCGCGTGCCGGCGAGCACGGCAAGGGCTTCGCGGTGGTGGCGGCGGAAGTGCGCAAACTGGCGGAACGCAGCCAGGTCGCGGCGCAGGAAATCGGCGAAGTGGCCAAGGGCTCGGTGGGTCTGGCTGAAAAGGCCGGCAAGCTGCTGGACGAAATGGTGCCGTCGATCAACAAGACCTCGGACCTGGTACAGGAAATCACCGCGGCCTCGGAAGAGCAATCTTCCGGCGTGGGCCAGATCAACACGGCGATGTCGCAGATGAATCAGATCACCCAGCAGAACGCCTCGGCTTCTGAAGAACTGGCGGCTACGTCGGAAGAGATGAGCAGCCAGGCCGAGCAGTTGCAGCAGACCATGAGCTTCTTCAAGCTGGGGAACGGGGGGGCAGCCAGCGCGAAAAATGCGGTGCAGGCGGCGCCTGTCAAGGCAACGAGCTCTGCAGGTGGCAGTCGTGCGGCGAAAGCTGTGCCTGTCGTCAGTGATGAACTCGAATTCGTTCGTTTCTGAAACACGACACGACCAGTGCGGTGTGAGACAAGGTTTGAAAAGGGAGTCGGGCATGCAGGCGTCCACGCTGTCTGACCAGGAGTTCGGTGAATTCCAGCGGCTGATCTACCGGCTTGCGGGAATCAGTCTTTCCCCGGCCAAAAAAGCGCTGGTATGCGGGCGTCTTGCGAAGCGGCTGAAGCATTATTCGCTCGATTCCTACCGCGATTATTTGCGCTTGCTGACGAGCGGCAATGAACCGGCCGAATTGCAGACCGCACTGGACCTGCTCACCACCAACGAAACCTATTTCTTTCGCGAGCCCAAGCACTTCGAGTTCCTGCAGCAGCGCATCCTCGCCGAGCGGCAGCCCGGCTCGCCGTTCCGCGTGTGGAGCGCGGCCTGCTCAAGCGGTGAGGAGCCCTTTACCCTGGCGATGGTGTTGTCCGGGCAACTGGGCGAAGCGCCGTGGGAAATCGTTGCTTCCGACATCAGCACGCGGGTGCTGGAGCGCGCGCGCAGCGGGTTGTATGCGATGGAGCGCGCACGCCATATTCCTCAACGCTACCTCCAGGAATATTGCCTCAAGGGCGTGGGCTCGCAGGATGGCCGTTTTCTCATGGACAAGCGCCTGCGTGCGCGCGTGAATTTCCAGCAGATCAACCTCAACGAAACCCTGCCGCGCCTGGGCGAGTTCGATGTTGTTTTCTTGCGCAATGTGATGATTTATTTCAATACCGACACCAAGGCGCGGGTGGTCGAGCGTATCGCCGCTACGCTCAAGCCTGGCGGCTATCTGGTCATCGGCCACTCGGAAAGTCTCAACGGCGTGACCGATGTGCTCACTGCGGTGCGGCCATCGGTGTACAGAAAATAGGCCGGCAACACGACCCATGCGCAAGCCGCCTCATGTCATTGAAATCTTCCTGAATCCCGGCGAATTCTATTTCGGCGATCGGGATGTCCGTATCCGGACAATCCTGGGATCCTGCGTGTCCATCACGCTCTGGCATCCGAAATTGCTGATCGGCGGCATGTGCCACTACATGCTGCCGAGCCGGCAAGGGCGTGAAACGAAGCTGGCGGATGGCAAGTACGCGGATGAGGCCCTCGGGCTCCTGTTTGAGGAGATCCGCAGGAGCGGCACAGCGATTGAGGACTACGAGGTCAAATTGTTTGGCGGTGGCAATATGTTTCAGCGGCAGGTAACTGCGGAGCACGGCCATATCGGGATCAAGAATGCCGATGCCGGGCGGCATCTGCTGAAACACCATGGGCTGCGCCTGGCGTCGGAGGACCTGGGCGGCGCCGGCCATCGCACGGTGCTGTTCGATATCTGGTCGGGCCATGTATGGGTGCGCCAGTTTGCCCCGAAGGGCGTGGGCAATGACTTCTAAAGCAAGGGATCTATGTCGACAAATATAAAAGTCCTGGTCGTGGACGATTCCGCCGTGGTGCGGCAGGTGCTGTCCGAAGTGCTGAACGGTCATGCCGGTATCGAGGTGATCGCCGTTGCCGCCGACCCCATCTTCGCTCAGGAGAAGATGAAAAAGCAGTGGCCGGACGTGATTGTCCTGGACGTGGAAATGCCGCGCATGGACGGCATCACGTTCCTCAGAAAGATCATGGCGGAACGGCCGACGCCCGTGGTGATCTGCTCCTCGATTTCGCAGAAGGGATCGGAAACCGCCATGCAGGCCCTGGCGGCAGGCGCAGTCGGGGTCGTGCCCAAGCCGGGTATCGGCAACCGGCGCATGGCGCTGGAAGACGCTGGCTCGGATCTGATTCGAGCCGTGAAAGCCGCGGCGCACGCCAATGTCCGGAATCTGAATGTCAGCAGCGGCGTGCCGCCCGCTGCCGTAATGCCCAAGCTCAACGCCGACGCGATTCTGCCCGCCATGAGCCAGGCCATGGCGCAGACGACCGAGCGCATCGTCGCCATCGGCACGTCCACCGGCGGCACCCAGGCGCTGGAAGCGGTGCTGACCGTGTTGCCGCGCGTGTCGCCCGGGATCGTCATCGTGCAGCACATGCCCGAGAAATTCACGGCCTCTTTCGCCGCCCGGCTCGATACCCTGTGCCAGATCGAGGTGCGCGAGGCGCAGAACGGCGATCGCGTCATGCCCGGTCGTGCGCTGATCGCCCCCGGCGGCAGACACATGCTGCTCAAGCGCAACGGTTCCCAGTATCACGTCGAAGTGGTGGATGGCCCGGTGGTCAACCGTCATCGGCCTTCGGTGGATGTGTTATTCCGCTCGGTGGCCAAGTTCGCGGGCAGGAATGCCCTGGGCGTCATCATGACCGGTATGGGCGATGACGGTGCGCGCGGCCTCAAGGAAATGCACGATGCGGGTGCGCCGACCGTGGCGCAGGACGAAGCCACCTGCGTGGTCTACGGCATGCCCAAGGAGGCGGTGAAGCTGGGTGGGGTGGATCGCATCGTGTCGCTGCAGGCGATTCCGGCAGAGATCATGAAATATGCGTGAACTCGAAGAGATCGGCAATGCGAACAATCTCCGCTGTGAATCAGCAGATTCAGGCAATGAATTGCGCAAAAACGAGGCGCGTTTCAGCATGATTTTCAATGCGGCGCCGGATGCCATTTTCCTGCTCGATGCAGCAGGAAAATCCTGATGGTGAATTTGACGGCACAAACGATGCTGGGTTGTCGCCTTGACGAAATGGTCGGCCAGCACGAAGGAACGATCAACCTTGAGCACATCGATCGGGAACGGCTTGAGATAGGACAGCGAGGAATAACCGGAGCCGAAATCGTCCACGGACAGCTGCTGCGCAATGGCCGCCGGCTGGATGTCGGTGTGCTTGAGCGCGAGCGCAGGGCACGTACCCTGCTGATCGTCGACGACGAACCCGAGGTGCGGAGCGCACTGGCGCGCACGCTGCACGGAGAAGGCTGGCGCGTGCTTGGCGCGGGCGATGCATGCGAGGCGCTGGATACGCTGGCCACCCATGGCGCGCAGGTCGTGCTGTGCGACCAGCACATGCCCGGCATGACGGGCAGCGAGTTCCTGGGGCGCATCAGGCAGGTGTTTCCGGAAACCGTCAGCATCATCTATTCCGGAAAAAATAACAAAGAAGCCATGAACGCTGCCGTCAGCGGGGGAATCGCATACAAGGCGCTGCACAAGCCCTGGGACGATGATGAACTGCTCGAAATGGTCCGCGCAGCCTTCAACGCTTATGAGCATGAGGTGGAATCCTGCCGCGAGATGCCGATATGTGGCGGCAAGCTGGCCTGCTTCGACCGGGAATGCGGGAGGCGCGTGCAATGAGTCCTTCAATACATGATGGTGCTGCGCTGGAAGCGGCATTTCTGCATGCCGCCGTCGGCATGGCGATAACGGATATGGATGGGCGCATCGTGCGCGTCAACCCGGCATATGAGCGCATGCTCGGTTTCGAGGCGGACGAATTGGTGGGTGCGTTGATCGAGGAAGTGGTTCCCGCCAGCGACCCGGAGGAAGCCAGATCCCTGATGGAGGAGCTGCTGGCTGGCAGCGTTGATTCCTTTCGCCTGGAAAAAGTCTATCGGCGCAGCAGCGGCGAAGAGATGTGGATGTGTGCGACCGTTTCGCTGCTGCGGGACATCGATGGCCAGCCTGCTGGCAGTGTGCGGGTGGTCGAGGATGTCACCGACCGCAAATATTTCGAGCGCTCGGTGGAGCAGCTGTCGCGCGAATACGAGGTGATCCTGAATACCGCCGGGTGGGGGATCGTCGGCGCCAACATCGACGGAAAGATCACGTTTGCCAACCCGTCGGCCGCGCGCATGCTGGGTTTCGATGTGGAAGATCTCCTTGGTCATGCGGTGCGCGAAATTCATCACGGCACGCTGGACGGGCTGTCCGGGGGCGAATGTGACGAGTGCATGATCTGCAGCGCGCTGCATGATGGGCTTTCGCGCCAGGGTAGCAATGACGTGCTGTGGCGGCGCGACGGGACGAGCTTTCCGGTCGAGTTCACGATTACGCCCATCCTGGAGGAAGGGCTGGTTCAGGGCATCGTGCTTGCCTTCATGGACATTTCCGAGCAACTGCGCATCAAGCGCGAGCTGCACGAACGCATCCACGAGCTGACCGAGCTCAACCAGCGCCTCGAGACCATGCAGACGCAGCTGCTGCAATCGGAAAAAATGGCGGGCATCGGCCAGCTGGCGGCAGGCGTGGCGCATGAGATCAACAACCCCGTCGGCTTCGTCAGTTCCAACCTGAATACGCTCGAGAAGTATCTGTGTGATCTGCTGAGTCTGGCCGATGCCTACGCAACAGCCGAACAGGATTGCGATGGAGTGGGCCACGCTGCGGTGTTCGACAGGGTGCACCAGATCAAGAAAAGCATGGATTTCGACTATCTGAACCAGGATGCGCGTGCGCTTGTCGTTGAGTCGAAGCATGGCCTTTCCCGGGTGAAGAAGATCGTGCAGGACCTGAAGGACTTCTCCCATGTGGATGCCGCCGATGAATGGGTGTGGGCTGATCTCCATCAAGGTCTGGAAAGCACGCTCAATATTGTGTGGAACGATCTCAAGTACAAATGCGAGGTGAAAAAGGAATTCGGCCTGCTGCCGGATGTCCTGTGCTTGCCTTCGCAGATCAACCAGATTTTCATGAATCTGCTGGCCAACGCCGGTCATGCCATCGAGCAGAACGGCACCATCACGCTGCGCAGCGGTCATGAGGGCGAGCAGGTCTGGGTGGAGATCGGCGATACCGGCAAGGGGATCGCACCCGAACACCTGAGACGGATTTTCGATCCGTTTTTCACCACCAAGCCGATTGGCAAGGGAACCGGGCTGGGTTTATCCCTGGCCTATGGCATCGTGAAGAAACATCAGGGGCGCATCGAGGTACAAAGCAAAGTGGGGGTCGGCACCACTTTCCGGACCTGGTTGCCCGTTGGCGGCCCCATGGACAAGACATGAAGCGCGTATTCAAAAGCCTGCGTTCCCGGCTGATCGCATTGATATTGGTCGCAATGCTGCCCATGCTGGCGATCGCCTGGCTCATCGGCGCGCAGATGTACCACCATGCCGTCGACGATGTTTACCGGGAGACGAAAACCCTGGTGCAGGACATTTCACTGCAGCAGGACAGGCATATCGATGCGGCGCGGCATTTGCTGATTGACTTGTCCGGCAGCCCGTCTCTCATCGAGCGCAGGCCGGGGTTTTGTTCGGTTTTCAGGGATGTGCTTGCAAAGCATGCAATTTTCGCCAATGCCGGCATGACCGATGTCGAGGGGAATGCCATCTGCAGCGGGGTTCCGATGCACCCGGCCAGCTTCAGCGACCGGCTGTGGTTCCGCCAGATACGCCAGGGAAATGCGATTGTGGTGGGCGACTATCATCTCGGCGTCATGATGAAAGAACCTGTGGTGATCGTCGCCAAGCCCATTCTGGGCAGGCGTGGCGAGCATCTGGCCTATCTGTTCGTGTCGGTGGATCTTTCCTGGTTCAATCGGCGCAGCCTCGGGAACGCATTGCCGGAGGGGGCCGAATTGATCTTTTACGATCATGACGGCGTCATTCTTCATCATGAACCCGAGCCGGAAATCTGGCGCGGCCGACCTGCCGATGCGGCGATCCGGCAGATTGGCCTGGCGGATCCGGCGACCGGTGTGACCGAGGCGTATGGGGGGGATGGCATCTCGCGCCTGTTTAACTTTGTCCCGCTGGAAAGCAGCTCGGCCAGTGAAAATGCGTTTGTCGCCGTCGGCATTCCCACAGACACCGCGTTGGCGCAGGTGCGCCGCATCGGGGGATTGGCCGTGCTGGTTGTCCTGGGCGTATTCGGCGGAATGCTGCTGTTCGCCTGGGTCGGAACCGGGCGCCTGGTGATTGCGCCGGTGCGCAGCCTGATCCGTCAGGCGAATGCGCATGCGGCGGGAGATCTGGCGCAACGCAGCGGGGTGGCTGAGGGCACCGAATTGAGTGAACTCGCGCACGCACTGGACGGGATGGCGGTGAAGCTGGCCGCGCACCAACATGAACTGAGGCGGCACCTGGATGCGTTCAATGCGCACGCTATCGTAAGCGCTGCGGATACGGCAGGGAATATCATTTATGCAAACGACAAGTTCTGTGAAATCAGCCAGTACGCGCGGGAAGATATCATCGGAAAAACGCATCGACTGATCAACTCCGGTTTTCATCCGCCCGAATTTTTCTCCACGATGTGGGAAACGATTTCCCAGGGGAAAATCTGGCACGGTAACATCCGCAACCGGCGCAAGGACGGGAGCTATTACTGGGTGGCCTCGACCATCGTGCCTTTCGTTGATGATGACGGCCAGCTGGAACGTTACTTTTCGATTCGCACCGATATTACCCGTGCGCTGGCGATCGATGAGGCGCTTCAGAAAAGCGAGGAGCGTTTCCGGTTGCTGGCCAATAATGCGCTGGATGTGATTTCGCTGCACGATCCAGATGGCCGGTACTCCTATGTCAGCCCCTCCTGCGAGCGCGTGCTGGGCTATGCGCCGGCCGATCTGGCCGGGCATGACTGCTACGAGCTGGTGCATCCGGACGATATCGAACGGGTGCAAAGAATGCTGCATCAGCCTGCGCTGCTCGGCGAGCCGGGAGCGTGTGAGTATCGGGTGCGGCATCGGAATGGCGAGTACCTATGGGTGGATGCTTCCGCCGTGCCTACCCGTGACAAGACCGGGAAGATTGCGAGCATTCAGGTTTCCGTTCGCGACGTAACGGGCCGCAAGGCAGCGGAGGATACGTTGCGCCTGCATGACCGGGCGATTGCCGCGAGCGGAAGCGGTATCGTGATTTTCCGGCGCGGCGACCTCGGAATCGAGTATGCCAATGCGGCGTATTCGGACATCGTCGAGTTGCCGGAAGCGGACATACCCGGCCAGCGCTGGCCGGCATTGGCGGAAGCTGCGGGAAGTGTTGGCGCATGGCAATTCCTGCGCGACGCGGTGATTTCGGGTGACGAGATGCATGCCGTGGTGGAGGGTGTGTCGCGTTATGGCCGCAACGTGTGGTGCGATGTGTTTGTCTCGCCGGTGCGCAGCGAGGGGCGTGCGATAACGCATTTTGTGGCGGCGATCAGCGATGTGACCGATCAGGTGATCATGGAAGCGGCGCTTGTGTGCGCCAAGGAGGCCGCAGAGCAGGCCAGTCAGGCCAAATCGACATTCCTCTCCCATGTCGGCCATGAGCTGCGGACACCGCTCAATTCCATCGTCGGTTTTGCCCAGTTGCTGGAATCCGACCCGCGCGCACCGCTGAATGAGGAGCAACAGGACAGCGTCGAACGCATTCTGTGTTCCGGCTGGCAGTTGCGCGAACTGATCGATGATGTGCTGGACCTGTCCCGAATCGAGACCGGACGGCTGGAACTGAAGCCGGAGGATGTCAATGTATTTGACCTGATACGCGAGTGCCTGGAGATGATCGCCGCGCAGGCCGCCGAGAAAGGCCTGGAGATCGTCAATCCGGGCGGCGAATGTGCCCAGCAAATGGCGCGTGTCGATGTGAAACGCTTCAAGCAGGTGATGCTCAATTTGCTGAGCAACGCGGTGAAGTACAACCGCGAAGGCGGCCGCGTGACGGTGTCCTGCCACGTGTCGGACGACGGTGTCCTGCACATGGCCGTCAGCGATACCGGCATCGGTATTCCTCCGGAGAAGCGCGATGAACTGTTCCAGTATTTCAGCCGGCTGGACGCGGAAAACTCCGGCATTCCAGGTATTGGTGTGGGATTGGCGCTGTGCCGGCATCTGGTGGATTTGATGGGCGGTACTATCAGTGTGGAGAGCGTTCCGGGAGAAGGGAGTCGCTTCGAGATCGAACTTCCTGGCGCGTGCCGCCTGCCGGAAACGGTTTGAGACGGGTGCCGGATGGGGTGCATGAATCATACAGGCCCGAATACCCGATTGATTGATTTTTGAAAGGAGCTGGACCATGAACATAGATACCCAAAAGGAAGGCAGCACAGCCCGTTTGTTGCTGAATGGCCGTTTCGATTTCAACAGCCATGTAGTGTTTAACCAGAGTACCGATTCCCTGCTGAAAGACGCCGGTGTCGACGAACTGGAACTGGATTTCGACCAGGTGAAATATATCGACAGTTCCGCCATGGGCATGCTGTTGTTGCTTAAGGAGCGTGCAAAAGGCGCTTCGAAATCCGTCACGCTGCTGAATTGCAAGGGGTCGGTGGCCCAGGTTTTCGAACTGTCGAATTTCCGGCGTCTGTTCACCATCAAGTAAACGGATCGTAGGATGAGTCAGTCTGGAATGACAGTTATGGTGGTGGATGACATCGCCAACAACATTGCGATCGCCAGCCAGGTGGTCAAAAGAATGGGGCATCGTTTCATCGAGGCGCGTTCGGGAGAGGAGGCGCTGGAGAAATTCCTTGCCGAGTCGCCGGACATGATCCTGATGGATGTGATGATGCCCGGGATCGGCGGCCTGGAAGCGACGCGGCGCATCCGGCAGGCTGCGGGATCGCGCTGGCTGCCGATTTTGATGGTGACCGCGCTCACTCGCGAGGATGAAATTCTTGAAGGGCTGCAAGCGGGGGCGGACGACTATTTGACCAAGCCGCTGTCTTTGCCGGTGTTTCAGGCCAAGATTCAGGTATTTGCGCGGATCGCCGAACTGCAGCAGGAACTCTCCCGACACTCGGCAGAGCTTTCCGCCTACTACCGCCAGGCGGAAGATGAGCGGCGCCTCGGGGCGCGGTTGATGGCGTACATGGTCAACCGCGAAGGACTCGACGACCCCGCCTTGCGCTACCGCGTGACCCCCGCATGGCATTTCAGCGGCGATCTGATTGCTGCTGCGCGAACGCCTGGAAAATGCCTGCATATCCTGCTAAGCGACGGCATGGGACATGGTTTGCCCGCAGCGATGGCCTCGCTGCCTCAGTTCGATACCTTTTACGCCATGACCGAGCTGGGCTATGGCATCGGGCGCATTGTGGAGGTGATGAACAGCCGAATGCATACCATGATGCCTCAGGGGCGATATGCCGCCCTGACGCTCGTTTCGATCAATCCTGCGATGGGGACGATCGAAGTCTGGAACGGGGGCAACCCCTATCCCCGCCTGGTCGATGCCAACGGGAAAATCGTCAAGCACTGGAAATCCAGGCATGTGCCGCTTGGCGTTTTGCCGCCGGAAGAGTTCTCTGCGGAACTTGAGGTGTATTCCTACGAGGGGGAATGCCAGCTGTTCCTGTGGTCGGATGGCTTGACCGAGGCTGAAAATGCCGATGGCGAGCAGTTTGGCGCTGAGCGCGCCTGCGCAACGCTGGAATCGGCCGGGCCGGAGCATCGTTTCGAGACGCTTATACAGGCGCTCGACGCGCATCGGGTGGGTACGCTGGCGGATGACATTACCGTGCTCATGGCGGCAGTTCCGGCGCCGGGTACGATGGTGCAACCGGTTTCTCATGTGGCGGATGCGGAACATGGCAGCGATGGCTTGCGCATGTCGTTCCATTTCGAGGCGCAGGATCTGAAGAATCTGGATGTGGTGCCGGCATTGTCCGGCGTGATCGAGCGGATCGCGGCGACGAAGGAACATGCCGGCCAGGTTTTTCTTATTCTCTCTGAACTGGTTTCCAATGCGCTGGACCATGGACTGCTGCGGATAGATTCTTCGCTTAAAACAAACAGCGATGGTTTCGCCACCTACGCCGCCCATCGCCAGAGTGCACTGGAGGAACTGCAGGAGGGATTTATCGATATTGATATCGAAATTCTGCGGCGTGATAACCGGAAGATGGCGAAAATCACAGTGCGTGACAGTGGCCCTGGATTTGATTGGGTAGCCAGGTCACAGATGTCGGAGACCGGTCTGTATGGGCGCGGTGTCGAACTGGTGCGGCGCTTGAGCCTGGAAATGCAGTACATCGGTGCCGGCAATGAGGTCGTGGTGTATTACGAGCTGAGCCCTGCCAGTCACGCTATTGGCAGCAACCCGGGTCATTTGCTTATGCAGTAGTGGAACTCATCCGCCTGTGTAAATGATGGCGGGTTCAGTTTGGCGTTGGTGATGGGTTGATCGCCACCAGTTCGCTGGCGGCTGCCCGCAAAATCAGGCCTTCAGTTCGGGCGGCAGATGCGGTGCGATGACCTGCAGCATCTGCGAGAAGATTTTCGGGGTGGCGGCGACGATGTTGCCGGACTCCAGAAAGCCTTCGTCGCCCAGGAAATTGCCAACCAGGGCGCCGGATTCCTGTGCGATCAGGCTGCCGGCGGCAAGGTCCCATGGCTGCAGGTGCATTTCCCAGAAACCGTCATAGCGGCCGCAGGCAACGTAGCACAGGTCGAGCGCGGCGGAACCGGGGCGACGCAGGCCGGAGGTGGCGAGCATCATGTCGCGGAACATGTTGAGATAGGCATCGGCGAAACTGAAGTCGCGGAAGGGGAAACCGGTGCCGATCAGGCATTCGGAGAGCTTGGTGCGTTTGCTGGCGCGGATGCGGCGGTCGTTGAGCATGGCGCCGCGGCCGCGACTGGCGGTGAAGAGTTCGTTGCGCGCGGGGTCGTACACCACCGCCTGGGTGATCTGGCCCTTGTGCTTCAACGCGATCGAGATCGAATACTGCTGCAGGCCGTGCAGGAAATTGGTGGTGCCGTCGAGCGGATCGATGATCCACTGGTAGTCCTCGCCGTTCTTGGCGTCGGCCGAGCCGGACTCCTCTGCTAAAATCCCGTGATTTGGGTAGGCGCCGAGCAGGATTTCGATGATGACGCGTTCGGCATTTTGGTCGACTTCGCTGACGTAATCGCGGTCCTGTTTGCTCCGCACGGTGAGCTGGTCGAGGTCGAGCGAGGCGCGATTGATAATCCGCCCCGCTTCGCGAGCGGCTTTCACCGCTGTGTTGAGCATGGGATGCATGATGTCTGGCAATAGATTCAAAGAACGAGCGCACCATTTTACTTGATGACACAGTCAGACCCGAAACTTCTCGCCAATATTCGCATCGTGCTGGCGCGCACCAGCCACCCTGGCAATATCGGCGCAGCGGCACGGGCGATAAAGACGATGGGGCTGTCGCAGCTTTATCTGGTCGCCCCCGCCGTTTTCCCCAACAGCCAGGCCGATGCGATGGCCGCGAGCGCGGGCGACGTGCTGGCGCAGGCGCGCGTCTGCGCCACGCTGGCCGAGGCGCTGGCCGGCACCACCCTGGCGCTGGGGGTGTCGGCGCGCCGTCGCGACATCGTGGCCGAGGTGCTGACGCCGCCTGCAGCGGCCACTCGTCTGCTGACCGAAGCGCAGGCCGGCCCGGTGGCGCTGGTGTTCGGCAACGAAACCAGCGGCATGTCGAACGAGGAACTGGGCTTGTGCCAGGGGCTGGTGACGATAGCCGCCAACCCGGACTACAGCTCGCTCAACCTGGCGGCGGCAGTGCAGGTGCTGAGCTACGAGATCCGCCAGGCCTGGCTGGGTCATGCGAACTGGCCGCAGCCCGAAATGGACGCGGCGACCGGGGACGAACTGGAGCGGTTCTACGGCCACCTGGAAGCCGCGCTGGCCGAGCTGGAATTCCTCAATCCCGGCTCGCCCAGCAAACTGATGCTGAAACTGCGGCGGCTGTTTGCGCGCACCCGGCTGGCGAAGGAGGAAGTGAACATCCTGCGCGGGATCCTGACCGCGGCGCAGGGCGCGCAGCGGGCGGCAGTCAAGGGACGGAACCCCAATAGTTGACTAGACAACTCGGAAATTGCATCCTCAACGCATGAACCTTTTCAGCCGATTCAAGGAAGACATCGCCGTCGTGTTCGACCGCGACCCGGCGGCGCGCACGACGTTTGAGGTGGTCACGACGTATCCCGGCTTTCATGCGATGGTCATCCATCGTCTGGCGAACAAGCTGTGGCGCATGGAATGGAAGTGGCTGGCGCGCTTTACCTCCCACATCGGGCGCTGGCTCACCGGCATCGAAATCCACCCCGGCGCCACCATTGGCCGCCGCGTCTTCATCGACCATGGCATGGGCGTGGTGGTGGGCGAAACCGCAGAGATCGGCGACGACTGCACCCTCTATCACGGCGTGACGCTCGGCGGCACCTCGTGGAACAAGGGCAAGCGCCATCCCACCCTGATGCCCGGCGTGGTGGTGGGGGCGGGCGCCAAGATTCTCGGCCCGATCACTATCGGCGCCAATGCTCGTGTCGGCTCCAACGCTGTCGTGGTGAAGGATGTGCCGGACAATGCGACGGCGGTGGGCATTCCGGCGCGCATCCTCGATAGCGCGGCCGAAATACAGCGTAACCAGCAGGCGGAAAAGCTCGGCTTCTCGGCCTATGCCATTTCGGCCGACATGAACGACCCGGTGGTGAAGGCGATTCATGGTCTGATCGACCATTCCGCCCACATCGACCACCGTCTGGAACTGATTCTGGCGCAGTTGCAGAAACTCGGTGTGGAAATGCCTGTTGGACAGGATCAACCAGACGATTTCGATCCGAACTATTTGAACAAAATAGTTGACTAAATCGTTAAGGTAAGGAATAGTTGACTAAATTGCTCGGGAATTTTATAGTTCGGGCGAAATTTAGGAGAACACGTCATGAGATTGACCACCAAGGGCCGCTTCGCCGTTACCGCCATGCTCGATCTGGCGTTGCGCGGCGGCAAGAATCCGGTGACGCTGGCCGGTATCAGCGAGCGCCAGGACATATCCCTGTCCTATCTGGAGCAACTCTTCAGCCGTTTGCGCCGCCACGAACTGGTCGAAAGCGTACGTGGCCCCGGCGGCGGCTATTATCTCGCCCGGCCGCTCGGCGACGTCAGCGTGGCCGACATTATACGTGCAGTGGACGAGCCCATCGATTCGACCCAGTGCGGTGGCAAGGAAAACTGCCAGGATGAGCACCGCTGCATGACCCACGACCTGTGGGTTGGCCTGAATGCGCATATATATGACTACCTCGACAACGTGACGTTGGCGACCCTGGTGGCCAGGCAGGAAGGATGCAAGGAAAAGGTGCTGCAGGATCGCCGCGCCTTGAAGGTGACGCCGCTGGCGGCCTGATCCCGGACCGGACAATCCCAGATTCAGCTATTGAGGGTAAGGGCAACACGATGAAAACACTGTATTTCGATTATTCCGCCACCACCCCGGTCGATCCCCGCGTGGCGGCCAGGATGATTCCGTATCTGACTGAGCATTTCGGCAACCCGGCGTCGCGCTCGCATCCTTATGGCTGGGAAGCCGAAGCGGCGGTGGAGGAGGCGCGCGCCCAGGTCGCCGCGCTGGTCGGCGCCGATCCGAAGGAAATCGTGTTCACCTCCGGCGCCACCGAATCGAACAACCTCGCCATCAAGGGCGCGGGCCATTTCTATTCGGCCACCAAGGGCCGCCACATCATCACCGTGCGCACCGAACACAAGGCCGTGCTCGACACCGTGCGCGAAATGGAGCGCCAGGGCTTCGAGGCCACCTATCTGAGCGTTGCGGACACCGGCCTGCTCGATCTGGACGTGCTGCGCGCCGCGATCCGCCCCGACACCGTGCTGGTCTCGGTGATGGCGGTCAACAACGAAATCGGTGTGATCCAGGACCTCGAAGCGATCGGCAGGATTTGTCGCGAAAAGGGTGTGATCTTCCACGTCGACGCGGCGCAGGCCACCGGCAAGATGCCGATCGACCTGACCAAACTGCCGGTCGATCTGATGTCGTTCTCGGCGCACAAGACCTACGGTCCCAAGGGCATCGGCGCGCTGTACGTGCGCCGCAAGCCGCGCATTCGCCTGGAAGCGCAGATGCACGGCGGCGGCCACGAGCGCGGCATGCGTTCGGGCACGCTGGCCACGCACCAGATCGTTGGCATGGGCGAAGCCTTCCGCATCGCGAAGGAAGAGATGGCGACCGAGAACGAGCGCATCCGCATGCTGCGCGACCGCCTCTACACCGGCCTCAAGGACATCGAGGAAGTGCACCTGAACGGCGACATCGACCAGCGCGTGCCGCACAACCTCAACGTCAGCTTCAACTTCGTCGAAGGCGAATCGCTGATCATGGCGATCAAGGATCTGGCGGTGTCAAGCGGTTCGGCCTGTACCTCGGCCAGCCTGGAACCGTCTTACGTGCTGCGCGCACTGGGCCGCAGCGACGAACTGGCGCACAGCTCGATCCGCTTCTCCATCGGTCGCTTCACCACCGAGGAAGAAGTCGATTACGCAATTAAATTGCTGCACGAAAAGATCGGCAAGCTGCGCGAACTTTCCCCGCTGTGGGAAATGTTCAAGGAAGGCGTCGATCTGAATTCCGTGCAGTGGGCTGCACATTGATTTTTTTGAGGGGCTAGGAAATAGGAAATAGGAATTAGGGGCTAGGGATTGAGCGGCCAAGGCCGCGCCAAATCAAAAAAGGCGCGCAGCGCAAAGCCCCCTAAACCCTAGCCCCTGGATCCTAGCCCCCCCAGCGACTGAAAGGAGCAAAACCATGGCATACAGCGATAAAGTACTTGACCATTACGAAAACCCCCGCAACGTCGGTTCCTTCACCAAGGACGACGATGGCGTCGGCACCGGCATGGTCGGCGCGCCCGCCTGCGGCGACGTGATGAAGCTGCAGATCAAGGTCGGTGCCGATGGCCTGATCGAAGACGCCAAGTTCAAGACCTACGGCTGCGGCTCGGCGATTGCATCAAGCTCGCTGGTGACCGAATGGGTCAAGGGCAAGACCCTCGATCAGGCGATGGAAATCAAGAACACCGCGATTGCCGAGGAACTCGCGCTGCCGCCGGTGAAGATCCATTGCTCGATCCTGGCCGAAGACGCGATCAAGGCCGCGGTCGCCGATTACAAGCAGAAAAAGGGTCTGGAGTAAGTCATGGCTGTGACCTTGTCCGAGCGCGCAGCGCAACACGTGACCAACTACATCGCCAAACGCGGCAAGGGTGTCGGCATCCGTCTCGGCGTGCGCACCACCGGCTGCTCCGGCATGGCCTACAAGCTGGAGTTTGCCGATGAGGCGCCCGAAGGCGACGAGGTGTTCACCAGCCACGGCGTGACCGTATTCATCGACCCGAAAAGCCTGGCCTACCTCGACGGCACCGAGCTCGACTACGCCCGCGAGGGCCTCAACGAAGGCTTCAAGTTCAATAACCCGAACGTGAAGAACGAGTGCGGCTGCGGCGAGTCGTTCAACGTCTGAACGGTGGGGACAGGATTTAGGATCTAGGGGCTAGGGGCTAGGGTTGGTGCGGCATTGGCCGCGCCCATTAAAAAAACGCGAAGCACAAAGCCCCCTAAATCCCAGCCCCCAGCCCCTAGCCCCTAATATGAATTTCTCCCAAACCCACTTCGAACTCTTCGGCCTGCCGCAATCGTATGCGCTGGATCGGGACAAGCTTGACGCGGCCTACCGCGAGCTGCAGAACACGGTGCATCCGGACCGTTTCGCTGCGCAGCCGGAGGCCGAGCAGCGGGTGGCGATGCAGTGGGCGACGCAGGTGAACGAGGCGTATCGGACGCTCAGGCATGCGGTGAACCGCGGCGTGTATCTGCTGAAACTGCAGGGCATCGACGCATTCGACGCCAGCAACACCCGGATGGCGCCGGCCTTCCTGATGCAGCAGATGGAATGGCGCGAGGCGATCGAGGACGCGCGTGCGGGCAAGCGCATGGCGGTGCTGGATGCGTTGACGGACGACCTGCGCGCTGCGCATCGTCGCATTGAGGCGCAACTGGCCGGGCTGATCGACACGGCGCACGACTATGAAGCGGCAAGCGAAGCCGTGCGCCAGCTGCGATTCATGGACAAACTCATCGCTGAAATCGGCGACGTCTACGAAGAACTGGAAAGTTAAGATGGCCCTGCTGCAAATCGCCGAACCCGGCATGTCCGCCGCCCCGCACCAGCACCGGCTGGCGGTCGGGATCGATCTTGGCACGACCAACTCGCTGGTGGCCACGGTGCGCTCCGGCCTTGCCGTGGTGCTGGACGACGAATCCGGGCATTCGCTGCTGCCCTCGGTGGTGCGCTACCACGCCAACGGCAACGTCGATGTGGGCTACGCCGCGCAATCGGCGCAAAACAGCGATCCCCACAACACCATCGCGTCGGTCAAGCGCTTCATGGGGCGCGGCATTGCCGACATCGAGGACATCGCCAGCCTGCCGTACCGCTTCGTCAATGCGCCCGGCATGGTGCAGCTGAAAACCGCCGCCGGCGTGAAAAGCCCGGTCGAGGTCTCGGCCGAAATCCTCAAGGTGCTGCGCCGGCGCGCCGAGGCCGCGCTCGGCGGCGAGCTTGTCGGCGCGGTGATCACGGTGCCGGCGTATTTCGACGACGCCCAGCGCCAGGCCACCAAGGACGCCGCGCAACTCGCGGGCCTGAACGTGCTGCGCCTGCTGAACGAGCCGACCGCGGCGGCGATCGCCTATGGCCTCGACAACGCGTCCGAAGGCATCTACGCGGTCTATGACCTCGGCGGCGGCACCTTCGATATTTCCATTCTCAAGCTGTCCAGGGGCGTTTTCGAAGTGCTCGCCACTCACGGCGACTCGGCGCTCGGCGGCGACGATTTCGACCAGCGCATCTTCTGCTGGATGGTCGAGCAGGGCCGTTTTGCGCCGCTGTCGGCGGGCGACATGCGTCTGTTGCTGACCAAGGCGCGCGACGCCAAGGAAGCGCTGACCGAACACACCGAGGTGCGCGTCACCGCGGTGCTGTCGACCGGTGAAATGATGGACGCGACGCTGACGCAAGCCGGGTTCAATGCGATGACCGCCGGTCTCGTCAACAAGACGCTGGCGCCCACGCGCAAGGCGCTGCGCGATTCCGGGCTTGCCGTGGACGAGGTCAAGGGCGTGGTGATGGTCGGCGGCTCCACCCGCATGCCGTGCATCCGCCAGGCCGTAGCCGACTTCTTCAGACAGACGCCGCTGACCAATCTCGACCCCGACAAGGTGGTCGCGCTCGGCGCGGCGATGCAGGCCGACGTGCTGGCGGGCAACCGCGCCGGCGACGACTGGCTCCTGCTCGACGTCATCCCGTTGTCGCTGGGCCTGGAAACCATGGGCGGGCTGACCGAGAAGGTCATCCCGCGCAACACCACCATCCCCACCGCGCGCGCGCAGGAATTCACTACCTTCAAGGACGGCCAGACCGCGATGAGCGTGCACGTGCTGCAGGGCGAGCGCGAACTGGCGTCGGACTGCCGCTCGCTGGCGCGCTTCGAGCTGCGCGGCATCCCGCCGATGGTGGCCGGCGCGGCGCGCATCCGCGTCACTTTCCAGGTCGACGCCGACGGTTTGTTGTCGGTGGCGGCACGCGAGCAGAGCAGCGGCGTCGAGGCCAGCGTTCAGGTCAAGCCGTCCTATGGCCTGGGCGACGAGGACATCACCCGCATGCTGAAGGACGCCTTCACCCACGCCAAAAACGACATGTTTGCGCGTGCGCTGAACGAGCAGATCGTCGACGCTCAGGGCCTGATTGCAGCCACCCGCGCGGCGCTGGCGGCAGATGCCGCGCTGCTCGATGAAGCCGAAATCGCAGCGATCGAAGCCGGCATCGCCGCCCTTGAAAAGCGGATGAGCGGCACCGATCATCTGGCCATCAAGCGCGGCATCGAGGCCCTGAATGCCGCCACCACAGAATTCGCCCAGCGCCGCATGGACCAGAACGTGCGCCGCGCAATGGCCGGGCAAAAACTGGAAACCTTCGGCTGATGCCCCGCATCATGTTGAACGCCGATTTCATCCGGGACGGTGTGTTGCAACGCTCCCCGGCCGATACCTCAAAGCGGCCTGACCGTATCCAATTCAGCCTTATTTAAAAGACATGCCCCAAATCATCGTATTGCCCCACGTCGAACTCTGCCCCGAAGGCGCCGTCATCGACGCCAGGCCCGGCGACACCATTTGCGACACCCTGCTCGCCAATGGCGTCGAGATCGAGCACGCCTGCGAAAAGTCCTGCGCCTGCACCACCTGCCACGTCATCGTGCGCGAAGGCTTCAATTCGCTGGAAGCGTCCACCGAAGAAGAGGATGATCTGCTCGACAAGGCATGGGGGCTGGAACCGCAGTCGCGGCTGTCGTGTCAGGCGCGCGTCGACAGCAGCGACCTGGTAATCGAAATTCCCAAGTACACCATCAACATGGTCAAGGAAGGTCATTGAAATGAAGTGGACGGATACCCTCGATATTGCGATCGAACTCGCCGAAGCCCACCCCGAAATCGATCCGCGCACCATCCGCTTCACCGACCTGCATCGCTGGGTGATGGAACTGCCAGAATTCGAGGATGACGCCGAACATTCCGGCGAGAAAATCCTTGAAGCGATCCAGATGGCATGGATCGACGAAGTCAGCTAATTCAGCGGGTGCGCCGTGCGCCGAATTTCGAGAAATCGGGCTGACCTATATCCGGTACCCGGGCGGCTCAACGCCTGTCTGCATGCTGGGAGCCGGGATACGAGCAACCGCAGAGATGATTACGTCGCGCCCCCGCCATCATAGAAACCCTGACTGGAGCGTTCGAGTTCCTGCTCATAGGTGAAGTGCTGCTCGTCTGCCTTTAGCGCAACGGCGGCCGGGCTGTCGGATCCATTGTGATACAACAAAGCCTTGATGACGGCGTTGGCGTCGCTAATTGGCGGCACCATCAGCATTTGCAACCGGTCGTACACTGCCTGGTCGATCGTGATTTGGACTTGATCTGTCATATTCGACTCCTGATAAAGTAGCAATTTCTATATAGCTCAAATACCCTGCCGTTCAAATCAGGCCGGATCTCGTCCGGGACTTGGCAATACGTTCTATTGCCCAAGAATGCGGCGAAACATGAACCGTCCAGGCGGATTTACAGCCGATTTCCTTCAAGTCCGACAGGCTGCTAGACTGCTCCAAAATTCGAGACACGCATGGCCGAGGAGACTGATCTTTCCCGCACCGAACCGGCAAGTCCGCGGCGCCTGCAACAGGCGCGCAGCGCGGGCGATGTGCCGCGTTCCGCCGAACTCACCGCGTGGGTGGTGTTGCTGTCTGCGCTGGGTGTGCTGGCCTGGCTGGCGCCGCGCCTGCTGGGTGCCTTGCTGGCATTGACCGAGGCGGCATTCATTCACGCGGCGCAGCCGCTTTCCCCGGTTTTCCTTGAAGCGGCACAGTCCGCGCTGTGGGCGGTGCTGCCTGTGCTGGTCGCCATTTTTGTCGCTGCGCTGGTGGCGCCGATGCTGCTTTCGGGCTGGGTGTATGCGCCCCAGGTGACCCAGGCCGACCTGATGCGCGCCAATCCTTTCAGGCCCTTCACGCGGATGTTTTCAGCCGATGCCCTGTTCGACGGGACGCTGGCGCTATTGAAGCTGGCGCTCGCCGCCGCTGCAGTGGGGTGGGCGCTGACCAGCGGCTGGCCGGGGCTGCAAGACCTGACCGGCAGCGTGACGAGCGTGGCGCTGGGCGAGACGGCCGGCTGGATCGGGCGGGGCGTGCTGGCGCTGGCGGCGGCGCTGACGCTGGCGGCGGCGCTGGACGCGGGCTGGCGCTGGTGGCGCTATCTGCGCCGCCACGCGATGACCTGGCAGGCGGTGCTGGCCGAGGCGCGCGAAGCCGAGGGCAGCCCGGAAATGCGTGCGCGGATGCATGGCCGCCGGCAGCAGGCGGGGCAGGGCCGGCATGTCGACGAGGTGATCGGATGAGCGCGCAGGGCGTGATGGTGATGGGCATGCCGGTGAACCGGCTGGCGGTGCCGCTGCTGGTGATGCTGATCCTGGCGATGATGATATTGCCCTTGCCCACCTTCATGCTCGATGTGCTGTTCACGCTCAACATCGCGCTGGCGATGATCGTGATGCTGGTGAGCCTGAACGCGCGGCGCCCGCTGGATTTCTCGGTGTTCCCCACGGTGCTGCTGCTGACGACCTTGCTGCGCCTGTCGCTCAACGTCGCGTCCACCCGCATCATCCTGATGCAGGGCCACACCGGGCCGGACGCGGCGGGCAAGGTGATCGAATCCTTCGGCAACTTCCTGGTCGGCGGCAACTACGTTGTCGGCTTCGTGGTGTTCCTGATCCTGGTCATCATCAACTTCGTCGTCATCACCAAGGGCGCCGGGCGCATCGCCGAAGTGGCGGCGCGCTTCACCCTGGATTCGATGCCGGGCAAGCAGCTGGCGGTCGATGCCGACCTCAACGCCGGCTTCATCAACGAGGCCGAAGCGCGCACCCGGCGCCACGAAATCGGACGCGAAGCCGACTTCTACGGCGCGATGGATGGCGCTTCCAAATTTGTGCGCGGCGATGCCATTGCCGGCATCATCATCCTGCTGGTCAACCTGATCGGCGGCGTTCTGGTCGGGCTGTTCCAGCATAACCTTGGGTTGACCGAGGCGCTCGGGTACTACGCGCTGCTGACGGTGGGCGACGGCCTGGTAACGCAGATTCCGGCGCTGATCATTTCGACCGCGGCGGGCATCGTGGTCAGCCGCGCGTCGAGCGAGCAGGATCTGTCGCGCGAGTTTTCCACCCAGATTTTCGGCCGGCCGCAGACGCTGTATGTCGCCGCCGCGGTGCTGGGCGCGCTGGGGCTGATCCCGGGGACGCCGCACCTGGCGTTTCTGACCATCGCCGCAGTGTTGGGTGGATTGGGATTCTGGTTGATGCGCCGCCAGCGCACGGAATTCGAGGTCGAGCCACTTGCGCTGATCGAAAATGAAATTGCGCCGGCCGATGTCACCTGGGACGACATTCCGCCGGTCGACGTGCTGGCGCTCGAAGTCGGCTACCGGCTGATCCCGCTGGTCGACCGCAACCAGGGCGGGGCGGCGCTGACGAAGATCACCGAGGCGCGCCGCCGCTTCGCCACCGACATGGGGCTGGTGGTGCCGCTCATCCGCGTGCGCGACAATCTTGATCTCAAGCCCAACAGCTATCGCATTACCCTCAAGGGCGTCGACGTCGCACATGGCGAGTTGTCTACCGGGCAGGTGCTGGCGGTCGATATGGGCGACGTGCTGGGGCAGCTCGACGGCACGCCGGGGGAGGACCCGCTGACTGGATTGGCCGGCATCTGGATCGACGCCGGGCGGGAAGAAGAAGCTGAATTGCGCGGTTTTGTGGTGCTGGAACCCGCCGGACTGATCGCGCGTCAGGTCGAGGCCGTGTTCCGCCAGCACGCGCCCGAACTGCTGGGACGCAGCGAAGTGCAGCAGTTGCTCGACACGCTGGCGCGCAGCCATCCCGGGTTGGTCGAGGACGTGACGCCGCGTCATCTGCCGTTGACCAGCGTGCAGGCGGTGCTGCAGCAATTGATCGCGGAAAACGTCTCGATCCGCGACACCCGCACCCTGTTCGAGACGCTGGCCGCGCGCGCGCCGAAAATTCAGGCGATCGACGAGCTGGTGGAAACCGTGCGCGCGGCGCTGGGGCGCAGCATCGTCGACCGCCTGTTCGAAGGCAGCAACACGCTGCAGGTGATCGGCCTTGCCGCCGCGACCGAAACCCGCCTGCTGAACGAGATGGGAGACGAGGGCGAAGCCCTGCTGTCGCCCACCACGCTGGATGCCCTGAACGATGCCGCCGAGCGCGCGCTGGCCGAGCAGGAAGGCGCAGGCTACCCGCCGGTGCTGCTGACCTCTCCCGGCCTGCGCGCCATGCTGGCGCGGTTGCTGCGGCGCAACCTGCCGCGACTTGCGGTGATTGCCTACGCCGAGGTGCCTGCCGATAAAATGGTGCAGGTGAGCACGGAACTGACGATAGGGGAGGGCGCATGAGCGTGCAGGCATTCGTCGCGGCGAACGCGCGCGAAGGCCTGGCGCGCGTTCGCCGCGAGCTGGGCGACGACGCCGTGGTGCTGTCCACGCGGCCGCACCCGCAGGGCGTCGAACTGCTGGCCAGCGCCTACGGCGAGCTGGCGGTGCCGGCGGCCAGCGAGGCGCCCGATACGGCCGGCAGCTCGCGCATCCTGAACGAGCTGTCGCGTCTGCGCGGCATGCTGCAAAACCAGCTGGCGGGCTTTGCCTGGGGCGCGGGACGGCGGCGCGATCCGGTGCGGGTGGCGCTGATGCAAACGCTGTTCGCCGCCGGGTTTGGCAACTCGCTCGCCCGCACCCTGGCGGCGCGCCTGCCGCGCGGGCTCGATGCCGACGCCGCCCGGCGCTGGCTGCGCCAGGTGCTGATCCGCAACCTGCCGGTGCAGGGGCGCGAAGCCGACCTGCTGGCGCGGGGCGGGCGTTACGCGCTGGTCGGCTCGACCGGATCGGGCAAGACCACCACGCTGGCCAAGCTCGCCGCACGCGGCGTGGATGCGCATGGTGCCGGCGAGGTGGTGCTGGTGGCCGCCGATGCCTACCGCATCGGCGCAGCAGCGCAATTGACGGTATATGCCGACCTGTTGGGCGTGGCGCTGCATGTGGCTGAAGACCAGGCCAGGCTGGCGCAGCTGTTGCCTGAGCTCGCCGCCAAAAAACTGGTGCTGATCGACACCGCGGGGTTTGCGCCGGCCGACCCGCGTAGCCGCGAGGGGCAAGCGCTCGATGCCTTGGGCGTGCGCCGTCTGCTGGCGATTTCCGCCAGCCAGCAGGGGGCGGCGATTGAGCAGGCGATGGCGTATTTTGGCCAGGGCGCGGCCGCCTGCATTCTCACCAAGCTCGATGAAACCCCGCAGCCGGGCGCGGCGCTCGACAGCCTGATCCGCCATCGCCTGCCGCTGGCGTATATCAGCGGCGGGCAGCGCGTGCCGGAGGACCTTCACGTGCCCAACGCCGCCTACCTCATCGACCGCGCGTTGAAGGGGGGACGGCTCGCCACCCCGTATGCGCTGGAGGCCGAAGACTGGCCGCTGTTTGCCGGCGTCGAGGCCGAACGCGCCGAGCGCCGCACCCTGAAGGGCATGGATGGCGCCTGACCAGGCCGCCGGGCTCAGGCGGCGGCGTGCCCGGCAGCCGCCGCCTTGCATCTACTGTTTTTTCGACGCCGCCGAATCCGCCGTCCGGCTGGCGCAAGCGCTGCACCGGCGCGGCTTGTCTTCACTGCTGATCGATGCCCGTGGGCGGGTATTTTCCGATTCCCCGACCCGCAGCCTGTTCGACTGGAAGCAACAACTCGAGCGTGGCCAGCCGCACACGCTGCCCATGCCGTATGGCGATGGCTGGTATGCGCCGGGGATACGGGGAGACGAACCGGCATTGATGGCGCTCGCACGGGACTACGATTGCGTTGTGTTCGATGCGCGCCCTGACGTGCCGGACTGGTCGCCACCGCCGGGCGCGGCCCAGGCCGTCGTCCTGGAAGTGAACGCCACGAACGCATCGAGCCTGCAGGGCTACGCCCTGCTCAAAACGCTGGCTCACTCGGGCGTGTCATTCAGCGCAGGTCTGCTGGGAGACGCCGCCGCCTGCGATCACCTGCGGGCGGCGTGCAAAAGGTTTCTCGATCCCGCGTTCAGCCGGGCCGTTTACAGCATCGCCCGCGAGGATGATGCATTCGCCGCGCTTGCCGTTAGAATGGCACACGAGGAGACGCGCTCGACGGCACGTTATAAAACAGAAAACACGGAAAGCATGGCCTTGAAACATGGCTGTTAAACCAACGCAGCAAGCAACGTCGCAAGACGAACAAGTCGCCAAATATGCGCCGCTGGTCAAGCGCATTGCGTATCACATGATGGCCCGTCTGCCGGCCAGCGTCGAAGTCGACGATCTCATCCAGGTGGGCCTGATTGGCCTGATGGATGCGGTGTCCCGTTTCGACGGCAACCAGGGCGCGCAGTTCGAATCCTATGCCACCCAGCGCATCCGCGGCTCCATGCTCGACGAACTGCGCGAGGCCGACTGGCTGCCGCGTCATGTGCGGCAGAAATCGCGGCAGATCGAATCCGCCATCAACCGGCTGCAACAGCGCAACGGCAAGTCGCCGACCGAGCAGGAAATATCGGCCGAGCTGGACATGCCGATCGACCAGTACCAGTCCATGCTGGGCGACGTGAGATGCTCGCAGCTGCTGTATTACGAAGACTTCTCCGACGAGGACAGCGCCAGCTTTCTGGAGCGTTATCTGGTCGACGGCAGCAACGATCCGCTTGCGGTGCTGGAGGACGAAGGCTTCCGCGGCAGCCTGATCGCTGCGATCCACCACCTGCCCGAGCGCGAACGCAGCATGATGGGCATGTACTACGAACAGGACATGAACCTGAAGGAAATCGGTGCGGTGCTCGGGGTGTCCGAATCGCGCGTGTGCCAGTTGCATTCACAAGCCGTGGCGCGTCTGCGGGCCCAGCTCAAAATCTGGAAAAAGTGACGGCCCCTCCGTTAGGGGCCTGGCGCGGCGGAACGCGCATAAATCCGCGATAATGGCAGCTTGTTTATCCAGCCTGTACCGCCGTTATGAGCCAAGCCGAACTGAAGAAAAAAGCCCTCGACTACCACCGCCTGCCCAAACCCGGCAAGCTCTCGGTGGAATCATCGAAGCCCTGCGCCACACAAGAAGACCTTTCGCTGGCCTACACCCCGGGTGTCGCGCAGCCGGTGCTGGAAATCGCGAAAAATCCGAAGAAGGCTTACGACTACACCAACAAGGGCAACCTGATCGCCGTGATCACCGACGGCACTGCAATCCTCGGCCTGGGCAACCTCGGCCCTTTGGCCGCCAAGCCGGTGATGGAAGGCAAGGGGGTACTGTTCAAACAGTTCGCCGGCATCGATGTTTACGATATCGAAGTCAACGCCAAAACGCCGCAGGATTTCATCAATGTGGTGGTGGCGATTGCACCAACCTTCGGCGGCATCAACCTTGAAGACATCGCCGCGCCGCACTGCTTCGAGATCGAAGCCGCGCTGAAGAAAAAGCTCGATATTCCGGTGTTTCATGACGACCAGCACGGCACCGCCGTGATCATCTGCGCCGGTCTCATCAATGCGCTGCACGTGCAGGGCAAGACGCTGGAAAGCGCGAAAATCGTCTGTCTCGGTGCGGGTGCGGCCGGCATCGCGTCGATGAAGCTGCTGGTGAAGATGGGCGCCAAAAAGAGCAATATCCTGCTGGTCGATTCCAAAGGGGTGGTGCACAAGGCGCGCACCGACCTCAACAGCTTCAAGAAAGGATTTGCGCGCACGACCCGATTGCGCACGCTGGAAGAGGCGATGAACGGTGCCGACGTATTCGTCGGCGTGTCAGGCGCCAACCTGGTGAGCCCCGCGATGGTGAAAAGCATGGCCGACAAGCCGGTGGTTTTCGCGCTCGCCAACCCCAATCCCGAGATCGCGCCGGAAAAGGCCCGTGCCGCGCGCAGCGATCTCATCATGGCGACCGGACGTTCGGATTATCCCAACCAGGTCAATAACGTGCTGGGCTTTCCGTTCATCTTTCGCGGCGCGCTCGACGCGCGCGCGAAGCAGATCACTGATGACATGCTGATCGCCGCGGTGCATGCGCTGGCCGAACTGGCACGCGAGCCGGTGCCAGCCTCGGTGCTGAAGGCCTACAAGTTGAAGAAACTGGAGTTCGGCCCGGACTACATCCTGCCCAAGCCGTTTGATCCGCGCCTGGCCGAGCGCGTGCCGCAGGCCGTGGCAAAGGCTGCGTTGAAAAAGCCCGTAGTGAAGAAGGCGGTGGTCAAAAAGCCGGCCAAACCTGCTGCAGCCAAGGCAAAGGCGACAAGCAAGCCTCGCTAAGCCAGCCTGGCAGAAAATCCCAACCGTGCCGTGAAACCCATCGCGCGCCCCGTTTATCTCGATCTGTTCCGCATCCATTTGCCGCTTCCCGGCTGGGTGTCGATCATGCACCGGATATCTGGCGCGTTGCTGTTTGCAGCCCTGCCGCTCGGGGTGTGGGCCCTGTCGGTTTCGCTGTCGGGCGAGGCGGGCTTTCAGCGGATGGCCGACTGCGTAACGCATCCCTTGCCAAAACTGTTCCTGCTGCTTTTGATCTGGGCGTTTGCGCAGCATTTTTTCGCTGGCCTGCGGCACCTGGCACTGGATGTTCACTGGGGTCTTGACCTGCGTCGGGCGCGGCAAAGCAGCATTGCGGTTTTGTTGGCGAGCGGGCTGGTTACGCTGCTTGCCGCCTGGAGGCTGTTCGCATGAAGTCCACCACCGGCTCGCACACCGGCACTGGCAGCTGGTTGTTACAGCGCGCCACGGCAGTGGTGCTGGCGCTGGCTTTGCCTGTGCTGATGGTCTGTTTTCTGGCGGCTTTGCCGCTTGATTTCACCGGCTGGCGGACGCTGTTCGCGCCGCCATGGCTGCGCGTGCTGATGCTGCTGACGGTCGCGGCGCTGGCATTGCATGCATGGGTAGGAATGCGCGATATTTTCATGGACTACGTTCATCACACAGGCCTGCGGCTGCTGCTGGTTCTGGCAGTGATCGTCACCCTGGCAGGCAGCGTGGTCTGGTTGGCCGTGATTTTGTTTGCGACGGCCTTGTGGGGCACGACATGAACACGCGCCGCTTCGACGCGCTCATCATTGGCGGCGGCGGCGCCGGCCTGCGTGCGGCATTGCAGCTGGCGCGTTCCGACTACAAGGTCGCGGTGGTATCGAAGGTGTTCCCGACGCGTTCGCACACGGTGTCGGCGCAGGGCGGCATCACCGCCGCGCTCGCCAACGTCGACGACGACCGCTGGGAATGGCACATGTACGACACGGTCAAGGGCGGCGACTGGCTGGGCGACCAGGACGCGATCGAGTTCATGTGCCGCGAAGCCGCTTCAGCCGTGTATGAACTGGAGCACATGGGGCTGCCGTTTTCGCGCCTCGACAACGGCAAGATCTACCAGCGGCCGTTCGGCGGCCAGTCCAAGCATTTCGGCGGCGAGCAGGCGACGCGCACCTGTGCCGCCGCCGACCGCACCGGCCACGCGCTGCTGCACACGCTGTACCAGCAGAACATCGCCCACCGCACGCAGTTCTTCGACGAATATTTCGCACTCGACTTGATTCGCGACGCCGACGGCTATTGCCTCGGCGTCACCGCGATCTCCATCGAAACCGGCGAGCCGCTCCTGATCGAGGCGCGCACCACGCTGCTCGCCACCGGCGGGGCAGGGCGCGTGTTCGGCAACAGCAGCAACGCCATGATCAACACCGGCGACGGCCTCGGCATGGTGCTGCGCGCCGGGCTGCCGCTGCAGGACATGGAATTCTGGCAGTTCCATCCCACCGGCATTGCCGGCGTGGGTTCGCTGATTACCGAAGGCGTACGCGGCGAGGGCGGCTATCTGCTGAACAGGAACGGCGAGCGCTTCATGGAGCGCTATGCGCCGCATGCCAAGGATCTGGCCGGGCGCGACGTCGTTACCCGTGCCATCGCCATCGAGATCGCCGAGGGACGCGGCTGCGGTGCGCGTGGGGATCACGTCGATCTCAAGCTCGACCACCTGGGCGAAACGCTCATTGCCGAAAAACTGCCCGGCATCCGCGAACTGGCGGTCCGCTTCGCCGGCGTCGATCCTGCCAAGGCGCCGATTCCGGTCGCCCCCACCGCCCACTACATGATGGGCGGCATCCCAACCAACCTGCATGGCCAGGTCGTCGCGCCGGCGCGTTTTGGCCCCGAGGAACCGGTGCCGGGCCTGTATGCCGTCGGCGAGTGCGCCTGCGTCTCGGTGCATGGTGCCAACCGGCTGGGCGGCAACTCGCTGCTCGACCTGATTGTGTTCGGCCGCGCCGCAGGCCTGCACATGCTGGAATATTTGCGCGACAACCCTTACCCCCGTGCCTTGCCCGGCAATGCGGCCGATGCCAGCCTGGTGCGCTTGAATCGTTGGGAGCGCCCCGGCAGCGAACGCGTGGCGGCGATTACCGACGATCTCAGGCGCATGATGCAGGTGCACGCCGGCGTATTCCGTACCGACGCGGTGCTGCGCGAGGGGCTGGAAAAACTGGATGCACTGGAAGACCGTCTGGCGCACGCCGGGCTGCAGGACACCAGCCGCGTCTTCAACACCGCGCGCATCGAGGCGCTGGAACTGGAAAACCTGATGGGTGTGGCACGCGCGACGCTGGTGTCGGCGATCCACCGCACCGAGAGCCGCGGCGCGCATACGCGGGAGGATTTCCCTGCGCGCGATGACGCGCACTGGCTTAAGCACACGCTGTATTCGCGCGAGGGGGATCAGGTGGATGCCAAGCCGGTGCGCTTGAAGCCGCTGACGGTGGAGACCATCCGGCCGCAGGAGCGGGTGTATTGATGGGATGCTGGTCATTGCGAGGCGAAGCCGAAGCAATCCAGAGTGCGTGCGGATGAATTCGCCTAAGCAGCCCGTGGTCTACATCCTCGCCAGCAAGCGAAATGGCACGCTTTATATCGGCGTGACATCGGATCTCGTCAAGCGGATATGGCAGCACAAGAATGATTTGGCTGATGGATTCACAAAGCAATACTCGGTGCACCTGCTGGTCTATTACGAACTTGCCGATGAGATGAGTGCGGCCATTGCGCGGGAAAAGCAGATCAAGGGTGGATCAAGGGCCAGGAAGATCGCTTTGATCGAATCGATGAATCCTGGCTGGCGCGATTTATATGACGACATACTTGGTTAGCGCACGTAGTCCTGGATTGCTTCGGCTGCGCCTCGCAATGACGGCTTACCCGGTCATTGCGAGCGACGCGAAGCAATCCAGAATGCATGCGAAGTCGATGGCCCGTGAGTCACTTTGGCCTTCGGTACACCGCAACGATTGCTCAACCCAGCGTTTCCTTGGCGCGCGTAGTCCTGGATTGCTTCGGCTTTGCCTCGCAATGACGGCTTGCCCGGTCATTGCGAGCGACGCGAAGCAATCCAGAATGCGTGCAAAGTCGATGGCCCGCGAGCTGCTTCGGCCTTCGGCTCCCCGCAACGATTGCTCGAACCAGCGTTTCATTGGTGCGCGTAGCCCTGGATTGCTTCGGCTGCGCCTCGCAATGACAAAGGAGGGGCGTCTATGAAATTCCGCCTCTACCGTTACTCCCCCGAGTCCGGCGAAAAGCCTTACATGCAGGATGTCGAGCTGGACATCGACCCCGTCGGCAAGATGCTGCTCGACGCGCTGCTGGCAATCAAGGCGCAGGACGAGACGTTGTCCTTGCGCCGCTCCTGCCGCGAGGGCGTGTGCGGGTCGGACGCGGTGAACGTCAATGGTCGCAACCGGCTGGCATGCATCACGCCCCTGTCCGAACTGAAAGAGCCCATCGAGGTGCGGCCGCTGCCGGGGCTGCCGGTGATCCGCGACCTGATCGTCGACATGGAGCCGTTCTACAGGCAGTACCGCTCGATCAAGCCCTGGCTCGTCAACGACGAACCCGAGCCGGAGGTCGAGCGCCTGCAAAGTCCTGCCGACCGCGCGCTGCTCGACGGCGCCTACGAGTGCATCCTGTGCGCCTGCTGCACCACTTCATGCCCGTCGTTCTGGTGGAACCCGGAGACCTTCGTCGGCCCGGCCGGCCTGTTGCAGGCGTACCGCTTCATCGCTGATTCGCGCGACGAGGCGACCGCCGCGCGGCTCGACAACCTGGAAGACCCGTACCGGCTGTATCGCTGCCGCGGCATCATGAATTGCGTGGACGCCTGTCCCAAGGGGTTGAACCCGACAGCGGCGATCGGGCGCATCAAGTCGCTGCTGGTGAAACGTCGTGTCTGATCGAGTGGCCTGGCGCTGCCGGCGCGGGCTGCTGGAGCTGGATCTCTGGCTGGGTGGCTTTTGGGCGGCGCACCGCGCTACACTTCAGCCCTGCGAGACGGCGGCGCTGGAGCGCCTGCTGGACCTGTCGGACATGGAGATCCTCGACCGGCTGCACAGCCGGTCGCCTGCGGGCGATGCCGGGCTGGAAATGCTGGTTCAACGTCTGCAACATTATCGAGCAGCAACATTTTTGGAATCGCAATGACAAAAACCGTCACCCTCACCTTCAGCGACGGCAGCCCTTCGATCGAATTGCCGATCGAGCAGGGCACCTACGGCAAGCCGGTGATCGATATCCGCGCGCTCGGCGCGCACGGCTATTTCACCCATGATCCGGGCTTCACCGCCACCTCCAGCTGCACCTCGGCGATCACCTACATCGACGGCGACGAGGGCCTGCTGTACTACCGCGGTTACCCGATCGAGGCGCTGGCCTACCAGTCGGATTTCATGGAAGTCAGCTACCTGCTGCTGCACGGCGAACTGCCGACGGCGGAGCAGAAGCTGGCGTTCGAGCAGTCGATCCGCCACCACACCCTGCTGCACGACCAGATGGAGAACGTGTTCCGCGGCTTTCGCCGCAGCGCCCACCCGATGGCGGTGATGATCGGCGTGACCGGCGCGATGTCGGCCTTCTATCACAAGGGACTGGACAACTTTGATCCGCAGCATCGCGCCATCGTCGCCCATCGGCTGATCGCCAAGATTCCCACGGTGGCGGCCTGGGCCTACAAGTTCAACGAGGGCCAGCCCTTCGTCTATCCGCAGAACCGGCTGTCCTACGCCGAAAACTTCATGCACATGATGTTTTCCAGCCCCTGCGAACCCTACGAGCCGAATCCGGTGCTGGCGCGCGCGCTCGACCGCATTTTCATCCTGCACGCCGACCACGAGCAGAACGCCTCGACCTCGACCGTGCGCCTGGCCGGCTCCAGCGGCGCCAATCCGTATGCCTGCATCGCCAGCGGCATGGCCTCGCTGTGGGGGCCGCTGCATGGCGGCGCCAACGAGGCAGTGCTGAACATGCTGGAGGAGATGGACGACGTCTCGAAGATCCCGGGATTCATCAAGCGCGCCAAGGACAAGTCCGATCCGTTCCGCCTGATGGGCTTCGGCCACCGCATCTACAAGAACATGGACCCGCGCGCCGCGATCATCCGCCAGACCTGCTATGAGGTGCTGGACGAACTCGGCCTGCGCGACGATCCGCAGTTCAAGATCGCACTGGAGCTCGAACGCATCGCGCTGGAGGACGAGTACTTCATCGCCAAGAAGCTCTATCCCAACGTCGACTTCTATTCCGGCATCATCTTCCGCGCCATGGGTATCCCCACCAGCATGTTCACCGCGATCTTCGCGCTTGCGCGCACCGCCGGCTGGGTGGCACAGTGGCACGAAATGCTGTCCGACCCCGCGCACAAGATCGGCCGTCCGCGCCAGCTCTACACCGGTCCGGCGCGGCGCGAATTCGTGCCGCTGGACCAGCGCGGAATCGGATAACGATTCCCGTCTCGCATGAGCGCACCTGACTGGCAGCTGACTTCGCCGCTGTATGCCGGCAATGCGGCGTATCTGGAGCAGTTCGGCGACGACGCCCTGGCGCCCTGGCTGACGCAGCCCCTTCCGGGCGCGGCGCCGACATCGGATGCCGCGCAGGTCGCGGTGCTGCGGCTGATCAACGCCTATCGCTATCTGGGGGTGCGCCGCGCCGATCTGGACCCCCTGCGGCGCTTCGAGCCGCCGCCCACCCCCGAACTCGATCCCGAGCACTACGGTCTGACCGAAGCCGACATGAGCCGCGAATTCGAGACCGGCTCGCTGTTCGGGGTGGCGCGCACCACCCTGGCTGACATCCTGCAGCGGCTTGACGCAGCGTATTGCGGCCATGTCGGTGCCGAATACATGCACATCACCGACGTCGCCCGCAAACGCTGGCTGCAGGAGCGGATCGAATCGGCGCAGGGACGCTTCGGGGTGTCCGCCGATCTGAAAAAGAAGCTGCTCAAGCGACTGACCGACGCCGAGACGCTGGAGAAATTCCTCCACACGCGCCATGTCGGGCAGAAGCGTTTCTCGCTCGAGGGTGCCGAGAGCCTGATCCCGCTGCTCGACCAGGTGATCGCGCGCTGCGCCCGCCACGGCGCCAGGGAAATCGTGATCGGCATGGCGCATCGCGGCCGCATCAACGTGCTGGCCAACATCATGGGGCGCACGATCGAGAGCCTGTTCGATGAGCCGAAAAACAGCTATCCCGATTCGCCGCTGTCGGGCGACGTCAAGTACCACCAGGGCTTTTCCACCGACTTCGCGACGGATTTCGGCCCGGTGCACGTGGCGCTGGCGTTCAATCCCTCGCATCTCGAAATTGTGCACCCGGTGGTGCGCGGCTCGGTGCGCGCGCGCCAGGACCGGCGCGGCGACGTGCTCGGCTACGAGGTGGTGCCGGTGATCCTGCACGGCGACGCCGCGCTGTCGGGACAGGGGGTGGTGATGGAAAGCCTCAACATGTCGCAGACGCGCGGCTTCCGCAACCACGGCGCGATCCACATCGTCATCAACAACCAGATCGGCTTTACCACCTCCGACCCGCGCGACGTGCGCTCGACGCTGTATTGCACCGACGTGGCGAAGATGGTCGAGTCGCCGGTGCTGCACGTCAACGGCGACGACCCCGAAGCGGTGGCCTTTGCCGTGCAGACCGCGGTCGACTACCGCTACACCTTTCACAAGAACTGCTTCATCGACCTGGTGTGCTACCGCCGCCACGGCCACAACGAGCAGGACGAGCCGCTCGCCACCCAGCCGCTGATGTACCGCCGCATCCAGGCGCATCCCGGCACGCGCACGCTGTATGCGCAGCGGCTGGTCGACGAGGGCGTGCTGACGCAGTCGCAGGCCGACGATCTGGTCGACGACTGCCGCGAGCGGCTGGAACACGGCGAGTCGCTGAGTCCGCCCGCGCTGTCCGATTTCAAGGAAACCTACAGCATGGACTGGGGACGCTTCAAGGGCCATGCGGCCAGCGAGGTGTCCACGTCCGTGCCGGTCAAACGGCTGGACTTTCTGGGCGAGCGCATCACCACGCTGCAGCACGAAATCGAACTCCATTCGCGGGTGCAGAAGGTGCTGGACGACCGCCGCAGGATGCGAGCGGGCGAACTTCCGGTGGACTGGGGCTACGCCGAGCATCTGGCCTACGCCAGCCTGCTCGATGCCGGCCACAACGTCAGGGTGTCGGGCCAGGACTCGGCGCGCGGCACCTTCTTCCACCGCCATGCGGTGTGGCACGATCAGAAGCGCGAACGTCGCCAGAGCGGCGTCTATGTCCCGCTCGAACATATCCACGAACGCCAGGGCAACTTCACCATCATCGATTCGCTGCTGTCGGAAGAAGCGGTGCTGGCGTTCGAGTACGGCTATGCCACCGCCGACCCCGACACCCTGGTGGTGTGGGAGGCGCAGTTCGGCGACTTCGCCAACGGCGCGCAGGTGGTGATCGACCAGTTCATCGCCAGCGGCGAGGCCAAGTGGGGAAAGCTGTGCGGGCTCACCCTGCTGCTGCCGCACGGCTTCGAAGGGCAGGGGCCGGAGCACTCGTCCGCTCGCCTCGAACGCTTCCTGCAGCTGTGCGCGCAGGACAACATCCAGGTCTGCGTGCCGACGCTGCCGGCGCAGATGTTCCACCTGCTGCGCCGGCAGATCGTGCGCGCAGCGAGAAAGCCGCTGGTGATCCTCAGCCCCAAGAGCCTGCTGCGCCATCCGGCATCGACCTCGTCGCTGGCGGATCTCGCCGGCGGCGCGTTTCTCCCGGTGATCGACGACCCGCGCGCCCCGCGCCAGGCGAAACGCGTGGTGGCGTGCAGCGGCCGGGTGTGGTTCGACCTTGAAGCGGCGCGCGAGGCGCGCGGGCTGGAGGACGTTGCGTTGATCCGGATCGAGCAGCTCTATCCCTTTCCCGAAGAGGTATTCCGCGCGGCGCTGGATGCCTATCCGCAGGCCGCCACCTTCGTCTGGGCGCAGGAGGAACCGATGAACCAGGGCGCCTGGTTCCAGACCCTGCACCACCTCAACCATTGCGCGCCGGGTGGCAAGCGTTTCCAGTACGCAGGCCGCCCGGCCGCCGCCGCGCCGGCGTCGGGCTACCTGTCGCGCCACCGCGCGGAACTGGAAGCGCTGCTGAACGACGCGCTGGAGACTCCCTATGAAAATTGAAGTGCGCGTACCGGCACTGTCCGATTCGGTGGCCAGCGGCACCCTGCTGCCGTGGCGCAAGCAGGTCGGCGAGATGGTCGCGCGCGACGAAACCCTGGTCGACCTGGAAACCGACAAGGTGATCCTGGAAATTCCAGCGCCGGCGTCCGGCATCCTGGTCGAGCTGCGTCAGGCCGAAGGCGCCGTGGTCAAGGCCGACGAAGTGGTGGCGGTGATCGAGACCGGGGAGGGTGTCGCTACGGCCGCGCCTGCTGAAAAGCCCGTTCAGCCGGCGCCGGCAGCGCCCGTCACGCCGGCTGCCGTGAGCAAGCCGGCACCGGAGCAAAAGTCCAGCGTACCGCTGCCCGCCGCATCGGCCGCGCCGGTCGTCCGGCAAGGCGAAACTCGACGCGAGCCGATGTCGCGGCTGCGCAGCCGCGTCGCCGAACGCCTGGTCGCGGCGCAGCACACCGCCGCCATGCTCACCACCTTCAACGAGGTGAACATGCAGCCGGTGAACGAACTGCGCCAGCGCTTCAAGGCCGAGTTCGAGGTCAGGCACGGCGTCAAGCTCGGCTATATGTCGTTCTTCGTGCGCGCGGTGTGCGCCGCGATGCAGCAGTTCCCCGTGGTCAACGCCGCCATCGACGGCAGCGACATCGTGTGGCACGGCGACGTCGACATCGGCATCGCCATCTCCAGCCCGCGCGGGCTGGTGGTGCCGATCCTGCGCCGTGCGCAGACGCTGTCACCGGCCGAAATCGAAGCGGCGATTGCCGACTTCGCCGGCCGCGCGCGCGACGCCAAACTCACGCTTGAGGATCTCTCCGGCGGCACCTTCTCCATCACCAACGGCGGCGTGTTCGGCTCGCTGTTGTCGACGCCGATCCTCAACCCGCCGCAGTCGGCCATCCTCGGCATGCATACCATCCAGGAACGCCCGGTCGCCGAAAACGGTCAGGTGGTGATCCGCCCGATGATGTATCTGGCGCTGACCTACGATCACCGGCTGATCGACGGCCGCGATGCGGTGCGGTTCCTGGTGGCGGTGAAGGCCGCGCTGGAAGCGCCCGACGCGCTGCTGGAGGAGACGTGAGCATGGCGGAAAATCTGGTCGAGGTCAGCGATCTGCATTTCTCCTACGAGGAGAACCGGGTGTTGCGGGGCGTCAATCTCGCCATTCCCCGTGGCAAGGTGGTCGGCATTCTCGGCGTCAGCGGCTGCGGCAAGACCACGCTGCTGCGTCATATCGGCGGCCAGTTGAGACCGTCGCGCGGCCAGGTGGCATTCGACGGCCAGGTGGTCCACAAGCTGGGCAGCAAAGCGCTCTATGCGATGCGCCGCAAGATGGGGATGATGTTCCAGGTCAGCGGCCTGTTCAGCGACCTGTCGGTGTTCGACAACATCGCCTACCCGATGCGCGAGCACACCGACCTGCCGGAAGACGTGATCCACGACCTGGTGCTGATGAAGCTCCACGCCGTCGGCCTGCGCGGCGCCCACGCCCTGCGCACCAGCGAACTGTCGGGCGGCATGGAGCGCCGGGTGGCGCTCGCCCGGGCGATCGCGCTCGACCCCATGCTGATGATGTACGACGAGCCCTTCGCCGGCCTCGACCCGATCTCGCTCAACACCATCGCCAACCTGATCCGCCGCCTCAACGACGCGCTGGGGCTGACCTCGATCGTGGTGACCTACGACGTGTCGGAATCGCTGAAGGTCGCCGACTACGTCTATTTCATCCACGACGGCGTGGTGGTGGCCGAAGGCAACGCCGCCGAAATGATGGATTCGAGCGACCCTTTCGTTCACCAGTTTGTCCACGCCAGGCCGGATGGACCGGTTGCCTTCCAGTATCCGAGCCAACCCTACGCGGAAGAGCTGGAAATTCCGCCGGCAGCGCCCAGTCCGCCTGACGGTGCGCGCAGGGTTCAGTAAAGCGCCGGGGCGCCGTTACCATCACAATCCAGCCATTCAGGGAAACGTGCAGTGATCAGGGGCAATTTTTCATGGCGGTAGATTCGGACGTGAACCCGGCTTCGCCCAGCGAGGCATTCATCGATTACAGCGCCTTGCGCGCGCTGGTGGTGGAGGACTACCCCGGCATGCGCAATGCATTGCGGCTGTCGCTCACCAACTTCGGGATCACACGGGTGCAATTGGCCGCCAACGCCGCCGAGGCCATCTATCAGATGAAGCAGAAGTCCTACGATTTCATCCTGTGCGATTTCAATCTGGGCGACGGTCGCGACGGCCAGCAACTGCTGGAGGAATTGCGCCACAGCCATCTGATTTCTCTCGGGACGGTCTTCATAATGGTCACGGCCGAATCCTATTACGAGAAAGTGGTCGCGACGGCCGAACTGGCGCCGGACGACTACATGATCAAGCCTTTCAGCCCCGAAGTCCTGCGCAGCCGGCTCGAAAGCATCCTGCTGCGCAAGCGGGCGTTTCGTGACGTCTACCGGCACTTTCATGCCCAGGAACTGGAAGCCGCCATTGCCGGCTGCGACAAGCTGATTCAGGGCAAGCCGAAATACCTGGTGGACGCCCTGCGCTTCAAGGGCGAGTTGCTCGTTACCCTGGGACGCTTCGATGAGGCGGAGGTGCTGTATCAGCAGGTGATCGCGATGCGCGCCATTCCGTGGGCGCGCCTGGGCCTTTCCCGCGCGCTGCACCTGCAAAACAAGGATGAAGCCGCCGAGGACGTGTTGCGCGACGTGATGGAACAGGCGCCGGAAATGGTCGCTGCCTACGACCTGCTGTCCGATGTCTGCCTGGCCAGGAAGGATGCTTCCGCTGCCCAGGTCGCGCTGGAAAAGGGCGTCGCCATTTCCGCCAGGACGGTTCGCCGGCAGCAGAAGCTGGGGGAAATCGCCCACACCAATGGCGATCTGGATACCGCGCGGACCGCTTTTTCCAATGTCCTGGAAAAGGGGCGCCATTCCGTTTTCGTCACGCCCGGCGATTACGGCAATCTGTGCCGGGTGCAACTGGAACAGGGCGACCTGCAGGGCGCCGCCGACACCCTGAAAAAGAACAAAAGCACCCTGCAGGCCAGCCCGGAAGGGCAGCTGGTGATGGCGGTCACGCAGGGAATGGTGCACGTCAAAAGCGGCAACCTGAAGGAAGCCGCGAAAGCCGTGGAGGAGGCTATCGACCTGCGTGAGCACGGAACGCGCGGCGATGCCAACCTGATGCTGGATATGGCCGGCGCCTGCATGGCCAGCGGTCGCCATGACAAGGCCGACGGCATCGTCGCCGAGGTGGCGCGCAACGCGCACGACAGCGAGGCATTGCTGGCCCGTGCCCGGAAAATCTACGATGAGGCCGGGCGCACCGAAGCCGGCGCATCCGTGCTTGCCGTGGCAACCGCCGACGTGCGCAAGCTCAACAACGAGGGCGTGGTGCTGGCGCAGCGCGGCGACTTCCGCGCGGCGGTCGATAAGCTGCTGACGGCGTGCGCCGAAGCCCCCCGCAACCCGCGCATCATGATGAACGCCGTATGGGTGATCCTCAAGTATGTCGACCAGTCCGGCATGGACGAAACGATGATCAGGGCCGCCCGGCGCCATCTGGATGAAGCGGAACGCCAGGCGCCCGGCCACGCACGTCTGGCAGGCCTGCGCCGGCAGTTGAAAGACGTGGAAACCCGGTTCGGCATCCGGAGGAGGGGCCCTGCATGAAATTCGACGGCACTGATCTCTATGCGGCGCTGATCCATGAGCTGAAGAACGATCTCGGATTGCTGTCGATGACCATCGACGGCATTCCCCGGCAGGGTGCGGCCGGACACGACGGCCCGGTCGACGCGGCGCGGATGCTGTGCCAGAACGTGGTCGACCGGCTGCAGCAGGCGCTGCTGATCTACAAGGCAATCGACCAGCCGATCCGGCCGGCCATCGATGCCTGGTCGCCGCACGATGCGGTGCACGAAATCCGGGACCGGGCGGCTGCGCTCGCGCGCGGCCGCATCCGGGTCGAAGCCGTGCTGGCGCCGGACGTGCCTGAAATCTGGTTTTTCGACCGCGATCTGGTCGAAATGGCCCTGATCAACGCCATCCACAATTCCCTTGCCCACGCGCGTTCAGCGCTGCGCATCGAAGCCAGCATGACCGAAGGCTGTCTCGCCCTGACGGTTCGTGACGACTCGGCCGGCTATCCCGAGCACATCCTGGCCTGTGCGGACGCGAACGCCCCCTGCCAATCCACGGGAACCGGCCTCGGCTTGCAGTTTTCCAGCGCGATTGCGCAAAGCCACGACAATCGGGGGCGGCGGGGCGAACTGCGTTTGCACAACGACCAGGGCGCGGTTTTCTGCCTGCTTCTACCTTGATCCTGGAAACCGCAGTTGACCGCTCGTCACCCTTGCAAACGCCGCATGAATACAAAATTGAGTGCCTTCAATGCCGTTCACCGGTGGGTGAGTCCGCTACACGCCCGATGGCACGCCTGCTCGTGCGCCTGCATTTGTACCCGCAAGGAGTAGGCCGGATTCGTAAAGCCGCTGAAGCGGCAACGACTCCGCTCTCGCGCCTCCTTGCGGGCCCCGGCCCGCGTCGTCGTTGCTTCGCCCTAAAGGACTCCGATCCACTATGGGCTCAAGCCCATGTGGAATCGTATGCGGCAGACACCCGATCAGACGCACCCTCGGGCGCGTCCAACTGCGGTTTCCAGGATGATCCGGCGCACGGGCATCGGCCCGCCTACTCCGCCAGCAGCGTCACCGTGCTTGCAGCCGTCTTCATGTCGATATCGAACCGCACTACGCAGTATTCGTTCAGTTCGTCGATCGGCGTGGGGTCGTCTGCGCAGCTGCAGCCGGCGATGATCCCCGTATAGAAAATCCCCGCCTTCACCCGGAGCAGGCCGGCGTCCTCGCTGGCGCTGAGGAGCATCGCCTGGAAAGGCCGCTCCGTGACGTGGCTGCTGCGGGTCAGTCCCTGCTGCAGCGGGAGCTCGGCGGCATCCAGCTGCGCAATTTCCTGGCGGAAGACATCCTTGAATTCAGGCGTTCCCCAGGCGTTCAGTGATTTTGGCAATCGGATCATGGGCTGTTTGCTATCGGCTTGCGTTCTTGGTTGGAATACGGGTCAAGGCCACTGCCTCCGACTCAGACATGAGGAAAGTCCGGGTTGTGCGCGACTTCCCAGACGAAGCCGTCGGGATCGCAGAAATAGCCGGAGTAGCCGCCCCAGTCGGTGGGCTGTCCGGGCCTGGTCACGGTGCCGCCGCAGGCGGCTGCATGTGCCAGCAGCGCATCCACCTCGGCCGGCGAGCGCACGTTGTGCGCCAGCGCGAAGCCGCGAAACCCCGTTCCCTCCGGCGCGAGACCGGCGTCCGCGGCCAGGCTTTCGCGCGGCCACAGCGCCAGCCAGGTCTTGCCGAGTTCGAAGAAGGTGATCGACGGCGGCGTCTGCAGCCGCGGCAGGCCGAGGCACTCCTCGTAGAAGCGGGTGGCGCGAGCGAGGTCGGCGACGCCGAGGGTGATGAGGCTGATGCGTGGTTCCATGGCTTTATTGCTCCTGGTGATGCGTTCCGCCCGGATGTGTCGTCTGTTCAAGCGTTTTCAGCAGACGGATCATGTCATCGCAAACCGGCCCTGAGTTCATGATGAAAGTGTGAAGGGACTGCACCTCGACGGCCATCGCTTTATAGCGGCCGGTGGCTTCCGACACGCTGAGGATGCCATCGTTGGCTTCCGTGCCGAACGGCAGCCAGGACGCTCGCGGGCCGCCGGCCCCCGCATAGATCCGGGTGGAAACCGGCGGCATCGGCAGCTGCAGCATGAACGGCTCGTCAGCCAGGAGCTGGCCCATTTCGCCCGTCAATGATCTGTATAGCCGGAATCGTGAAAAAAACCGGGCGGCCTTGCAGGCGACCATCGGCGGCGCCAAAAAAAAGCAGGCGCACGGCGCCCGGTTTTCCAGTTGGCCGAGCGCCGTGCGGATGATTACCGTGCCGAGTGAATGCCCCACCAGAGCATAGTGCCGGGTGTCCACCCGCCGCTCGATCAGCTTCACCAGGCGTGCGGTTGCGCCCTGCAGGCTTTCAAAAGTCGGGGAGTAGCCGAACAGGACCGGATGGTGGCCGGCTCGCCGCAAGCGCCGGCGCAGCCGCATCATGGACAGCGGCGTCCTGCCCATGCCATGAATCAGCACCATATCCATGCGTGGTCAGCTCGCTGCGTCGGCGAGCAGTGCCTGGTAAACGGCGGGATCGGCCGCGGAATGGCAGCAGAAGCCCACTTCCCGGATGACCGGGAACTCCGTCACGGCAGTGCGGACCGTCGCAATGGCCACTTGGGCGGCAAGCTCGATGGGGTAGCCATAGATCCCGGAGCCGATGCCGGGAAACGCCAGGGTGCGGATGCCGTTTTGCACGGCCACCCCGATGCAGCGCCGGTAGCATGATGCCAGCAGTTCGGGCTCTCCGCGCGGGCCGCCGTGCCAGACCGGGCCGACGGTGCGAATGATGAATCTGGCGGGCAGTTCGTATCCGCGGGTGCGCCTGGCATCGTCTGTCCCGTAGCCGCCGAGAAGACGGCATTCGTCCAGCAGGCGCGGCCCGGCAGCGTCAGGCGGCCGGTTTCTCGGCGTCGGGCGGCGACGGTAGAAGCGCTTGCGGCTGGTCGTCCTGAGGCTGATCATCCTGCGGCTGGTCGTCCTGAGGCTGGTCATCCTCGGGCTGGACTTCGCCTGCGCCGGCTTTGCGCCGTAGTTTCTCTTCCTTCTTCTGTTTTTTTGCGAGGTCTCGCTGACGCTTTGCAAAGGAATAATTGGGTTTGGCCATATGACATCTCTTCTGCTGGTTTGAGGACAAGGTTGGTAGGGTAAGTCATTTACCCGCCAATTGTCTGCGTTTGTTATGCGTTCACCGCCCCGACGCGCGGGCCGGCCCGGTCCGGGTCGTCTCGTCTACCCCGGATGGCCACGGCCGGGCCGGTCGGCTGGCAGGACGTGGCTGTGCCGGCTCGACCTGGATGACCGTGCCCTCGCGGCGCGGGTCGGCCGCGCCGTAATGCGTGCCCGTCGCGAGGTCGATGGCGACTGCCTGCACCGAGCCGATCGTTTCCCGGCAGCCATCCGTCCCCGTTTCGCCCAGGCCGATATGCCCCAGCGTGCGCAAGGCATCCTGGGCGGCGACGCTGAAATGCGGCTGCATGAACGCGGCGCCGCCTTCGCAGCTCACCCGCCCCGCTGCGTGGGTCACTGACAGGCGGGGTGCGGCGATGGCCTGCTGCAGGGGCATGCCGTGGTCGATGAGGTTGAGTGTGACATTGAGCACCGAGTTGATGATGGTCGCGCCGCCGGGCGAGCCGTAGGCGGCGACCGGCTTGCCGTGCCTGAACAGCAGCGTCGGCGCCATGCTGGAGCGCGGGCGTTTGGCGGGGGCGACGTCGTTGGCGCCGGGGTTGCCGGTCGCGGCGTTGGCCGCAGGCACGAAATTGAAGTCGGTCAGCTCGTTGTTGAGCAGGAAGCCGTAGCCCGGAACGGTGATGCCGGACCCCCAGGTGAACTCGATGGTGCTGGTGTAGCTCACCACGTTGCCCCAGCGGTCGACGATGGAAAAGTGCGTGGTGTGGGGGCTTTGCTGCCGGGCGGGCGACGGCTTGCGCCGCACGGCGGTGGCGGCATCCCAGGGCAGCGGGTCGCCTGCCTGCGGCGTGTCCATGCGGCTGTCGGGTTTGATCAAGGCTGTGCGCGCGGCGAGGTAGTCGGCATGCAGCAGCCCATGTCGCGGCACCGGCACGGTGTCGTCGTCGCCGATCCACACCGCGCGGTCGGCGAATGCCAGGCGCATCGCCTCGATCATCGCGTGCAGGGTCTGCGGGCTGCCGAAGCCGTATCCCTGCGCGGTGTCGCCGAGCGGAAAGCGCTCCAGCAGGCCCAGCATCTGCAGCATGGTGAGGCCGCCGGAAGAGGGCGGCGGCATGCCCGCCAGCGTCCAGCCGCGGTAATGGCCGACCAGCGGCTGGCGGATTGCCACGCGATACTGGTCGAGGTCGGCCAGTGTCATGCGGCCCTTTCCGGCCGCGCCGAGCTCGCTGTGCGTGCGCTGCTGGGCGTTGACGATCGCCCGTGCCAGGGGGCCGCGATAGAAGGCGTTCGGTCCCCCGGCGGCGATCCGCTTCAGGGTCTTCGCCAGGTCGGGCTGCACCAGCCAGTCGTCCTCGGCCAGCGGCACGCCGCCGGGGCGAAAGATCGCGGCGGTTTCCGGCTGCAGCCGGGTGCGGCCGCCGTCGTCGGCGATGTCGGCCGCGAGGAAGCGGTTGACGCGAAAGCCGTGCTCGGCCAGTTCAATAGCGGGCGCCAGCGTATCCGCCAATTTGAATGTGCCCCAGCGGCGCAGCGCGGTGTCGACGCCGCGCAGGGTGCCCGGCACGCCCACCGCCAGGCCGCTGGTCGAGGCCAGCGGAAAGGGCATCGGCTGGCCGTCGGGCGCGAACATGTCGGCGCTGGCCGCAGCCGGGGCGCGCTCGCGCGAATCGACGATGAAACTTTCGCCGGTTTTGGCGAGATGGACCAGCATGAAGCCGCCGCCGCCGAGGCCGGAAGACTGCGGTTCGACCACGTTCAACGCAAACTGCACCGCGGCCGCGGCATCGATGGCGTTGCCGCCCGCAGCCAGCATGCGCGCGCCGGCGGCGGCCGCGGCCGGGTGCGATACCGCCACCACGCCGTCGGGCGAGGCGGCCAGCAGCGGGGACGACAGCAGGCAAAGGACAAGCCAGCGGGTGCAGTGCGCAAGACGGTTCATGGGAATCAGCCGGGATCGCCGGTCATTGCGGCAGGCAGCGCCTGCCGCGTTTTGTCGTGGCCAATGCGCGGCTCAGCCCGCCTTGCCGTCGATCCGCGGGCGCAGCAGCATGGGCGCGTAGATCGCGGCGAACAGGCCGAACGCGAACATCCAGGCCAATCCGGCAACGGTGAGGCCTGCCGTATAGACCGCCGGAAAGAACAAGGGCAGCGCAACGCGGATCAGTGCCGCAAGATTGATCGCGACGAAGGCCAGCGTCATCAGCGGGACGGAGTCGATCGGCCGGCCTGTATGGCCGAGCGACACCCGCGCCATCATGCCGAGGGTCATCACCCCGATGCCGCCGGTGGTGAAGGCATGCAGTGAAGCGCTGGTTGCGGCGCCCACCCCCGTGGCCGACAGCGCAAGCAGCGCGAAGCCGAGCGCGATCCAGGCGTAGCCCAGATGCAAAATCCACAGCAGCGGCACCGACCAGACCTTGCCGGCATACCAGCCCGCCACCCGGGTGAAATGCACCGTTGCCGCAATTGCCGCGAGCAGTGCGGTGACCGGCGACACGGGTGCGATCAATGCGGCAAGCAGTGCCGCAAGGGTGGCGACAGGCACCAGCCGTTCGATGATGTTCCAGCGCCGCGGGGACGTGCGCAGCTTGTTGTCAGTGAAGAAGGGAATCACCCGCCCGCCCATCACGGCCATCATCGTGACCACGACATAGACAGCGAGATGCAGGCCCAGGCTGGCGCTGGACGCGGTCCAGCCGAGCGCTTCCGCATGCACCAGCGCGTTGGCCGCGGCCAGCGCCAGCAGCATGACGGGGAAGGGGTAGTTGTGCAGCTGCCTGGCCTTGACGATCGGCCAGGCCAGTGTCAGCGCCAGCGCCGGCAGGAACAGCAGGTCGACCAGCGCGACCAGCCCGGCCGGCAGGCCTGGCACCAGAAAGCAGAGCCGGCCGGCCAGCCACAACAGGAACAGCGCGGCCAGCGGCGGGCCCGACGGCGTGCGGATGCCGGTCCAGTTCTGCGCCGCGGCGAGCAGGAAGCCGGCGATCACCGCCGCGGCATAGCCGAACAGCATTTCATGGCCGTGCCAGACGGCGGGGGCCAGCGGCCCGCCTGCGATTTTCCCCTGAAGCATGGCCAGCCACAGCCCCAACAGCACGACGGCAAACAATCCGGCAGCGAGGAAAAATGGCCTGAAGCCCAGGGCAAACAGCGCGAATTTTGCAGGGCGTCTGGGCGGGTTGAGCGGTGAGGACATAAACGTTTGGGAGTGGAAACTCGGTTTGGCGGTTGCACCGGCGGGTTGTCGATGGCAAGCGATGCGTCCCGGTTCTGGAGAAAGCATGGCCTGCCTGGCGGCGACCATTGTATAGGCATCATGGCTGCCGGGTACGCCTTCGGGGATGCCGGTGTTTTGGGCTGTGAAAAATTGGCGTCCGGACGGTTTCGCACGGGAAAAAGGATGGCCGCGATCGCCGAAACCGCTTGGTTGCCCGCGGCTTGCGCGGGCACGGGAAAGCGGATGGGCGCGGCCAGTCCGTTGGAATGCTCAGGCAGCAAGGCGGTGATCAAGAGCGTGATCGGCTGAATCGGCAGGGTCCGGTCAACCCGTGCTCCAGGCCCTTGGCCGCCGCATGCCGGCGATCTTGCATGCCTGCTTCACGTAGCCGTAGGGGAACAGATCGAACAGCTTCTTGTGCGCTTCTTTCCCCATGCGTTCGGCCAGGTGCTTGATGACGAAACGGGCATCGGCAATGACCTGGTGTTCCTCGAAGTAGTCGCGCATGAAGCGGATAACGTCCCAGTGGTCGTCATCGAGCTGGATTTTCTCTTCCTCGGCCAAGGCCCGTGCCACGTCCTCGTTCCAGTCGGCGGGTTCGATCAGGTAGCCTTCCGCATCACGTTCCGGCAAATCGATAGGCATCGTCTTGTTTCCCCGTGCGATATTTTAAAGAAAGCATAAAAACCCATGAAGATGCGTTTGCACTATTTTAGTGCATTCATGCGCGCAAAAAACATTTCCACGCTATCCCGTGCGCGCTGGCATCGACCGTCTTCCAGGCGGCAACGCGCACACTGGATGCTGGCGCTCATGCCAGATATGGAAAATCTGCCGCCGGGTCCGGGTCGCCTTGTGCCTCCTTTACCGGGACCGGGAAACTCGCTTATTCTAAATTCGGGTCGTTGCGTGCGCTTATGAACGTAGTGAAACGGCGCAAAATTCCAACCATGCAACGCGCCACATTCCCGAAGCGGCAAGGGTGGAATCGCCCAGGGCAGTGCGCCAGCGCACTGGATATCAGGATGCGGATCTCTTATTCGTTTCGATATGCGGGGGCGGAGTGCTATCATTTCATCCTGGCAGCGGCCGATCCGCCGTGGCCGATCCGAAATTTCCGACATTGATCGAAATTATTCCACGCCATAACGGCAGCCCGTTGCATCGGTTCGGGATTTTTAAACTGGTGCTGACAAAACAGGAGATTTAAATGAAGAAGACATCACTCGTTCTGGCTGTTTCGCTTGCAGCTTTTTTGTTGAGCGCTTGCGGGAAGGAGGAGAGTGCAGCTCCGGAAGCGCCCGCCCCCGAGGCGGCCGCACCGGCTCCGGCGCCTGTTGTGGCTGAGAATGTTTTAGGTAAAAGCATATTCAATAAGACCTGCGCGTTGTGTCATGCGGCGGGGGTTGCCGGTGCGCCGAAGCCCGGCGATACGGCTGACTGGGGGCCGCGCATCGCGCAGGGCGCGGATGTGCTCTACAAGCATGCGATCGAAGGATTTACGGGTGCAAAAGGCATGATGCCTGCACGCGGCGGAGCCGCCACGCTGACCGACGACGAAGTCAAGGCGGCAGTCGACTACATGGTTGACCTGTCAAAATAAGCGCCAGGCGCCAACGACCGCGGTCTGGTCGATGAAAAGCGGGGGAGATCTGCATCTCCCCCGCTTTTTTTATGGGCGCGGCAGGCGTCAGTGGCGATGGTGCACGCTGCGGTTCAGCGACTGGATCACTTCGGGTGTTACTTCCGTAAATGCCAGCACCTTGCCGCCGCGGCTGCGGGTCAGGGCGTCTGCCGCTTCGCGGCTGGCAAAGGCGGGCAGGTCGGCATCGCGCATCGGACCGAAGGCGCTGGAGCCGTGTACGAAGAAGGCGTCCTGGGCTTCGATCCATTGCCTGGTTTCAAAGTCGGTTACAAAGCTGACGGCAACCTCGTCCACGGTGTAGCCGTTGCTGTAGCGGTCAACCCTTTGCAGAAAAACGAACAGGTTGATCGGCGAGTCGAAGTAGTGGGCGGCGCCATCCCTGAAAATGCTTTGCGCGGCCCAGCGCGGAAAGCGGGCGGGATACATGCCGCATACCGGGCAGCGCGCATCGGCGGGTATCGGCCGTGGTGCAAGCATTGCCAGACCTGAAGCCGGATCGTAGGGCGTTGCCGGTGCAACGATGCAAAGCTCGTTGGTGACCAGATCGGGGTCCGGGGCCGCCCGCTCGTCATGGGGCAGCAGCACGACGACGGCGGCAGCGACGGCTATCGCGAGCAAGGCTATCCCCAGGGACAGCCGTTTCCCTGGCAGTCGCATCAGCCGACGTCCCCGACCCCGAACATCGGGTCGTCGATCAGAGTACGGATCAGTCTTTGCAGATTGTCTTCCGGAAGCGCATCGGGGCGCGTGATCGGGTCTGCAACGATACGACCGCCCGCATCGTGGAAATGGTTGGGGAAGGTCTCAAGCCCGCGGTGCAGAGGCGCGGTGTCGATGCCGGATTCGGCATCGCCAAAGGCCCAGCGCAGCGAATAGGCATCGGCTGCGGCATAGCGGACTTCCAGCGTCACGCCATTCTTCAGGCGGACGATCATGGCGTCCTGCTTCTGTTCGACGGGGGAAGCGAGATCTCCCTCGAAGGACGCTTCGATCAGTAAACCGAGTTCAAGGTGCAGGCTCATATACGTGCGGCGTCCTTCAGGCGTTCGGCGAGCACGGCGCGGGCCGTTTCGCGAGTGTCGGCGAGTATCCGGGCAGCCAGGTAATGTTCATAGGCAGGATGCTCGGCCACCGCGCCGGACTGGATGTTTTGCAGCAGCGCCGCTTCGTCCTCCGCACCATAGGGCTCGAGGACGGCAATGCGATTTTCGCGCAGGTCATAGATCAACCGCGACAACAGTTCGAGTTCTGTCGCGATGTCGGGATCAAGGTTTTCAAAGAAGCTCGCCATGACGCTTACATGTTGCTGTCGTGTTGCGCACCGCCGTCCAGCACCACCATGTCGGGCGTGATGTCGCTGAAGCGGTAGATCTTGCCGCCGTGCTCGGCGGCGAATTTCACTGCGTCGCTCTCCTGCGCGAAGCTGGCGATCGTGGGTCCCATCGAGCCGTGCCGCTTGCTGCCGTGGACGTAGTATGCGGTTTTCGCATCGATCCAGTGGTCGCGCGGAACATCCCAATCGGCCTTGCCCATATCCTGCACCAGCAGGCCGCGCACGACCCTGACCTGTTCGGGGTTGAGATAGATGTTGAACATTTCCACCGTGTCGCAGAAGAAATCCGGCTCTTCCTGCCCGGCGTAGTGAATCTGCGCCTTGGGGCCGGGATAGTCGGCGAGCAGCATGCCGTCCAGGCTGCAGGACGTGCCGGCGCCGATCTCCATCGGGGCGATTGTGTCCGGAGTATCCGGCTTCCCGCAGGCCGCGAGTGCGATCGCGGCCAGGGTGGAATAAACGAGCACAAGACGTAAAGGTTTCATTGACGGAATCTCCAGGTTGCAATGCCCAGCGGCGCCACAATCCAGGCGACCATCACCATCCCGAGCAGCCAGGGATCGGCCAGCATCGGGGGGAAAACGGTCACCAGTCCGTACATGGTGCGGACGTCGGCCAGGGTAAAGATGTTGAGTATGCGGAACACGTCGGCGGGATTCGCCAGCAGCAGGTAGGGGAAAATCTCGCCCCCCCACTGGCCGCCGGTCACGACCAGCGCGCCGAGCAGCAGCAGGTCGAACACCAGCACGAAAAAAAACCACATGGCGATTGCGAGCCCCGATGCCCGGGCACGGTCGGAGGCGAACACCGACAGCATGACCGCCAGGCTCAGGAAGGCGCAGCCCAGCAGCACCGAGCTGAGCATGAAGCCGAAGTAATGGATCAGCCCGTTAAAATCGATCTGTGTCGACAGCATGATCGCGACCAGGCCAAAGCCGGCCACGGTGGAGAAGGTCAGCGCGGCCGCGAGGCCGAAGAATTTTCCGAGGATCAATTCCAGGCGCGTGATCGGCATCGACAGCAGGAGGTCGAGGGAGCCGCGTTCGCGCTCACCGACGATGGCGTCGAAGCCCAGGATAAGCGCGATCAGCGGGATCAGATAGATGACCAGGCTGACCAGGCTGGCGATGGTGACATCGATGGAGCGAAGGCCGATGGAACCCTGCTGCGCTGCGCCGAAATAGGCGATGGTCAGCGCGAAAGCGGTGAAAACAAGTGCCACGGCCAGCACCCAGCGATTGCGGATGCGGTCCCAGAATTCCTTGCTGGCGATGGTGGCGATTTGTGCGATTTCCATTGCCGCCCCTTAATCTGAAAAACCGAAAAAAACATCTTCGAGCGAGGGTTCCCGCACCGTCAGGTCACGCACCCGTCCATCCTGCGCAAGCGCTTCGATTACCGCCATCTTGGCTTCGCGCCGGCACTGCATGGCAATGCGATCGGCATGGGCTTCGATGGCGCTCACCGGCAGTTGGCCGAGCATCGTGCGCACCGCATCGAGGTGTTCGGCGTCAACCCGGATGTCGATCCGCAGCGGCAGGGCCATCTGTTCGCGCAAGGCCTGCACCGTGCCGCAGGCCTGTATCTTGCCGGCGGTCATGATGGCCAGGCGGTCTACCCGCTCCTGAATTTCGGCGAGGATGTGGGAGGTGATCACCATTGTCACGCCCTCGCTTCTGAGCTGGCGGAGGATGGCATAGAAGCTGCGGATCGCTTCCGGGTCGAGGCCGGTGGTGGGCTCGTCGAGGAACAGGAAGCGCGGCTTGCCGAGCAGCGCCTGGGCAAAGCCGAGACGCTGCCGCATGCCCTTGGAGTATTCGCGCACCCGCCGTCTGGCTGCATGCCCAAGGCCTACGCGCTCGAGCAGCCGGTTGTTCTCCGTCGCCGACACGCCTTTCAGGCGCGAGAAGAAATACAAGGTCTCGAGGCCGGTAAGGTTGTCATAGAGCACGACGTTTTCCGGAAGGTAGCCTACGGAGCGCCGGACGGCGCGGAAGTCGCCGCCGCTGACGCTCGCACCGTCGATGCGGATATCGCCCGAGGTGGGGGGGGTCAGGCCGAGCATCATCTTGAACATCGTGCTCTTGCCCGCGCCGTTGTGGCCGATGAGGCCGAACAGCTCGCCGGGGCGTATGTCGAGGTCGACACCGTCGACCGCGCGAATCGGCCCATAGTGCTTGTGCACCCCGCGCGCGACGATCAGCGCAGGTTCCGTTTCAGTTTGCATGGGGGAAATATCGGCCACTCCATTGGCTCCAGTCAGGGTTGTGCGGCTTCATCCGGGGGGTGGGGTCGACGATGCTCGGCGCGCGCAGCAGCGGGAACTGCTGGCTCACCAGTCGCAGCGTCTGCACCGCCGGGCTGGCGAGCAGCAGCTTCATCATCGGGTGGCGCCAGGACAGGCGATCCACCATGTCGTTGGCCTCGTACTGCACGTCGCCGATACCGTCGCCGTTGCGGTCCCATCCCACATAGTTGCTCCAGTAGTTGCCGCTCCAGATTTCGTCCCGGCTGGCCACGTATTTGATCTGGGTGCGGTTCGAGATGAAGTCGTTGCCTTCGGCCTTGTTGCGATAGGAGCCCGCCCACAGATGCACGCCGACCGTGTTGTCCATCACCAGGTTGTTGCGAATAGTATTGAATTCGGCATCGTAGATGAAGAACCCGCGGGCATTGCCGGCGACGATATTGCCCTCGATGACCGAGTCCTGGAGGGTGCGCAGCATGATGCCGTGGTCCGAATTGCCCCATGCGCGGTTGTTGCGGACCACCTGATTGCGGGCCATCATCAGCGCGAGGCCGCCACGGTTGTGGTACGAGTCGTTGCCTTCCCACACGTTGTAATGGGAATTCATGTAATGGGTGCCGTAGCGAACGTTGTGGATGCGGTTGTTGCGGAAGACCGCGTGGTGCGACACATCCACATAGATGCCGTCACGCACGAAACTGATGTTGTTGCCGACGATCTGCGCCCCTTCGGAGTTATAGAGCTGGATGCCGTTGCCGCGCCGGGGGGATCGATAATCGCGCTTGCCTGTGATGAGATTGTTGCGGATCTCGACCTTCTCGGCTTTCTGGATATAGATTCCGAACAGATTGTAGGTCAGGTCGCAGTTGCGCACGATTGCGCGATGCGCCCCCGGCCGGATGAAAATGCCGGAATTCTGGCCTTCCAGGTTGTCCCCGGAATCGCGCACGATCATGCCTTCGATGACGACATCCTCGGCGGTGACCCGGATGGTGTCGCCTTCGAAACCGCCGCTGATCGTAGGCCGATCGATCCCCTTCAGCGTCAGGGGCTTGTCGATCAGCAGCCGCTCCCGGTAGTAGCCTTTTTCCACCCGCACCACGTCGCCAGGCGCGGCCCGCGCAATGGCTGCGGCGATGGATTCTCCCGGTCGTACCGTAAGCTCGCCTGCGAATCCTGCGCCGGAAACAAGCAGGCAGGTCAGGGTGCCAAGCAGGGAAGTCCGGAAGAAGGAAATCCGGCGGGTTCCTAGTAAAGCCATTGCAGCGACGGCAGTTGTTGCATGAAGTTCAGTACCCCGGCGCCTTTCATCAGCAGGAACAGGACGATGGCGATCAGCAGGTTCTTGAACGATACGTAGGAGGCCATGTCGGCCCAGGAAGCCGGGCGCACGTTGCGGCCCCACCATGGGCCATCCTTGACGTAGGGTTTGCAGCGCATGCGCACCACCAGTTCGTACATGCTCCAGGCCAGCCACCAGCCGAGCACGACGCCGGTCCCGACCTGGCCGGCTGCACCAAGCACCCAGACCCAGGTCACCAGAACGGCCAGGGCCAGGCTCGTGGCCTGCAGCAGGCGCGGTTGCGCCAGCGCCTTGCGGTTCCAGGGAAACAGGTGATCGATAAATTCCTTCCCGATGTAAGCGGGCAGGCTTTGTCGTGGCGCGGCGGCGGGAGAGGGGGCTGAGATGGCCGGAATGATGGGGATGAAGTAGCCGTCCGGACCGACCGCGGTCAGGGGCTCCCCGGCTTTGGTGCGGCGCTTGCGTTCCTGCGCCAGCGGCGGACAGGCATGGTCGTCGTAATACAGCACCTGGCAGTCCAGGCACAGCAGGCATTCGCGCTGGTCGATGCGGCCGGTTTCGTCGATGGCCTGCGAGCCGCAGCCGACAGCACACGCGGCGCAGGGGCCGCACTCCTTCTTGCGCTTGAGGCCCCACCAGCGGAAGGTGGAAGGCACCGCCAGGGCTGCGCCGAGCGGACACAGGTATTTGCAGAACGGGCGCTCGAAAAAGGCCGCGGCAACCATCAAGACCGCCCAGAAGGTGAAGAAGGGCCAGGTGCGGTTCCACGCGCCGACCAGGAAGGTGGTCTTGAACGGTTCGATCTCGGAGAGTTTCTCGGCCATCCCCATGGAATAGAAGGACACGCCGATCAGGGCTGCAAAGATTCCGTATTTGACCCACTTCAGGCGGTCATGCAGGCGTTGCGGCAGCAGGTGGCGCTGGTAGCGTTTGAGTCCCAGTTTGCCGGCCACCTTGTAGACCAGTTCGGAAAGCGAGCCATAGGGGCACATCCAGCCGCAGAACATCCCGCGTCCCCAGAAGAACACGCTGACGATGATGAAAATCCAGAACAGGAAAATGAACGGATCGGTCAGGAACAGCTCCCATCGCCACTCGTACAGAATGGCGTGGAACCAGGTCAGCACCTGCGTGATGGAAGGCACGGCCAGCAGGTAGAAGCCGACAAAGCCGATCGATGTGATCCACAGCAGATATTTAGGAATGTCCTTCCAGCGCCTGTCCTTGTGCGTTGAACGCCTGACCAGTTTGTCCCGTAGCGCATAGACCGTTGCCGCGGCGGCGAGCCAGAGCACAAACAGCCCAATTTCCAGCTTGCGGGATTTCCACACCGTCACCCAGGTCGCTTCCGGCTTGATGACTTTCGGGCGCCCGCCTTCAAGATAACGGTCGGGCAGCCAGTACTCGCGGCTAAAGTTGGCAAAGGTGCGTCCCCCCGTTTGCGGGTCCATCTTGTTGGCCAGAAACACCAGATTCCAGGGGTAGGCCGCGCTGAAAGTCGGTGAGCGGATAATGAAGATAGCCGACTCCCGGTAGGGGGGCGCGCCGGCGGCCTTGATTCCATACAGGTTGAGATAATCCAGGTCGCGGAAAGTGAAGCTGTCCATGTCCTGAGCCACCTGCACCCGGTCATAGATTCCCCCGCGCACAAAGCCCGAGCCCTTGAACGATTCCAGGCCGTTGGCGATCATGAAAATGGCATGATCGCCGGGTCCGAGCCGGGACATCAGGCTTTGATAGATGGAATCGCCGAGTATGCTGCGTCCCACCGTCGGCGTATTGAGGTATCCAAAATAAATGTCGATGTAGGGTTGGTCCGAGCGTGGCATCCCGACTTCCCTGGTGTCGATCTTGAGTCGCTGGACGCTGCCCTCTTTGAGCATCGTCGGCCAATCCGGTTTGTCGGTAACTTCCGCGAACTTTGCCTGGGGGTGGATGGTGGGCTTGATAATTCCCACCTGCCTGGCAACTGACAGGCCGCTACGCAGGATGACCTGGTTCTGCGCAATCACGGTTACCGTGGCGCCGGTGATCGCATCCAGACCGATCATTCCCTGATCGGCGCTGCCCTTGCCCACGGTGATCTTGTCGCCGACAAACTTGCCGAGGTATTGCCTGATGAATTTGGTGAGTTCGGCTTCCGGGATTCCCAAAAGCAGGATTGGCTCGGAATGACGAAGAATCCGGACGCCGGTAACGATGCCGTGGGTGTCCATGCCGATCAGGGTCACCACCGGCTTGCCCGAGTAGGCGGGGATGTCCACGATGTCGGTGGACAGGAATACGTAACCGATCAGTTCACGGTCGTCTTTGCCGTGGTCGGTGCGGCCTTTTTGTTTACCCTGGCCGTCTTTCCTGTCGTTGTCGTTGTCATTGCTTTGGCTGTCCTTCTCGGCACGGCCTTTTTGTTCGCCGTGGCGGCCCTCTTCCCTGGTCCGGTAGGCCTCGACATAAGCAGGCTTGCCCATTCGATGGGAAAAACTGTCGGCGCCAGGAAGCACGTCCTTGCATGGGAGGTGCGCGCAAAGATCGGGGTCGGTGGCCAATTGCGCGGGTAGAGGCGCTTCATAACTGCCGTTACCGGCAGCCATCCCCCAGGCGCAGCACAGACAAATAACCGTCAGGAAACGGGCAAGAAGACTGGAAGGAGTCGTCATAAAAAACCGGCAAGCCTCAGACATCAACTGTAACAGGTACAAAAAACCAACGCCCTTTCGGGCGTTGTTTTTATCTGACTGGATTATTGCAGGTAATCGGGAAACACCCCATCCCCCTTTTGGGGGAGGGGGTGCGTTCAAGCCTCGATAATCATGCGGCTGCGCATCTCCAGGTGCAGCGCGTGGCAGAAGTGGGTGCAGTAACACCAGTAGACCCCGGGCTTGTCGGCGATGAATGTGACCGACTTGGTCTCCTGCGGGTTGACGATAAAGTTGATGTCGTACTTCGGTATCGCGAAGCCGTGGGTCAGGTCCTCCACCTTGTCGTGGTTGGTCAGGATGAGGGTCACTTCATCGCCCTTCTTGAGCTTGAACTCGCGCATGCTGAAGGCCGGCGCCTGGCTGGTGAGCTTGACGGTCACTTTTTTGCCATTGCGGAAGACGCCTGTTTCCGCTGGGTCCTTCACTGCGTTCGGGAACTCGTCCATATCGTAGATCTGGCGAGTCTTGATGATGTCACGACGGACGATGATCGAGTCGTGCGGCTCGGAGAGCACCGAGTGGTCGTGCACCAGCTTCATCTTGTCGCCGCTGATGTCGATCAACTGTGCGGTTTCGCAGTGGAGCGGGCCTACAGGCAGGAAACGGTCCTTGGAGAACTTGTTGTCCGAGTTGAAGTAGCGGCCATCCGATTCCTTGGTTTCGCCCATCGAGGTGAAACCATGGCCCGGCTGATAATGCACGTCGATGCGGTCCACTACCGCCTTGGCTTCCTTGTCGCCCTTGAACGACTTGATCGCCGCTTCCACGTTCCACTTCACGATCTGGCTGTCGAGGAACAGCGTGGTGTAGGCATTGCCCTTGTTGTCGAATCCGGTGTGCAGCGGGCCCAGACCGATTTCGGGTTCTGCGACCACGGCATCGCGCGGATTGGCCAGTTCGCCGTCGAACCATTTCAGCACCAGGGCATGCTCGATCACTGAAGCCGTGGGCGAAAGCTTGCCTGAGCAGGCGTAATACTTGCCGTCCGGGCTGATGTTCACGCCATGCGGGTTCTTCGGGATCGGAACGTAACAGGTCAGCGCGGTTTTCGGATCCTGGTTGGAGGCGCGGGTGCCGTCCACCACGGGCACTTTGGATGAGCCGACGGTGATGAACTTGCCGGCCTTGACCGCTTCTTCGACACGGGCGACGTTGAAGAACAGGCAGGCATCCATTTCTGCAGCCATCATGTCTTCGTAAAGGATGCCCATCTCGACGTTGTACTGGTTGGTCGCCGTCAGTTTGCCGTCGTAGGAAGTCGCCACCAGGTCGCAGTTGCCATCGATCAGCACCTGCCAGCGCACGTCCATGGTATTGGAATCGATGCAGGTAAACAGCGATTTGTACTTGCTGCCATCTTCCATGTCGCGCCCGTCGTTGGGCAGCGGGATCGAGAATTCGGCGCCGCAGAACACACGGGTAGTGTGGTTGATGCTGGCGTCGACCGGATCGCGCTTGTCGGGGAAGGTGCCGTGAAAGCCCTGGATGTTGGGGATTTCGGTGATCTTGTCGCATTCCATGGTGTCCATGCGGATGCGCGCCAGACGGCTATGAATCTTGTCGTTCACGAACATGTACTTGCCGTCGTAGGTGCCGTCGGTGTAGGACTGATGGACGTGATGGGTATCACCGGTGGTGTACTTCGGCGTGCCGTTGGGCTTGGTGCCGAGGATGGCCTTGGATTCGTTGGTGATGCCCCAGCCCACCAGGTTGTCCATATTGAAGACCGGAATGCTCTTCAGCTGGCGGCCGGACGGCAGGCCGTAGATGCGCACATCACCGGAGTGGCCGCCGCTGGAAAACGAGTAGTATTCATCGAGTTCGCCAGGCGGAACCTCGTACTTGCCATGCGCAGCCACCTCGCCTTTGGCAAGGCCCGGGGCGTCGGTAGTGGGAGCTTCTTCTTTTTTGCAGGCGGTCAGGCCCACCGAAAGCCCCGCGCCGGAGAGACCAACCAGTGCGGCGGTGTTCAGGAATTTGCGTCGCCCCAAGTCAGGTTGGGTGTCGGGTGTTTTGATGTCGTCCTGTGTCATGATTGCGTGACTCCCTGTAAAAAAAGATAAATGGCCGATTGTCGATTTGCGGAAAAAGCGGGGCAAACCGCGCTGATTCATCGCCGCGACAATTTGTCGCGTTTGCATCCTAGCATGCTCGATGCGACTGCGACAATTTGCCACGTCCGTACTCTAGCATGATGCACGTAAAAAGAAAAAGGGATTCCCTTGTCCTGTGATCGGGAACCATTTTCCGCATTGCCTGGATTCTTTTATTTCCCGGGCGGGGCTGGGTCTTGCCGGTGAATGGACCCGTGGGTATGCCCTGAGTCGTCCGGGAAAAATTCATCCCTTTTCATCGCCAAACCATCAGTCGCCCGGCCGGATGGACCGCGAGGGCGTGCGCGGCAGGGATCAAATCATGCCGCCGTTGACCGAGACGATCTGGCCGCTGATGTAGCTCGCCTGCTCCGAGGCGAGGAAGCCGACCAGGTCCGCCACCTCTTGCGGGCGGCCGGCGCGCTTCATCGGCACCATGCCCGCGATGGCCTTGGCGTCGAACACGCCGTCGATCATGTCGGTCTGGATGATGCCCGGCGCCACGGCGTTGACCGTCACTCCGCGGCTGGCGAGTTCCAGCGACAGCGCCTTGGTGGCGGCGTGCAGTGCCCCCTTGGCCGCGGCGTAGTTGACCTGGCCGCGGTTGCCGGTGAGGCCGGCGATGGAGGTGATGTTGATAATGCGTCCCCAGCGGCTGCGCAGCATCGCCATCGTCAGCGGCTGGGTGACGTTGAAGAAGCCGGAAAGCGACACATCCAGCACGCCGTGCCACTGCGTCGCGCTCATGCCGGGGAACACCGCGTCGTCGTGGATGCCGGCGTTGTTCACCAGCACCTGGATCGGGGTGTCGGCGACCAGCGCCTCCAGTACCGCGCGGCTGGCCTCGGCATCGGTGACGTCGAAGGCGATGGCTTCGGCCTGGCCTCCGCCCGTGTTGATTTCATCAGCCAGCGACTGCGCTTTCGCCAGGTTGCGGTTGGCGTGGATGTAGACGTAACAGCCGTCGGCGGCAAGGCGGCGGCAGATCGCCGAACCGATGCCGCCGCTGCCGCCGGTAACGAGTGCGCGTTTCATGTCGGACTCCCCAGTTTGTCGGCATCCAGCACCACCGCCGCGCGGCCGCTGAGCAGTTCGCGTCCGGTGGCGCTGACGCGAAAGCCGTAAAGAATGGTGTTGCCATCGCCGGACAGACGCTCCGCCTCGATATCGAGGTCAGCGGCGATGTCGTCCAGCCGCGCGACCAGCAGCTCGACGCTGCGCACGCTGGCCAGGTAGCCGGCGCGCGGCGCGGCGTGGGCGGCCGCCAGCAGCGCGCCGTGGGCGGCCATGGCCTGCGCCGCGTATTCGATGCCGCACGCCGCGCCGAGGCGATCGTGCGCGCGCAGCGGGTTGTCGGCATGGCGGTGGCTCGTCGCCGTGCAGCGGATGCGCTGGGCATCCCACTCGGTGACCGCATCGAGCAGGCACATGCTGCCCTGGTGCGGCAGGTGGGCGAGCAGCCAGGCGTGGTCTAGCGGCATGGGCAAGGGCAAATCCCCCCTAGCCCCCCTTTGAAAAAGGGGGGAACAGCGGCACACCGCATCGACCTCCCCCTTTGAAAAAGGGGGATTGAGGGGGATTTGCTTTTGACTTTTCTCACACCCGCCCCTTCACCGCTTCATCGATCACTGCCAGCACCGCATCCGTTTCCAGCAGCACCTGCCTATTGTCAAACCGCAGCACCTGCAAGCCCAAGCCTGCCAAAGCCGCATCACGAGTCCGGTCTTCGGCCTGATGCCCGATTTCGAAATGCTGGCTGCCATCAAACTCGACAACCAGTTTCGCTGCCGGGCAGTAAAAATCCACGATGAACGAGCGCAATGGTTTTTGTCGATAGAACTGCACATTCTGTATTTGTTTGCGTCGAATGCGATGCCACAGCGCTTGTTCGGAATCGGTCAAACCGGTTCTGAGCGCGCGCGCCGGTTCTTTCAATGTTTTTCGGTAGAGTTCCATCAAGCCACTTCCCAATCTTCCATCCGCAGCCCCGCCACACGGCTGAATTCACCGGTGTTGTGGGTAACCAGTGTGGCGTCGTGGGCGCGGGCAATGGCGGCAATCAGGGTGTCGTTGGGGCCGATGGGCTTGCCCTGGGTCAGCAGATTGGCGTGAATTTGACCGTAGTGCTCGGCGCATTCATCGTCAAAAGGCAGGCTTTGCAGGGGGGCGAAAAAGACTTTGAGCAGTTGTAAATTAGCTTCTACCCTTTGGCTGCGCCGTGCGCCATACAGCAACTCGGCCTTGACCACACTGCACATGGCAATGTCGGCGGGGCCATGTTGGCGGAAATGTTGCAGGATGGCTGGATGTTTTTCGTTGAGCAGGTGGATGCAGACGTTGGTGTCAAGCAGGTAAATCATTTGAGCGTCAACCGCTCTTCAAACTCACCTTGCGGCAGACGCTCCAGTGGCGCGCCTTCCCATTTTCCAAAAAGGTCGAAATAACCTTCCGGCCAATCCGCTGCGCTGGTGGCGTCGCGCTTGACCAACTCCGCCAGATAGCGTGAAAGGCTCAGGCCGGATTGCGTGGCCCGGCGCTGGGCTTGCCGCGCAATCTCTTCGGGGACATAACAATGCAGTTGGGCCATGGGCGCCTCCTTGTATATGTGCTGTATGTGGATGCTAGCAGAATCAGGCGACAAGCACTTCATCCCAGATTGTCCATTAGCCGATTTGTGGTTCAGTAGGGTGCGCCGTGCGCACCATGGAGCATGGATCGGTGCGCACGGCGCACCCTACTGAACCACCTTGCCCCGGTCGCACCATCATCGTGTGTCTAATGGACAATCCGGGTTCATGTCAGCCGCGATGCTCGGGCTCGATCGTGATCGCCAGGCTGAGCGGCGCCAGGTAGTCCAGCACGACCCGCGTTTCCGTTCCGCGCGCCACGGCCTGCAGCAAGGGCAGCCCGCGCGCACAGGGGATGACGCGGCGCAGCGTTTCGAGTTCGGGCTCGGCCAGCGCATCGGGCGCGTCATCGGCGAGGCTGAGCCCGATCCGCGCCAGCGAGCGTGCGCTGCGTTCAGGCATCAGCGCCAGCGCGATGCCGAAGGCGCTGGGCAGCGGACGCTTGGCGTGCAGGGGTTCGGGGTAGGGCATGTCGTAGGCGACCAGCAGCGTGCCCCAGCCCTCGGCCGCGACCTGGGTCATCGCTTCCAAAAGGCCGGCGCCGAAGCTGCCGTCGTGGGCGCACAGCACGGTGGCCGGGGTCATGGCGCTGGAGGCGATGCCCCAGTAACCCGCCGGGGCGTTGTGCACCGAATTGTGGAAGCGGGTCGGCGAGATGCTCCGGTCGTCGGAAGCCAGCGTCTTGCAGAGGGCGTCGCAGTTGTCGTTGTCGGCGCCGGAGGAGGAAAATACCGCGGCCAGTTGCCGGGCATCGAGTTGCCCGGCCGCGCAGGCCTCCTGCGCCACCGCCAGCGCGACCTTGATCGCGAGGCCGGTGCGGCGGCGCTCGGCCGGGGGTAGAGACTGCGGTGCGGCTACCGCGAGGGGACGCGATTCGTAGGGGGCGGCGCCCGCCAGGATGGGCCGTGCCGCGGGCCAGTTGTCGAGTCCCGGACCGATCAGGCCGATGCCGTCGAGGTAGGCGGTGAGCTTCATTCCGCTCGCCCCAGGATCAGGCTGCAGTTGGTGCCGCCGAATCCGAACGAGTTGCTGAGCACCCGGCGCGGCGCGGCCTGCTGGTTCGCGGTCAGATACTGGATGGGGATGCACGGGTCGACGCAGCGCGTGTTGACCCCGCCCGGCAGGAAGCCCTGCTGCAGCGCCAGCGCACCGATGATCGCTTCCAGGCCGCCGGCCGCGCCGAGGGTGTGGCCGGTCGCGCCCTTGGTCGAGCTGCACGGTACGGTATCGCCGAACAAGGCTGCGACCGCGCGGCCCTCGGCGGCATCGTTGCCCGGCGTCGCGGTGCCGTGCAGGTTGATGTAGTCGATGTCGGCAGGCTGCAGGCCCGCCGTCTTGAGTGCGGCGGCCATCGCCATGCGCGCGCCCAGGCCTTCGGGGTGCGGCGACGACATGTGATGGGCATCGCTTGATTCGCCCGCGCCCAAGAGCAGCACGGCATCGGCATCGAGGCTGGCGGCCGGGCGCTCAAGCAGGATGAAGGCCGCCGCCTCGCCGATGGAGAGGCCGTTGCGGTCGGCATCGTAGGGCCGGCAGGGTTCGGGCGACAGCAGCTCCAGCGAGTTGAAGCCGTACAGCGTGGTGAGGCACAGCGAATCGACGCCGCCGACGATGGCGGCGTCGATCAGGCCGGCTTCGATCATCCGCGCCGCCGCGGCGAACACCTTGGCGCTCGACGAGCAGGCGGTGGAAACCACTACGGCCGGGCCTTCCAGATTGAAAGCGGTGCGCACGAAATCGGCCGCCGAATAGGTGTTGTGCGTGGTGCGATAGTGGAAGCCGTCCGGCAGGGCGCCGGTCACAGGGTCGCGGCGGCGATAGGCCTGCTCGGTCTGCAGGATGCCGGAGGTGCTGGTGCCGAGCAGCACGCCGACCCGCCGCCGGCCGTGGCGTGCAATGGCTGATTCGACGGCGGCATTGAAGCCATCCTGCTGCAGCCCCAGCCAGGCGAGACGGTTGTTGCGGCATTCGTATCCGGCCAGGCTGGCCGGCAAAGGCGCCTCGTCCACGCCGGCCACTTCGCCGATGTACGTTGCCAGGTCGGTCACCGTCTCGAAGGCGCAGGGCGCGAGCCCGTTCTTTTGCGCGCGCAAGGCGGCCAAGGTCGCTTCCATGCCGTGGCCCAGGCAACTGGCAGCGGTGAAATGGGTGAGCTGGAGCGGGATCACGAAGCGGGTGAATGGCGGGGGTGGGACGGATTTTAGCCCAACCTGGCGATCAGCATGACGTTGGCGAAGGGCAGGCCGCCGTTCATGCCGGCGGCCTCGACGTGGAAGCCGAGCGACTCCAGTGCCTGCTTCCACTCGTGCAGGGGGCGGCCGTGGGTGGGGGGCAGGCCGTTGCCGCGAAAGAAGGCCACCGTGCGGTCGACCCAGTTGCTGAGCCTGAAAGCGAGGCCGGCGTCGGCATCGCCGACACGGGTGATAAACAGGCCATTGGCGGGCAAGGCGGCGCGCACCCGGCGCAGCACCTCATCCTGGGCCGGGATGTCGACGTAGTGCAGGACGTCCATGATCACCACGACGTCGGCCTGACCGAAATCAACATGGCGCATGTCGCCCTGCTCGAAGCGGGCCGGCGCGTCGAGGGCGATTTGCGCGCGCTGAATGTCGCTGCCCAGCAAATCGACGCCACGGATATCCGCGGGCTGTCCGGGCGCGGCCCAGCCGGCGGGCCATTTGCCGGCCGCATAGCTTTGGCGGGCGGCAAGCAGCCAGGCGGCAAGCAGGCCCTGGCCGCAACCGAGATCGAGAATGCGCGCCTTGTCCGGGATCAGGCCGCGCTCCAGCAGGGCGAGAAACATCGGGTCGCCGCCGAGCTTGCCGCGGGCGAAGTGGTAGGCGAAGCGGCCTGCGGCGCGATAGGGCTGGCTGGCAAGATCGACGAGATGCTGGCGGAGGGTGTGTGGACTGAGGCTCATGATGCGGCGGATTGAAGGACGGAAGGGAGGGTGGCGGTGCGCGGACTCCGTGCCTGCGCGGATTCGAACAGGCGCGCGCGGGCCTGGGGGCGGTCGATCAGATCCAGCACCTGCGGGGTCGCTTCGGGGTCGGGGCCATCGTCGATGCCGGCCACTTCGCCGATGTACGCTGCCAGGCCGGTCACCGTCTCGAAGGCGCGGGGCGCGAGCCCGCTCTTTTGCGCGCGCAGGGCAGCCAGCGCCGCCTTCAGGCCGTGGCCAAGGCAGCTTGCAGCGGTGAAAAGCGGCGTCCCTGCCCCTTTCAGAATCACATGCCGGGTGATGACCGCTGCAATCTGCCGGTACCAGGGCGCCTGCCAGGCGTTTTTCAAGGCCTGTTCTCCGGGCTGCGGAAGCGCCGATGGGTGCGTTGTGTGCGGTTCACAAAAGAGCATCCCGCAAGCGGACAAAACGCAGCCCGGCGGCGGCGGCCGACTCCAGCACCGCTGGCAGTACGTCGAGAATAACCGGAATGCCCCCGGGGGTCCGTGCCGCATTGCCGTCATGCAGCAGCAAAATAGCGCCCCCCCGCAGCGCATGCAACAGCGCATTCTTGACTTGCCCGGCGTCACCGATGCGGGTGTCGAAACCCCGCGCCGACCAGCTGGCGAGCGTCAGGTCGAGTCGCGCCAGCACGGGGTCGAGAAAAGGATTGCGCAAGCCGGCAGGGGCACGGAAAAACATGGGTCGCTGACCGGTAATCCGGCCGAGGGTGCTTTGTGCGGCCTGCAGTTCGCGCATGAAACCACGCGGGCCCAGCAGGGAAAAGTAATGGCGGTGGCGCTGGCTGTGATTTTCCACGGCATGGCCACGGCGCACGATTTCACGGCATACATCCGGATAGCGTGCCGCTTTTTCGCCGATACAGAAAAAAGTGGCTTGAGCGCCATAGCGATCCAGAATATCCAGCACCTGCGGGGTGACGAGGGGGTCGGGGCCGTCATCGATGGTGAGGGCGATTTCGTTTCTGGCGGCGGCGGTGGCGGGCAGCCGCGTCCAGTTCGGCCCCAGCCAGTTGCTGCGCGGCCACAGGCCGGCGGCGGTCAGCACCAGGTGATTGATGACCACGATTCCCAGCGCCCAACGCCATTGGCCGGGGGCGGCGATCACGGCGACCAGGGCCAGGCCATGCAGCGCGACGGATGCGCGGATCAACAGGGTGGGCCGCCAGGCTGAATCAAGCATTGGATTGGCTGGCATCGGCCTGCCGGGCAAAAATCGCCGAATAAAGCAAGGCCAGGATGACGCCCGGTGCGACGGTCACGCCCAGCGCCTGCAGGAGGGAGACGTCGGAAAACGCGAGCAGGCCAAACCCTGCGACGGTGGTGAGGCTGGCAAACAGCATCGAGGCCAGCGTGCGCGGCAGGATCGGCGTGCGCGGATCGGGCCGATCAAAAAACAGGGCGTAATTGGAACCCACCGCGGCCACCAGCAACAAGCCCACCAGATGCAGGATGATCATTTGCTGGCCGAACAGGCTCAATCCCGCGGTGACGGTAATGACCGCCGCCGCCAGCGGCGCGATGATGCGCAGCACGCGCTTGGGCGAGCGAAAAACCGCGAGCAGCAACACGATAATGGCAAGCAGCCCGCCGAGCGACAGCACGATGGCTTCACGCAGGTAACCGGAATACAGGCGGTCCGATTCGGTCTTCATGTCCACGAACAGCGCATCGGGGATTGCGTTCAAGGCAGCGCGGATAGGATCGGCGTCGATGTTGCCCCCCTCGGGCGCGGTCAGCGGCAACAAGGCCCGCCATTGCCCGTGTTGCTGGATGAGCAGGGCATCGACCGCCATCGCCATCGAGGTTTGCTGCAGGTCGCCTGCCTGCAGCAAAGGCTGGCTGCGCGCGGCGGCGGTGTCGTCCAGAAACGGCGTAAGCAGTTGCGCGCGCACCGGCAGGCCCTGGACCGCTTGCGCCAGGCGTGTTTCCAGCACCGGGCGCGGGGGCAGGCTGGCCTGGCGTTCGCGTTGCGTGGCCACGCTGGGGAGATAACGGCTCGGGCTTTCGAATCCGGCGAGCTCGCCTTGCTCGACCTGGGCTTGCAGCAGCGAGGAAACCCGCTCGGCGGTGCGCAATACGGATTCCTGGTTCGCGCCCGAGACGACGACCAGGTAGCGCACGTCCGGCGCGCCCATGTCGGCGCGCAAGCGGGTATCGAGTTCCATATCGGCTTGCGACACCGGACTGAGCGATGCAATTTTGTCGTTCCACAAGCCGGCGCGGTGATCGATCACGATGGCGCAGGCCGCCAGCAGCACGATCGCCGCAGGCCAGCGCAGTGCGGCAGCGCGTTGGACGACGCGGGACAGGATGAGCCCGATCGCCGATACATCGTGAATACGGAAGCTGACGGGCAGCAGCGAAGGCAGGACAAAGCGCGTCACCGTTGCGGCCACGATCAGCCCGGCAATGGCATACAAGCCGAGTTGCGCCAGACCGGGAAAACCGGACAGCAGCAGCGAGGCAAAGCCGGCTATCGATGTCAGCACCCCGAGGCGGATGGTGGGCCAGAAGCGCTTGACCCAGCTTTGATGATCCGCACGGTTCTGTTCCGATTGCACGAACAGGTAGATCGAATAATCCACGGCTTCGCCGATCAGCGCGGTACCGAATCCCAGGGTGATGCCGTGCACCGCGCCGAAGCCCAGGCTGACCGCCGCAATGCCCGCCAGCGCGCCGCTGATCACCGGCAACAGCCCCAATGCCAGGGCGCTGAAGGAACGATAAACGAGTAACAAGAGCGTTGCGATGAGGGCAAGGCTGAGGATGGAGAGGCGGGTGACCTGGCGCTTGATGGTGTCGCGCGACGTCACCGAAAACACGCCGGGGCCGGTCATCACCAGTCGGGCGGAGGCGGTCGCCCCGGGCGCCTGCTCGAACGCCTGCCGAATGGCGGCCATGGCGTGTTGCTGGGCATCGGTGTCGCTTCCCGAGGCACGCGTTTGCACCAGCATCAAGGCGCGCGTGCCATCGCGCGACGCCCATGCGCCCTCCACCAGCTGCGGCTGGGTGCCGCTGTCGAACTGCTCGAGCAATTGCACCATTTCCCCGGTGGGATCGCGCGGCAGCAGGGACTTGACCAGCAACCCGGCAGGCGAGGCCAGCAGGTCGATGCTGTCGCTCAAGGCGGCATGCAGGCCATCCGCACTGAAGCGCTCAGGCGTCACCGTCGGGCTCAACAGGTAACGATTGTCGAACAGGAAGTCACGGTCGCGCTCGGCGTTGACGGGCTCGCCGTTATTGACGCTGACAAACGTGCGGTCGGCGCGCAGACGCTCGGCGACTTGCCGGGAAAGGCTGGCGCGGGTGGGCGCGTCGGCGCCTTCGATGCCAACCAGAATCAGGCGCGAGGCGAGGCCGTCGCTGACCTGATCCATGAGCAGCTGCTGCTCGGGGGTGGGCGTGCGCGGCATGAATGCCGACAGGTCGGTGGTGAATTGGGTGCGGCTGATGATGCCGACACAGGCCAGCAAAAAAATCAGCCACAGCACGATGGCGGCGGTGCCGCGGCGGCGCGGGTGGGTCATTGTGGCGGTGCCCGCTTTTCGATGGTCATCAAGGAACGGTCGCCGTCAGCCTGGAGAATCTCGACGCTGCGCACCACGTCCTTGACCCCCTCCATCCGGATGCGGGCGATGACGGCGCCGACCTTGGGGTCGAGCGGGGTGAGCACCAGGGTCCAGCGTTCCTGCCCGCCGTCCAGGACCAGGTGGTAGATCCGTTCCAGGGCCTTGCGATCCCCGGCCAGCGTGGCGCGTATGCTCTCGATCATGCCGGCCACCTCCGGGTAGTCCTTGAGCTGCAGCACGTGTTTGCGGCGGCCGCGTTCAACGGTGAGGGTGTCGCCGTCGAGCACCATGGTCTCGGGCTTCGGTTTCAGGGTGCGCTTTTCCAGGCGGGCCGGCGCGATGAACAGCAGTTCGCCGGAAGACTCGATCGGCTGTTCGAGGATGGCAATGAATTTTTTCTCGGTGAAGGTGGCCGCGCCTTGCGGGCTCTTCGCCAGATTCGCCATCAGCTGGGCGATGCTCAGCGGGGCGGCCTGAACGATGGGGCTGACCAGCAGCGCCAGCCAGACCAGGACACACTGTCGAAAGCGGGGTCGCGTGCGTCGGGTCATGTTTTAGCCGGCATCCTTGGGGCGCCAGAAATCGAAGAAGTTGAACCAGTTGCAGGGGGCGGCGCGGCAATGGCGTTCCAGGCAGGCGGCGTAGGCCGCCACCGCGCCCTGGATGGCGGCATCGCGGCCGCTCCGTTCGAGCGCGCTGAAATCGGCCAGCCGCTCGAAGCGGATGGCGTAGCGGTTGCCGCCCAGGTAAAGCCCGCTCATGAAAAGCACCGGGCGCTTCAGCATCGCGGCCAGGCGCATCGGCCCGAGCGGAAACTCGGCGTCCGCCCCCAGGAAGGGCACGCGCAGGGTCGGCTCGCTGCCGAGGGTGCGGTCGCCCAGCACGCCGAGCACCATGCCCTCGTCGAGGCAGGCCTGCACCCGCAGCATCGAGTCGATCTGCCCCAGCGGGATGATGTCCCGCACCGCCGCCGGGTTGATGGCGGCCAGCGCGGCATTGAGCTTGCGGGCGTTTTCCTCGTACATGACCATGGTCACCCTGAGGCCGGGCTGCCGGCGGCCGAGGGCGCGCACCACCTCGAAGCTGCCCAGGTGCGCGCCCATCAGGATGGCCCCCCGCCCGGCGGACAGCACGTCCTGGATGACGTCCTCGCCATGCACCTCCACCTGAAACAGGTCGAAGCGCCCATTGAGCAGAAAAATCCGGTCGTGGATAGTGGAGGCAAAGCTGTAAAAGTGCCGGAACACGTCGGCAAACCTGGGCGCCCGATCCAGCGCCCGGCGCAGATAGGCACGCGAGGCGGCCTTGGCGGCGGGGGCGAACAGCAGAAAGTAGAGGCTGATGCCGGCCAGCACGAACCGGGCGGGGGCACGCCCCAGGCGCAGGGAGATCCAGGCCATCAGGCGCAGCATGGCCCGATTGCTGCGCTCGGGGCGAATCACCCATTCCGCTTGCGGCGAGGCCTGACGCGCCATTTTCGGTGCGGTCACGCCGGGGACGCCTGCGAAAAAACGACGCTGCCGCTGGCCACGCCGCGCTCATCGCCACGGACATCGAGGCAGCGGATCTCGAAGCGGAAGCCGCCGGCCGGCGATTCGGCGCTGTGCAGGGTGAGGGACTCGCCGGGCTGGACCGGACTGTGGAACTTCACCGACTTGAGCTGCCAGGCCGCGTTCTGCCTGCCCAGCCCCGCCGCCAAAGCATGCAGGGCCTCATCCAGCAGCACGACCCCGGGAAGGATGGGCTGGCCGGGAAAGTGCCCGGCATGGGCGGGATGGTCGGCGGCGATGGGCAGGGGCACGGCGTGCTCGCTCATGCCGTCATCCCGGTCGCGGACCGGGCCTGCAGGGCGGCCAGCAGATCCTGGGCGGCCTGGCTGGGGAGCTTGCCGGCGGCGCTGCGCGGCAGGGCATCGACGAACAGCAGGGGACGCGGCAGAAAGACGGGGTCGATGCGCGCGCGCAGCGCCTGGGTCAGGGCGGCCGGGGTGAGGCCGGGGGCGACCACCAGGGCGGCGAGGCGGCCGATGCGATCCATGCTGTCCTCGCGCGGCAGCAGGAAGACGCCATCCGCAACCCCCGGAATGGCGTTCAGCTGATGGTTGAGGTAGGCCAGCGAGGTGCGCTTGCCGGCGATGTTGACCAGGTCGGCGTGGCGGCCATGCAGCAGGAAAGAGGTCGACAGCGGGCCGTCGCCGGTGAGCTCGATGACGTCGTTGAGCCCGGTCGGGGTGTCGATGTGCCCGCCCTCGGCCCACAGCGTCGGCCCTTCGCGGCGCAGACGGACACCCGCCAGGGTTTGCCACTCGGCGCCGGCGGAGGTGCGGCGCGAGGCGAGCTGCCCGGTCTCGGTGCAGCCGTAGATCTCGTGCAGCGGCGCGCCGAAACGGGATTCGGCCTCATTGGCCAGGTCCTGCGACAGCGGGGCGGTGGCCGAGACAAGCTGGTCGACCGCCGGCAGCGTGGCCTGGTCCGCAAGCAGGGCGCGCAGATGGTAGGGCGTGGTGACCAGCACGCGCGGGCGCGGCAGGCTCGCCAGGTCGGCGCAGATGTCCGCCGGGTAGAAAGGCCGACCGGCATGCAGCGTGGCGCCGCTTTGCAGCGGCATCAGGACGGTGGATTCCAGGCCGTACATGTGCTGTGGCGGGACGGTGCCGAGAATGGCATGGCCGGCGCCGATGCCCAGGCGTTGCGCCTCCGCCTGCACGTTGCGCACCAGGCTGCCCCAGCGCTTGGCATGGGGCATCGGCACGCCGGTGGAGCCGGAGGTGAAGACCCGCGCGACGACCTGTTCGCGGTCGATCGCGGGAATTGCAAGGCCGGCCCCGGGGGGCGGCGCCGATTCGGGATAGCGGAAGGCGGGCAGCTCGACGCCGGCACCCTGATCGACGATGCAGAAAACGTCCGGGGCGATGCGCTGCATCTGCCGGACCATCTCCGGGGTGTGGGTGGAGGGCAGCAGGCTGATCCGGCCGCTGACGATGCAGGCCGCCAGGGCGACGGTGAAACGGTAGCGGTCGCCGCACAGGTTGAGCACATGCCGCCCCGGCGGCAACTGGCCGGCGACGTGCGCGACCTCGCCCAGAAACTGCCCGGCGCTGACCGGCGTGCCGCCGCGCCAGGCCACGACGGCATCGAGGCGGCGATGGGCGATGAGCGGCAGGGGAGACATGGACGGCAAGCCGGCAGCCTAACGGGGATCGGGGAAAGTGCCCGGGCGCGCGGCCGGCATCTTCCAGAAGGCCAGGACGCCGTCCATGATGCTGCGATTTTTTTGATGCGGCAGCTTGCGCAGGCGAACCCCGTATTCCACGACAAACATCAGCAGGACCAAAGGGAAGGAGAGGAAATTGGCGAAAACCGACCAGACCCCGATGCCGGCAAAAAAGAACAGGACGCTGGAAACCAGGCTGATCGCCAGTAAAAACAGCGTCCACGCCAGCGTGACCTGGCGCGAATACCGGATCTCGTCCGCTGCCAGGCTGCCATGGACCATTTCGGCAAACCGGGTGCACAGCGCTTGCCGTCCGCGTCCGAGGGTGACGCCGAATACGGCGGCCAGCATGGCATAGGTGCCGGCGTGCTGCAGGAAATAGACCCAGCTGAAATTGCGTTCCAGCATGCCCCAGAACCCCCACAGCAGCCCGCCCACGGCCGCGCATAGAAGCAACATGGCCGGCCGCCTGGGCGAACGCCAGGTCAGCCACAGCAGGATGGCCAGGGAAGGCGCCAGGGACACGGCCACCCCCAGGGACGGCAAAGTGGCGGCCGCCGAAGTGGCTGCGCTGTAATGCGCCAGCACCGGATAAGCGATGGCCCCGGCGGCGATGACGATCCAGCGAACCGCGCGGAACAGGGTCAAACTCATTTTTCCCGGTTGGCCGCGATATGCCGGGTCAGGCTGGCGAGGGAGCTGAAGATGCTGACGTTGTCCGCATTGTCGGCGCGCAGTTGGAAACCGTAACGCTTGGAGACAACCAGGGCCACTTCCAGGATGTCGATGGAGTCGAGCCCGAGTCCCTCGCCGTAAAGGGAGGCGTCGGGCTGGATTTCATCCGGGCTGACGTCGAGGTTCAGGGTGGAGACGATGAGTCCGGCGACCTCGTTTTGTAATTCATGGTTGGCTTCAGGCATGGCGGCTTCATATCAATATTGGGCGGGACGACCCGACGGAATCGGGCCAGTGCCGATTATATTCGTAAGCGCCTGATGCCGGCATGGGTTTTCGGCTTGCAGGCGATCCAGGCGAAACGGCGCCCAACCCCGCCTTGCTGGACGCTTGCCGGCAGGGCTTGGCACGGGAAAGTGGGCAGGGGGTGTAAATAACCGGGATTGTTGGACGCGGAGGGATGTCTCGCCCCGAATTTTGCACGCGGGCAGGGATGCGGCCATGCTCGGCTATGGGGGGCTGGCAGGAATTTTGCCGGCCTTATGCCGTTTGCTGGCGACCCGTCCCCTGCCCGGCTGGCAAAGAACGCCCATGACACTGGACGGGCATGAATCCATATATTGCCGGCCGGCCAGCCAGCAATTGCCGCCAGGAGGCGTTAAAGGGGGGCGTATCGACCCCTTGGGCGCCATCTCGACGACCCGAGGGTGAAAATCAGGTGACGGAATGGCGCGGGTGTCTGTGGAGTTAAAGACACACAGTGGGGGCAAAGACACAAAAAAAGTCACAAATGCGTGATACGCATATTGCGGACAAGGGGATTCGTTGATATTCTTTATCAGCAGGAATTATGGGTGCATAAGAATAAGCTATGCGGTGGCTATGAGGCTATCGCACTGGACGGAGACATGGTGAAAACGAATCGATCTGAATGCGTGCGCGTATTGATGCTGGCCTGCCTGGGCGTCGCCTTGGCGGGTCTTGTTGGCTGCGCGTCGGAGCCGGTGAAGAAAAAGGACACCAGCGGCCTGGTGTGGCCGTCGCCGCCGGAGCTGCCGCGCATCAGCTATGTCGCCGAATACCATGGCCAGCGCGATCTGGGTGCAAAAGATAGCATGAAGGCGGCGCTGCTGGGCGAGGAGAAAGGCGGCCTGGCCCTGAAGAAACCCTACGGCGTGACCGCTTCTGATGACGGCAAGCTGATCTATGTTACCGATACCATGCTGCGCGCCGTCGTGGTGTTCGACATCGAGAAGAAGGAAGTGCGCCCGCTCAAGACCGACGCGCAGGGGTGGATGTCCAACCCTTTGGAGGTCCGCCTCGACAGGCAGGGGCGGATTTTTGTCACCGATTCGGAGCGCAAGGAGCTGCTGGTGCTGAGCCCGGAAGGCAAGACGCTGATGGCGCTGGGCAAGAAGGAGGAAATCGGCCGCCCCACCGGCCTGGCCCTGGATGAGGCGCGCGGCCGGGTGTACGTGGCCGACACGGTCAATCACCGTATCGTGGTGTACGACCTGGAGGGCAGGCACCTGCTTACTTTTGGCGAGCGCGGCTCGGAGCCCGGGCAGTTGAACTATCCGGTCAATCTGGCGGTGGACCGCGATGGCAAGCTGCTGGTGAGCGATACCGGCAATTTCCGCGTCCAGGTATTCGATGGCGAGGGGACGTTCCTTGACGCCTTCGGGCAGCTTGGCGATTCATACGGCAGCTTCAGTCGTTCTAAAGGTGTCGCGGTTGATTCCGATAACAATGTATATGTGATCGATGGGGCGTTCAACAATTTCCAGATTTTCAATCGCGACGGCAAGCTTTTGCTGTTTGTCGGGGCGATGGGGCGAGATCCGGGCATGTTCTGGCTGCCGACGGGGATTTTCGTTGACCGGGCGGACAGGATTTATGTGGCGGATTCGATCAATGCGCGAATCCAGGTTTTTCAGTACATCAAACAGGAAGGAGGTACCGCGGTGAAATGAAGGCATTTCCTCCGGGGCGGCCCGGTGGGTTGGATGGCAGGCGGCCGGGAAAGTGCCTGATCCAGAGCAGGTTTCAATTTTAAATCAAGGAGTCACTATCATGCATACGCAAATAAAATCAAGGGCCGCAGTGTCGGGCTTTCTTCTGGCGCTGCTGGTCACGTTTTCGGGCGGCGCGCTCGCCGCCGGCATCTTGGGCACCAAGCATGACCTTTCCGTCACTGGCGGCGGCACGATCAAGTCCACCACCCAGACGGAAATCTGCATCTTCTGCCACACGCCCCACGACGCGTTCAAGACCGACAACATCCCGCTGTGGAACCATGAGATGTCGCAGATTACTACCTATGGCATGTACACCAGCCCGACCCTCGACGCGACAGATCTGGCAGACGTCGGCGTGGATGATCCGGCACACTCCGCGGTGAGCAACCTGTGCCTGTCCTGTCATGACGGCACGGTGGCGGTCAATTCCTTCAACAACCCGTCCAATACATCGCCGAACACACCCATGGTTGGCGGGGTAGATAAGATCACCGGTTCGGCCAACCTGGGCGCGGCGGCGGATGCGCTGAAAAACGACCATCCGGTCAACTTTACCTATAACCCTGGGACTGGTGCCGGGCTGGATAGCACCCTGGTGCCTACGGCAAGCCTGACGGGGGTCAAGCTCTACAACAACAAGGTGCAGTGCGCTTCCTGCCACGACCCGCATACCTCTGTGGATCCGACCGGAAAGGCGTTCCTGCGCGTTTCGATGAGTGGCAGCACCTTGTGCTTCGCCTGCCATAACAAGTAACGCTTCGTGTGGCCAAGAGGGATGATCGACGCGGCTCCGTGAGGGCCGGGGGTGCGCTCGCCGCGCTTCTGGCTCTTCTCCCCGCCCCGGCCATGGCGCTGAAGATGCCCGAACTGGGCGGCGCGGGGAAGATCACCTCCCTCCATGGCTCGATCGGGCTGGAGGCCGAGGATTACCAGTACGACACGGACTACACAAGCAGCGACCGCACACGCTTTCGTACGCGCTTCGACCTCAATGGCCGCGGCTTTATCTGGGATCCCCGCTTTGCGGTGTTCGACGCGGGGGTGACCCTGCAAAGGGAAAACGTGCAGAGTGTCGATGATGATATCAGCGGGGAAACCAGCAACAACATGCTCGGCTACCGCCTCAGCACCACCTGGCTTGCCAACAGGCCCTATCCGCTGACGCTCTTTGCCAACCGCAGCCAGAGCACCGTCTCCGACTTCTGGAGTCCGTCCTACGAGCTCACCACGAGCAATATGGGCGCGCGCTGGGGGCTGGAAAACAAGTGGCTGGGGCGCGCCAGCTTCCATGCCGACCGCACCAGTTCGGAGTCCGGCAGCGCGCTGGTGCCGCGCTCGGACCAGGGCTTTTCGTTCGGCATGGACGCGAGCCGGAAGCTGCGGCCCAAGCAATGGGGGGAGTCCAGCCTGTCCTACGGCTACCGGCACACGGCATGGGACGACGAGGCGTACGGCGGCAGCCAGCGCCAGGACTATTTTTATGTCAACGACCGTTCGCTCTTTGGCGAAAAGGCGAACCTGACGGCCAATCTGACCTATTACGACCGCAGCGACCAGTGGGGATACGCGGGTTTTGGCACCAATACGATGGAGTCGGAATTTCTCGGCTTCAACAGCATGCTCAACGTGCAGCAAACCGAAAACCTGCGCCACTTTTACAGCCTGGGCCTGGGCATGACTGAAACGGGAAGCAGCCAGAGCGTGTCGCACAGCCTGTCGGCCGGGGCGACTTACCGCATCAACAAACAATGGCAGGCGACCGGGATGCTGGGCCTGGGCGGCGCAAGCTCGGAGTCGTCCGCCGGTCCGGGCGGCGCCAGCCAGAGCGCGGAAAGCACCTCGCTCTCCGGCAGCGCGGCTGTCATGTACTCCGACACGCTGGGGAATTACCTGGTGAATGGCGGCTACAGCCTGGCGCTGACGCAGGCGAACCCATCCGCTACGTCGTCCGTGCCGGCGCAGCAGAGCACCACCCACAGCGCCAATCTCGGCTACACCCGCATGAATTCGCCGCGCTATGCCGACTCGCTGCAGCTGCGCGTGAGCCAGACCGCGGGCGAGCCGAGCGGCAGCGAACTCAATGTGCGCTACAGCGTGACCAGCAGGCTGGCCCAAAGCGACATGCTGCAGGCAACCGCCGAATACCGCCGCTACCAGCAGACGTACGCGGTGTGGAGCGCCTCGGCGCTTGAGCCGGACGATTATGACTACTATGACCTGGATTCGCAGAGCACGCGCCTCGATTTCGGCTGGCTGCACCGTTTTTCCCAGGCCGGCAACGTCATGCTGTCGGCGGGCGCGACCAGCGAAACCAACCAGGGCATTGCCCGCGACATGCGCTACGCGCAGGTGCGCGCCAGCATGAGTCTGCGTGGCGCGCTGCAATGGACGGCGCTGGCGCGCGCGGAGCAGATCGATGGAGAGGCTTATCTTGCGGGGCGGAAAGTGACGTTCGAATCGGACCTGAACTATCGCGTCGGAAAATGGCAGGCGACCGCGCGTTATCGCTATCGGGATGCCCAGCAGGAATCCGCGCCGTTCCAGGAAAGCACGATAACGGTATTGCTGAAACGGGATTATGGCCTCCGTTTCTGACGGCTGCCGCCTGGCGCTGGCTTTTGCGCTTGCCGCCTGGCAGTTGCCCGTGCCGGCGGCGGACTGGCCGATGCTCGGCGGCGGGCCGGAGCGCCTGCACCAGAGTTCCGATGCGCTGTCCGCCAGGGCGCCGGCGCGGCAGTGGGAGAGTTCGACAGGCGGCAAGGTGCACGCCGGCCCGGTCGCCGGGGACGGCATGGTGTTCATTGCCGGCAACGACCGGCGCTTGAGCGCGCTGGATGCGAAAAAGGGCGGCGTCTTGTGGCGCTTCGAGGCGGGCGGGCCGATTTCCGCCGAGCCGGTGCTGGCGGATGGCCTGGTCATTGTCGCCGCCAAGGATGGGGGGGTGACGGCGCTGGCCGCCTTCGACGGCAAGCGCCGCTGGCAGGTCAAGCTCGGAGGCGGGGTCGTGGCGTCGCCGGTCGTGCGCGACGGCAGGGTGTACGTGGGCAGCGTGGATCAGTTCCTTTATGCCCTGGATGCGCGGACCGGCAAGGAAATCTGGCGCTACCGGGCGAAGGATTACAAATACGGCGGGATTTATGCCGCGCCGGCGGCGGATGCGGCGCGGGTGTATGTCGGCGCCAAGAATGGCTGGCTGCACGCGGTCCTGCGTGCTGACGGCAAGCCCGCCTGGCAGACCGAGCTGGGTTCGGCGCTCTACGGCGCGCCGGCGCTGGCGGGGGGGCGGGTGTATCAGGGCTCGTATGACCGCAATGTTTATGCGCTGGAGGCGGAGAGCGGAAAAATTCTCTGGCGCGCGGAATTGGATGACTGGCCGCAGGGAACACCGGTGCCGGTCGGTGACATGGTGTATGTATGCAGCCGCAGCGGAGTGCTGTACGCCCTGAGTGCGGCGGATGGCCGGATCATGTGGCAGATGTCGCTGGACGGCGAGGTGCGGCACTCGCCCAGCGTCGCCCGTAATCACTTCGGCGTGGTGGCGACCCTGGATGGACGCTTGGTGGGCATAAACCTGGAGCGGCGGCGGATTGTCTGGGAGCAGAAACTGGGGGGCGGGGCCTACGGCGGCCCGGCAATCAGCGATGGCGGCGTGCTGGTCGTGACCCAGGAGGGTGTGGTGAGTGTGTGGCGCTAGCAGGCAGGGAATCAGCCCGGCGAACGAAATGAAACACCCCCCCCGTAGGTCGGGCTTCAGCCCGACAGAGCTGGCCGAAGCCAGGCCTGCGGCGGCTGGCGGGTTTCTGGCGGGGCTTTTCGGGCTGAAGCCCGACCTACGGGGGTTGATGGGTTTGTGGCGGGGGCTTTTCGGGCTGAAGCCCGACCTACGGGGGAAGCATGAAACGCCACCTCGTAGGTCGGGCTTCAGCCCGACAGAACTGGCTGAAGCCCGGCATGCGGCGGTTTTTGGTTTGGTGGACGTACGCTGGTGGGTGTGGTGCTTGCTGATGCTGCTTTCTTGCGCCTTGCATGCCGCGCCGGCAGGAAACGTGAAGATGGAAAATGTGTGGGATGAAATCAGCCTGTTTAAACATGTGGACGAGATCCCCCAACTGCTGCGGCAGGGCAAGATCAATGCGGAACAGATACCCGACCCGCATTGGCGCGAGGACGGGGACGGCTGCCGCGCCTGCCATCGCGGAACGCCAGGGGAAAAGGATGCGAAGCTGCTTACCGGGGACATCAACGGGCTGTGCAACAACTGTCACGACACGGTTTCGGTGCACAACTATATCCACGCCGTGGGCATGGAGCCTTCCGCCGAAAAGCGCGAGCGGATGCCCGAGAGTTTCCGCCAGGCGGTCAAGCGCGGGGGGGGCGTGGTGACCTGTATTGCTTGCCATGATTTGCCGATGCAGTGCAAAAAGGAGCGTTTTGCCGAAAAAAAACTCAATCAGAGGTTTTTTCGTGGCGGGCCATACCAGGCGCGCACCGACCTGTGCTTCAATTGCCACAACCCGACGCACTACGAGCGACTCAATCCGCATGACCAGATCAGCGATGAGGGCGAACTGAACACCCAGCGCTGCCTGGTTTGCCACAGCGTGACGCCCAACCGGCGCGACGCGAAAAGCATTGACGATGTGAGTTTTAACGTGACGGACGACCTGACCAAATTGTGCACCGGTTGCCATCCGTGGCGGCCCCACCCCGGCGGAGCCTGGGCCATGTTCGCGCCGGGCTCGGGTGGTGAAGGGCCGAACCATCTGGTCAAGCCGCCGGAGGCGATCCGGCAACGCCTCAAGGAATCCGAAGCGAAGTGGGATATTGTGCTGCCGCTGGAACCCTCGACCGGGCGGATATTTTGCGCGACCTGCCACAATCCGCATGAGCGGGGGGTGCAGCGCCATGCACGGGCAGACCGGGGCGCGGATGGGTACAAGCGGTTGCGTAATACAGGGGGGGTGTCGATTTGCAACCATTGTCACAATAAATAGACGGGTTGGCGCCCGACCTGCGGATTGCGTTGTTTTCACGCGTTGTTTTCACCGTTACGGCTTTGCCGGCCGGGGTTCATCCCGGCATCGGGGTGAAGCGAAGCCGGACCGGATTTACGGAAATAGAAAAAGGAAAAGAGGATGGAGATGTTGATCAGATGGTGCGTTGCGGGCATTTTGTCCCTGTTGCTTGGGTATGCCGCGCCGGCTTTGGCTTTCGAGGATGACGAAGCCTGCCTGATGTGCCATAAATACCCGAAAATGGGGCGTATTACCGAAGAGGGTCAGCAAAAGTCCTATTACGTGATGCCGCATGTTTTTTCCAAGACCGTGCACCGCAACGTGCCCTGTCGCGATTGCCACGGCTATATCAAGGAATTGCCGCACAAGCCCGTCACCGAGGGGGTGACGTGCGACACGGAATGCCACTCGATCCAGAATCCTTCGACCGGCAAGCCGTTCAGCCATAAGCCGATTTATGACGCGTTCAAGAAGAGCGTCCATGGCCGGGAAAAGATCGCCGAGGGCAATGACGCCGACAAGCCCTATTGCGTCAACTGCCACACCAACCCGCTCTATAACGCCAAGGAGGAAAAGCCGCCCAAGCATATCGTGGACCGTTGCGTGGTCTGCCACGAGGACGCCAAGTTTGCGGAGAAATGGTACAACCACACTAGCCGCCGCATCCGCGAGGTCAAGCGTTCACCCCAGGAAATCGTCGAGATGTGCTCCTCTTGCCACGCCGACAAGGAGATGCTGGGGCGTCACCAGGCGGCTGCCAAGGAAGAAGGGCGCGAGTTGGGGCGGAAATTCATGATCGCGGCGGAATCCTACAACGAAAGCTTTCACGGCAAGCTGTCCAAGTACGGCAGCGACAATGCGGCCAACTGCCTTGATTGCCATGCCAATACCGTGAACTACTACCTCAGCGTGCACGAACTGCTGCCTTCGCGCGATCCGCGTTCGCCGGTGAGCGCGGAAAACAGGGTGCAGACCTGCAAGCAGTGCCATGTGAGGGCGGACGAGAACTACGCCAAGCTGGACCCTCATCCCTCCAGCAAGAAGGAGGACAACGTCTTCAAGTATTACGCCGAGATAACTTACACGGTTGTGGGGAATGTCGTACTGGCGATGCTGGTTGGACTCGCCGCATTCGAAACCTGGGGCCGCTTGCGCGATGGCGTGAGCTGGCGCTTCCGTGATGGCTCATCGTGGTGGCGGCGTACCAGGCGCGATAGCAATCGCATTCCCTGATGAAAGCCATGGGGCCTGTCGGGCTGAAGCCCGACCTACGAATTAGCGCCATCTCGAAACCCGTTTCGCAGGTCGGACTTCAGTCCGAAATATCGGGCTGAAGCCGGCCTGCAGGCTGTTAAACAGATGGTGCAGAATTTTTTACGAGTTGACGCATAAGGACACGCTGAATATGGAATTGTCACAAGAAGCACGCGATGTGCTGGAGACTGCAAAGCGCCACAACAGGGTAAGGCCGGAGGATGAGCGCGACATCGAGGAGGTGATTGCCTTGTTGCCGGACGACCGCTCGATGCTTTACAAGAATGTGGATTCAAATCCAATTGGTGATTTCTACCGATACAGCATTCATATCCGCGTCCAGCACCTGCTGATCTTCAGCACCTTTCTGTTGCTGGCCTTTACCGGCCTGCCCATCCACTACAACACCGCTTTCTGGGCGCAGCCGTTCAACGCCATGCTGGGCGGCCTGGACGTAACGCGGGTCATTCACCGCACGCTCGCGGTGACCATGATTTTTGCCATGGTTTATCACTTTTTTACCATTGGCTTCGGATCGCTGGCCAAGTTGAGCGCCCGCACCTTTGAATTAAGGCGCACCATTCTGCCGACATGGAAGGATATTCGCGACTTCAAGGAAGATGCGCTGTTTTCCAGCGGGAAGCGCAATGTTCGCCCGGAAATGGACAAGTTCATGTACAAGCAGAAGATTCACTATTTTGCCGCCGGATTCGGCAACACGGTGATGGTGGTTTCCGGCTCGATCTTCCTGTTCCCCGCGTTCTGGGCCAGCATTCTGCCCCCCAGCATGGCCTCCAACTTCCTGGAAATGATGCGCTTGGGCCACCCTCACGAGGCGTTGCTGGCCTTGCTGGTGATCGCCTTCTGGCACTGGTACAACGTCCATCTGGCACCGGGTCGTTTCCCCATGCAATGGACTTATCTGACCGGCAAGATCACGCGCGAACACCAGATCGAGGAGCATTTTCTCGAATACCTGCGCTGCATCGTGTCCATGCCGGAAGAGCGCCGCTATCTCAGGAAACTGATCGAGAGCAAGAAAATATGGGGCACGCAGCCTCATGATTGAGGTGATGTGCTGCTCAATGTAGGTCGGGTTTCAACCCGACATCATCGGGCTGAAGCCCGACCTACAAAAAATTAAGGCTGGACAAATATTTCTATGAGATCCGAGCTTAAAACCTGGCAGAAACTGCTCGCCTACGGCTCACTGGCTTTTGTGCTGGCGTGGACCGTCTTCGGGCTATACGCGATCTGGCTGATGTTAGCGCAGGGCTGATGATAAATTTAAGGATTGACCATGCATCAAACCGTTGAACTCGATAGCATTTTTGTAGCACTGGCCGTGGTGATGTTCCTCCTCTTCGCCATCGCGGTGCTGATTATTGTTGACCACAAGGCACGCATTCCGGGCGAGATCAGGCGCGACTTTTTCAGCATTTCAGGTCTGCGCCGCAACCACCCCATCTGGTCCTGGATGGTGTCCATGCTGCTGTGGACCGTCATTGCAGCCTTGCTGGCGTCTTCCGTCTATTCCATGATGGACCTCGGGAAAAAACCCGAGGGCCCCAAGCTGCTGGCCAAGCTGGATATCGAGCGGCAGAAGGAGCGTGCCAGGCACTTCCACAATGCGCCCAAGGTCGACCCCCTGACACTGGGAAAAGGGCCGATTTGCTATACCTGCCACAGCAACTACCCGCACGCCAAGAAACCCATGGTCCGTACGTTGCTCAACATGCATACCCAGTTTCTGGGTTGCATGGCCTGCCATGCCGACGAGCGCAAGGTGCCGGAAAATACCGTGACGCTGCGCTGGCTCAATTATTCGGGAATCGAGGTCAAGGGCAAGCCATTCGGCATCGATGTTGATCCGGCAACCGGCTCGCTGCTCGAAACGGATGATTATTATTCCAAGATCGTGCCCTATGCCACGATCAACGGACGGGAGGTCTTGCTGGAAATCACCGAGGATGCGCCGGAAGCACAGGAATTCATCAAGCTGCGCAGCCAGCTTTCCGATCAGGACTTGGGCTCGGTCAAAAAGGCCTTCCACACCCAGGTGAGCCCGGTCGGACGCTTCTGCACCCGCTGCCACGCCGCCGAGAAGGAAAGTTTCGTGCCGTTCCGCGCTCTTGGCTTCTCCGACGTGCGCATCAATGCCCTGACCAATCTGAACATTGTCGGCATCGTGCAGAAATACAAGGAATTCTATATCCCCACCATTTTCCTCGACGATGCCAATAAATCGCGTCAAGGCGTGCTGTTCGGCACTGCCGAGAAAGCAGCGGCTCCGACTTCGGAGGAAATGAAGCGCGATCCGCGCACCTGGTGGCGCAATTCCTTCGATGCGCCGCCCAAGCCCGCCGAGGCCCCGCAAGCAGCGACGCCGTAACATGGCTGGCGACAACTTGCGCCGGGCAGTCAGGGGGGGGCTGCTGTGGATCTCCCTTGGCCTGGCTGGTGTTGGCGCGGCCGGGGCGGAGGTGCGCCTGGCCGAGGCACGGCATCTGTTCGATCTTGCCGGCGGTGGCGGAGCCGCCCTGTCCCTGCCCAGCGATGTGGCGATCGGCTCGGGCGGACGGGTATACGTGGTGGACGGGGGCAATCATCGGGTTGCGGTGTTTTCCCCCGCAGGCCAGTATTTGTTCGCCATCGGCCGCAAGGGTGAGGGCAGCGGCGAGTTTCGCGATCCGGTGGGGATCGGCGCCGATGCACGGGGCCGCATTTACGTCGCTGATAGCGGCAATCACCGTATCCAGATATTCGATGCCAACGGCCGCTTCAGCGGATCTTTCCGGACCGGCAATGGGCGCCCGATCGATGTGGCGCCCGATGCCGAAGGGAAAACCCTGTATGTGACCGGCGGCCACCGGCTGACGGCCTACAGCCCGACAGGAGAGGTGCTGAGGCAGTGGGGGAGCGAGGGGCAAAGCCAGGGCGAATTCCGCTATCCGGCCTCGGTGCTGGTTGCTCCGGAAGGACATGTCTATGTCGTGGATGCACTCAATTCGCGCGTGCAGATATTCGATCCGCAGGGGAAATTCGTGTTTCAGGTGGGTGCGTGGGGCGTGTTGCCCGGTCAGTTTTTTCGCCCCAAGGGTGTCGCGCTGGACAGCAAGAACCGCATCTACGTAACGGACAGCTACATGGATCTGGTCGAGGTGTTCGGCAGCGATTACCGGTTCCAGCATGTGCTGGGGGCGAAAGGCAAAATACGCAGGCTAACCGCGCCGGGCGGCATGGCCATTGACGCGTCGGACCGGTTGTTTGTGGCGGAAATGCTGGCGAACAAGGTTTCCGTGTTCAGCTTGCGGTGAGCGGAATGCCCGAGTGTTTGGCCATCCATGCAGGCCGGGCTTCAGCCCGACTCATAATCGTAGGCCGGGCTTCAGCCCGACTCAGGGCCATCTGCAGGCAGGGCTTCAGCCCGGAGTTTCGGGCTGAAGCCCGACCTACGGGTTTGAGTCAGGCTGAAGCCCGGCCTGCGATTGCGGCATGGCTCCTGGCGTGGCTGCTGCTGTTCCTCGGCCTTCTTTTCCTGCCGCGCGCCGCCGAGGCGGCGCGGGATATTTCGCCGCAGCGCGAATGCGCGACCTGCCACGTCATGTGGTTGGTGGATTTCAACCGCGAGGACGTGACGCCATTGATTCCCTACAACCCCAAGCCGACGGTGGCGACCGGCAAACAGGACGTGGCGAGCACCGACCGCATGTGCTTTTCCTGTCATGACGGTTTTGTGCTGGACTCCCGCTTTGCATGGAAAAACCGCCAGAATTTCCACCCCATCGGCGTCAAGCCGTCGGAGAAGGTGAATATCCCGACGGTCGAAGGCAAGCTGATGTTCCCGCTCAACGACGATGGCAAGGTCTATTGCGGTACCTGTCACAGCGCCCACGGTGTGGAGTGGGGAGAAAAACTGTCCCCGGTGTTTTTGCGCATGAAAAACGTCGATTCAAGCCTGTGCATGGGCTGCCACCTGGAGCGTGGCACCGGCCCGGACGAGGGCAACCATCCGATATTCAGGAAATTGAAGGAAATCCCGCATGCGCTGACGGAAGCCGGCTCCAAATTCGGCAGCGGCAATAACGTGATCTGCCAGTCCTGTCACCGCGTTCACGGCGCGCCCGAGAAGAAGCTGCTGGCGGTGAAGAACCCAAATTCCGAACTGTGCGGCATCTGCCATGCCGACCGCTATGCCCACACCCCGGCCGAGGCGGGGAAAATGGGCACCCATCCGGTGAATATCCGGCCCGACCGGGTGAAGATTCCGCAGGCCCTGTTCGACCGGGGCGCCAAGCTGGGCGAGGGCGGCACCGTGATCTGCCAGACCTGCCACAAGCCGCACTTCGCCGAGGAGGGCGCCAGGATTCTGGTCGCGCCCAACGCGCGGTCGCAGCTTTGCCAGACCTGTCATGTCGAGCAGCGCCGGGTGGCGAGCAGCAAGCACAACATGGCGCTGGTCAACGAGGCGGACAAAAATGTACGCGGCCAGGAAGTAGGCCGGGCCGGGGTGTGCAGTGCCTGCCATCTGCCGCATGGCGGGCAGGGGCCGAAAATGTGGGCGCGTGTGGTGAAGAGCGGCGACGACCCGGTGGCCGACCTGTGCCTGACCTGCCACAGCGAGGGCGGGCTGGCCAAGGACAAGCAGGTGGGTCAGCACACCCACCCGGTAGGGCGCGACATGGCCCGCCTGGGCGGGGCGGTGGAACTTCCGGGCTACAGCAGGGAAGGCGTCAAGTCGACGGGCGACGGCAAGGGGCGGGTCAGTTGCCCCAGTTGCCACGACCCGCACCAGTGGGATCCGCTCGACCCGGAAAAAACCTCGAAACCGGGCGACGAAAGCAGCGGCAGCAACAAGTTCCTGCGCAAGCCCAATGGCCCGGAGGCCGGCCTGTGCCTGACCTGCCACAAGAACAAGGCCGGCATTGCCAACACCAAGCACGATCTGGCCGTCATGGCGCCGACAGAACGCAATATCCGCGGCCAGACGCCCGCGGAAACGGGCGTCTGCGCCAGTTGTCACCTGCCCCACAACGGCCGTGGCGTGCGCATGTGGGCGCGCGAGCCGCTGGCCGGGGTGGACCCGGTTTCCTCCATCTGCCTGAGCTGCCACAATTCCCAGGGCGTGGCAAAGGATAAAATCATCGGCGCCAACAGCCATCCGCTGGATGTGCCCATCGCCAATATCGGCATCACGGCGAAGGACGGGCAATGGTCGGCGCCGCCGCAAAGCGTTGCCCAGCCGGGCAAGGCGCTGCCGCTCTATGACCATCGCGGCGCGCCGGCCGCGGAAGGCGGCAACGTGGTGTGCGGCACCTGCCACGATCCGCACAACTGGTCGCCTTTGACCAGGGCCAGCCCCGCCGGGGATCCGCGCAAGACAAAGGGCACGGGAGACACCAGTTTCCTGCGCCTGCCGAACGACAACAAGGGCACGCTGTGCGCCAACTGCCATGTGGATAAGGGCCCGATTGCCCTGTCCAAGCACAATCTCGCCATTTCCGCGCCCGCGGCGAAGAACACCCAGGGACGCACTACCGCCGAAACCGGCGTGTGCGGCTCCTGCCACCTGCCGCACAATGGCAACGGCGCGAAGATGTGGGCGCGCGCCACCGGGCCGGGACAGGACGGCGTCGAAGTGCTGTGTGCCGAATGCCACCGCGACGGTGGCGTGGCGGAGAAGAAGCAGACTGGCGCCAACAGCCATCCGCTGCGCGTGGACCTGAAGAATGTCGGCGGCAAGACCACCCTGCCGCTTTACACCGCCGACGGCAAGAAGGATCACGTCAAAGGCAAGGTCGCCTGCGCCACCTGCCACAACCTGCACCAGTGGGACCCGGCGGACGCCGCCAGCAAGGCCGGGGCGAAGGCCGACGTGGAGGGCGGCGCAGCCAACAGTTTCCTGCGCCAGCCCGCCTGGCCGGCGCCGACGCTCTGCGCCAACTGCCACCAGAACAAGCAGCAGGTGAAGAACACCGACCATGACCTGGCCGTCACCGCACCGCAGGCGACCAATGTGCGCGGCCAGAATGCGCAGGAGTCCGGCGTGTGCGGACAGTGCCACATGGTGCATAACGCCGAGGCCAAGGCGCGCCTGTGGGCGCGGCCGCCGGGAGAGGGCAATGATGCCATGGAGCGCCTGTGCCGTTCCTGTCATGCCGCCGGCAAGGTGGCCGCCGCCAAGTTGCCGCTCAAGGGCAGCCACCCGGCCAGGGTCAACGTGATCTCCAACCCCGGCAGCCAGCGTGAAAACGGCGGGCATTTCCCCGTTTTCACCCCCGATGGGGAACGCAGCGGCTCCGGCATCATCACATGTCCAACTTGCCACAATGCCCACCAGTGGAGCCCGTTCAAGGCCGAGGAAGGCGAAGGCCGCAACGTCGAGGGCGATGCGCGCAGCAGCTTCCTGAGAAATACCAGCGATTTCTCGCTGTGCGCCGATTGTCACGGCCTGGATGCGCTGTTCCGCTACAAGTATTTTCATGGCGAGACATCGCGCAAGAAACATATGCTTTACCGATGAGATTAAAATTATTGATGAGGTTAAAATTTGCAGGTCGTCATGGATGTCGGGCTGAAGCCGGACCTGCGCTCCGGAGTGTTGCCGTTGCAGCCGGGCTTCAGCCCGAAAGCGATAAGGCGAAAAATCACCCGTAGGTCGGGCTTCAGCCCGAAAGCGGCGATGCAAAGAATCACCCGTAGGTCGGGCTTCAGCCCGAAAGCGGCGATGCAAAGAATCACCCGTAGGTCGGGCTTCAGCCCGAAAGCGACGATGCAAAGAATCACCCGTAGGTCGGGCTTCAGCCCGAAAGCGGCGATGCAAAGAATCACCCGTAGGTCGGGCTTCAGCCCGAAAGCGGCGATGCGAAGAATCACCCGTAGGTCGGGCTTCAGCCCGACAGCGGCGATGCAAAGAAATACCGCGCATGCCGGGATTCCTCCCGTCAAACCCGCACAAGCGTTGTGGAGAACAATGGTGCAACAAGCCGTAAAACCGATTCTGTCCCTCACCATCGCCCTGCTGCTGGCGGCCCCCCACGCCTGGGCGGAGGAGGCCCCGCCCGTCAAGGCCGCACAGGCAAAGGCGCAGGCGACGCCTGACCTGGTCTGGCCGTCGCCGCCTCTGCCGCCCCGCATCCGCTATCTCGGCTCGGTTTCCAGCCCGGAGGACATCGGGCGCAAAAAGGGGTTTTTCCGCAAGGCATGGGAATTCATCCGCGGCGAGCAAGACGATGAACAGATCGCGCGCCCCATGGCCGTGGCGCTGGACGGTCGGGACCGGCTGCTGGTGGCGGACACCAAACGGGGGAGGGTGCATATTTTCGACCGCCGCAAGGGCGAATATTCGTCCCTGCGCGGCAGCAAGTGGGAAACCCTGCGCCTGCCCATCGGCCTGGCGGTGGACGGCAAGGATAATATCTATGTTGCCGACGGCGAGCTGAACAGGATTTTCATATTCAGGCCGGATGGCAAGTTCGATCGCATGCTCGATACCGCCGCCTGGCTCAAGCGCCCCTCCGCGCTGGCGATCGACCGTGCGCGGCAGCGCCTGTACGTGGCGGACACGCCGGCCCACGACATCAAGGTGGTCGATCTGCCGACCGGCAAGGTGCATAGCGTGATTGGCCGCCGGGGCGAGGCGCACGGGGAATTCAATTTCCCCACGTTCATCGCGCTGGATCGCCAGGGACATCTGGCGGTCACCGACAGCATGAACATGCGCATCCAGATATTCGATGCCGCGGGACAGCTGGTTTCCTCCTTCGGAAAACACGGCGACGGCTCCGGCGATTTTTCCGCCCCCAAGGGCGTGGCGCTGGACAGCGAGGGACATGTGTACGTCGCCGACGCGGGATTCGACAATATCCAGGTGTTTGACGAAGCCGGGGAGCTGCTGCTGCTCTGGGGAACATCGGGCCAGGAAGCCGGAAAGTTCTGGCTGCCGGCCGGCCTGCTGATCGACGCCCAGGACCGGATTTATGTCGCGGACTCGTACAATAAGCGGGTGCAGATATTCCAGTACATCGGAGGCCGGAATGCGAAGTAGGCCTGATTTCATTGCCCGGCCCGTGGAACCCTGCCCCTGCGCAGTAGGTCGGGCTTCAGCCCGAAATGTCGGGCTGAAGCCCGACCTGCAGCGAATTTGTTATGTTAAATGTCGGGCTGAAGCCCGACCTACTGCGAATTTGTCATGTTATTTGAGTGGAGTTTTTCCGCCATGAAAACGCGCAACTATGCATGGTTCACCGCCGTTCTGCTGATTGCGGGCCTGCTCGGCTGGACCGCGCCCGGCATGGCGAGCATCGTCAACACCAAGCACAATCTTTCCGCGACCGGCCCCGGCACCCACAAGGCGACCAGCGAGACCCAGTTGTGCGTGTTCTGCCACACTCCGCACAACACCAACCCCGCCGCGCCGCTGTGGAACCATGCGCTTTCGGCGGCGACGTACACGCCCTATGGCAGCAACACCCTGGCGGCGGCCGCGCCGGGGCAGCCGAGCGGCACGTCGAAACTGTGCCTGTCCTGCCACGACGGCACGGTGGCGCTGGGCGGGGTACAGAACCTGCCCTTCGGCCACCAGACGGCGGGAACGGTTTCCGGGCTGGAAGCCTTCCTGACCGGGGCGACCAGCCTGGGCACCGACTTGCGCAACGACCACCCGGTTTCCTTCACCTACGACGCCGCGCTGGCGGCCGCCAATCCCGAGCTGGTGGCGCCCGCCTCGCTCACCGGCAAGATCAAGCCCGACAGCACCGGGCAGCTGCAATGCGCCAGCTGCCACGACCCGCACAGCGAAACCAACCCCAAATTCCTCCATGTCGGCTATCAGGACGGTGCGGGCTACGGCTCGCCGCTGTGCCGCACCTGCCACAACAAGATGTACTGGGACACGGTGCCCAACAACCCGCATCGCGAATCCACCATTCAATGGAACGGAGCGGGAGTCAACCCCTGGTACATTCCGGGGCAGAACCTGCCGAACGACCCCAACTCGACGCTCAAGGCCAATGGCTGCGAAAACTGCCACCAACCGCATAATTCGGACTCGACCAAGCAGCTTCTGAAATCGGGCGGCGAATCGCAAATCTGCCTGGTCTGCCACAACGGCAACGTTGTGGTCGACCCGGCCAAGAATATCGATGCCGCGCTCAACCGTTTATATGCCCATCCGATCAAGGCGCCCGGCAATGCAGGCAGGCACAATCCCAGGCGCATGCCGGATGGCAAGATCCGGGAGGATCAGGTTGACCTCAATAACCGCCATGCGGAGTGCGAGGATTGCCACAATGCGCATGCGGTATCGGCCGGCACGTCGCCGAACCCGCCTCTCTCCACCAGCAACCTGACGCCCCCGGTGAACAAGGGTGTGTGGGGCGTTGAGCCGGTCTGGCCGGGCAACTGGGCTAACGTCACCACCTACTCCACCGTGCAGGACACCACATTCCAGCATCAGATTTGCCTGAAGTGCCATTCCTATTACGCCTTCGGCCTGACGCCGCCGCCCGACCCCTACGGCATCATCGCCGGCGGCATCAATACCGACCAGGCAAAGGAATTCAACCCCAATAACGCCTCCTTCCATCCCGTCGTGGCGCCGGGCAAGAACGACTTCAAGATGACGGTAGATGGCGTGACCTACGATTATTCCGCCTCCCTGATCAACGGCTTCACGCCCACCAGCGTCATGACCTGTACGGAATGCCACTCCGACTCCCTTTCCGGGGCAGGCGCCGGACCGAAAGGTCCTCACGGCAGCGATGTCTGGCCGATCCTGTGGGCGCCCTATGACGGGTCTACCGGTATCAACGGTACCGAGGACCATTTGTGTTTCAAATGCCATAAAGCGTCGGTCTATGGCGGTCCGGGAGGGTCGGCAGGCACCTGGCAGTCAACCGGGTTTAGCGGCACTGCTGGTGGTGGACAGAAGAGAAACCTGCATTATCGCCACATCGAGCTGCGCCAGATGCCCTGCCAGGCGTGCCATTCCGCCGTGCCGCATGGCTGGAAGCGGCGCGCCATGCTGATCTACGGCACCGGCACCCCCGACCCGGCACCCTATAACAGCCACAGCAAATACCTTATCAATGGCAGCAGTGTGTACGGGATCCCTTCCGCGCGCGATGTCGATGCCGTGGCGAGCGGGACCTGGACAAGACCCATGTGCCATGGGACTGGAAGCGGTGTAGGCTCCTGCTAGCGCAATGAAAACGGGATGTTTTTTCTGAGAAGCCGTTTTTTCAGGCTGCTGGCTTCGCCCGGCCTGGCGCTGGCCCTGCTGGGGCTGATGCTCCTGGCGGTGCTGATGGGCGGCACCCTGCCGCAGACCGTGCGGCTGTCCCCACAGGAACTGGATGCCTGGCACCGGGCCTGGCCGCTGCTTTCCCTGTGGCTGGAACGCCTCGGCCTGGCGGACGTGTATGCCTCAACGGGATTTCAATTTCTCTACGTGGCGCTGATCGTGAATCTGACGGCAGGCACGGCGGCCCATGTGGCATATCTTTTTGCCTGGTTCAGAGGGGAAACGCCTGGCCGTTCCCTGCACCTTTCCGAGCTGCCTCCCGCCCTGCTGTCCTTGGCGGATGCCGGCCCCAGCGGACACCGTCGCGGCAGTTTGGGCCTGGCCGGCCTGCCGCTGCTCCATGCCGGCATCGTGGTAATCATCGTGGCTGCGCTGGTGAACGGTTCGGACAGGCTGGGCGCCCATTTCGAACTGGCCGAGGGAGAGGTGCTCAGCCAGGCGAATGGCAAACTGCGCCTGGAGCGGGGTTCGCGCCAGATTGAGGGGGAACTGGATTTCCGTCTGCGCCTCGATGCCTTGCTGGTGGAAATGGAGGGCGGGAGCGTTCGTGAATTGCAGGCGCGGGTATCGTTGCAGCAGGCGGGCGGGGCCCTGCGCCAGGAAACCCTGGCGGTGAATCATCCGCTCAGGATTGGTTCCTCCCAGGTTTATCTGGACAAAAACGTGGGCCAGGCGGGCGTGTTCGAGCGCATCCTGCCGGACGGGCAGCGTCGCCGCCTGCTGGTCAATTTCATTCAGCCGCGTGAAGACTGGGGCAGCAACTGGCCCCTGACACGCGACGAGACGATGGTATTCGAGGATATCCCGGTGAACTTTCGCATGGCACTGACCCCCGGCGATGCGCCGAGCTTTCGCCTCACGGCGGAGCGCCGAGGTAAACCGGTGTTCGACGGCGTGCTGGCGCCGGGTGAGGTGGCTGACCTGGGCGTGTATCAGCTGAAATTCATCGGCACGGCACCCTGGGCGGGCCTCTACCTCGCCTCCGGCCAGGCCTTGAAATGGATATTCTCCGGTTTTGTCCTCGCCCTGGCGGGATTTGCCTTGCATCTCCTGCTTCATCCGCGCCGCCAGCGCCTGCGGCGCGAAGGTGACGGGTGGCTGCTCGAAGCCTGGACCCTGCGCGACGACTGGCGCTTTGAACGGCAGTGGCGCGAGTGGGAGCGCGGACGATGACCGCCGTCGTGCTTGTTCAGGGCGGCATCGCGGCCCTGTATCTGGCAGCGGTCATCCTGCTCTGGTCCAGGCAAGACCGTTTGGCGCGTCCGGCAATCGCGCTGGCAGCGCTGGGCTTTGCCATCCACTTCGGCCTGCTGGCCTGGCGCTGGCACGACATCGGGCAGATTCCCATCGTCACCCGTTACGAGGACTTGACGGTGGATTCCCTGATGATCGTGGGCATTTATCTGGCCGTGCAGTGGCGCCTGCCGGAATTGCGCCAGGCAGGGCTGCTGGCGCTGAGCATGGCCGGGCTGGGCTTGACATGGGCGCTGTTCCATAACCGCGACGTCTTTCCCATGGGACCCGCGCTGCGCACCAACTGGCTGATTATCCATGCTCAGCTGAACTCCCTCGCCATCGGCGCAGGCACGCTGGCGGCAGGCGTGCACCTCGCCTGGCTCGCGGGCCGGATCGACAACCCCGATACGCCGGCACTGGCGGGCAGGCTGGCTGCCTGGGCTTTCCTTCTCTGGGCGGCGATGGTGGCGGCGGGGTCTTACTGGGCAAGTCTGGCCTGGGGCCGTTACTGGGGCTGGGACCCGATCGAGAGTTGGTCGTTCGCCACGCTCATGGCCTACGCCTTTGTTCTTCACCTGCGCCAGAGACCGGCCTGGCGGGGAAAACGCTGGGCGGAGGTCGCGCTTTTTCCCTATGCCATGATGCTGTTCACCACCTATGGTTTGCTGCTGGTGAGGCGCAGCATTCACGGGCAGTATCTGTTTCAGTAGAGGCGTCTGGTAAAAGTGGAATCGGGCTGAAGCCCGACCTACGACACACACTTTCCGTGGAATCGGGCTGAAGCCCGACCTACGACACACACTTTCCGTGGAATCGGGCTGAAGCCCGACCTACGACGCACACTTTCCGTGGAATCTGGCTGAAGCCCGACCTACGACGCACACTTTCCGTGGAATCTGGCTGAAGCCCGACCTACGACGCACACTTTCCGTGGAATCTGGCTGAAGCCCGACCTACGACACACACTTTCCGTGGAATCGGGCTGAAGCCCGACCTACGACGCACACTTTCCGTGGAATCGGGCTGAAGCCCGACCTACGACACACACTTTCCGTGGAATCGGGCTGAAGCCCGACCAACGACCCACACTTTCCGTAGGTCGGGCTTCAGCCCGACAACGTGTCTTCCAGCCAGACCGCATCCCACAACGGATAATCGCCGATGCGGCTGACCAGATTGGCGCGCAATGGGTTGGCGACGATGTAGCGCGCCATTTTGCGCAAGTCTTCTTCCTGCCGCACGGCATGGTCGTGGTAGTTGGCTTGCCAGAGTGCCTGCCCGATGGCGCGGGCGGAACGTCCTTTCAGCAGGCGCATCACCTCGGGCAGATTGTCATCCTGCAAGACCATGAGCCAGTGCAGGTGATCAGGCATCAGGACATAGCATAGCGTTTCTGCCTTGCCTTGTTCCTGCAGTGCTTTCAGTTCCCGCACCACCTTGCGCCCGTTGCCGAGCTCCGCAAAATGCGGCGTGCGGTTAAGGGTGACCGTTGTGACATGGTACGCGATCCCGGTTTGGGAGAATCTGCCTTTGCGGAGACGGGTGTAGGGCATGGCGGTGTGTTGGGGGTTAGTCGGGCTGAAGCCCGACCTACGGAAAGTGTGTCGTAGGCCGGGCTTCAGCCCGACTTGCCATATATCCGTCATTGCGAGCGAAGCGCGGCAATGACAGCCGCTGAATTAATCAGTGGAACCCTGGCTTGATCGGAAAGCTGCTTGTCAACTTTGTCACCCCTCGCACTGAGCCTGGGGTGCCTGCATCCAGGTAAATTTTGGCTATGTCACTGTTAGCTGTTGAAGTTATGTTTTGCCCCCCCGAGGAAGCCCCTACCCTGCAGCATACCGAGGCGGCCACGTAGGAGCGGCTTCAGCCGCGATGCGCCGCAAGGCGCAAAGAGCAAATGCTCGTCAGGGTCTTGCCGCGCCACCTTTGCGGGCTACCGCCTGCATCGCGGCTGAAGCCGCTCCTACAAGGGCTGGCCGACACCAACAAATAACGGTGAAAGAGCCTGAATTTTATTTGTTATGACATGTCAGGCACATGGCACTGCCGCTGTTGTTCATGCGCAGGAAAGGAACTTTGCTTGGGTCATGCACGGCGTGGCAACTGGGGCATTCCACTCTTCCGACGAACAGCTTCAGGTCCGCCCACCCCTTTGCCGCATCCGGGGGCGTCTGGTAGTTCGAGTTTGCTACGGGGTACGGTATGGAAATCGGGTGGTCGTTGCGCAAATCCGGCCCCCCCATGACCGATAGCGCCTTCGAGTAGATGCCGGCAAACGTGCCCGTGTGGCATTTGAGGCACGCCTGTCCATCGATGTCGCCGCCGCCATTGACCGGGCCGCCGGTTTTCGGCGAATTGATGACGAAGTGCTGATCCCCGCCATGTACCGCGCTGGCGCCCTGCGAGGAGGCGCCGTCGTGACAGCTCAGGCACACCAGTGAAATTCCGCTTGGACGATGCGGGGAAGCCTGCGTCATGGTCGGGCTGGCATAGAGGGTAAATGCATCGAGGTTGGTGATCTTTCTGTTCCACAGGGGGGCATCGGCAAGACCCTCCTGGGTGCTGGCGTTATGCGGCGTGTGGCAGTGCACGCACAACTGGACGCCGGCGTTGAGAGTCAAGTCGTGTTTCGATCCCACGATCCCGGCCTGAGCGTTTGTTGCCCCCCACAGCAGAATGCAAGTCGCGGCCGCACGGAAATATTTGCTTATCATTTTGATGCCCATGTTATTTCACCTCACCCTGGTGTAGCGCTTCACGCTGATGAACCATCAAACCCGGTATTCAGGAGGGTTTGAGGCCGATTATAAATTCCGTCAAGAGCACTCCGCTACACTGGCGCCCAAGTAGTCATATACAAGTTCAATCGATCAAGGCTTGCGCCAACTCCGGCTGGCGGTCCGCTGCCCGGCAATGCCTGCTGCGACGGCGTTTTCTACAGCCTTAAAAAGGCGGAAAGCGGGGCGTTGCGATGATCCCTGTGTGTCTCTTGTTTGTTTATGGCTGCATTAATATTAATTATATACGCTGTCGCGCAATTATATATGCGGTCTCTCAATTTGTGCACGCTGCCCCGACGCGCCCGTATCCCTGGGCTCCGGATAAATGAGGGAACGGGCTCTCGCCTAAGCTGGGCGCGTCGCCATGCGTGACTGAGGAGATCATTTACGGATGATTTCCAGCATCGGTCGATCAATCTTCGGGAACATGCCGACCCTGCTATCCGGAAGTCGATGCGCACCATTTTCGTTATCCCGGTGCGCATCCAGGGGCCTCGCGATCCTGGCTTGGAAGAAGCTGGCTTTGTGGATATGGGTGTAGGGCATGGCGGAGTGTTGGGGGTTAGTCGGGCTGAAGCCCGACCTACGGAAAGTGTGGTTGTAGGGCGGAGTGTTGGGGGTTAGTCGGGCTGAAGCCCGACCTACGGAAAGTGTGGTCGTAGGGCGGAGTGTTGGGGGTTAGTCGGGCTGAAGCCCGACCTACGGAAAGTGTGGTGGTAGGTCGGGCGTCAGCCCGACTTGCCCGGTATTACGGGATTACTTC
>JAUYCF010000059.1 GCA_030692355.1 Thiobacillus sp.
CCATGAACCGCCTGCTCGTTCTCACCGAACTCTTCCTCCCCACCAAGGGCGGCACCGCCGTATGGGCAGCCGAGGTCTACAAGCGCCTCGGCGGCAAGGAAATCCATATCGTCACCGCCGACGTTCCGGGCGCCGCCGAAGTCGACGCCACCCACCCCAACACCATCCACCGCCTCAACCTCAAGCGCGTCCCCTGGCTGCGCCCAGAATCCCTGGCGATGTACGCGCGCTTCTTCTTCAAGTCGCTGGCGCTGGCGCTCACCCACCGCTTCGACGCCATCCATGCCTTCCGTGCCCTGCCCGAAGGACTGGTTGCATGGGCCGTGGCGCGGCTGACGTTTCGCCCGGTGGTGATCTATGCTCATGGAGAGGAACTCACCACTTGGGGACGCGGTGGAAAATTCAAGGCCATGCGCTTCGCCCTGCGCCATGCCGACAGGGTGGTCGCCAACAGCGAACACACCCGCGACACGCTTCTGGAAATGGGCGTCAACGCTGCGCGCATCACCGTGATCTATCCAGGGGTCGACGTATCGGTCTTCCGCCCGGGTCTGGACACGTCAGGCCTGCGCGAAAGCCTGAACATCAGCCCACATGAAAAACTGGTGTTCTCTGTTGGCCGACTATCGCGGCGCAAGGGCTTCGACCAGATGATCCGCGCCGTCGCGCAGTTGCACGCAGAGGGCACCCCGCTGCGTTACGTCATCGCGGGAATCGGTGAAGACGCGGATTATCTGGATGGGTTGGTGCGGGAACATAATTTGCGTGGAATCGTCCACAGGATTGGTGCAGTGAGCAACGAAGATCTGCCGCGCTGGATGAATGCCTGCGATGTCTTCGCCATGCCAAACCGAGAAATCAACGGCGACAATGAAGGCTTCGGCATGGTGTTCATCGAAGCGGCTGCGTGCGGCAAACCCAGCTTGGCTGGTGAGGCGGGCGGAACTGGTTCGGCGGTTTTGCACAATGAGACCGGGCTTCGTGTGAATGGCACGATTGTGGATTCCATCGCGCAGGCACTCACCAAACTGGTGACGGAAACCGAGGCAGCCATGGCCATGGGGCAACGGGGATGGGTGCGTACACAAAGTGAATTTGCGTGGGAGGTGGTGGCGGAAAAAACCCGTGCCCTGACCAGTCGATGAACATAATCGGGTGGTCTTCGCCGCGCGGATCCCCCCAATACTACGGAGAAATAGACATGCTTGATTGGTTACGCTACGCGGGTTTTCTGTTGATGGGGTTGTCGCTGACCGCACATGCCGCACAACCCTATGGGCCGACTGCCGAAGAAACGAAAGTGCTTCCAGATTTCTGTCAGAACCCGGCGCGTTGGAACTCGATTCTGGGGCCAGCTGCGGTGTGGAACAACCACACCTGCTATGGCATCAACTGGATCAACCGGTACTACAAGAGCAGAAGCCCCGGTGAAAAACGCTACAGTCTCCAAAATGCGCTAGGGGATTTCAACTACTCGGTCACCAAACTCCCATCGGATTTTGCGCTGATGCCAGAGATCTACATGTATCGCGGAATCACCTATGGTCTTATGGACCGGGTGGGTGAGGCCGTTGCTGATTTGCAGAAAGCCATCGGCATGAACGCGAAGTTGGTCAGGGCCAACAACGAACTCGCCGATTTGTATGAAGGCAAGCTTTCCCAACCAGGGAAAGCACTCGAAATTATCACTGAAGGGCTGCGTCACAACCCGGATGCCAAATCCATGCAGCGCCGTTACACCCGATTGGGCGGCAAGCTTCCCTATCCCGAGCCCCTGTCGCGCCCGGAACCTGCCGTTGCAGAAACGCCTCCCGGCCCCGCGCAAGGCGCTGCCCCGGAAGCGGCGCCCGTGGCAACGCCTGTCGAGAAGGCTGACGCGGCTCCGGGCGCAGAAAAGCCCACGATCGGCACCCCCAAAAACCCCTATTGCCGCTTCTGCCCCGATTGAGTTTTCGAGGATGACATCGCCGTTTGAACCTGCACGGTGATCCGAAAAGCAGAGCCACTTAAGGGTACTTCTATAAATTCTGATTTCGTCATTCCGGCGAACGCCGGAATCCAGTCAAATCAAGCACCTGGATTCCGGGTCAAGCCCGGAATGACAATTTATAGAAGTGCCCTTAACAATTTGCAAAACTCAACAACAGCTTTTCAAATTCACGTATGGGTTGTGAAGTGAAGAACTGCTCGACCCTGGCGAAAGGTCTATAAATCACCCGGCTTGCACCGCCCCAGTCGGCAGCGCTGCCGGTAAGAAAACAGATGCGTGGGCGAGGCGGATTCACCCCTGGCTGCCCTGGAAGCCTTGCTGGTCATGACCCGGCCGATCGGTACACAAGAATCGTTTGAGCCGATCCCATAGTTCCGCTTTGATTTCAGGCAGGGCATCCGATAGGTCGTGCTGACAGGCCGGATCCGCCTCCAGATCGAACAAGCGCAGCAGGTGACCTGACTCGAGAGGCTGATACACCAGCTTCCATCGGCCATGGCGAATCATTCTGTCCTTGGCACATAAAATAATTTTTTGGTATTGGGGCTTGATCGACAGAGTGCCGCTATCACGATCCGGAACCTCGATCAGCTCGAGCAGGTCCGGATAGCGCAGATGCCCTTCAGGCATACCGGGAATATCCGTGATCCAGATTCCGGTTTCGCTGAAGGCATCAAGTCGAGGCCAACTTTCGTGTTGTTCCAGACACGCCGCCAGCGAGACGCCATCCATGCTGCTGGCAGGCGCCCCCCCCGCAAGTTCAAGCAGGGTGGGTGCAAGATCGATGCTGCGTACGACTTGATCGATTCTTCCGTTGGCGGATTTCCGCGGATCGTGAATTAGCAGCGGTATGCGTGGGCTGAAGTCCCCCACTGCCGAATTGCCCTGTCCCCAGGTGTCATGCTCGAACAATTCCATTCCATGATCGGAGTACACGACAACGATAGTGTTTTCCGCCAAACCGCAGGTTTCGAGGTGCCTTAGCATTTTGCCCACTTCATCGTCGAACTGGGCGACGCAGCCATCGTAAAGGTCAACGATCTGATCAAGATCGAACTCCTCACGCGGCGCACCCTGGCGGCGGATGATATCGAACGGGTCGGTGAGCTTCGCCATGGCGAACTTCGATTCGCCGGCGTAAGCCGGATCGGCAAATTGGGTGTACCAGGGCCATTCCGAGGCAAACGGCGGGTGCGTGGTGGAATAGAACACATTCAGAAAAAATGGCTCGGCATTTTTAGCCAGGCGCGATACCAGCCTGCGAGCACGTCGCCCCATTTGCGTGGTTAGGGGTACTCCACCCAGGTAGTAGATTTCCGGCAACAGCAACCGCCCCAGCCGGTTGTGAGTGAAAAGCGAGATGAACAGTCGCAAATCCTTGGGCCCCTGCCGGATGAAGTACTTGAGGTTCCATTGGTCTTCCGGCAGATCGGTGTAATCGAAACCGAACGAAAGCTTGCCCATGTCGGCGCCGCACCAGTCCGATATCGCCGCGCTCTGGAAACCCAGCGGTTTCAACAACTGCGGTAGTGCGGCAACCGTGAGGCGGGTCTGGTCATCCGGTACATAGTTGTCGCGGATGCCGTGCGTGTGCGGCAAGGTGCCCGTAAGAAGCGACACCATGCTCGGCGCAGTGCGCGCACAGGGAACGTAGCAATTGGCGAACAACGTGCCCTGGCTGGCAAGTTCATCGATGCGTGGCGTGAGTGCGCGGTGGTAACCCAAGGCGTGCAGGCGGTCGGCGCGCAGAGTGTCGGAGCCGATCATCAGGATATTGGGCGGCATGGCCGCATCGCGTGCAGTACCGCGACGAACGGGTCTTGCCTCGGGTAGCCAGGCAGTCCACGCGATCGTCCCGGCATAGAACAGAAACGCAGCCCACAGTGCGATGAGTTCGCCTGCCTGATTGCGTCCGATCAGCTTGTGCGATGCGGTGATTACCAGTCCCGCGGCAGCAAGGCCCAACAGCCACTGCAGCAGACGAATGCGGGTGGGCGTGACCCATCGCCACAACGGATAGAGTCTGCTGGCGCGGTAGTGCATCGAGGCGATCAACAGACCCGGGTTGTAGCGCAGCGAATGCAGGAACTGCAGCGCAAACCCGACGAGGATGCCAGCTGTCGCTGCAAGCACAGCAAGCCAGACCGAGCCGTTCCAATCCAGACTGACGCGCAGCGCGTAATACATCAGCACACCGGCTCCACCCAGAAACAGCATGATCGCGAAAGCCCAAAGGCTCAGTCGCGCCAAGGCATAAAGCGAATAGCTTCGGTAGTGGGCCAGGATTTCATCGCGGATGCGAGGTCCAGTCTGGGAAAAGTCCGACAGCGACTTGGCAAGCAGAGCCGTCGTGCCGACCGTGGCGACACCCAGGACCGGAAGCAATCCCGCCCAGCGGGCATCGCCGCTCATGAACCAGGCGATCAGACCACTGGCTGCGGTCAACACGGCGATAACCTCGATCCACAGCATGCCGCGGTCAGGCGCCAGGTTGATTTTTTTTCTGCGATGCCCCGATTCACGGCGACCCTGGATCTCGCCCAATGCGGCAGCCGTGCGCATCCAGTAAAAACGCCGCCGCGCCCACGACAGGCTGAACAGGCTGTGAAACCCGTATTCGGCAAGCTTGCGCCACATGTAAAGCGGCACGGAGCCGTTGCCGTGGATGCGTGAAGTCGAACGTGTGCGCTGGTAGCTTTTTTTCAGCAGGTAGCCCAGACGCAGACGTTCGGTGTCGACGTAGTGGTGCTGCACCATGTCTGGAACATACTGGCAGCGTGCGCCGCGCGACATCGCGCGCAGCACGTATTCGCTGTCCTCGCCCCCGCCCAGGTCATGACCGTGCGGTCCGAGTTCGGTCGAAAACTGTCCCGCCAGTTCAAATACATGATGGCGTACCACCAGATTGCCGCCCCCCGGGATCGGGCCTTCCTCTGCCGTAATGGTTTTGGGCGCCGTGCCCTGGTCATAGCGCGGTACTGGCAGCGGATAGATGCGATACGGCCCGTCATCGTGCACCCACTCCGGTTCGCTGCCGTCCCAGTCGGGAAGGATGCGCCCGCAATAGAGCCCGGCATCCGGCCAGGTTTCTACAGCTTGATCGATGGCAACGAGATAATCCTCGTCCACCCGGTGATCGTCATCGACGAAGGCAGCGAGCTCTGTATCGATTTCGGGAATAGCCCGATTGAGTGCGTGGGATTTTCCGGGGGTGGGGACCTCGATCAGCCGCAACGGAATCCAGCCGCGCTCAGCCTGGCAATCCCGATACATCCGCATGCGTACCACCGTATCGTCGGTGCATGCATTTGCCGCGACCAGGATTTGCACCGGTCGCGCAGGACGCTTTGCAGCATTGATCGACGCCAGCGTCCTTTCGAGCAGGTCAGCCCGGTTATGAGTACAGATCAGTACGGTAAGAGAATCGACCACAAGTCAGCGCGCGCGATAAAGGCCCTGGATCAGGCCCAGAAAATGAAAAACAATGATTTCGCGATTGAAGGCTTCATCGCGGGGAAGGGCCAGATGCCCCCAGAGCATGCGCAGGATGGCACGCAGCAACTGTGGAAAGACATATAGCGGAATATTAAAAAGGCGGCGATTCCCTTCCAGGCCGCGGCTCTGTGCGATATTGCGGCTGGTCTGGAAGCGCCAATGGCGAAAGTAGCGCTTGGTCACACGGAACGCTTCGACCTTGTGGTGAACCCGCGATTGCCCGAGGAAAACCGCCGTGTAGCCTGCCGCCAGGATGCGTTCGAACATTTCCCCGTCCTCGCCGCTGGCCAGCACCTTGCCCTTGCGGCCACGATTGGTGTCGAACAGGCCTGCTTTGTCGAACACCGCTTTCCTGATAGCCATATTGGCGCCGAAAGGTGCCTGTGAAGCCGACTCGATAGGGTAGTCATCGGTTCGGTCCGTGCGCACCGCCAGAAATCCGTAGAACCGCTCGGTCAGCCACTTGGGCGGGGGCGTTTCCCAGATTGGCGCGATGTAGCCGCCGCAGGCATCGGCGCCGTATTTTTCGAGCCCGGCAAGCGTGGTCTCAAGCCAATCCGGCTCAGGCAGCACATCGTCGTCGGTGAACAGGATCACCTCTCCGGCCGCTTCGGCAATGCCCCGGTTGCGCGCGTGCGAGAGCCCCTGAGCCGGTTCGAACACATAGCGCAGGCGCGGCCAGTCCCGCTGCGTGGCTTCCACCACTTGGCGCGTATGGTCGCGCGAGTGGTTGTCGACCACCACCACTTCCCATGCCCGCGTCGGTGGTGCATCCAACTTGGCAAGCGCAGCAAGTGTGTCCTTCAGCGACTCCGCGCGGTTGTAGGTGCAGACGATGATGCTGGCGTCCATCGGGTTACCAGTCATATCCAAGTTTCGCGGCGACGGGCCCCACTGCCCGCTTCAGCAGCCAGCGCTCCAACGCATTGACCTTCACTTTTTCGCCGCCGCGCTCGGAGCTGCCGACCTTCTTGGCGAGCACGCCGTGATCGGTCTGGATGTCCAGGTAGGCGTCGAGTTCGGCAAGCGGCGGGTTGGGGCCGATCAGGTCCTCATAGCGCAGCAGCATCGCGCCGATCGATTCTGCGCCCGCAAGATAGCCTTCCATCAGCTTGCGCCAGTGCGAGCCGAATGCGGTGGGCGTAAACACCGGCTTGTCGGGGAAGGTGTCATACCAGCTGCGGCCATAGCGGCAATACGAGCGGTAGGCTTCCAGGGGATTGCGATACAGCAGCACGAAGCGCGCATCGGGATAGAGCCAGCGCAGATAGCGTGCATGTTCGATACCCAGGCGCACTTCCTTGATCCCCCAGCGTGCTGCCCCTGCCTGGGTGGCGGGCGCATCGAACAACGCGTCGTGAAACTGGCGGTGTGCCTGCCAGAGTGACCCAGGCGCGGGAAACAGGTTGGCGACCCAGCTGCCGGTGAGTTGGTCCGGCGGTGTGCCATCGTAGTAATACTCGGCGGGCGGCCAGCCTGGGCGGAAAGCCTTGAGCGTGTCGGCCATTGCCTGTATTTGGCCGCATTCGTCGTAAGGCTCTCCCCAGATCAGCACCCGCTTGTCCGACATGATCAGTCGCTGCAGTAGCGTCGAGCCCGAACGCCAGCCTGCCGACAGCAGGAAAATCGGCGTAGATTTATCGTTCATAGGCGCAGCGCAAAGAGACTCGATCGCCGCGAGCCCACTTTCGATTCCGCGATAGCCCTTCACCAGCTGACGATGCTGCGCACGCGCCTGGGCGGGTCCTTTAAATGCGGTCTGAAGGGTTTGGAACATGGGCGTCAATTCCTTGGGGCGACGTAGGCAAGGGCGCCGTGTCCATGAATACGTTCCAGCAGCGCCGCGCGGGTATCGCCGAAACTCGACTGGCTGGACTGGTAGCGGGCGAACAATGGCGCAATCTCGCGGACGAGTCGGTGTTTCAACCTGGCGCGGCCACGCTCAACCAGCCAGGCACCGATCCGATAGGAGACGCGCTGGCGAATCGCCAACGCGCGGCGCAATCCTGCATCCTTGAGTTGGGTAGGGTGCTGCAGCAGCAGGTTGGCAATCATCTCGGCGGCGGCGTCGGCGTCGATCGCGCTGTTCTTGAAGCGCACCAGCACGTCGGATGCCTTGACCTCGGGAAAGCGCGAGCAATACAGCGTCGCGTCGTCGCGGCGGAAGTAATACAGCGGCTCGGCCAGGTGGCAGAAGCGGAACTGGCGGGCGGCACGCAGGAAATAGTCGTAGTCCTCGACCAGGAACAGTTCGGGATCGTAGTCGCCGACGGCTTCGTACAGCTTGCGGGTGTACATGAAACACGCGCCGATGTGGTTGCCCTTGTCCAGCTGCAACGTGGTCGGCTGACGAATCTGCTGCGGTGCAAGCGGCCGGCCGTCCGCGTCCTGTTCGGAAAACAGCCAGTAGTCGGCATACACAAAATCGCAGTCATTCGCCGTCAGCACGCCGACCATTTTTTCGATTGCCGTGGCGCACAGCAGGTTGTCGTCCGAGGTCCAGGTGAGGTACTCACCGCGTGCCATTGAAAATCCCCGGTTGAGCGCGCGCGGCAATTTCAGGTTGGGGTCGTTCTTCACATAGCGGATGCGCGGGTCATCGAAGGACTGCACCACGGCGGCGGTGTCGTCGGGCGAGTTGTCGTCGACGACGATCAGCTCCAGGTTGGCATAGGTCTGATCGAGCACGCTGCGCATCGCCTGCGCCAGCAGATGCGCCCGCTTGTAGGTTGGCAGGACGATGCTGACGAGCGGCTGGGTCACGCGCCGGACCCCAGGTCGGCGAGAATCTTCTGCACGATCTTGATGCTGGCGGTGCCGTCGCCATAAGGGTTGGCGCGGGTCGCCATCGCCCGATAGGCGGCCGGGTCGTCGAGCAGGCGGCTCGCCTCGCGCACGATGTCGGCAGCGTCCATGCCGACGAGTTTCAGCGTGCCGGCCTCCACGCCTTCCTGCCGTTCGGTGACCTTGCGCAGCACCAGCACCGGCTTGCCCAGGCTAGGCGCTTCTTCCTGCAGGCCGCCGGAATCGGTCAGCACCAGGTAAGCGCGTTTCATCAACTGCACCAGCGGCTGGTAATCGAGCGGGTCGAGCAGGCGCACGTTGGGAATATCGGCAAGATATTTGCCGACGACCTCACGAACATTGGGATTGCGGTGCACCGGGTAGACCAGCTCGATATCGTCGGCATATTTCCGGGCGAGTTCGGCCAGCCCCTTGCAGATCGATTCGAACGGCCCGCCGAAGCTTTCGCGCCGGTGTGCGGTGACCAGCACGATGCGCTTCGTGTCGAAGGGGATCGCCTCCAGCGGCGAGCCGGCCATGTCGAAGGGGCGCGCAGACACATCGAGCAGCGCGTCGATCACGGTGTTGCCGGTAACCGCGATGGCCGAGTCGGCGATGCCTTCGTTCAACAGGTGCTGCCGGGCCTTGCCGCTGTGGGCGAAGAAAATATCGGCCACCGCGTCGATCATCTTGCGGTTGGCTTCCTCGGGGTAGGGATGGTTCTTGTCGAAGGTGCGCAGGCCGGCCTCGACGTGGCCGATCTTGACCCCGGCGTAGAACGCGGCCAGTGCAGCCGCCATCGAGGTGGTGGTGTCGCCCTGCACCAGCAGCAGATCGAATTTTTCCTCGCACAGGATGCGGCCGACTTCAGCGAGCACTGACGTCGTGATGTGTTCCAGCGTCTGGTTCTCGCGCATCAGGTTGAGTTCGTAATCGGCGCGGATGCCGAACAGCTCGATCAGCGGCGCCACCATGTCCTTGTGCTGCCCGGTCAGGCAGTTGCGGTTGTCGATGATGCCGGGATGGCGTTCCAGCTCGGCGATCAGCGGTGCCATCTTGATCGCTTCGGGGCGGGTGCCGAAGACAGTCAGAACCTTAATCGGCATGGCAGATTTCTCCCGGTAATGCGATATCGCCATGGGCGCAGAGCGCTATTCCGCGAAGATGCGGCGATTTCTTGTCATTCCGGCGGATGCCGGAATCCAGTTTAATCAAGCGCCTGGACCCCGGCGTCCGCCGGGGAGACGACTTCACCAGAGTCTCTCTAGGCATGCTTGCCCTCCAGCTTCAATTTGAGTTGCCAGGCGTCGAGGAAGTACTTCACCCCCCAACTGATTTCCGCACCTGCGATGTATTTGGCGCCCTTGCCGTAGCTGCCATTGAATCCCCCGGACTTGTTCTGAATCGTCTCCAGGTAGCGCATCGCCTTGTCCGCCAGATCTTTCTTGCCCAGCGTGTACCAGACGATGGCGTATTGCGCCATGCCGGTCGAGCACACCCAGTCCACATCCGGATAGGCTGGAATGCTGCCGTCCGGCCGCTGGCATTTCTCGACATCGGCCATGCCGCGGGCGGCCAGCTCCAGCTCGCCCATTTCGCACAGGGCCTCCATCGCATAGGCATGAAAATGCGACAGACGGTTGAAGGGCACCAGATCCTCGCGCTGCTTGTAATGCTCGAGCACGAACTTCGCCGCATCCTCGTATTCCTTCACCCCCAGCAGCCTGCCGGCCTCGGCTAGCGGCGGCAGGGCGTAGGTGTGGATCAGGTCGCTGGCGATGTCGGTCCACAGCTCGGTCGAGGGCGTCATCAATCGGCCGCTGGCATCCACCTGGGTCAGCATCCAGTCGCTGGCACGGCGCAGCGAATCCTCGGCACCATCGACATCGCCCAGCGCGGCGCACAGTCCGCGCATGATCTGCGCGGTATCGAAGGTATAGGGAACGCCGTCAGGAGCCGGGGATGCCCCGTCCGGCAACTGGATCGACATCAGCCAGCGGGTACAGGTGCGCGCGAGTTCCTTCTCGCCCCAGTTATAGAGCGTGGGGATGAAATAGCCCGTGACCTCGGGATAGGGCACCGGCTGTTTGGTGTGAACGATGATGCCCTGTCCGGGCACCATGTTTGCCTTGAACCAGTCCATCGCCCGTTCATGGCTGGGCTTTTTTTTCTTCCAGAAAAGCATTGATTCTGTCCCTTATCTTGCTTTTTATATTCAACCCGGATTATCCATTAGCCGATTTGTGGCTCGTAGGGTGCGCCGTGCGCACCGATCCTTGCTCCATGGTGCGCACGGCGCACCCTACTGAACCCGCCTCGCCCCCGGTTGCATCATCATCGTATGCCTGATGAACAATCCGGGTTCAAACCACGCAGGCACGAAGAAAAGCGCGCCTTGAGATTCGTGGCTCGTAGGGTGCGCCGTGTGCACCGATCTTTGCTCCATGGTGCGCACGGCGCACCCTACTGAACCCGCCTCGCCCCCGGTTGCATCATCATCGTATGCCTTGATGAACAATCCGGGTTCAAACCACGCAGGCACGAAGAAAAGCGCGCCTTGAGTGTTATTGGTGCGTATTCCGGCGGAAATCCGCCATTCGTTCTGATTGAAAACCGCCACATGTTCCAACCCAAAACCGCCCGTGATTCCAATTGAAACCCGCCACTTGGTCAGCCTGGTTTTCGCCAAATATTTCTGTTCTGGCAAATGGCGGCGCGTAAATAATGGCCGTCAAGACGGGATGAATATAGCGGGGCTAATATCGAAAAACTTGCCCAACTTGCCCGCTAGCGTTGCGCTAATTTTCCGTTTTCCAGCCAGAATCGCCGACAGATTACTCTGGGGAATGATCGCTGACAGGTCTTCTTGCTTGAGGCCGCGAGCATCCATCAAGAAACGCAGCGCGTCTTTAGGTTCCGCCGCCTCAATGGCATGGTGCACTTGTTCGTATTTCGAAACCAGATCGCCCACCAAATCAAGCAAGCCTGAAAGTGGATGGTCTTCGTCATCACCCATGGCATCCAGCAGGGAATTCATAAGCCCTACCATACGGTCATACTCCGCTTCAGCATGGATGGGGCGCAGATGCGCCATCGCGTCAAAAGTCTGCCAGGAGGCTTGAATGGCTTGAATGTCGAGTCGAGTTGGTGCAGCGTGCATGGTTACCCCCTTCCTTTTCGATAGAGCTTGTTCCAGTCGTCATATTCCCGATGTGTCATCACCTGTTGTACATAGACCTTTTTGAACCGGTATCGGACAACCACCACCACGCGATAGTTGTTACCGCCAACATCGAAGATCGTATAGGGCGGCACGTAATCGGCAGAATTGAAGCATTCCCGGACATGGTTGAAATCCCTGAATTCTGTATGTTCAACAATCGTGTGCCATTGACGCAATGCATTTTCTGCCTCTGGATGTTTCTGCCAGAACTCACGAAGCATTTTGAGGGAGATGATGTGCATGGCGAAGATTATATCAATATGATATATGCGGTCAAGCATTAACTTACGCGTGTGATCACAGCGAAAACCAGGCAGACCAAGTGGCGGGTTTCAATTGGAAGCACGGGCAGTTTTCATTGGAATTCAAATCCTTTGTATCTTTTTGGCCCGTCAGTTTAGCGCCCCGGCATTCTCTACGCGCCGGGTTCCTTGATCTTGAGCACCTGATCAGGCTTCACTCCCTGCAATTCCTGCACCACCCCGCTCGGCCACTGCACCGTGATCTTGTCGACCTGCGTGTGCTTCGCCAGCCCGAAGTGCAGTCTGGCGTGGTTCTGCCCGCGTTCATGGATGCCGCCGTCCTGTACCCGCATCTGCGTCACCCCGCCTGCGGTCACTCGTACAACCGCGCCAATGCCATCGCGGTTGGTGGTCGTGCCCTCCAGGTCGATCATGATCCAGTGGTTGCCGTTGCCGACGTTGCGGAAGAGCTGGTAACGGCCATTGTCCGACGGCAGGCCCAGGCTGCGCCCCATGCTGCCGCCGCTGGTTGTCAGGATGTCGAGAAAGCCATCGCCGTCGATATCCGCCGTGGTGACCGAGTCGCCCACGCCAACCAGCCGGCCCGCCGCACCGCCGGCGTTGCGCACCACCTCGAACTTGCCCTTGCCGTTGTTCAGCAGCAGCAGGTTTGGCGTCTTGCCTGCGTCGCCGGAGCCGAGCACGAAAATATCCAGATCCATGTCGTTGTCAAAATCACCCGCGACCGCGTTTACCGCAGAAATGGAGATTTCGTTCACGCCGCGCTTGTCGCCTTCCTCGACCAGCTTGCCTTCGCGGTTCATGAACAGCCGCGCCGGCGCGGTTTCGTCCTTGGCGCCGTCGCCGAGCGCCTCGACATCCTCGATCGCCTCGGTGGAATGAATACGCACGTTGATGTATCGCGGCTTGGCCTTGCCGCCGAACACTTCGGGCCTGGCATGGAATTCAATCTGCCACTGCCCCGGCTTGTGGCTGCCGACCAGAACGGCGGGGCGGGCGCCGCCCGGCGGTTGGGGCAGACCACGCATGGCGTCAGTCGCCAGGTCGAACACGAGGCTGGCCGGGCTGGTGCCCGCCGGACCGAGCTTCACGTCCGTCGGTTCCAGTTCGCCGTCGTGCTGCCCGGCCACGGTAAGGCTCAGCGTCCCACGGGAGCGGAAGCGGAAGGCGGTAGGCTCCGCGACATTCTTCGGCGTCAGCTCGATCTGGGCCGTCAGTTCATTCTCGCCGCCACGTGCCAGCGCGACCCGGCCGCCTGAATTCTTGCGCGCCATGAAAAGGTCGATGCGACCGTCGTTGTCGAAGTCGCCCGCAGCGACATCCTCGAACGCGGAGTTCGGCAGCAGGTCGAGCGTGCGTGCCGGCGAGGCGGAGGTATCGAACACCTGCACCGGACGACCCTGGCCCATCAGGCGGCAGACCACTTCGGGATAACGGTCGTCGTTGAGCGCGGTCAGCACGCAAAAAGGCGCCGAACGCGAATCGGGCTGGAGTAGCGCCGTGGCATCGGCAAAGCGCCCGTCCTGCTGGGCGAACAGGAACGGCGGCGTCAGATCGTCGAAGCGCGCTTCCGCCCCCTGAAACAGATCGAGCTTGCCGTCATGATCGATGTCCAGCCACAGCGGCATGCGGGTGCGCCCCGGCGGGTTGTCGACGCCGAGCTCGACTGCGCGCTCGACCAGCTTGCCGCCTTCGTTGACGAACAGGCGCTTGGGTTCGACGCCCACCCCCTGAATCGCGCCGGTCAGCTGCACCAGATCGAGTTGACCATCATTATTAAAATCCGCCCACGCCGCGCCGTGCTTGTCGCCGCCCAGGTCTTTTGAATTAAAGACTTCGGCCGTCACATCGGCAAAGCGCCCGCCGCCCAGGTTGCGGAACAGCATCGCCTGCCTGAGGTGGTTGGTGACATACAGATCGGGCTGCCCGTCGTTGTCGTAGTCGCCCCAGGCCGCACCGTGGGTCATGCCGACATAATTTCCGAGGCCGGACTTGTCCGTCACATCATTGAATATCGTGACGTCGAGCTCGCGTGTGCATCCTGTCAGCAAGCTGATCGCTGCAACAGCCGCCATGCCCCACCCAATCGTCCCTTTCCCGCGAGTCGGGCTGTGGAAGGGGCGTGACCAAGCGGCGCAGAGCCCATCGCTGAATCTCTTGCAGTGGGTGGTTTTGGTGGGCGGAGTATTCATATGCCGATTCCTGACAGAGTTAAACACAGGGCGGTTTCAAGCGTTAAATCGGGTGCGCGCATGGATCGAGCGGCATCAGCGGCCAAGGTGGAATCGCTCCCAGTACTGCCGGGGCGAGAGAATAGGCATCGTGTCCACTTCGCCGAGCCCGAGCAGTGCCTTGTCGCCGGTGACGAAGCACGCCGCTTCACCTGCCCTTGCGGCAGCCAGGATGACGATGTCATCGGGGTCGGGGATGGGGGTAGTGAGCACCACGGTTTCCGTGATCAATTCGGCGGAATCTTCGATAAGTTCGATATAAGCCCGCGCCAACTCAACAGGCATGCGGAATTTGGTGGTAAGAATGCGCGCCAGCTCCTCCACTACGGCCTGACTGGTGAGCAGATCATGCTCGGCCAGCACTGCCTCGAACAGGTCGGCACACAGCCCCCGCGTGGCCAAGGCACTCGCCAGGACGTTGGTGTCCAGGAAGACCCTCACGAGGCGTCCCTGAAAACATCCTCGTCGGTGAGATAGCCTGCTGCCTCCGCGTAAGGCACAGCCTTGGCACGCAAGTCCTGGAAGCGGCGGATAGCGATCTGTCTGCGCAGCATCTCGCGAGCCAGGTCGCTCTTGGTGCGATGCGCGGCTTCGGCGAGTTTGGACAGCTCAGTTTCCATGCGGTCATCAATGCGCATCGTCAGGGTCGCCATGAGATATCTCCAGAATGGGTGTATTACATTGTAGCGCGTTGCTTGGCTGCCATCGCGGAAGCCCCCCCGTGCTACCCGTCCACGAGCAACACGGCGCCGAGTATTCCTGGTCACAAACAACCGATTCTTGTTCTGTTCATATGCGCATTTTCATTTATGCCTCTGAACCATTTTCTGGGCGTGGATTACCCCCCTTTGAAAAAGGGGTGGGGGCAGGGGGATTTGTAGTTGGCATGAACATGAAAATCCCCCTCGGTCCCCCTTTTTCAAAGGGGGAAGTGAAGCAATGTAACGCTCACCTGCGAATGGTTCAGAGGCATAAAGCTCAATGGCTTCGCGGATGCGCTCCATCAGGTCATCGAGTGACTTTGCCTGCGTGTGACAGCCTGGTAGCACGGGAACCGAAGCTACAAAGTACCCTGCGGAATCTTTTTCAACAACCACATCAAACTGGTGTGTCATAGTTCCCTCCCTGGGAAAAATTTACGCTGAAACGGTGCGCAAAGGGCGCGCCATCAATCGCGCGGGTACTAACGCAGTATTGTTCATCGGCCTGCCTCACGCAACATCCTGCCGAGCACCGGTCAACTGCACCAGATCGAGTTGCCCGTCGCCGTCATGGTCGCCCCAAGCGGCACCGTGGGTCATGCCTTCGTAGTCACCCAGCCCGGATGATTCTGTCACATCCTCGAACAAGGCCATCTCGACCTCTTGCCGCATGCACGAAGTGGTAAGCCCATGACAAGAACCAGCATGGCCAGGCTGCCAAGTTGACGAGTCTCGGGTGTTTGAGGCCGTTTCTTAAGGCTCTTTCACCGTATTTGTTGGTGCCGGCCAGCCCTGTAGGAGCGGCTTCAGCCGCGATGCGGGCGGGTAGCCCGCAAAGGTGGCACGGCAAGACCCTGGCGAGCATTTGCTCTTTGCGCCTTGCGGCGCATCGCGGCTGAAGCCGCTCCTACGGAGCCGCCTGCGGGATACCGCAGGGTAGGGGCTTCATCAGGGGGCAAAACATAACTTCAACAGCTAACAGTGACATAGCCTTTCTTAATGAAGAATTTGGGTTCATTTGCTGGTATCCGACAACTTGATTTCGGCGTGCAGAGCTTCCAGATGGGTGTGGCCATCGCGCAGATCGGGTTCCATGTGATTGCCTTCGGCCCATTCGTTCCATGATTTCAGGAAAACCAGGCGATGCTCGGGGGGCTTCTCCGCTACTTTATCCAGCGCCTGACGCACGCCCTGACGAAACAGTTCGGGGGTCGAGCCTTCCATGACCAAGCCATTCATGCCGCTGCGCGGCGTGTTGTCCCAACTGGGGATCAGGCAGGGAAGATATTCCAGTTGACGCGTCTTGTCCGGGATAAAGGTATCCAGCAGATCCTTGTACTTATAAATCGTGAGGCGATGGCCGCCGAGCTTCGCTTTCAGCTTCAGTAGCGGGTATCGCCACGGAACCTGGCTTTTCAGCCCGGGCAGGTTCTGCAGCACCACCGCATCGAAACCATTGGCCTTGGGGTCCCAGTTGTCGTGGTGGGCCACGCCAACGAGATACAGTCCGGGCAGGCCGGCCCGTTCCGCCATTTCACGAAACAGCTTGGCGACGTCCTGAACATTGGGCACGTCCCTGGGTTTGTAGATGATGAACAGCGGCTTGCCATCCACCGTCAGGTAGCGCTTGTCGCGGAAGGCCTTGAGCAACTCGTTGAAGTGCGCCTCATAGTCCGCCGTCCCCGGATAAGTCTGCTCCATCAGGATCCGGTTGGGGTTGCCATGCCAGATTCCGGACCAGGTCGCATTCGCCCAGCACAGGCAAAAGGGAAAATCCGGCTCGCCCGATTCAAGTACCTCGTTGAACGGACGCTCCAGAAGTCGCGTGCCACCGAACCAGTAGTGGTAATAGCAGAACGCTTCGATCCCATGGGCACGAGCCATCTCGGCCTGCGCGGCACGCGTTTCGGGTACCCGCAGATCGTAAAAGCCCAGATCGGCCGGAACGTGCGGTTGGTAGTGACCACGGAACAGCGGCTTGGCCTTTGCTGTATTGGTCCATTCGGTAAAGCCCTTGCCCCACCAATCGTCATTCTCGGGAATGGGGTGGTACTGGGGGAGGTAGAAGGCAATCAGGCGCGCTGCCGAATCGTCATTTGAATGTTGTTCTGGCATTTTTGAATTAGTGGCGGACAGCCTTGTGGCTGGTCATGTTAAGGATGATTGCCTCTATTTTTTTTATGTAAGCATCAATGCTGAAGACTTCTTTTACACGCAGATAGGCGGCATCCACCAGGCGTTTGGTCAGTGCGGCATCCGACAAAATATCCTCGGCGCGCCTCGCCATTGCCTGTGAGTCATTTACCGGCACCAGGAAACCCGTGAGGCCATCAACGATGATTTCCTCCGGCCCCCCACTCATTGTCGCTACGACAGGCACGCGTGCAGCCATGGCTTCAATGACCGTCCGACCGAATGCTTCCTGCTCCGCTGTAACAAGCAAAAGATCGACCGCCGACAAAATCCTGTCGATGTCATTTCGCCAGCCGACGAACCTGAATGCATTTTCAAGGCCGCCCTGCTTGACCTTTAATACCAACTCCCCGAGATATTTATTGTCGCCGCTGCCCACGACCAGGAAAGCGATATCGCCATTCAAATGGTTGCTGAGCATCGACGCTGCATCGATAAAGGCTCGATGCCCCTTTCTTGGCGTTAGGGAACCAATCGTCGCAACGATTTTCGTCGCTGGTCCGAGATTCAGCTCACGCCGTAGCGAATCGCGCGCATCGTCGATGGGCTGCAATGATTCGAGATTGATCCCGTTGTGCACAACCGTCACCTTCTCATCGATGCTTTTGCACGTGTAGGCCTTGGCCAACGCTTGTGAATTGACGATGACGCTAGTGGAAAGCCGGCCCACGATGCGGGAAATCAACGGGGCTGGACACAAGGCCTTTAGGTCCTTGTTGCCGGCAACGTGCTCACGCAGGTGCCACACGTGCGGCCGTTGAGTTATGCGTGCAGCAATAGCCCCCTCGATAACGGTAACCGTGTTGGTGTAAACAAGATCTATACCAAGTTGCTCGATGATCCGGGCGATAGCCCGTACTCGGCCCTTGAGTCCCACCGCCACACTGGTCAGACGTCTTGGGTAATTTTTCTTCGCCGCATTTCCAAACGTCACCCAATGCTCGATCCCGGAGATGACAACCTGAATGCCCAGTTTTCTTGCCTCTTCGGTCAACGGGCCCTCCCGCGGAGAGAGCAGAAAGGGCGTCACGGTATTGCGGTCAATACCTGCCAACAAGGCAAGCAAAGACATTTGCGCTCCATAGAGTAGCGGGCCATGTGTGATGAAAAGAACGCGGGTCATTGGTCAGGAGTTAACAAACCGCTGTAATACGTTTGTGGTTAAGCATGGATTGCAAATCCCGCAGATTTCTGCGTCAGACATAGGGGCCACTTGTTTGATCGAGTTTCCGATGCTGCCGAATCGATAACAGATTACGAATTATCCAAAACCCTGAGCGTAGAACATGTCGAGATTTCACTGGATACCTGTTGAACGGATATGTGTTGGAGCGCTTTCCTTGCACATCATGGATAAAATCTCGAGCGAAGTGCTTGAGTGCGAAGCGGAATCCGAGCGCTGGATTTTTCAGGTTGTACAGGTAAGCACCCTTTAATCGGAGAAAAAGAACAAAATCGCTGATTACGCGATTCTCTTTGGTGCGTTTGTGGATAACAGGGGCTTCTGTAGTGACAACTAGCTTTAGCCCTCGGCGGCGTATTCTGCGGCAGAGGTCTTCCTCCTCACCGTAAGCAAAAAAAAGTGGGTCGAATCCCCCAACCTGTTTGATAGTTCGCGCTGGCAGCATTAGTGAAGCTCCAAACAAGGATTTCACCTCATTCAGTCCAGAAAATAAATCTGGTCGATAAGGTGATGAACTTGGGAGAATGGAGCGGGAAAAGCTTTCGTCGATCGACTGCCCGTCAGCAGAGAGTTGAATTGGATTCAGCGCGCCGATTTCCTTGTCTCTTTCGAGTATTTCGACATAGCGCATAATCGAGTCTGGAAGGAGTCGGACGTCAGGGTTAACGACCAGGATGTAATCCGCGCTGTTATCCAGTGCCTTTTTGAATCCGGTATTGTTGCCCCCTGCGTAGCCGGTATTCTCAGGAAGTTGAAGAAACTCATGATCGGGAATCTTGCTGCCGAGAATCTTCCCGCTTCCATCCGGCGAGTTGTTATCGATCACGAGCAGCTTAAGGTTCTGGTAAGAAATGTGGCGGATCGATTCCACGCAGGCGAGCGTGTCTTCTAATGAGCAATAGTTTAGAACCAAGATATAAACAATGGGTTGCCCGGTATTAGTCATGCTAATTTTTTACCCCTACAAGCACGAACTGATAGCCGAGAAATTCTTTCACCAAGTACCACTTTTCAAATCGAACCAAGTGCCGCTGGGCAAAGCGGTTTAGTGGAGTCTCGGGGACGTCGTTGATGCGCAAGTTGGCTGACAATGAAACTAGTTGCAGTTCGCTAACCTCAAGTAAATGGCGTGCATCCTTACTCGTAAACCAGCGTAAATGTGTCTCATCGAATAGCCCCCTTCCAATTCGGGGGAATGTCCCGCGAAGGAATATGGAATTTAGTGAGGAAATATGTCGGATGTTTGGAACGCTTACAATTACCGTCCCGCCGGGCATCAGGAATTCCGTAGCCTTGCTTAGCACACACCATGGATCCACAAGATGCTCCAGAACATCTGCAAAGATCATGCAGTCAAAAACCTGCCCTGTGAATTGCGCATTCCAGTCAAAATGGTTTAGATCCCCCTGTATGACCCGATCTAATTTATTTGAGGCCTCCTGGCAAAACGCCGTGTCATATTCGATTCCCTCTACAATGCGACCCGGGACAAGGCTACGCAGCTCAGCCCCCAAGGTTCCATTACTGCAACCTACATCGAGTATCCGTATGGCATTCTGGGGCACACGGGATGATATATCTGGCCTTACGCTTGTGTAGGCCCCTCTCTTTCCGAAAGAATTTTTTGGGTTCATTTTATGAGCTTTTCATGACGCGAATATTTGATTTTGGTTTGTTCTATGAGCTGTATAAGCGCGTATGCCATGCTAGAAATTTGATTGCGTATTTGTATATGGAGTACTTGTCAGATTCCACACCCCATTAAGTGAGATAAAACCTTCATTGGTGCCAGAAGCGACAGCGCGGTTTATATGTGGAGCAATAACTTGGATTGGCAGAACATTTTCGCTGTAAAAAACTGGTTGAAATGAACCGCCAAGCGCAACACCCAGGCGAAGGGAATAAACACCGGGCAGAAATGGGAAGCTGCGAACCTTGTAGCTCAATGTGTAAGTCCCGGGGGATAGTTTTCCAGGCATAAGTTGTCCGATGCTTTGGCTGGTGGCCAAATAAAGGAAATCGGTGGTGTGCACACCAAGGCCAAAAATGGGTTCTTGCAAAGGCTTATTGACCTTATAGACAACCCTAAATTCGATGTCGTCAAGATGCTCAATTGTGGAGGCTGGGCTCCCTTCGGCGTTGAATATGTCGACTGATTCTATTTCGATATCGCCACTAGATTTAGTTCGTCCTGCTTTGCTCGAAGATTTTGTATCATGAATCTGTTTGTCACTAGCCTCATAAAATGCATTGCAAACTTTATTTGGTATGTCATCCAACACAATTTTTCCGTGGCTAAGTAATATTGTTCGTGAACAAAGACGTTCGACTTGGCGAATGTTGTGCGACACCAGCAGAACAGTTCTTCCCTGCCGCTTGATCAAGTCCTCCATCCGGTCGAAGCACTTGCGCTGAAACGCCAGATCGCCCACCGCCAGCACCTCGTCCACGATCAGAATTTCTGACTCAATGCTCGTCGCCACCGCGAACGCCAGCTTCACCTGCATCCCCGAGCTGTAGCGCTTGACCGGGGTG
>JAUYCF010000087.1 GCA_030692355.1 Thiobacillus sp.
AAGACCGATGCGCCTAACGCATCCTGCACCCCCGGTAGGAGCGGGTTTACCCGCGATTGTCGTACCTATCGGGGCTAAAGCCCCTCCTACACGTGGCAGCAGCAGAAGTTTTGTGGGGGCGGGTTTACCCGCGATTGACTCACGGGGCATCCAGCCCAGCCGAATGCCCCGTCCCCGCCGGCCATGCCTTCTACGGTTTTTTCAGCGCCTCCAGCGTGGCGTCATCCAGTTCGACCGGTTTGTCGCCCTGGAATTGCTTCATCCATTCCGCGCGCTTGTTACCCAGAAATTCCTGGCGCAATGCGCTCACCAGACCCGCCTTCACTTCCTCGAAGGACTTCTGCCTCGCATCGCGCTTCTCGTGCAGTTTGATGATGTGATAACCAAACCGGGTGCGCACCAGGTCGCTGACCTCGCCCGGTTTCAGCGCGTAGGCGGCCTCCTCGAACGGCGGCACGAACCTTCCCTTGTCCGACCAGTCGCGGATTTCGCCGCCGGCCCGTTTGCTGCCGGGATCCTCGGAATGTTCCTTGGCCAGTTCGGTGAAATCGGCGCCTTCGCGCAACTGCTTCAGAACCTGCGCGGCACGGGCTTTAACCACCACCTCGCGCTTGGCCTCCTCCTCGTCGTTCACCGTAAACAGGATGTGCGACACCCTTATCCCTTCCGGCACAACGTGCGCGGCCAGGTTACCCATGTAGCGCTCCCTGGCCAGTTCGGTCAGATCGGGAAGGCTGGCGGCCAGCTTGACCACTTCGCCTTCCATATAGGCGCGCGCCACGATTTCACGGGTGGCGCGCATGATGCCGGCCTTTACCTGCGGCAAATCCGCCGCTCCTGCCGCCTTGGCGGCGCCCTCCAGACGGCGTTCGGTCAGCACATTACCGATGAAGCGCTCCATCTGCTCGCGATTCATCTGCTCGCGGACTCCCGGGGGGGCGCCATCGAGTTCCATGCGGACTTCCGCCTGGGAAATGCTGCCGTGCCCATCCGAGAACGTCTGTGCCTGAACCAGCCCCGCCGTGCACGCCATCGGCAGCGAAGCCAGCGCCGCCTTCCACCACTGAAATTTAAACATAATCATTTTTAACACCCAACTCTCAAAACAAACTGCCAAGACTTTAAATCAGCCGAAGCAAAGCCGACCTTCCGCTAACCAAAAAAAAGTGCCCGGCAAATGCCGGGCACACAATGCAACGGCTATTGTTTACTTAGCCTTGTTGCCCAAGAAATCATGGAAGAAAATCAGCGCTCAATTCATCCACCTGAAAGCGAGCCGCACTGCCCGACACGACTTCGGGGAACTCGATACCGAAGTAATACACGGTGTTGGGTGCCAACTGGCAATAGTATCTTGTCGTGGTTGAGGTAAACCACCCTGTCGTCGTTGTGGTAATGCTCTCCCTTGAAGCCGTAGAGATCATTGGCGACGTGGTTGACAGCGCCCTGCACTCTGTCGGCACGGTTTCATAACTTGCGGTCGGGCTTGTGCTCAACCATGTTTTCATGTTCACAGCGACGTTGCCACCGTTCCATGCGCTTACCTTGATGGTTTTAGCGTCCGTTATGGTTGCTGGGGTTTTATAGCGTAAGACCAGCTGTTTCCCGGAGCCCATGGTCACCGTCTGCGAAGTGGTCGTGCCAGCAATCGAGCCCGTATAGTATGCATTAACCGCGCATGCAGAAGACGAGTCTTTCGCGAATTGGCCATTCAGGCAGCCCGGAACATAACTAAGGGACATTCCCGAGGAAGACTGGTCCGCCACCGTGCGGTTAGGCATGTTGGGCGGCACCCACAACCCGGCACCAATGCCGGGGTCGGTGGTCGACACCGTCTGCACCGCAAAGGTTGCTGACACGGTACAGGCAGACGAAATCGCACCGGTCGTGTAGGTGTTGCCGGACAGCGAACCGCCGCAGCCGCTTACCGTGGCAGCATAGCCGCTGACAGGGGTCACGGTGAAGGTGGTAGTGGTGCCACCGGCCACCACCTTGCTGGCGGCGATGGTGCCATTGGCGCCGCTGCCCGAGGTGGTGACCAAATAACCCTTGGGCGCCTGGCAGTCTGTTGCCGTGGTGCTGCTGCCATTGGGCGTTCCGTTGCAACCCCATGTCCATTTGTTGGCAACTGCCGTATCGACAACGGACGTCGGCGTACCGCCAGTGAGCGTACACAGATTGGCGTTTGGTTTGGATTCGACCGGCGTCGAGTTGCTTGCGGTGCCGCATGCGCCATAGACCGGCGTATTGCTGAAGCTTACGGTCACGTTGCAGTTCGAGTTCACGGGGCCGGTGGTGAAGCTGTTGCCCGCCGGGGTGCCGCCGCAGGGGCTGCTGTACGACGCGCTAAAGTTGGGTTCCGGATTCACCGTGATGGTTGCCGTGCCGCCCGCCGCGACGCCGCCGCCAGCGGGGGAAATGCCAACCAGCGAGCCGTTGGCGCCGACCGTGGCGCTTACGGTATAGCCGCGCAGGGCATAGCAGTTGGCCTCGGCACCGCCGTTCACGCCAAGACAGGACCAGGTAAAGGATTGCGGCCCGGAGATGGCGAGCGCCGGCTTGCCGGGATTGCATTGCGCCAGACCCGTGGGCATGCTCTGAATGGCTGCGCCTTGCGGGGTGCCGCAATTCCCGGGAACCGCGGGGTTTTTAACGTTGGCCACAGAAAGCACAGCGTTCGCAGCAGGTTTGATCACCACCTTCGCCATGTCGGAGGTAGTGAGCGGTTCTGTAGTGCCCGATTCTGCACCAACCTTTGTGCCCGTCACCTTGAACCAATACTCGCCCGCACCGCTGCTGGAAAGCTCGGCCGGAATCGTATAGTAGACTTTCTTGGCAACCGGCTGGTCCAGGTCAACATCTCCCGTGAGTGTCGCGAAAGTCCCAGGAGTCCCAGGAGTATCGCTAGCAGGAGCTATTTGCCAGTTAATCTTAACTATTTTTTCTGCACCACAATCGGCGACGAGTTGCAGCGTTTGCCCCTCGGTAAGGATCGAGTCGGGCGTGACAACGCATGCGAGCGCATTGGAGGAAGCGCCCAGGAGACCGAGGGCGATCGCCGCCCAGCGTGTGCTTTTCAATAAATTCATTGCGTTTCCTTTCAGAATTAAGGCCGCATTGCCGGATTTGGAACTCGTCGATAGAGCATCCGGCTGCCTGCAAGTTCCGCGCACTCACGAAAAAACTAGTGCACAAACAGGGAATTGGCAAAATTGTATAGCAATTTTCCCGATACACCCAGGAATACAAGGCCGCCCTTCCCGGCGGGCCGGGGAACGGGGGGTATCGAACTGCTCTGCCATCTGCATTTTTATCGGTTGCCTGAACCGCTTCTTGAGGCGTTGCGAGCTTTTTGCGCTTCGGGGTTCTCCAACGGTAGTTTTCCGATGACAAACGGACTGAAGGCCAGAGGGCATCAAGGCGGGTCTCCTTGTGCCGATGCGGGCGCCATCCCCCGTAGGAGCGGCTTTAGCCGCCATGGGCTGCGCGCTATCGCGGCTAAAGCCGCTCCCACATGCACTTGCGTTTCGCTTCGTTCGCGTGATCAACCCACGGTGGAACTTGCACCCACAAGTGTGCGCCCGTGCCGGGCGCACAAAAAAAGAGCCTGCTTGCGCAGGCTCTTTGAAACTACAGGTACTACCGACTAGTTTCGATTACGGAGTTAGTCCGAGAATCTGCTCGCGTGTGATGGCGTGCTCAATGGCGGAACCGTAGTTCGCCGTCAGGTCGCCGGAAGTACGCACCTGCGCCGCGAAGCCGATAACCGGCAAACCGGCCACCGTTTGAATGCCTTCGGCAAATTTCAGCTGCGCCCAGCCAGCGCCGCCTACAGCGCTGGTGTCCATGGACAGACGGTTGGTACCTACGCCGAACACGCTGCTGCTGTTGAAGTCAACGACGTTGGCCTCATAGCACAGCGACGGAAGCGTACCAGCAGCCGGTGCAGGCGAGAACTGGGTGTTGCCGACTTCCTCTTCCGTGGCTTCCTCGCGGTTGTACATGCTCACCTTGATGTCGTCGCAGGACTTACCCACCGTGCCGAGAGGGCCAGCAAGAACATCCGTAGTGTCAAACCGCTCGCTAAACGGCGAAATAGGGCCAACACCATCAACATAATGGTGCTTGGTCGGGAAGGTCACCACCCAGCTGGTGTTGGCGACGCCGCCAGTGGCGAATTCGTTGATCAGCGAGGTCGCGGACAGCAGGGCGCCCACGGCATTAACCGAACTTCCGACTACAGTACCACCACCGGGGACACCATTATTCAGGAAGTAGTAGTCCGCATCAACGTCACCATCCCTCAAGTCGGGACGGAGGTCCGACGGCGGGTAGACCATGCTGTTAGCCGTCTGGAAGTTCTCGAGCGCGGTCGCCTTGGCGTCAATCGCGGTGCCGTTGGCGGTGTTCAGATACATCACTTGACCCTTCAGGATGTTCTCCGGGGGATCCATGAGCAGGTTCATCGCAGCGGTGTCAAGGAACAGATTGTCCACCTTGGCGCAGTCGCGCGGCACGCCGTTCACGTGCTTGGCGTTGTATTCGAGCACGTTGCTGGTGCTGGTGAAGGAAAGATCACTCACGCCCATCAGGATGACTTCGAAATAGCCTTCCTTGACGCGGTCCATCGTCTGGGCGGCGCCGTCGGTATTAGTGCCGCTGAACAGCGTGTTGGTGAAGTCGATTTCGCCCTTGCTGCCCACGGCGGCGCGATCAGCGGCGCTAACCATGCCCGGCAGACGCGGCGAGGTGCAGCTCTTGTCGAAGGTGCGGAACAGGGCGCCGTTGGCGGTTGCGGTCACGGCACCGTTCCACACGTCGTACGGGGAGAGAACGACGTTGAAGTCACGCACTTCACGGCTGTTCAGGGCCTCGCGGAAGCGAATCTTGAAGACGGCGGTCTTGTCGGAGGTGTTGACCACCGAGAAAACCGTGTCAAAGCCGTTTTTGACCGTGTAGTAGGGGAACAGCAGAACCTGGCCGACGCCATTCTGGGAGACGTTCATGGCCGCTGCCGGAGCCGCCATCATCATGGTACCGCCGCTGACAGCCGAAGCGACAGCCAGGGTCACGAGTTTTTTGCGGATATTGAATTTCATTAGTAATACTCCTTGCAAGGTGAAAAAAAAACTACCAATTAAAAGCCAAGCGCTTGGCCCCAGCTACAACACTTGTCACCAACACCTCTCGGCGAAACCTCGAATGCCTAAGCTGCTAGTTGGCTGTGTACCACCACTCCCGATTCTTGTAAATCCATTTCTCGGAGTTCAGGCTCTGGGTTTCGATCGTCTCCCCGCCTGTTCCTGGGAGCGAAGCCCGATAAGTCACTTCCACCGAAACAGTAGCAACGGTTGGAGCATCATAACTGACGTTAACAACACGCGCCAAACGCCAGCTTAGCGCACGCCCGAACTTGCCGCGATATTGTTGCGCAGATACAACAGCCCGAAAATCAGGTGACGAAAAGGTATACGCCTTTTCGAAGTCCCCCTTGATCAGGGCGCCCCAACGTGCCTCGGCACGCGCTGTCAATACGGGGCGCTGGGATTCCTGCCACTGTTCGCCGTCATTCGGCTGCAGGACAGCACAACCGGACAAAGCCCACAGCGCCACGCATGCCAACCCGGCCCGCGTGAACACACTGCGACTTTTGCTAAACATTGTTCGGCACCTCCTTATTTATCTTCAGTCTCCAATCCATTCACGTACCTCCATTTGCCTGCTCCTCCGTTAAAAAACCCCACACAGACATTAAAGCCGATTCGAGGGATCCGTTACCGGCGCAAAATTCTTGTTGCGGTACCGCCAGTCTGCTGTCGATGAGCAACGCTCGTGACCGCCCCTCATTCCATCGTCCAGATTCCGGTCCAGGCATTAACGTATCGGCCGGGAAAAACTTTAACCGCACACGCGCCTGTTCCAGTTTGCTCCTTCACGGGCATGCCGCACCCCCGAAAGAGACACCACGTCCACCGCATTAGCGGAGGCTTCCCATCGATCCACCAGACGGGCGCGCATAGACTCTACGTTCATGGTTGATGTCCACACTACCCTGACATCCACATTCACACAGGATTCCTGCCGTGTTCTCCAGGACGAAGGATTCGGGCCACACCCTATCAAGCGCCACCCACCCCGTCAAGCAGCCCAACGCCCCCACAACGGCCAGGATGCTGCTGCCAGCCGTTACGTAAAACTGTTGATTTTCGTTCTCGGACGATCTCAAGATGCGCTTCATATCCGGGAGGCGGGGCGCATGTTGTCCAAGAAAATTTCTTCTTCAGAAAAATGGCCCTGGCGGTATCCGCCAACGGCGGCCAGCATTCCTGTAACCGCGTGGGGTGCCAAGTTGGCGCGACCCGTGCCTTGTCATGGCTTCGGAATGCCGAGACGCACGATGGATTTTGTGTAGGCTTCGACGAGGCAGCGCTCTGCAAGGCGGGTGTCGCCGAGCTCGTAGAACGCCAGCAGCGACACGATGTAATCCTGTTTCCCGAAATCGACGAAGGAGATCGGGGGGAGGCCCGCACGGATCAGCGGGACGTTGCAGATCGCTCGCGACGTCCGCTTGTTGCCGTCCGTGAAGGGCTGAAGGTACGGGATGCGCGTCAGCAGGTAAAAAGCTGCCTGCACCGGGTCCTGAATCGAGTCAGCGGTTTCCAGCACACGCTCCAGCGCCTTTGCGAGGTAGCCTGTGCCAAGGCGAAATGGAGGCAGGTATGCGCTTAGGGCGATATCGACCTCCGCATATTCCCGTGCCACGCCGCGCTGATTTGCAGGCAGGAAGTGGCGCGACTCGGCGAGCTCCGGCAGATCGTGATCGCTGGTGAGCAGGTCATGAACGCGGTAGATGGAATCGAGCCGCATGTTGTCGTGCAAGTACTCGAATGCCGCCTTGTGATTGAGCACCAGGAAGGCGTCTTCGAGCGGCTTGCCCGGGGACTTCTCCCCGTATTCGATCAGGGCCTGGGTGTCGAGCAGCGAGTAGGTGCCGCCCTCCAGGACCGACGAGGCGCAAGCGAAGTCGATCAAGAATTTTCCGAGCTCGCGCTTGCCAAGCGGATGCCTGGCAATGCCCCTGAATTTAAGGGCCGCCTCATCGGAGAGGCCGGGCAACGACGCGAGACGCTCTTCTCGATATGGCGCGATAACCCTGTCGGTGTGGGTCCTGGCGAAGTATGCTTTCAGCGCGGACAGCGGATCCGCACTGAAATACCGCGTCGCGGGGCCCTTGCCGGTAACGGTGATGGCGCCAGCCTGCATGGCCTCTTTCAAGCGACGGATCAGGGTGCTCCGGCTGACGTCGAAATGGGCTTCGATCTCGCTCGAAGAGACCCCGCCCGGGCGGTCATTCAGGTATTCGATAAGAGATTGCGTGGTTAGATTAGTCATTTGAATTTATTAGCATAAAAATTAATCTCGCCACAAATGGCAAGATTGCAGGCCAGACTCATCCCTGAGGCGTTACCAGGCAGATGGCCCTTCGGCCAGACCACTTCAGGTGAGCGTTGGTTTTGCGCATGTCTGTGGCCATCCGGGCCTGGCAGTCTGTCGGACTTGAAGGAAATCGGCTGCTAACCGCGATCGAATAAAATAACGGATTTGCCAGCCCCGTACCGATTGCCCATGCCCCTCTCCGCCGAACACATCGCCGCCGCGCAGCGCGCTTTCGCCCTTTACCAGCAGGGCCGGTTCCAGCAGGCGCTCGAACTGGCCGAGACCTTGCTGACGCTTTCGCCGCCGCAGCCCAGCCTGCTGAATCTTGCCGCGGTCTGCGCGCGCCCGCTAGGCCTGACGGATAAGGCCGAATCCTATTTGCGTTCGGCCATCGGGGTGAAGCCGGACTATGCCGCCGCGTACGGCAACCTCGGCCTGGTCCTGCGGGATGCCGGCCGGCTCGACGAGGCGGAGGCGGCCTTCCAGCGGGCGCTTGAACTGAACCCGGACGATACGGACAGCACGATCAATCTGGGCAACCTGTACCGCGCCACGCAGCGGCCCGCGCAAGCGGAAGCCGCTTTCAGGAAAGTCCTGGCCAGAGCCCCTGAAAATGTCAACGCGCTCTACAACCTGGGCCTGCTGCTGTCGGAATCGGACCGCGCCGACGAAGCCGAGGCGGCCTTCCGCCAGTCCCTGAAAATCCGGCCGGATCAGGCCGACGTCTACAACGATCTGGGCAACGTG
>JAUYCF010000103.1 GCA_030692355.1 Thiobacillus sp.
AAAGGGGACGCTACCCTTTGTTTGTGCAAGCAGCCTGTCGGACTTGAACAAATGTGGATTGTCGGGGCCAGGGTGGCGTGCAGGCAGCGCGGCCGCCCCGCTTTTCTGCACTATATTTATGATTACAATGTTGCGTATGTACAGCACACGATTTCAACGCACTATCGTCATCACCGCTCACGCACAAATGCGTATGGTTGAGCGTGGTATCAGCGAAACCCTGTTGCTGGACGTGATTGACTCGGGGGAAACGCGTTATCGGGATGCCACTCATCTGTGGGTTTTCAAGGATTTCAGCGAGCGATCGGATAATCTGCTGTGTGCTGTACTGGTGCTGGAAGACCAGCTTATTGTTAAAACGGTTATGCACCATTTTGAGGTGTTATAGGAGGTCTATATGCACACAGTCTATTTTGATGAGGACGATATTCTTGTTATTCGACTATCTGACAAACCCATCGTGCGCGAGGTGTCGCAAGACTGGAATGCGCATGTCAGCTATGCAGAAGACGGGACTACGGTTGAGCTCGTATTACTGGATGCACGTGCCAATGGCGCTTATCCTCTTGAGATTAAGCACGCCAGGGCAGCATGAACAAAATGGCGTTCTTTGGCGACCGTCAAAAATGGCAAAAATCACCCATAATAAAAGGTAATAAAAGGGACGCTACCCTTTGTTTGGAGCCACATAAAGGGGACGCTGCCCTTTGTTTGTGCTGGAAGTGTAACGCCAAAGGGTAGCGTCCCCTTATCTGAAGGGTAGCGTCCCCTTATCTGTTAAAACCGGAGGTGAAAAGGGGACGCTACCCTTTGTTTGTGCTGGAAGTGTAGCGCCAAAGGGTAGCGTCCCCTTTGTGCCCCTGAAGTGTAGCGCCAAAGGGTAGCGTCCCCTTTGTGCCCCTTTGTACCAGGTCTTTCATCTTTGTCGCGCCTGAAAAAAACCGGCGTTAAAGCGCCGGTGGTAATCACGGCGTTTGCTGCGCCGTGTGCTTCACTCTCAAAATCTCAGAGTATTAGGGGACAGGCCACGTTTAATCGGCCCATCCCCTAAGCCCCCAACTCACCGGGGGTCGCAATAAACCTGAAAGCCCCATCCCGTCACAAGCGTGGTGGGGTTTTCTACGTATACTCGCCGTCTCGCCAACGCCGACTTTTGCCGTGGTTGCTATGTGTAGCGCCTGACGCTACAATTTGGCATGATCAAGCACTTTAAGCACAAAGGTCTGCAATTGCTCTTCGAGACGGGTAACAGGTCGGGTATCCGGCCGGATCATGCGCCCCGCCGGGCACGGCAACTGCGGCAATTGAACGATGCCGCAAGCCCGCGCGAAATGAATATGCCGGGTTGGCGGTTGCATCCGCTCTCCGGCGATCTGGCAGGACATTGGTCGGTGACGGTCAACGGCAACTGGCGGATGACTTTTGTGTTTGAGGGGGAAGATGCGGTCCTGGTCGATTACCGGCATTACCACTGAGAAGGAGACCATATGGCTAGAATGCACAATCCGCCGTACCCCGGCGAAACCCTGCGCGAGGATGTGCTACCGGCGCTGGGATTGACAGTGACCCAGGCGGCACAGGAACTCGGCATCAACCGCGTAACGCTCTCTCGGGTGGTGAACGGTAAAGCCGGCATCAGCGTCGACCTCGCCTTGCGCCTGGAAGCGTGGCTTGACGGCCCGAGCGCGGAAAGCTGGTTGAAGGGCCAGCTTGCTTATGATCTGTGGCAGGCCGAGCAGCGCGGTCAGGCGAAAGTGGCTGTTCGTCACGCGGCGACGGCTTAGGGAAAGGGGGGAAAGGGGACGCTACCCTTGGGGAAAGGGGACGCTACCCTTTAGGGAGGCGGAAATTACCAAGGTACCAGTCGTAAAAAGCCGTCATTGCGAGCACCCAGTGGGCATAAACTCGCGTGGCAATCCAGCTAATCAAAAGGCCTTTATGCCTTATGGCAAAAGGGGACGCTACCCTTTGTTTGTGCAAGCAGCCTGTCGGACTTGAACAAATGATGTGGATTGTCGGGGCCAGGGTGGCGTGCAGGTAGCGCGGCCGCCCCGCTTTTCTGCACCATATTTATGATTACAACGATAAAGGGGACGCTACCCTTTGTTTATGCTGGAAGTGTAGCGCCAAAGGGTAGCGTCCCCTTTGTGCCCTGAAAGGGTAGCGTCCCCTTTGTGCCCTGTTGTGTCCCCTTTGTGCCCTGCGCGGTGGCGTTTCTGAGATGCGAATAGACCATGGCCCGGGTTACCGCTTGTATTTCATCCGGCGCGGGCCGTTGGTGATTGTCCTGTTGGCAGGTGGCGACAAGCGCACTCAGGATGCGGATATCGACCGCGCCATCGAAATTGCGAAGGATTGGAGGGATTGAGTCATGGCTGAAAAGTTTTCTCGTTACGACAGTGCCGATTACCTCGAATCCGAGGAGGATATGGCGCTTTATCTTGATGCTTGCATTGAAGAAGACCCCGGCGACGGTAGCCTGATCCGCACGGCATTGGGTAGTATCGCCCGCGCCAAAGGGATGAGCCAGCTTGCACGCGATACCGGAATTTCACGCGAAGGCCTCTACCGGGCGCTTTCCGCCGACGGCAATCCGGAGTTCAGCACGGTGATGAAGGTTATTCGCGCCCTGGGCGTGAAGCTGCACGCCGATATTGCACACGCTTCAAGGTAGATCGGGGAAAACGGGAAAGGGAACGCAGCAGAAAATGTGGGGCACCCAATTACAATTATTTCCTCAACCACCTTCCGGTAGATTCAGGTTTCCGATAAAACCGTGTTAGCGGTTCCCCTTCATCGCCTGCCAGCCGTCATTGAGCGTCTTCATGAAGGCGACGATGTCGTCGATCTCACGCTCCGTCAGCCCCAGGTTGCCCAGTTCCTCGTCATTGACATTGGCGTTCACCTCCGGCGCAGGCCAGCATTTCTGCTTCAATGCGGTCTCTTCGGTGACCAGGTCCTGGCTGCACCGCGGCTTCTTGTCGCGGTCATTGTAGAACACCACGGTGCCGCGCAGACTCTTGAAGTAGCCATTGTGCATGTACGGGGCGGTCAGTTCGATGTTGCGCAGGGTCGGCACCTTGAACTTGCCGTCTTCCGAAGGCTTGTTCACCGTGGCCCCGAGGCCGCGGTCGATCCAGGCCACACCGGTGGGATTGAGCTGGGTCGGCAGCTTGTAGAAGGGGTTGTCTGGATTGCGCGGCACCCCCAGGTTGTCGTAGGTGAAGTCGGTGAACAGCGGCGGTTCGCCCTTGGGGCCCGGCTTGCTGGTATGGCAGGCCGCGCAGTTGCCCTTGTCCTCGGCCTCGAACAGGCGCAGGCCGCGTAGTTCCTGCGGTGTCAGCTTCGCCTTGCCGGCGAGCCAGGCGTCATATTTGGACGAGAACGGGCTGAACTGCGGAGTGCGCTCGAGCGCAGCCAGGGCTTCTGCGATGCGCTCGTACGCCTGCTCGGTGTCGTCGAGCGCGCCCTGGCCGAACACCTTGTCGAACGTCTGGCTGTAGGCTGCGCGACGCACCTTGTCCACCACGCTTTGCTTGTCCGGGTTGGCCATTTCCAGCGGGTTCAGGAGGGGGCCCTTGGCCTGCTCCTCAAGGGTGGCGGCGCGGCCATCGAGAAACTGGCCGCCGACATACAGGCCTTCTTCCTTGTCGAAATGGAAGTCCGGGCTGAAGGCGGCATACATGGCCGTGGGCGTGTTGCGGTTGCCGACGCGGCCGGGCAGGACCCCCTTCGATACCGGCAGGCTGCGGTCAGGATCGGTGAAGGCCGCATTCGCATCGTGACAGGTGGCGCAGGACTGGCCCGGCGGCGAGGACAGGCTGGGATCGAAGAACAGGGCCCGGCCCAGTTCCTCTTTTGCTGCCTGCCGGCTGTCCGCTGGCTTGTCGGCCAGTGCGGGAAGAATCAGGGCCGCCGCCATCGCGCTGCCCATAATCGTCTTTCTCAACATGTCGTTCATCTCGTGTATTTTAAAATTCAACAATGGCGTGCAGCTCAAGATCTCGATGTCCTCGCCAGCGGCATCGGGCCGGGCTATCCATCGCAGGGTCGGCTGCGATGAGATCGTTGACCCGGCAAGCATAGTAGAGTTCAGGAAGACGCTCGGCGCGTACCGAAGTTCGGATCCCTCCCTTCGGTGCCGCGGGGTCGCGGGCCTGATGCGGCGGCATGAGCAAAGCGCGCACGGCCCCGGTGCGTAATTGTACAGAACCCGGCCGGAGAAATACGGGGGCTTGCCCTGAGTATCCATTGTCCGAAAGGCTGGTTGTTGCCCCCCCGCCGCGCCGCGCTTGCCTGTGCGGGGGCCGCCGACGGCGTGGTGCGGTTGTTGCGGAAAGCCGGCTCTCAACCGGCGCCAGCGTGCCTGGACTTGAAAAGAACCCGGGGTGGCGGGCTTCAGCCGCCAAAAAAACGGGCCTCCACCCTGTTTCAGTTACCTGTGCAATCCGCTTGGAACAATGGCCCAGATGTTTTTCGACCAGGATTCCATATAGGTGAAGTTGGTTTCGTCGCCCCTGACGGTGGCGCCGCCTTCGGGCTGGGCGACATGGCCCTTGCCGGCCTCGAAGCGGTACACGTGGGCAACATGGCCGGCGGTGGTGCTGGAGGTGGCCGAGTAGCAGGTGTTGGCGATGACCGGGGCGGGGTCCGGCTGCCGGCCTGCCGGCAGTTCGACGATGGCGGCGGCGCACATCTTGGCCTGGCTGGCCGCCATATGACCGGACTTCGGCAGGCCGACAAAATCGAGTCGCCGATGATGTGGACGTTGGGCACGGTGGGGGGCGGCTCGAAGGTGGTGAAATCGACCGTGCGCCAGGTGCTAGTGTCTGGTTGCATAAGTCTTGCTACATTCGGCCGGTCTTTGACGAGCCTGGCTTTGTCGGCAATCCTCGCCATAGAACGACTATGGCTGCGGTTACCTTCGCGCCAGTCACGCCAAATCCTCGGCCTCGGTGCTGACGCAGACTTATGCAACCAGACACTAGCTGCGCGCACCCATGGCCAGGGCCAGGTTTTTGCTGGCCTGGCGCGACACTTCGTCGGCGTCGCGGTCCAGGTTTTCGCTGACCCAGCCGCCCAGGTTTTCCAGCGCGATCCGGCCGAGCGCATCGATCCATTGCGGGTGTTCGTTGAGCGCGGGAATGTAGCGGAGGTCCTTGCCGCCCGCCTGCAGGAAGCTGGCGCGGCCTTCCATCGCCAGTTCCTCCAGCGTTTCCAGGCAGTCGGCGGTGAAGCCCGGCGCCACCACGTCGACGCACTTTACGCCTTCGCGACCGAGCGCTTCCAGCGTCTTGTCGGTATAGGGCTGCAGCCATTCGGCGCGGCCGAAGCGCGACTGGAAGGTGAGGCGGAACTGGCCGGGTTCGAGCCCGAGCGCTTCGGCCAGCAGCCGGCCGGTCTTCTGGCATTCGCAGTGGTAGGGATCGCCCTTGTCCAGGGTGTAGCGCGGCACGCCGTGAAAGCTCATCACGAGCACGTCGGGGCGGCCGTGCATCTGCCAGGTGTCGCGGATGTTGGCGGCCAGCGCGTGGATGTAGGCGGGGTGGTCGTGGTAGTGCTTGAGGGTGCGCAGCGCCGGCTGGTTGCGGGTTTTCAGCAGCCAGGCAAACGCGGCGTCGAACGCGCTGGCGGTGCTGGAGGCGGCGTATTGCGGATAGGAGGGCAGGATCAGGATGCGGTCGCAGCCGGCGGCTTTCATCCGTGACAGGGTGTCGGGCACCGACGGCTGGCCGTAGCGCATGGCGTATTCGACCATGAAGGGGGAAGCGATTTTTTCGCCCAGCCAGCCTTTCAGCAGCTTGGCCTGCTTTTCGGTGTGCGCCCTCAGCGGCGAGCCGTCGGCGGTCCAGATCGCGGCGTATTTCTCGGCGGATTTTTTCGGCCGGGTGTTGAGGATGATGCCGTTGAGGATCAGCCACCACACGGCGCGCGGAATTTCCACCACGCGCGGGTCGGACAGGAATTCCTTCAGGTAGGGCCGCAGCGCCTTGGCGGTGGGCGCTGCGGGCGTGCCGAGGTTGACCAGCAGGATGCCGGTGCGGGCGGGCTGGCCGTGGGCAAAGTCGGGTTCCTTGAGATAGCGCATCAGTGGTGGGACAGCGCGCTTGACAATAGTTTGGCGGTGATGTCGACGATCGGCACCACGCGCTCGTAGGCCATGCGGGTGGGGCCGACGACGCCGAGCGTGCCGACCACCTGGCCGTCGACGGAATAGGGCGCACTGACCAGACTGCATTCGTCGAACGGCAGCAGGTCGGATTCGCCGCCGATGAAGATTTGCACGCCGGCGGCATTGCGCGACTGGTCGAGCAGTTGCAGCAGGCCGGTCTTCTGCTCGAAGGCGTCGAACAGGCGACGCAGGCTGCCCATGTTGCTGGAGAGTTCTTCCACGTCGAGCAGTTTGCGGCTGCCCGATACCACCACGTTTTCCTGGCCGGCGGCCTGGCTGCCGGCGTCCACCGCGGCGGACATCAGGTGCGTGATGTCGTCGCGCATGCGGCCGAGCTCGTCACGCAGCTTTGCGCGCACCTGGTCGAAATCGTGGCCGGCGAAGTGCTGGTTGAAGTAATTGGCCGCCTCGGTCAGCGCGGAGGCGCTGACTGGCTGCTCGGTGAGGATGACGCGGTTCTCGACCTCGCCCTCCATGGTGACGATGATGAGCAGGATGCGTTTTCCCGACAGGCTGAGGAATTCGATCTGGCGAAACGCCGGGCTGCGGCGCGGCGTCATCACCAGGCCGGCAAACCGGCTGAGGTCGGACAGCAGGGTGGAGGCCGCGGTCATCAGCCGCTGCGGGTCGGACGACGTCAGGCTGTGTTCGAGCTGGCTGACCTCGATCTGTTCCAGCGGACGCACCGTCAGCAGCGTGTCGACAAAAAAGCGGTAGCCAAGCGGCGTCGGCACCCGCCCGGCCGAGGTGTGCGGGCTGGAAACAAAGCCCCTTTCCTCGAGGTTGGCCATGATGTTGCGGATGCTGGCAGGCGACAAATCCAGCCCGGCGTGCTTCGACAGGGTGCGCGATCCCACCGGCTCGCCGTCGGTGATATAGCGTTCCACCAGGGTTTTCAGCAGGATGCGGGCGCGGTCGTTGAGCATTCGCTAATTATATGCGGAGAGCGGAGAGCGGAGAGTCGAGAGGGGGGCTGCCGCTCTCCGCTCTCGACTCTCGACTCTCCGCTTATAATCGTCCCCCATGCAAACCCCCTTCCACACCGTCGGCCTCGTCGGCAAATACGATAACCATGGCATGGAAACCTCCGTGCGTGTGTTGGGGGAGTTTCTGCGGGGGCGCGGGCATGCGGTGCTGCTTGCCAGCCAGACGGCAGAATACCTCGGGGTCACGGATTTTCCCGTTCGCACCCTGCGCGATCTGGCGATTGAAAGCGATGCTGTCGTGGTGCTGGGCGGCGACGGCACCATGCTGTCGATCGCGCGTGAAGTGGCGCCGCACGGCGTGCCGCTGATCGGCATCAACCAGGGGCGGCTGGGCTTTCTTACCGACATCATGGTCGATGACATGTTCGGCGCCGTCGCCGAAATCCTCAGCGGCCAGTACGTGGCGGAAGAACGCATCCTGCTGAACGGGCAGATCCGCCGTGGCGGCGAGTGCGTGTTCGAGGCCACCGCGTTCAACGATGTGGGGGTGGGCAAGGGCGGTTCGGGCCGCCTGATCGATCTGGAAATCGCAATCAACAGCGAGTTCGTCTATAGCCAGCGGGCCGACGGTCTGGTGGTCACCACGCCGACCGGCACCACGGCGTATGCGCTGTCGGCGGGCGGGCCCATCGTGCATCCCACGCTGGAGGCGGTGACGCTGGTGCCGATCTGCCCGCACACCCTGTCGGCGCGCCCCATCGTGGTCAGCAGCCATTCGCGCATCGAACTGCACCTGACTTTTGCCGACGATGCGCGCGCCCACTTCGACGGCCAGCTTCACTTCGACCTGCGCAGCGGCGACCATGTGTGGATCACCCGCGCCAACCGGCCGGTCACCCTGCTGCATCCGCATTCCTACAGCTACTACGACACCCTGAGGCAGAAGCTGCACTGGGGAAAAAAGCTTTGAAGCGGGAAATCGAAAACCCTTCACCACAGAGGCACCGAGGCACAGAGAAAATCTTCATGCAGCGTTTTTTCTTGCCGGTCAACGGGGCTCGGCCGGCACGATCACAATTTGATTTTTCTCCTCTGTGCCTCGATGCCGCTGTGGTTCATCGGTTTTTTTCAGGTTGAGCAGGTCATGCTCGCTCATCTCTCCATCCGCAATTACCTGCTGGTCGAATCGGTCGAACTCGATTTCGCGCCGGGGCTCACCGTGCTCACCGGCGAGACCGGTGCGGGCAAGTCGATCCTGATCGACGCGCTGGCGCTGGCGCTGGGCGATCGCGCCGAGGGCGGCGTGGTGCGCGGCGGCGCGGCGCGCGCCGAAATCGCCGCCGAGTTCATGATCGACCGCCTGCCTGGGCTGAGGGCCTGGCTCGACGAGGCGGGCTACGCGGCGGACGACGGCACGCTGATCCTGCGCCGCGTGATCGACGCCGGCGGCCGCTCGCGCGCCTTCATCAACGGCAGCGCCGCGCCGCTGGCGCAGCTGAAGGACGCCGCCGAATTCCTGCTCGACATCCACGGCCAGCACGCGCATCACGCCTTGCTGCGCCCGCAGACCCAGCGCGAGGTGCTCGACGCCTATGCCGGCGCGCAGCAAGCGGCCGCCGCAGTCAGCGCCGCCTGGCACGCCTGGCAGGCGGCGCGGGCGCAGCGCCTGGACGCCGAATCCCACGGCCAGGCGCGACAGATCGAACGCGAAGGCCTGAACCTGGCGGTGGAGGAATTGCGCGCGCTGGGGGACGATCTCGCGCGCTGGGATGAAATCCAGAGCGAGCACGCGCGGCTGGCGCATGTCACCACCCTGCTCGAAGGCAGCCATGCGCTGATTCACGGGCTGGACGAGGGCGAGGCGGCGGTGGCCGGCCGCCTCGGCGAAATGAGCGCGCGGCTCGACACCATGCAGGCGGTGGACGACAGCCTGCAGGACGTCGCCGCCCTGCTGGGTTCGGCCAGCGCCGATCTCGCCGAGGCGGTGCACGCGCTGCGCCGCTACGCCGGGCATCTCAGCCTCGACCCCGAGCGGCTGGCCGAACTCGACCGCCTGCTCGCCGACATGCACCGGCTGGCGCGCAAGCACCGGGTGCAGCCGGAAGCGCTGGCCGATCTGCTGCAGCAGTTCGAAGCGCGGCTGGCCGAACTGGCCGCCAGCGACGACCTCGACGCCTTGCAGGCCGCCGAGGACGCTGCCTGGACGCAGTACCAGACGCAGGCGAAACAGCTCAGCGCGCTGCGCCGCAAGGCGGCGGCAGCCCTGTCGAAACAGGTGACGGCGACGATGCACGAACTGGCGCTGGCCGGCGGCCATCTCGACATCCAGCTGCAAGCGGTCGCCGAGCCGCGCGCGTACGGACTGGAGGACGTGAGCTTCCTCGTTGCCAGCCATCCCGGCCTGGCGCCGGGGCCGCTCGCCAGGGTGGCGTCGGGCGGCGAGCTGTCGCGCATCAGCCTGGCGATCCAGACCGCGCTGTCCGGCGTGGCCGGCGTGCCGACACTGATCTTCGACGAGGTCGACGTCGGCATCGGCGGCAGCGTGGCCGAAGCCGTCGGACGGCGGCTGGCGAAGCTGGGCGAAACCCGCCAGGTGCTGGTCATCACCCACCTGCCGCAGGTGGCGGCGCGCGGCGCGCAGCACCTGCGGGTGGCGAAGCAGGCCAGCGGCAGCGTTGTGTCGTCCAATATCGAATTGCTCGACGCCGACACGCGTGTGGAGGAAGTCGCGCGCATGCTCGGCGGGCTGAAAATCACCGCCACCACGCGGCAGCATGCCGCGGAGATGCTCGCCGGGTGAGAACCATTCTGGCGCTGTGGCTGCTGTTCGCCGCGTCCGGCACGGTTTGCGCGGACACACTGCACGGCGTCGTCATCGTGGTGATTGACGGCGACACCGTGCTGTTCAAGCCCGACCACTATTCCCCCGCATCGCGCGCCTTCCTGAAAGTCCGCCTGGCCGATATCGACGCCCCTGAAACCGGCCAGCCATTTGGCGAGGCCGCCACCGAAGCGCTGAAGGCGCGGGTGCTGAAGCAGCGCGCGCAGCTGGAAATCGTCGCCACCGATGCCTACGGCCGCAAACTGGGGCGCCTTACCGTGGATGCCCGGTCGGTCAACGCGGAGTTGGTGCGGCGCGGCCTGGCCTGGGCATACGGCCGCGGCGGGGCGCGCCATGTCATGTCGGCGTTGCAGCGCGAGGCGCAAAGCGAACGGATCGGGCTGTGGCAGGACGCCGCGCCGACGCCGCCCTGGGCGTGGCGGAAGGCGCGGGCGGCCCCCGCCTATTGATCGTCCGGTTGGCCGATCACGCGCGGTCGGCATCCGATGCTTTTGCCATGGAGCGAACACGGGTGCCGATTCCGTCAATGCAAGCATTGACAGCCCCGCAAAAAACAAATACAAATGAGAAACATTCTCATATGAATATTAATAAATGACCCCGGCCGCGCATACCTTTCCTCTCCACGGCCCCGGCCTGCGCGGCGCAAGACGGCCTCGCGTGGCGATCGTCGGCCGCGCCGGCAGCGGCAAGCACAGCATCTTCCGCGCTGCCGCCGCCACCTCCACCCGCCACGAGCGCCTCGCCGGCATCGGGCCCGCGTACGAGGAATGCCTGGTCGAGGTGGGAATCGACCAGATTTCCCTGGTCTCGCTGCCCGCCGTCGACGGCCTGCACGATCTGGACGCGGACGCCTGCGTGACGCTGAAGTACCTGCTGTGGGGCGACCACTGGCCGGCCATCGCCGGGCACGAGGCGCATCAGCCGGCGAGCGCTTTCACCGCCCCCGACGTGCTGCTGATGGTGATGGACGCCACGGCGCTGGAGCGCGACCTCGAACTCGCGCTGGAGCTGATGCAGCTGGGCCGGCCGATGGTGTTTGCGCTCAACCGCATGGACGAGGCGCGTTCCAGGCGGCGGTTCGTCAACGTGCGCGCCCTGTCGGCCAAACTGGGCGCGCCGGTGGTGCCGACCGTGGCGCACATGGGCATCGGCCTGGCCGATCTGTATTCCACCGCGGTGCGGGTCGCGCGCGAGACCAGACATGCCCACGCGCAGCCGGCGGCGCAACCGCCCAGCGCGCACATCGAGGCGCAATTGCACGCCATTGCCGAGATCGCCCGGCAGCCAGACGTGGCGGCGGCGTTTGCGGTGCCGTCCGCCTTGCTGACGCTGCAGCTCGCGGAGAACGACGGCTACTTCGCGCAGGAATTGCAGGCGCATTTCCCCGACCGCCACGCCGCCCTGCTGGCCGCGCGTGCCGCTGCCGGTGCGGCCTTGCCGCGCCCGCTGGCGGAGGAGATCCATGCCGACCGCCATCACCGCGCCGCCATGCTGTACGAGGCGGTGACCCGCCCCGGCCAGGAAGGCGCGCCGCCGCGCTGGCAAATCTGGGCGGATGACCTCTTCCTGCACCCGCGCTGGGGCTTCGCCGGCTCGCTGGTGATTTTTGCCCTGGTGCTGGTCGTGGTGTTCGAGGTGAGCGCCTTTCTCGACGCACTCACCGTCGCGCGCCTGATCGAATGGGCCGCGCCGTGGCAGCCGACCGACCTCATGGGGGTGGTCGCCCGCGCCGTGCTGGATGGCTTCATCGGCCTGGCGGGCATCGTCATCCCCTACATGATCCCGCTGGTGGTGGTGCTGGTGTTGCTGGAAGAGTCCGGGATCATGCATCGCGTGGCTTTCGTGGTCGATCGCGGCTTCCACCGGCTGGGCCTGCACGGCGGCGTCGCCCTGCCTTTCCTGATGGGGCTGGGCTGCAACGTGCCGGCGCTGGCCGCCACCGCTGCCGTCACCCACGGCCGCGACCGCACCGTGGCCTCGCTCCTGATCACCTTCCTGCCCTGTTCGGCGCGTTCGGCCATCATCCTGGCGGTGGGCGGCAAGTACCTCGGCGGCTTCGGCGTGTTCGCGCTCTTCATGCTCGTCCCCGTCGTCGTCAGCCTGGTCGGCAAGTTTCTGAAGCGCCGTTATCCCGAGACCACGCCCGGCATGATCCAGGAGATCCCGCCCTACGCCGTGCCCACCCTGCGCGCCTTGCTGGTCAAGACGTGGGAGCGCAGCCGCGACATCGTCACCATCGTGCTGCCGCTGCTGGTGGCGGGCAGCGTGGTGCTGGCGCTGCTGGGTCATGTCGGCATGGACGACTGGATCAATCTCGCGCTCACGCCGGTGACGGGGTGGTGGCTGGGGCTGCCGGTCGCGCTGGGCGTGCCGATCCTGTTCGGCGTGCTGCGCAAGGAACTGTCCCTGCTGATGGTATTCACCGCGCTCGGCACGCAGGAGCTGGCGGGCGTGCTCGACACCACGCAGATCGCCACCTTTCTGGTGTTCCTGACCTTCTACGTGCCCTGCGTGTCCACCTTCGCCATGATGCTGAGACTGCTCGGCCGGCGCGATGCGCTCTATTCCGTCGGGCTCTCCATCGGCGTGGCGCTCGCGGTGGCGGCCGCGGTGCGCTGGTCGATGGAACTGGCGGGGTGGGCGTTATAGCGGTTGGCTTTAGGGAATCGCTGATTAATTCGTCATTGAGGAGCGCAGCGAAGCAATGACGGCCATATCGAATTGTTCAGCGCTTCCCTGGCTTTGACCATAGGAATATTTGGCTATGTCACTGTTGGTTGTTGAATTCATGTCTTGCCCCCTCTGATGAAGCCAACCCGCAGGGGTAGGCTGTTGTGGGAGGCCCGCCCCGGGCCGATGGGGTGGCGCGGTCAAGACGGTGCGACATTCGGGGCGAGGGCTAAAGCCCCTCCTGCACGTGACGGTGGCGGGAGGTTTGTGGGGGGCCACGATTGCGGGAGGTTTGTGGGAGCGGGTTCACCCGCGATCTGGGTGGGGCCCATCGGGGCTAAAGCCCCCCCACACGTGACGGTGGCGGGAGGTTTGTGGGAGCGGGTTCACCCGCGATCTGGGTGGGGCCCATCGGGGCTAAAGCCCCCCCATAATGCCAGCCCGTGTTGCCGTGAACTTTGCGAGGAACAACACTTAACGGTGAAAGAGCCAAATATTTTCTGTTTCTGTCTTGCATTCGCGCCAACGCACCCGCGCTGGTCAAGGCTGCATGGTTCACAGCGCGGCCAGCGTCTTGATGTGCGCGGCCGCGCTGCGCCCCAGTGAACTGAGGTCGTAGCCGCCTTCCAGCACTGAAACGATGCGGCCTTCGGCGTGGCGTGCGGCCACATCCATGACCTGCTCGGTGATCCATACGTAATCCGCCTCCACCAGGCCGAACTGCGCCATCTCGTCCTCGCGATGGCCGTCGAAGCCGGCGGAGAAAAACAGCATCTGCGGGCGGTGCGCTTCCAGGCGCGGCATGATTTGCGCGCTGAAGGCTTCGCGGTAGGCAGGGCCGGCGGTTCCGGCGGGCAGCGGCACGTTGACGATGTGCTCGCTGATGGTGTCTGCACCGGAGTGGGGGTAGTAGGGATGCTGGAAGGTGGAGCACAGCATCACGCGCGGGTCGTCCGTGAAGATGTCCTCGGTGCCGTTGCCGTGGTGGACGTCGAAATCGACGATGGCGACCCGTTCAAGTCCGTGCGCTGCCAGCGCGTGCGCGGCGGCGACGGCGACGTTGTTGAAGAAGCAGAAGCCCATGGCCTGGTTGCGGGTGGCGTGGTGGCCGGGCGGGCGGCAGGCGACGAAGGCGTTGGCCACCTCGCCGCGCATCACCCGATCCACTGCCATGACGGCGCCGCCGGCGGCATGCCGGGCGGCCTCCAGCGTGTGCGGGTTCATGCCGGTGTCGGGATCAAGCGCGCGGAAGCCTTCGCTGGGCGAGGACGCTTCGACGAAGTCGATGTAGGCGGCGTCATGCACCCGCAGCAGCTGGCTGCGCTGTACCGGCGGGGCTTCGAGATGCACCAGGTAATCGAACAGGTGGGCGGCGTGCAGCCGGTCGTCGATGGCGCGCAGCCGCTCGGGGCTCTCCGGATGCCAGCTTCCCATGCTGTGCAGGAGAAAGCTGGGGTGGGTGATGTAGGCGGTGTGCATGGCGCGGGGAAAGGGCAGGAATAGATAAACTATACGCCCGGCGTGATGGCGCGGTAACCGGGGATGGCCTAGCATAGGCTGTTCACGACTCCATCGACTCGGCGTACGCCAGCCCGAAGCAAACCATGCCCCAACACTATCTTTATCCCCTGTTCAACGCCCGCTCGGTGGCGGTCTTCGGCGCCAGCGAACGCGAGGATTCGGTCGCCGGCATCCTGTTCCGCAACCTGCGCAATGCCGGCTACAAGGGCGAGGTCTACCCGGTCAATCCCAAGCACGAGACGGTGTTCGGCGTGCCCTGCTACGCGTCGGCCGGCGAACTGCCGGCGGTCCCGGAGCTGGCGCTGATCGCCACGCCGGCGCCGACGGTGGCGGCGATCATGGAGGCATGCGGTCAGCACGGCATCCGCCATGCCATTGTGCTGTCGGCCGGCTTTCGCGAGGTGGGCGCGCAGGGCGCGGCACTGGAAGACGGCGTCAAGGCGGCGGCCAAAAAGTACGGTATCCGCTTCATCGGCCCCAACTGCCTGGGCATCCAGCGGCCTTCCATCGGCTTGAACGCCACCTTCAGCCAGGGCGCGACCCTGTCCGGCGATCTTGCGCTGGTGTCGCAGTCCGGCGCCATCTGTACCGCCATGCTCGACTGGGCTGAAACCAACGGCATAGGCTTTTCCAGCGTGATTTCCACCGGCGCGTCGGCCGACCTGGATTTCGGCGAGATCCTCGACTATCTCGCCATCGACACCCAGACCAAGGGTGTTCTGCTGTACATCGAGGGCATTCGCGACGCGCGCCGTTTTATGAGCGCGCTGCGTGCGATCTCTCGTTTCAAGCCCGTCGTCATGGTCAAGGTGGGACGCCACGAGGCCGGGTCGAAAGCGGTGCAGTCGCACACCGGCGCGCTGGTCGGATCGGACGCGGTGTTCGACGCCCTGGTGCGGCGCGCCGGCGTGGTGCGGGTCAACACCATCCTGCAGCTGTTCGCCTCGGCACGCGCGCTGTCCACCCACATCAAGCCCAGCGGCAACCGGCTGGCCATCGTCACCAACGGCGGCGGCCCCGGCGTCATGGCGACCGATCTTGCGGTGGAACTGGGGGTGCGCATGGCCGAGCTGTCCCCGGCGACGATCGAAACGCTCGATGCGGTGCTGCCGTCCAACTGGTCGCAGGCCAACCCGCTCGACATCATCGGCGACGCCACCGCCGAGCGCTACCGCGCGGCGGTGGCTGCCTGCCTCGCCGACGACAACGTCGACGGCGTGCTGGCGATGCTGACGCCGCAGGCGATGACGCGGCCGACCGAGGCGGCGCAGGCCGTGATCGAGGTGGCAAAAAATTCGAGCAAGCCGGTACTGACCTGCTGGATGGGCGAGGCCCAGGTATTCGAGGGCCGCCGCTTGTTCAAGCAGGCCGGGATTCCCTACTTCACCACGCCGGAACCGGCGGTCGAGGTGTTTTCCTTTCTCTCTGCCTTTTACGAGAACCAGCGCCTGCTGATGCAGACGCCGGGACCGCTGTCGCAGCAGGCCGATCCGGATGTCGAAGGCGCGCGCCTGATTATCGAGAATGCGCTGGCGCACGGCCGCCACCTGCTGAACGAGGTGGAATCGAAGGCGCTGCTGGCGGCCTTCCACATCCCCATCGCGCAGACCCTGATCGCGCGCGATCCGATGGAAGCGATGCTGCTGGCGCAGCAGATGGGCTTTCCGGTGGCGATGAAAATCAACTCGCCGGACATCACCCACAAGTCCGACGTCAACGGCGTGCGCCTCGGGCTGTCGAGCGGCCAGGCGGTGCGCTCGGCCTTTGGCGAGATGCTGGCCGACGTCAAGCGCCTGCGCCCCGACGCCACCCTCGAAGGCATCGTGGTCGAGCCGATGGCGGCGCGTCCGCATGCACGCGAGGTGCTGCTGGGGATGACTTCCGACCCGGTGCTGGGGCCGGTGATCGTGTTCGGCGCCGGCGGCGTCGATGTCGAGGCTTTCCGCGATCGCGCGGTGACCCTGCCGCCGCTCAACCGCTATCTGGCGCGCGACCTGATCCGGCGCACCCGCGTCGCCACCTTGCTGGGCCCGTTCCGCAACCGCCCGCCGGTCGACATGGATGCGCTGGAGAACGTGCTGCTGCGCCTGTCGGAGATGGTCTGCGAGCTGCCCTGGCTGGCGGAGCTGGACATCAATCCGCTGCTGGTGGACGAGCACGGCGCGCTGGCGCTGGATGCCCGCATCGTCATCGCGCCGCGGGTGCCGATGGCCGACCGGTACGGCCACATGGCGATCCACCCCTATCCGGCGCATCTGGTGACGCACTGGCAATTGCCGAGCGGCAACGATGTGGTGATCCGCCCGATCCGTCCGGAGGACGCCGAGCTGACCCAGGGCTTCGTCAAGAGCCTGTCCGCGGAATCCAGGTATTTCCGCTTCATGGATGCGGTAAGCGAGTTGTCCCCGGTTGCACTGGCACGCCTGACCCAGATCGACTATTCGCGCGAAATGGCGCTGCTGGCGCTGACCGAAATCGACGGCCGTGAAGTCGAACTTGGCGTGGCGCGCTACGCCATCGACCCGGAAGGGGAATCCTGCGAGTTCGCCCTGGTCGTCAACGACCAGTGGCAGAAGCAGGGCATCGGCCACAAGCTGATGGACGTGCTGATGGACGTGGCGCGCGGCAGGGGAATCAAGGTGATGGAGGGCGAGGTATTGAAAGCCAACCGCCCGATGCTCAAACTGGTGGAGGCCCTGGGCTTCCGGATCGAGCCGCACCCGGAGGATGACGCGGTGCGAAGGATTTCACGCGCGCTGTAGCGTCGGCCAGGCGAACTTTACAAGCTTGCTTTCGACCTGCCGTCCCGACCAGAGGATGAGTCCACAGGACTTTTTCCTTGTTTTTCAACTCCGTGTCCCAAGGGATACCGTCCCTGCGGGACATATCTCTGTGTCTCTGTGGTGAATGGTTTTCCCCACATTTTGCTGCCGGGTGCAGGTCCGGTTGCGCCCGGCTTCCTTGGCCGAATAAAGCGCCTGGTCGGCGGTGCTCACCAGCGCGTCCATGTCGGGGATGCCGGGTGCACGCGCTGCCACGCCGATGCTGATGGTGAGGGTGATTTCCGTTTCCCCGATGGCGATCCGTTTTGCGCCCAGGTTCGCGCGCAGGCGTTCGGCCGATTGCATCGCGGACTTGAGATCGGTGTTGGAGCAAATGACCAGGAACTCCTCGCCGCCGATGCGGCAGACGCTGTCTTCGCGGCGTGCCGATTCGTGCAGGGTCGCCGCGGCCTCGCGCAGCACCATGTCGCCGGCGGCGTGGCCGTAGCTGTCGTTGATCTGCTTGAAATGATCGATGTCGATCACCATCACCGAAAGCGGTCGCCCGGAGCGCGACGCGGCACTCCAGGCCTGTCCGAGCTGATCCATGGCCGCGCGGCGGTTGGGCAGTCCGGTCAGCAGGTCGGTCAGCGCGGCAGTGGCCAGTCGCCGGTTGGCTACAGCCAGCTCGGCCGCAATCTGGCGCAGCTGCGTGCGGTCTTTTTCCCAGGCGGTCTGCAACTGCACCAGCCGCTGCGCGGCGCATAGCCGGGTGTGCAGCCCCTTGGCGCTGATCGTGCCGGGTACATAGCCGTCGGCGCCGGCCTCGAAGGCTTGGGCCAGCTGTTCTTCGCCATGACTGTCGGCCATCAGCAGGATATGCATGCGGCGGCCTTCGTCGGTTGTACGCAATGCCTGGCACAACTCCATGCCGTCGAGCAGCGGCAGGTCGCAATGCGCGATGATGACGTGGGGCAGCACCTCCATCGCCAGCGCCAGTGCGGTATTGCCGTTGTCGGCCGGATAAACGATGTGATCGCTGTTCTCGACCAGCAGCGCCATGGTCTTGTGGCGGGTGAAGGCATTGCCGTCCGCCACCACGATGCGCAGCGGCGTACCGCTTTCCGCCGCCGTTTCCGTTTCCGCCTCATGGTGGCCGTGGCAGACTTCGGCAAACGACGGCAGCGCGGCAGCCGGGATCTTCAGCAGTTCGCCCCATTCCCGCCAGCTGGCCATGACTTCGTCGATAAAGCGCCCGGCGTCTTCCTGCGAAATGTCGAGCTCATTTGCCCGTGTCATCCATTCCTGCGCCAGTTTCGGATGCATGTCGGCATTGGCCAGCCCGAGATCGGCCAGACGATGCGACAACCGCAGCATCAGCATCAAACTGTTGGATCGCGAATCACTGGGGGGGCTCGGCTTATCCGGATATTCGTAGTGGGTGATCGGCTCGGTGAATATCCTGGGCATGCCCCAGTCCGACATTATGACGATGCCAAGTTCGGTGTGGTCGGTTTCCAGGCGGGCGCGCTCCTGGACGATGATTGCTTGCGCAGGATCGGCGTGATGCGCCATCAGGACCGCGCTGTACTCATCGGGGTACGCTGTTGCCAGCGCCAGTTGGCCCACCTGCGCCAGCAGGCCGCAGACAAACAGTTCGTCCGCATCCGCCACGCGCACCCGCCGCCCCAGGGCCTGCATCCCGAGTGCCATCAGCAGCGAGTGCGACCAGTACCGTTGATAGTCAAATGCCTGGCAGGCGCCGCTGCGGTATTGGTCCACCAGCGAAAACCCCAGCGCCAGGTGGCGCACCGTCGCCATGCCCAGGCGTGCGACGACGTCCTGTACCGATACCACCGGGCGTGAAATATACGAAGCGGAGTTGGCCAGTTTGATCAGCCGCCCGGATAGCGCGGGATCGGTCTGCACCACCCGTGCAATGGCTTTCAGCGTCGCATTTTTGCGCTGGGATATCTCAAGGATCGCAAGCGCGACCCCCCGGGGCGTGGGCAGCTGACCGCTGAGTTTGAGTTGTTCAACCTGTGCCATTAATCAACCTGTATCGATAGGAAGCAAATATGCCTTTGTTGTGTGTGGGGCGGTCCGAATCAGCCCCGATGCGCGCACGCAGGATCGCGACTTCGGCTGCGTTCCGGTCAAGTCGATCAAAGATCGTCGGGAGCGCCATGCAACGGGCGTTGTGAGGCGCCGATGTCATACATCCATCAGGGTTATCGGCAGTGTTCCGGCAAAATGAAGTCGGCCGGCGCCGGGTGCCGCCTGTCCGCTCAGGGCTCGCCGAGCTTGACGTCCAGGCAGCGCAGATAGGCCGCCGAATCAAACGCCGTCTGGTAGCGCTGCACCTGCCAGATCATCTCGGCCAGGCAGTCCATCACTGCGTGCTGGGCTGCCATCGCGTCGCCATGCTGCTTCAGCAGGCGCTGATAGCGGTCGCGGATTCCGGGCGGCTGGTCGACCGACAACTGCTCGCTGATCGCCAGGTGGATCGACAAATGCAGGAAGGGGTTGGTCTCACCGGACTCCGGCAGGTAGTCCCGCTCGATATAACGATCGGGCTGATTGAGCAGCGCATGGTATTCCGGATGCGCCAGCACGACGTCGAGCGCCGGCCGCTCCGCGCCCGTCAGCGGCTGGCCCGCACGGTATTTCGCCCACACGTCGAAGAAGAACTGGCGAACCTGGTCGCGGCTGGGATTAAACATGGCCTGGATTAAACATGAAGCAGATTATTCGTTCGCCGATTTAAAGCCGGTAGGGTGCGCCATGCGCACCGGCCCCTGCTCCAGGGTGCGCATGGCGCACCCTACGAAATCAATGGGCCGCATGGTGTTTCCCGAGAGAGGGTCCAGCAGCCGGCAGGGTTTTGTTCTTGTACTCGCACAGATCCGCGATGATGCACTCCGGACATTTCGGCTTTCTGGCCCGGCACACGTAGCGCCCGTGCAGGATCAGCCAGTGATGCGCGTCGATGCGGAATTCGTCCGGAATGGTCTTCACCAGCTTCTTTTCCACTTCCAGCACGGTCTTGCCGGGCGCGAGGCCGGTGCGGTTGGCGACGCGAAAGATATGGGTGTCGACCGCCATGGTGGGCTGGCCGAACGCGGTATTCAGGATCACGTTGGCCGTCTTGCGCCCGACGCCGGGCAGGGCCTCGAGCGCGGCGCGGTCGGCGGGCACCTGGCTGCCGTGCAGTTCGATCAGCATGCGGCAGGCGGCAATGAGGTGGCGGGCCTTGCTCTTGTAGAGCCCGATGGTCCTGATGAACTCGGCGAGCCCCGCTTCGCCCAGCGCGTAGATGGCTTCGGGCGTGCTGGCGACCGGGAACAGCCTGCGGGTGGCCAGGTTGACCCCCTTGTCGGTGGCTTGCGCCGACAGCACCACCGCCACCAGCAGCTCGAACGGCGTGCGGTATTCGAGCTCGGTGGCGGGATGGGGGTTGGCGGCGCGGAGGCGGGCGAAGATTTCGCGTCGTTTTATGGCATTCATCGTCGCGACATCACCGTTCGGCGAGGCGCCTTTTCAGCGGCGGCTTCATGCCGGCATCGGCACCGCAGCAGGGACGCGCCGCCCGGCGCGGGCCTTCCGCCAGTTGTGCGCGGCGATCAAGAGGCCCAGTGCAATGAAGGCGCCGGGCGGCAGGATGGCGAGCAGAAAGCCCTGGTAATCGGGCAGCACGTGCAGCACAAACTGTTTGGATTCCTCGCCGAAGACCAGGTCGATCCCGGACAGCAGCGTGCCCTGGCCGGCGAGTTCGCGGATTGCGCCCAGCACCACCAGCACCGTCGTCAGGCCGAGGCCCATCGCGATGGCGTCGACCACGCTGTGCAGGGGGCGGTTCTTCGAGGCGAAGGCATCGGCGCGCGCCAGCACGATGCAGTTGGTGGTGATGAGCGGAATGAAAATCCCCAGCACCAGATAGAGCGGATGCACAAACGCATTCATCAGCAGATCGATCACCGTGACCAGCGAAGCGATGACCAGCACGAACACCGGGATGCGGATTTCGTGCGGGATGAAATGGCGCACGCCTGACACCGCGCCGCTGGCGGACGCCATCACCAGCATCGTCGCCAGTCCCAGCGACAGCGCATTGACCACGGTGGTGCTGATGGCGAGCAGCGGGCACAGCCCCAGCAGCTGCACCAGGCCGGCGTTCTGCTTCGACAGGCCGTTGTGAAAAATCGTGCGGAATTCCTGCAGGGTCATGGCGGCGTCTCCTTGTTAAGCGCGGCATCAGGCGCTTCATTCCCGGCCAGCAGCGCGGCGCGGTTGCGGGCGAAATAGTCCAGCGCACCGCGCACCGCCCTGACCACGGCGCGCGGCGTGATGGTGGCGCCGGCGCGGGCGTCGAAGCGGCCGCCGTCCTTGGCAACCTTCCAGTATTTGGCTTCGGGCACGGTCAGCGACTTGCCGACAAACTGCTCGATCCATGCGCTCTTGTTGCGGACGATGTAGTCGCCCAGCCCGGGCGTTTCGCGGTGCGCGGTGACGCGCACGCCGGTGAGGGCGCCGCTGGTATCGATGCCGACCACCAGGTGGATGTTGCCGCCATAGCCATCGGGTGCGATGGCTTCCAGCACCACGGCGGTGACGGCGCCGTCGCGCCGGGCGAACCACAGCGCGGACGGCTGGCGCGTTCCCAGCAGGTCGTCGGGTGGCACGCCTTGCTGGCTGGCGAGCAGGTCGTTGTCGTATAGCGCGGCGGGCAACACCTGGCTCAGCAGCGCCAATTTTTCGGCCTGCTGGCTGCGCTCGATGGTGGGCTGGGTGCGGGCGAAGGTGAAGGCCAACAGCGCGGTGGCGACGACCGCGAAGGCGAACAGGATCATCCCGGTGCGCAGGGCGTTGCGGCCGGCGGCCTTGATCCGCGAAATCACGCCGGGGGCTCCTTGCCGCGGCCGCTGGTGCCGTAGACGCGCGGCTGGGTGTGCTGGTCGATCAGCGGCACGGAGAGGTTCATCAGCAGGATCGCGAAGGCCACCCCGTCCGGGTAGCCGCCCCAGGTGCGGATGATGATGGTGAGCAGGCCCGCGCCGAAGCCGAAAATCAGCTTGCCGCGCGGCGTCGTCGCGCCCGATACCGGGTCGGTGGCGATGAAGAAGGCGCCCAGCATCACCGACGGCGCGAACAGGTGGAACCACGGCGCGCCGAAGCGGCCGGCGTCGAAGAAGTGCAGGAAGCCGGCGGCGAGCCAGATGCCGGCGAGAAACGCCAGCGGCACCTGCCAGCTGATGATGCGCAGCGCCCACAGCAGCAGTCCGCCGAGCAGAAACGCCGCGGCTAGCCATTCGAAACCGGCGCCGCCGAACTGGCCGAAGATCGGCTGCGTCATGATCTCGTCCACCGTCAGTTGCTGCAGCAGGCCGGTTCGCAGCGCATCCAGCGGCGTGGCCATGGTCACCGCGTCGAGGGTGGCTTTCGGCGCGTCGCCGCCAAATATCACCGTCGCGCTTTGCGCCAGCGTGAGGGACGTTTCCGTGAGCGCAAGCGGCCCGGACCACTGCGTCATCTGCACCGGGAACGACACGATCAGTACCGCATAGCCGACCATCGCCGGATTGAAGATGTTCTGCCCCAGTCCGCCGTACAGATGCTTGGCGACCACGATGGCGAACAGCGTGCCGGTGACGATCAGCCACCACGGCGCCAGCGCGGGCAGCGACAGCGCCAGCAGCCAGGCGGTGACGATGGCGCTCAAGTCGGTGAGGAAGGGCCTGGCCGGATAGCCGCGCGCCTTCAGCATCGCCGCTTCGGCCGCCAGCGCGGTGACGGTGGCGAGCGCCAGGGTGACCAGGATGGCCGGCCCGAACAGCCAGACGTACGCCGCAACGCCGGGAAGCAGGGCGGCCAGCACCCAGGCCATGACCTGGGTGACGCTGCTGCGGTCGAGGATGAAAGGGGATGGCATCAGGGTTTCTTCTCTTCGGATTCCAGCGGCTGGCGCGCCAGCTCGCGGATTTTAGCCCGGCGCGCCTCGATTTCCTCGATCTCGCGCTGCGTGCCGGGCGGCAGGTGGTCGGTGTTTTTCGGCACAACCCCGGCTTTTTTCGCCTGCGCGCGCGCCAGCGCGGCGGCGATCAGCGCCTTCTTGGCGTCGGCGTCGCTGGGCGCGGCGGCGAGTTCGGGCGCAGCTGCGGCGGCGAGTCCGGCGGGCTTTGCCTGATCCAGCGCAGCTTGCGCCCGCGCGGCCTGCGCCTTGGCGGCGAGCTTCTCGGCCTTTTCCTTCTTCTCGCGCACCAGCCTGAATTCGCGGAATTCGTGGCGTTCGCGCGCCAGGTCGGCGGCGCGCTTTTCCTTCTCGCGCGCCCAGATCTCGCTCTTGGCATAGCGGTAGAAATCGACCAGCGGAATATGGCTGGGGCAGACATAGCTGCAGCAGCCGCATTCGATGCAGTCGAACAGGTGGTATTCCTGCGCGCGCCCAAAGTCGCCCGTTTTGGCGAAGCGAAACAGCTCCTGCGGCTGCAGCGCTGCCGGGCAGACGTCGGCGCAGCGGGTGCAGCGGATGCACGGCAGCGCTTTGGGCAGCGGCGGGAACAGCGCGTTCGACTTCACCAGGATGCAGTTGGTGGCCTTGACCACCGGCACCTCCAGGTCGGGCATCGGCATGCCCATCATCGGCCCGCCCATCAGCGCGCCGGTGCTGCCGTCGCGCTCGCCCGCCAGCGTGATCAGCGTGTGCATCGGGGTGCCGATCAGCACCTCGAAATTCTGCGGGCGCAGCACGTGGCCGGTGACGGTGACCAGACGCGAGATCAGCGGCTCGCCGTGGTGCACCGCGCGCGCCAGCGCGTAGGCGGTGCCGACGTTGAACACCTGGATGCCGATGTCGGTGGACAGCTTGCCGGAGGGGACTTGCCTGCCGGTCAGGGTCTCGATCAGCTGCTTGGCGCCGCCGGCGGGATAGGTCGCCGGCACCGCCACCACGTCGACCGCGAAGTCGAGACTTTGCGCGGCGGCCTGCATCGCGGCGATGGCCTCGGGTTTGTTGTCCTCGATGCCGACAAGGATTTCCGTGCTGCCCAGCAGGTGGCGCATCACCGCCACCCCCTGCAGGATGTCGCCGGCACGGCTGCGCATCAGCATGTCGTCGCAGGTGATCCACGGCTCGCATTCGCCGCCGTTGATGATCAGCGTGGGGCAGGAATGCGCGGCGCCGGGGTCGAGCTTGACCGCGCTGGGGAACACCGCGCCGCCGAGGCCGGCAATGCCCATGTCGCGCAGTTTCATGCGCAGATCGGCAGCCGCCATCGCCTGGTAATCGAGTGGCGCGTGGGCGATCCATTCGTCGCGGCCGTCGGTCGAGAGGGTGATGCACAGATCGGGCAGACCGGAGATATGCGGCACGGCGGCCGGGCCAATTGCCGTGACGATGCCGGAACTCGACGCATGAACGGCGGCGGAAATATAGCCGTCCGCCGCACCGATCATCTGGCCTTTCAGCACCCGCTCGCCCACCTCGACCACCGGCTTGGCCGGGTTGCCGATGTGCTGGCGCAGCGGGATGACCAGTTTCCCCGGCAGCGGCGCGGCATGGAGCGGACGCACATTCGATTCCGCCTTGTGTTCGGGCGGATGCACGCCGCCCTTGAATTTGAACAGTTTGCGGCTCATGCGACGCGCTTCAGCTCGATCACCGGATACTTCCACTTCCAGTGCGGCAGATCCTCGGCGATCGGCACCATCGCAATGCAGTCGACCGGGCACGGCGCCACGCACAGTTCGCAGCCGGTGCATTCGGCGGCGATGATGGTGTGCATCTGCTTGGCCGCGCCGGAGATGGCGTCGACCGGGCAGGCCTGGATGCACAGGGTGCAGCCGATGCAGAGCTGTTCGTCGATGAAGGCCACCGATTTCGGCTTGGGCGCGCCGTGGGCTTCGTCGAGCGGCTTGGGTTCCACGCCCAGCAGCTCGGCGAGCTTCTTGATGCCTTCCTCGCCGCCCGGCGGACACTGGTTGATGTCGGCCTCGCCCTTGGCGATGGCCTCGGCATAGGGCCGGCAGCCGGGAAAGCCGCACTGCCCGCACTGCGTCTGCGGCAGGATGGCGTCGATCTTTTCCGCCAGCGGGTTGCCCTCCACCTTGAAGCGGACCGCCGACCAGCCGAGCACCAGGCCGACAGCCACGGCGAGAACGACCATCACCAGAATGGCGGTGATCACTTGACCAGCCCGGAGAAACCCATGAAGGCGAGCGACATCAGGCCTGCGGTGATCATTGCGATGCTGGTGCCCTTGAACGGCGCGGGCACGTCGCAGGTGTCGAGGCGTTCGCGGATGCCGGCAAACAGGACCAGCGCCAGGGTGAAGCCGATCGCGCCGCCGGCGCCGAAAAACAGCGATTCGACGAAGCCGTGCTGCGCCTGCACGTTGAGCAGGGGAATCCCCAGCACCGCGCAGTTGGTGGTGATGAGCGGCAGGTAGATGCCCAGCACCTGGTACAGCACCGGGCTGGTCTTGCGGATGAACATCTCGGTGAACTGCACGATGCCGGCAATTACCACGATGAACGACAGCGTGCGCAGATAGAACAATTCGGTGCCGAGCAGGTACTCGTTGATGAGGTAGCTGGCGCCGGACGCCAGCGTCAGCACGAAGATCGTCGCCAGGCCCATGCTGATCGAGGTTTCAAGCCGGCGCGACACACCCATGAACGGGCACAGGCCGAGAATCTTGGCCAACACGATGTTGTTCACGAACACCGTGGAAATGAGAATGAGGATGTAGGTTTCCAAAATGGGCTGGTCCGGCGCAATGTCGCATTATCCGCCGCAGGAGGCGTGCGATTCAAGCTATTGCAGTCAGGGGTGCTCGTTCCCCGACTTGTCCGCTCAGGCGAGCGCCTTGCCGCTGGCCCAGAAGTCGTAGCCTTTGCTGAGGAATTCGTCCCACGGCAGGTAGTGCGAACCGTCGCACGAGAAGGTGAGGCCGACCATGCCGTTGAAGATGTTGAGCGAGCCGGCGCGCAGGTAAAACGTCTCGTCCATGAAGCGCAGCGCGCGCAGGCCGTCGAGCACCGGGCGGATCTTGTCCTTCGGCACCAGGGCATTGGCCGGATAGTCGACGTGCGGGTAGATCAGGCAGGTGTCGGGGTCGGTGAGCGCCTGGATGTCGAGCAGGCGGTAGCGATAGGGGTCGTCGACCAGCCACATGGTGGCGCGGCTGCTGGAAAAATGCAGCTTGCCGTGGAAGATGCCGTGATCGGTCATCAGCTCTTCCATCACTCCCAGCACGGTGTCGAGATTGAGGTCCATCTGGCTGTCGACGCGGGTCTGGTGGAACACCGCGCCGCGGATTGCCGGGTCGCCCTTGATCTGCCGCCAGTAGGTGGGCTCGTCGTACAGCTTGGCGGTGATCGGCAGGTCGCGCAGGTCGAAGTCGGCGCCGACGAAGCCGAGCACCCGGCCGTCGTCGTCGCGCACGATCTGGATCGCGGTGAGCGACGGCCGCTTGGCGCGCAGGCTGATGTAGGCCTGGGTCAGCAGAAAGCCCTGATTCGGCACCGCTTCGCGCATGTAGGGGCGATCGGAACGGTCGCGCCCGTAATCCGTCTCGATCAGGCCATCGCGGCTGATGTTGTCGGAGAGCTGGATCGCGCGGGTGTCCAGCGCATACAGATACTTGCACGCGGGAATGGTCGACAGCGCATGCGTCAGCGCGGCATTGAGGCCGGCGCGGCTCGGCCAGGCCCGGCTGCAGGCCTGGGCGGCCAGCGCCAGCGGTTCGCGCAGCAGATTGGCGAGGGCGTCGCGCTGGCGCGCGACGCTTTCGGCAAGGGTGGTGGGGGTGGGCATGTTCGATCGATCCGCGGTGGAAGCCTGCATTATCTGCAATATAAATGACGCAAGGATTAATGGCGCAAGGAAATCACCGGCCAGCCCTGCGCTTCGGCATGGGTGCGCAGCGTGGGGTCGGGATCGACCGCGACCGGGTGGCGGACCTTTTCCAGCAGCGGCAGATCGTTGTGCGAATCGCTGTAGAACCAGCTGCTGTCGAGGCGGTCGAGCCGGGTGCCGTGGGCCTCGAGGAAGCGTTCGAGGCGGACGACCTTGCCTTCGCGGAAACAGGGCGTTCCGGCGACCTCGCCGGTGAAGCGGCCGTCGATTTCCTCGGGATCGGTGGCGATCAGGTGGGGGATACCGAATTCCTTCGCGATCGGCCCGGTGACGAAGCTGTTGGTGGCGGTGATGACGGCGACCAGGTCGGCCTCGTTCAAGTGCCGGTTCACCAGATCGCGCGCGGCCTGCGGGATCATCGGCTTGACGCGCGTTTCCACGTATTCGGCGCGCCAGGCGTCGAGCTGTTCGCGCGCGTGGGTGGCGAGCGGGCGCAGCGCAAACGCGAGGAAGGCGTAGATGTCGAGCCGGCCGGCCTTGTAGTCCTCGTAGAACGCCTTGTTTTTGGCTTCGTAATGGGGGCCGTCGACCGCGCCCTTGGCAATGAGGAATTGTCCCCATTCGTAGTCGGAATCGCCGGCGAGCAGGGTGTTGTCGAGATCGAAGAGGACGAGGTTCATTGTTGCGGGCTAGGGGCTAGGGGCTAGGGGCTAGGGGCTAGGGGTTAGGGGTTAGGGGTTAGGGGTTAAATCCGTCATCGCGAGGAGCGAAGCGACGTGGCGATCCAGAAGCGCCCACTGAATCAAAGCGCTGGATTGCCGCGCTGCGCTCGCAATGACGGCCATGTTGAATACTTGTTTTCTAAGGAGTTAAGGGTCAGCCGCGCGGGGCCTGTCCGCGGTCGAGCCAGAATTCGCGCAGTTCGTAGGCGCCCCAGAGGGCGAGGGCGAGGTGGTCTTCGCGGCGGACGGCCAGTTCCTCGGCGCTGAGTTCGTCGAGCGGCGCGGCCAGCACGTAAAACGGGTCGAGCACCTCGTCGACGAAGGCTTCGTCCTTGCTGCCGGCGGGCAGCGTCCAGTCGTCCTCCCAGTGTTCCACCGCCAGCAGGAAGCCGGCGGCCCACAGCTGGGCGTAGGGCGGAATGCCGGCATCCTTCAGGCGCTTGGCCTCGGCCGGCGGCAGTTCGGCCAGCAGGCCGTCCCAGTCCATGACCAGCGGCGACAGTGCCTTGGGGTCGGCCAGGTTCTCGATCGGCGCGGCGAGCGCGCGGGCGATCTCGTTGCGGCGGCGATTGAACAGCGCCAGAAAGCGCGTTTGGTCGGCCGCGTCCTCAAACACCGCGGAGAGGCCGTCGGCGCGCTCGAACAGCACCGGGAAATATTCCTCGGGCGGGATGGCGCGCGGGCTGCACGCCAGCGCGGTGATGAAGCCGTCGAGGCCTTCCAGCGAAACCGGCACGTCGGTGCGCTCATCGATGAGGTCGACCAGGTCGGCCAGCGCGTCGATCTCGTCGTCGCCGAGGGGGGCGTTGGGGGATTTTGAAACAGGGGTGGCGGACATGGCTGGGACTCGAAGAAAGGGGGCGGCGCATCGCGTAAAATCCACCCATGAATTTTACCGCGCCGGGCCTGTCCGAATCACTGTTGCCCGCATCCTTTTATCTGGTCGGCTGGCTGGGGCTGGCGTGGCTGGCGTGGCTCTGGCTGATGTCGGGCGACTGGCGCCGCCTTGCCGAGCCGTCGCGGCTGAACCTGTTTCTTGCCGCCACGGTGGCGGTGCTGGCGCTGTGGCAGATCCGCACCGGCATCAAGCCGGGGCTGAGCTTCCACTTTTACGGCGTGGCGGCGCTGACGCTGATGTTCGGCTTCTGGCGCGCCACCTTTGCCGGCGCCCTGATCCTGCTGGCGAACGCGGCCTTCGGGCGCGGCAGCTGGAACGCGCTGGGCTTCGATGTGCTGCTGGTGGCGGCGCTGCCCGCGGCGGTGAGCTGGGGTCTTTTCCGCCTGCTGGAACGGCGGTTGCCGAACCATTTCTTTATTTACGTGCTGGGCAACGGCTTCTTCGGCGCGGCGCTTTCGGTGGCGGCAATCGGCCTCGCCACCACCGCGCTGATGGCCCTGGCCGGCGCCTATTCGCTCGAATATCTGCTTTCCTACTACACGCCTTACGCCACCTTGCTGATCGGTTGGGCCGAAGCGTTCACCACCGGCATGGCGATCACCATGATGGCGGTGTACCGCCCGGCCTGGCTGGAAACCTTCGATGACGCACGGTATATCCGGAACAAGTAAATTTTTTCATCCGCGGACAATCCGCCTTTTGATTTTTGAGCCTCGCCTTGCACATCACCTACCCCGACCTGCCGGTTTCCGCGCGCCGCGACGACATCCTTGCCGCGCTCAAGGCCAACCGCGTGCTGATCCTGTGCGGCGAGACCGGCTCGGGCAAGACCACGCAGATCCCCAAGATGTGCATGGAAGCACGGCTTGGGTCAGAGGCGGCGCGTCCCGGCAAACTCATCGGCTGCACCCAGCCGCGCCGCATTGCCGCGCGTTCGGTGGCGGCGCGTATCGCGCAGGAGCTCGGCGGCGAGCTGGGCGGCATCGTCGGCTACAAGGTGCGCTTCACCGATACCGTACGTCACGACACCGCGATCAAGGTGATGACCGACGGCATCCTGCTGGCCGAAAGCCAGGGCGATCCGCTGCTCTCGCGCTACGACACGATCATCATCGACGAGGCGCACGAGCGCAGCCTCAACATCGATTTTCTGCTCGGCTATCTGAAGACGCTGGTGGAAAAGCGCGACGACCTGCGTGTCGTCATCACCTCGGCCACCATCGACGCCGTGCGCTTCTCGAAGCACTTCAACGACGCGCCGGTGATCGAGGTGTCGGGGCGCACCTATCCGGTGGAAATCCGCTGGCGCCCGATCGAACGCGAAGAACCGGCCGCGCCGGCCAAGGGCGAACGCGAAAAGAAAGATAAGGATGCGCCCGACCAGATCGCGGCCATCCTCGACGCCACCGACGAATTGGCGCGGCTGGGTTCCGGCGACATCCTGGTGTTCCTGCCCGGCGAGCGCGAGATCCGCGACACCGCCGAGGCGCTGAGAAAACACCATCCGCCCGGCACCGAAATCCTGCCGCTGTTTTCCCGCCTGTCGGTGGCCGAGCAGGACGCGATCTTCAAGCCGACCAACGCGCTGCGCCGCATCGTGTTGGCGACCAACGTGGCGGAAACCTCGCTCACCGTGCCGGGCATCCGCTACGTGATCGACCCCGGCAGCGCGCGGGTGAAGCGCTATTCGGCGAGGAACAAGGTCGAGCAGCTCCTGATCGAGAAGATCTCGCAGGCCTCGGCCAACCAGCGCGCCGGGCGCTGCGGCCGGGTCGCCGACGGCGTCTGCATCCGCCTCTACGATGAGGCGGATTTCGCCAGCCGCCCGCGCTTCACCGACCCCGAACTGCTGCGCTCGTCGCTGGCCGGCGTCATCCTGCGCATGAAGTCGCTCGGGCTGGGCGACGTGGTCGGCTTTCCCTTCATCGACCCGCCGAGCTCGCGCCTCGTCACCGACGGCTACCAGCTGCTGGCCGAGCTGCATGCACTCGACGAAGCCGGCCAGCTCACCGCCATCGGCAAGAAGCTGGGCAAGCTGCCGCTCGACCCGCGCATCGCCCGTATGCTGCTGGCGGCGGAGCAGCAGCGCTGCGTGCGCGAGGTGCTGATCATCGCCAGTGCCCTGTCGGTGCAGGACCCGCGCGACCGCCCGATGGAGCGCGCGCAGGCAGCCGACGAAAAGCACAAGCTGTTCGCCGACGAGCGTTCCGACTTCATGGGCTGGCTGAAACTGTGGCGCTGGTACGAGGAGCAGGTGCAGCACAAGAAGACCAACCGCCAGCTGCAGACGCTCCTGCAGGATCATTTCCTGTCGCCGCGACGGATGCGCGAATGGCGCGACATCCACGGCCAGTTGCACGCGCAGATGGCTGAACTTGGCCTGCGCGAAAACGAGAAGGACGCCGGCTACGACACCATCCATCAGGCTCTACTCACGGGCCTGTTGGGCAACATCGGCTTCAAGTCGGACGACGCAAAAAGTCGGCCCAGGCCGGGTGAGGGCAACTACCAGGGCGCGCGCGGCATCAAGCTGTCGATCCACCCCGGCTCGGCGCTGGCGAAGAAGGCACCGAAGTGGATCATGGCCGCCGAGCTCACCGACACCGGGCGGCTGCTCGCGCGCACCGTCGCCGAGGTGCGGCCGGAATGGATCGAGGCGGCGGGGCAACATTTATTGACGCGCATGTTCATCGAGCCGCACTGGGAGAAGGACGGCGCGCGCGTGGTGGCGTTCGAGCGCGTGAGCCTGTACGGCATCACCCTGGTGTCGCGGCGCAGGATCCACTACGGCCCGATCGACCCGGTGCTGTCGCGCGAGCTGTTCATTCGCGGCGCGCTGGTGGCCGGCGAATACGACACGAAGGCGCCGTGGCTCGTTCACAACCGCGCACTGATCCAGGAAATCGAGGACCTCGAACACAAGGCGAGGAAATCCGGCGTGTGGCTGGACGAGGAACGCATCTTCCGCGTGTTCGACGCGCGCATCCCGGCCGATCTCCACAACGGCGCGGCGTTCGAGAAATGGCGTGCGGAGGCCGAAACCGCTGACCCGAAGATCCTGTTCCTCAAGCGCGAGGACATTCTCGGCGAGGCGCTCGGCGCCGACCACGCGCTGTTCCCCGAAACGATGCAGGTCGACGGCGTGGCGTGCAAGCTCAAGTACCGCTTCGAGCCCGGCCACGTGCTCGACGGCGTGACGCTGCACCTGCCGCTGTACCTGCTCAACCGCATCGAGCCGGCGCAAGTCGACTGGCTGGTGCCCGGCCTCATCCGCGAAAAGCTCACGCTGCTGCTGAAGTCCCTGCCGAAGGACAAGCGTCGCCCGCTGATTCCGCTGCCCGACACGGTGACGGACTTCCTCTCGGTGGCGAAGCCGGGCGAGCAGACGCTGACCGTCGCGCTGGCGGCCTTCATCCACAAGAAGCGCGGCATCGACATCCATCCCGACGAGTGGAAAGGCGAGCTGCCGGCCCACCTGCTCATGAACGTGAGCGTGATCGACGACAGCGGGCAGGAACTCGCCGGCGGCCGCGATCTTGCCGCGCTGCGCCAGCAGCTCGGGGGCGCCGCGCGCATCACCTACGGCGGCGGCGCGGAGGACAGCGAGTTCGAGCGCACCGGCCTTGTCGAATGGAATTTCGGCGACCTGCCGGAGCAGGTGAAATTCAAGCGCGGCGGGCGTGTGCTGATCGGATATCCGGCGCTGGTCGACAACGGCGAAGCCGTCGACCTGCGCCTGCTCGATGCGGCCGACGTGGCTGAGATGGAGACCCGCCGCGGCGTGGTGCGGCTGTTGCGGATCGCGCTCGTCGCCCAGTTCAAGCAGCTCGACAAGGATCTCGCCCGCGAAACCGCGCTGGCGCTGAAATACCGCGGCTTCGGCAGCCCCGAGCAGCTGCGCGCCGCGCTCATCGATGCCATCGCCACGCGCGCGCTGCTGGGCGACGACGACACCCCGCGCGACGCGAAGGTCTTTGCCAAGCAGAAGGAACGCGCCAAGCCAAAAATCTCAGTGGTGAAGCAGGCGCTGCTGCGCGACGTCGCGGAAATCCTCGACCTGCACGCGCAGGTGGCGGCGCGCCTTGCCGCCAAGCCGCAGTTCACTGCCGCGATGCGCGACGAAACCACGCATCTGGCCGCGCTGCTGCCGGCCGACTTCGTCACTGCCACGCCGTGGACGCACCTGAAAGACCTGCCGCGCTATTTAAGGGGCATCCTCAAGCGGCTGGAGAAGCTGCCCGCCGCCGAGCAGCGCGATGCGCGCGGCATGGCCGGCGTGCTGACGCTGCAGAACAAGTATCTGGCGCGGCGCGCTCAGGTGAAGGGCGAGGCGCCCCCCGCGCTGGAGGACTTCCGCTGGCAACTGGAGGAACTGCGCATTTCCCTGTTCGCCCAGGAACTGAAAACGCCGTACCCGGTGTCGGCGAAAAGGCTCGACAAATTGTGGAATGAGCTTGCCAGACAGCCTTTGTATTAAGCAGCGTTCAGGTTATGAGCGAGTACGTGACGGCGCGTCCCGGGCCGCGCTGCCCTGCGTGGCTATTGAAATGGCAAGCGGTGCTGTTGCGCTGATTCGCCGCCGGATTTGACCCGGTACATGGCGGCGTCGGCGGCGCGAATCAGGGCGTCTTCGTCGGTGCCGTCGTCGGGGTACAGCGCCTGGCCGATGCTGGCAGCGATTTCCACATCGAGTCCGTAGAAATGCGTGTCCGAATTCAGCGCCTGCTCGATCTTGTATGCGGCGGCGAGGCAGTCCTGCCGCCCCTGCACCCCTTCCAGCAGCATCACGAACTCGTCGCCCCCCAGACGTGCGACCGAATCGGAGCCGCGAATGCTGGCGGTGAGGCGTTTCGCCACTTCGGTCAGCACGGCGTCGCCCACATGGTGGCCAAGCCGGTCGTTGATCTCCTTGAAGCGGTCCAGATCCACATACAGAATGCCCACCTTGCCGCCGTAGCGATGGGCGTGGCGGACCGCCTGTTGCAGCCGGTCGTAAAACAGTCGCCGATTGGCCAGTCCGGTGAGCGGATCGTGCGTGGCCTCTTCGCGCAGCGCCGCGCGCGAGCGCTCAAGCTCCACCATCTGCTCGCTTACCTGCACCGACTTCAGGCGCATGTTCCCCAGCGTGCGCCAGGCGATCAGCAGCGCCAGGGCAATCGCCGCGATGCCGAATCCCAGCGTGAACAAAAAGGTGCGCTGGTACGTTTGCTGTGCCTGCTGCTGGGCGGCCAGGTTGTCCTGCAGATAAAGATTGCGCATGTCGTCCAGTTGCCGGTTGAACGCTTCCTGGATGGGGATGGCTTCCTGCACCAGGATCCGGCGCGCGTCTGCGCTGCGTTCTGCGTTGAGCAGATCGACCACCTGTTCCTGTATCGATTCAATATCGTTGACCAGCCGGGTCTGGGTATCGAAGCTGCGCTGCTCGGCAGCGGAGAGTCCCATCTGGCGTAGCGCATTGCGTCCGCTTCCGACCAGGAAGCCGGCGCGGTTGAATTCCTGGAAATAAGCATCGCGCTCGAACGGATCGTTGGCCAGCGCCATGTGGAACAGGCTGTCGGTGCGGAGGTGCGCCGCCACCTGCGTTTGAGTGATGAGGTCGATCTTGCGGTTGTGCTGCTCGACCACCGTGCGGATCTGCGAGCCCAGCGTCTGCAACTGCAGCAGGCCGTTCAACGTCAGCCCGCAAATCAGGGCGATCAAAACGAGGAAAGCCGTGCCGGTGGTGAGGAGCACTGCGCGTTGTGGGGGCATGAGCGCTTTTGATCAGATCATCCTTTGAATTTAGTCCATTATTTGGCTGGAGGCAGGGCTTGCCGTGCCGCCCGTTGCAGGGTTCTCAGGGTGCGGGTCACTTCCTGCGCGTGGTCTGCCGGATCGACCTTGTCGAAGCGTGCGGCGATGCGGCCGTCCGGCGCAATGATGAAAGTACGGCGGCGCGCAAAGCGCACGACGCCCAGATTCAGCAGGCTGTCGTATGCCGCGGCGGTCTGCCCGTCGGGGTCCGACAGCAGCGGAAACGGCAGCTGGTATTTGCGGGCGAAACCGGCATGCGAGCGGGCGTCGTCGACACTCACCCCGACCACCGCGGCGTCGAGATCGTCCAGGACTCCGATGTCGTCGCGAAAACGGCAGGCCTCCCGGGTGCAGCCCGGCGTGTCGTCCCGGGGGTAGAAATACAGCACCAGCCAGCGCCCGGCGTAATCGCCCAGGCGATGGGTCCGGCCGTTCTGGTCCGGCAAGGCGAAGTCCGGCGCCGCACTGCCTTCCGGCCGGTGCGCCCCCGGCCGCAGCATCCACAGCACCGCACTCGCCACCAGCAACAGCGCCGCCAATCCGCCCAGCATCGGTTTCAGCATGTGTGTTCTCCCGACGCGCATCATAGCGGGGCCGGCGCGGCAGCGGCTCGGTAATCCATGCGCGATTCGGTACAATGCGCGCCACGCCCCGGTAGCTCAGTGGATAGAGCAACCCCCTCCTAAGGGGTAGGTCGGACGTTCGATTCGTCTTCGGGGCGCCAGTCAAATCAAACACTTACGTGTTTATCTAGGGTGCGGAATTTGCCGGAATGGTTGCCGTGTAGGCGTCATGTAGGTTTTTCCTGTCGTAGCCAATACCAGCAAATCTCGTGTGGCGACTTGCTCATCATTCTGAAAGGTGGGCGAGTGCGCTTTTTGTAATTCAGCGAAACATCCCGCGTCACAGGATGGCCCCCCCGACCCCGACGATGATGCTTATCTGACCCGCAAAGGCATCAAGGCGCACGGTGCGAGGCTGCACAAGGGGGGCTGCTGATCGGGTGTCTGCCGCGAAGCAATGACGGCGAATCCTTACGCATACTTCCCATGCCGATGCATCGGCGTCACACGATCTCCTCATGGTAATGCCGATGCAGCGCATCCAGCAGCCTGGCGTGGATGCCGCCAAACCCCCCGTTGCTCATCATCAGCACATGGTCGCCGGCGCGGGCATCCGCCACCATCTGGCTGACCAGTTTATCCAGCTTGTCGAACACCTTCGCCTTGTCGCCCAGCGGGGCTAGAGCCTCGGTGGCGTCCCAGCCGAGGTTGGCGCCGTAGCAGTAGACGAGGTCGGCGTCGGCGAGGCTGTTGGGCAGGGCGGCCTTCATCACGCCGAGCTTCATGGTGTTGGAGCGCGGTTCCAGCACGGCGAGGATGCGTGCGCGGCCGACCTTCGCCCGCAGGCCTTCGACGGTGGTGGCAATCGCGGTGGGGTGGTGGGCGAAGTCGTCGTAGACGGTGATGCCGTGCACGGCGCCGCGGATTTCCATGCGCCGCTTGACGTTCTCGAAGCGGGACAGGGCGTCGATCGCCACGGCGGCGGGGACGCCGGCGTGGCGCGCGGCGGCGATCGCGGCCAGCGCGTTCATGCGGTTGTGCTCGCCGATCAGCGACCACTTCACGCGGCCCTGCAGGGCGCCGTCGAAGAAGACGTCGAAGTGGCCGTCGGCGTCGACTTCGCCGGCGCTCCAGCCGCCGGCGCCGTGGGTTGATCCGGCGCCGAAGCGCTCGACCGGGGTCCACAGGCCGCGCTCGAACACGCGGTCGAGGTTGACATCGGTGCCGTTGGCGACGATGAGGCCGTTGCCGGGGACGGTGCGCACCAGATGGTGGAACTGGGTTTCGATGGCGGCGAGGTCGGGGAAGATGTCGGCGTGGTCGTATTCGAGGTTGTTGAGGATGAGCGTGCGCGGGTGGTAGTGGACGAACTTGGAGCGCTTGTCGAAGAAGGCGGTGTCGTATTCGTCGGCCTCGATGACGAAGAAGGGGCTGTCGGTGAGGCGTGCCGAAATTCCGAAATTCTGCGGGATGCCGCCGACGAGGAAGCAGGGGGAAAGCCCGGCATCTTCGAGGATCCAGGCGAGCATGGCGGAGGTGGTGGTCTTGCCGTGGGTGCCGGCGACGGCGAGCACCCATTTGTCTTTCAGAACATTGTCGGCCAGCCACTGCGGGCCGGAGGTGTAGGCGAGGCCGCGGTCGAGGATGGCTTCCATCAGCGGGTTGCCGCGGGTGACGACGTTGCCGACGACGAAAACGTCGGGCTCGAGGCCGATCTGGCCGGCATCCCATCCTTCGGTCAGCGCGATGCCGAGGGCGCGCAGCTGGTCGGACATCGGCGGGTAGACGTTGGCGTCGCAGCCGGTGACGGTGTGGCCGGCTGCGCGGGCAATGGCGGCAAGGCCGCCCATGAAGGTGCCGCAGATGCCGAGGATGTGGAGGTGCATGGTGGTTAGGGGTTAGGGGTTAGGGGTTAGGGGTTAGGGGTTAGGGGTTAGGGGTTAGGGGTTAGGGGGGACAGGCACGGGCCGAGGCTTTTCGCCTCACGCCTCACGCCTCACCGATACACGATTATCCCACGGTTGGCGCGCGCGCCTGCTGGATCAGGTGGGTGAGCAGGGCACGCAGCTTGGCGGGGCGCAGCGGCTTGTGCAGCAGCGGGAAGCCGGCCTGGCCGATGCGCTGGATGGTGTCGGGCGCGGTGTCGCCGGTGACCACGATGGCCGGGATGCCGGGGCCGTATTTCTGCCGCAGGCGGACGATGACTTCGATGCCGTCGGTGTCGTCAGGCAGGCGGTAGTCCGACACGATGATGTCGGGTACGCGGGCGAGGCCATCGAGCCATTGCTCGGCTTCGGCGGCGCTGTGCGCGGTGACCAGGTCGATATTCCAGTGGTCGAACAGCTCGGCCATGCCGCGCAGGATCGCGCTTTCGTCGTCGACCAGCAGCACCAGGGCGTCGGCCGGGATTTGTGCGGGTGCGCCGGCGGTGATGGGGGACTGGATCAGCCGGGCGTCGCCGCACGGCACATCGATGCTGAACGTCGAGCCATGGTCCGGGCGCGAGCGCAAGTCGATCCGGTGCCCCAGCAGTCGGCCCATGCGCGAGACGATGGCGAGCCCGAGCCCCAGTCCCTTGCTGCGGTCGCGCGCCGGGTTGTGCAGTTGCACGAATTCGTGGAACACGCTTTCCTGCTGGTCCGGCGGGATGCCGCGCCCGCTGTCGATCACGCTGAGACGCACCATGCCGCCGCGTCGGCGGCAGGCCACCAGCACGCCACCGTCGTCGGTGTAGCGGATGGCGTTGGCGATCAGGTTGACCAGGATGCGCTCGATCAGCAGCGGGTCGCTGTACAACGCGATGTCGCAGGGACGAAAGCACAACCGCAGCCGTTTTTCTGCCGCCACTGCGCCGAACTGCTGTTCAAGTTCCCGCAGCATCTTTTGCAGCGGGAAATGCACCGGGTGGGCTTCGATGGCGCCTGCATCCAGCCGTGAAATATCCAGCAGTGCATTGAACAGCAAGGTCATCGCCGCGGTGGAGGCTTCGATGTTTTCGATCAGGGTTAGCGTTTCGGTTGGGTGGTTGCGCGTCTTCAGCGCGGTGACAAACAGCGACAGCGCATGCAGCGGCTGCCGCAGATCGTGGCTGGCGGCGGCGAAGAAGCGTGTCTTTGCGTGATGGGCGCGCTCGGCCATGTCTTTTTTGGCGGCGAGATCGGCGGTGGCCTCGCGGATGCGCTGTTCCAGTTCGCGGCGGTGCGCCTGCAGGGCCTCTGCCATGTTGTTCACTCCGGTCGCCAGCGTGCCGACCTCGCCCGCCGGCGGCAACTGCGTGCGTGCCGTGAGGTCGTGGCACGCCAGCCGCCCAACCACCTGCCCGACATGCCGCAACTGTCCGGCCAGCCGGTTGGAAAGCCTCCAGGCCAGCGTGCCCGTGAGCGTCAGCGCCACCAGCATCAGCAGTGCGGCGTGGATCAGGGTGTCGCGCTTGAAGGCGCCGATCTGGTCGAGCGACACCCCGACTTCCACATGTCCCAGAAGCTTGTCGACCGGGGCGGCGCTGGCGGCGTAGAGCGGGTCGTCGTTGAAATCGGCGGCTGGCAGGCGGATCTCGTTGTGCTGCGTGTAATGAGCGTGCGGGAGGGCTGCATGAAGGCTGTCGCCTGTGCCGGCGATCATCTGCCCGCGTGCGTCGGATACGCGGGCAAAGGCCAGTTGGCTATTTGCAGCCTCGGTTTTGAGCAGCCTGTCCACCCGCGCCAAATCGCCGTTGATCAGCGCATACGGCAAGGTGTCGGCCAGGTGGCGGACTGCATCGGCGGCGCGCGCGTGCAGCGCGTTTTCCGCGGTGGCGAGGGTCTGGGTGGTGAAATAGGCCGCCATTCCGAACTCGGCCAGCAGGGCGGGCAGCAGCGCAATCACCAGCATCCGGCTGCGGATGCTGGAAAGCGACAGCCGTCTGGACAGGGTCCGCAGGGAATTCACGGGACGCGGGCCCGCTGCTGGATGGCAAGAACGGACTCCGGGGCGGATAAGATCACCAGCGGTATATCGGGGAAGCGGTGCCGGTATTGCGTAATCCCCTGCATGCCGACGAACCCCGGCATGTTGAGGTCGACCAGCGCGAGATCGAGATCGGCGTGCAGCGCGGTCTGCGCAAACAGGCT
>JAUYCF010000027.1 GCA_030692355.1 Thiobacillus sp.
CCTGCCGGTGCTGCTGGGCTCCTTCGCGCTGATGGTGCCGGCCATCATCGTGGGCGAAAAGCGCGGCCAGATGAAGCCGGTGTTCATTGGCGCGGTGGCGCTGATGCTGCTGGCGCAGCTGGGATTCGCATTCGGCATCGATTATTTCTGGGGCATCGTGTGGGCGCTGTTCTTCTACTTCGTCGCCTTCAATCTGCTCGAAGCCAGCCTGCCCTCGCTGATTTCCAAACTCGCCCCGGTGTCGGCCAAAGGCACCGCGATGGGCGTCTACAATACCGCGCAGGCGCTGGGACTGTTTTTCGGCGGCGTGTTCGGCGGCTGGCTGGCGCAGCATCATGGCTTCCAGGCCGTGTTCATCTTTTGCGTGATCCTGATGGGCGCATGGCTGGTCGCGAGCCTGTCGATGGCGGCGCCGCCCGCGATCAAGACCCGCATGTTTCGCGTCGGTGCGATGCCCGCGGACCAGGCCGCGCTGCTGAAAGCGCAACTGGACGAGATGGCGGGGGTGGTCGAAGCCGTGGTGCTGGCCGAAGAAGGCGTGGCCATGCTCAAGGTCAGCATCAAGGGCTGGGATGAAGCCGGCGTGCGCGGCCTGCTGGATACGGCAACCGCCTGATAGAATCCGCAACAGGTCAAGCTTGGACCATCCAATTTCAACACAGGGGGAAACATGGCATCCGTCAACAAAGTCATTCTGGTCGGCAACCTGGGGCGCGACCCCGACATGCGCTATCTGCCGAGTGGTGAAGCCGTCGCCAACCTCGCCATCGCCACCACCGACAAGTTCAAGAATAAGGCTGGCGAAATGGTCGAGCAGACCGAATGGCATCGCGTCAGCTTCTTCGGCCGCACTGCCGAAGTCTGCGGCCAGTACCTGAAAAAGGGCAGCCAGGTCTACGTCGAAGGTTCGATCCGCACCCGCAAATACACCGACAAGGAAGGCGTCGAAAAATATGCCACCGAAATCCGCGGCGACCGCATGCAGATGCTGGGCAGCAAGGGCGGTGGCGGCGGCATGGCCGACATGGACGATGGCGCTTATGACCAGTCCGCGCCCGCGCAGCGCAGCCAGCCCCAGGGCGGTTCGTCACGCGCCAACGCCCCGGCCGCCGCGCAGCGCCCGGCAAGCAGCGGCTTCGACGACATGGACGACGATATACCGTTCTGAGGACGGATTAAGTCACGCGACCTCGTAATAACAATGCGGAGTGGGGCGGTGCGTAATGCGCACCGACATCGGTGAACAAGGGACCACACAACGCCTTTGGTGTGCTGGCGCGCACGCTGTTGCTGGGCGCCGCCCTGGCGTGCCCCTACGCAGCACAGGCCGCCATCACCGAAGCCGATTTCCTCGACGAGATGCCGGTCGTGCTGTCGGTGTCGCGGATGTCGCAGCCCGTTAACGAGGCACCGGCAGCGGTCACCGTCATCGACCGCGACATGATCCGCGCCTCGGGCTTCCGCGATATTCCCGATCTGCTGCGCCTGGTGCCGGGGTTTTCGGTGGCCTATACCCGCGACAACACCTGGGCGATTGGCTATCACGGCATGGCCGACGCCTTTTCGCGGCGCTTTCAGGTGCTGGTGGATGGGCGCTCGATTTATAGTGCGGCGTATGGCGTGGTCAACTGGGGTGAACTTCCCCTGTCGATTGACGACATCGAACGCATCGAGGTGGTGCGCGGACCGAATGCTGCAACATTCGGCGCGAATGCCTTTTTTGCCGTCATCAACATCATTACCAAGGAAGCCGTTCAGGTGCCGGGCACCTTCGCGTCCCTCCAATATGGCGAGCAGGGCATGGCCGGGGTCACCTTGCGTCACGGTGGCGGGGAGGGCGACCTCAACTACCGGCTGACCTTTTCGGCACAAAACCGCGACCGCTTCGAAACCGATGTTGTCGATGGCGCAGCGGCCGGAAAACTGTTCGAGGAAAGCCGGACTTATTTCCTGAATGGCCGGGCGGATTACCGTTTGTCTGCCACCGATGAGCTCTCCGCGCAATTCGGCACCAGCGTGGGTGACTGGCAGGCAGGACGCCTGTACTCGCCGTCCAGGTCGGATCATTTTCTGGAGCCGCGGCAACAGGATGTCGATACCCAGTATGCGCAGGTCAAGTTCCGCCGCGCGCTCGGTGTTGACGATGAATGGTCGCTGCAGTTCTATCACAGCCGCCACAACGTCGATGCGCCGAGCCGTCTGAATGCGTTTGGCCGGACCATCATCGGCGACCAGGACGCGCTGCAAACTCGCACCAATCTGGAGTTTCAGGCCAATACCCGGATTGCGCCCGACGTGCGCATGGCCTGGGGCGCCGAACTGCGGCGCGAGACGGTGCAAAGCGCCCTGTATTTCGATGCCGACGACACCCGACAAGGCGTGCTGGGCCGCGTCAATGCCAATCTGGAGTGGCGCACCCGCCCCGATCTGTTGCTGCAGGGCGGGGCGATGCTGGAGCATCACTATTACACCGGTTTAAATGTTTCACCGCGCCTCGCGGTCAATTACGATCTCGCGCCCGACCACACCCTGCGCCTCAATGTGTCCCAGGCCTATCGCACGCCGACCTTCCTGGAGCAGGATGGCCACTATGTTTACCGCAGCACGACCGGGTTGGCTGTCGATATTATTGGTGTCTCGCCCAACGACCTGCTGCCCGAGCGCATCCGCTCGCATGAAATCGGCTACGTTGGGCGCTACCGGCCCTGGCACCTGCAACTGGATGCCAAACTTTTTTATGACAAGGTGGAGGACTACATCGGCACGACACCAATCACGCTGCCCGTTGGCGCCGAACTGGTGTCGGGGGGCAAGCCGGGGCGCGCGCGTCAAGTCCTGAACGGCGGCAGTCTTGAACTGCGCGGAGGCGACCTGCAGTTGAACTGGCAGCCTACCCCTGCATTCCGGTTGTCTGCCCAGTATGCACGGGTGTTCATCTCGACCAGCCCCGACATCGTCGACGATGATTTGCAGGTGTCGGCGCCCAGGAACAGTTTCAGCCTGCTGGCGCGGCATGACCTGGGGCAGGGCTGGATGGTCAGCGCAGGCGTGTACCATTCGGGCCGCATGATCTGGTTGGGCGATGGCGACCCCACACCGGCCTTCACCCGCATCGACGCCCGCCTGGCCCGCCGCTGGACCTGGCAGGGGCACGAGGTGGAGGCCGCTGTGGTGGGACAGAACCTGGGTGAGGATTACAGCGAGTTCCGTCCGGAAAATCGCTTCAGCCGCCGCGTTTACGGCAGCCTGAGCCTGGCCTGGTAGCGGCGGGGTTCTTGAAACACGGCGAACTGCCGCCAGATTCGGCACTTGAGCCCGTTGTTTGGGTCCGCGTGCCCGTAAGGGTATAATCCCGCAACTTATTGATTTATCGGGGCGAATCATGCCGATTTATGCTTACAAATGTGCGTCCTGCGGCTTTGCCCAGGACGAAATGCAGAAAATGTCCGATGCGCAGCTGACCGCATGCCCGTCGTGCGGCAAGGCCGATTACGCCAAGCAGGTGACGGCGGCCGGCTTTGCGCTGAAGGGGACCGGCTGGTATGCCACCGATTTCAAGGACAGCGGCAGCAAGCCCGCCGCAGCCAAGCCCGAAGCCCCTTCGTCCGCCTGCGGCACGGGTGCGTGCCCGGCGTGTAACTGACGGCGGGGGTCGCGCCGGGAAGCGGGCGGTGCGAGCCGCCCGCTTCTTTGTTTCTGGCGGGCTAAGGTGCAGGTCGATCACGTGCTGAAACACATTGTCTCGATGGACGCGGCTTCGGCTGAGGCTGCGTCCCGGTATTTAATTAGGAAGAACATGCGTACTCATTACTGCGGTGCCGTCACCGCCGCCGACATCGGCAACACCGTCACCCTGTGCGGCTGGGCGCATCGCCGGCGCGACCACGGCGGCGTCATCTTCATCGACCTGCGCGACCGCGAAGGCATGATGCAGGTGGTGATCGACCCCGATACCCCGGAAGCTTTCCAGCTTGCCGAGGACGTGCGTTCCGAGTTCGTGCTGAAGATCGAAGGTCTGGTGCGGCCGCGTCCCGCCGGCACCGATAACCCCAACATGCCGACCGGCATGGTCGAGCTGCTGACCAAGAAGCTGGACG
>JAUYCF010000032.1 GCA_030692355.1 Thiobacillus sp.
CCTGCCGGTGCTGCTGGGCTCCTTCGCGCTGATGGTGCCGGCCATCATCGTGGGCGAAAAGCGCGGCCAGATGAAGCCGGTGTTCATTGGCGCGGTGGCGCTGATGCTGCTGGCGCAGCTGGGATTCGCATTCGGCATCGACCATTTCTGGGGCATCGTGTGGGCGCTGTTCTTTTACTTCGTCGCCTTCAACCTGCTCGAAGCCAGCCTGCCTTCGCTGATTTCCAAGCTCGCCCCGGTGTCGGCCAAAGGCACGGCGATGGGCGTCTACAACACCGCGCAGGCGCTGGGACTGTTTTTCGGCGGCGTGTTCGGCGGCTGGCTGGCGCAGCATCATGGCTTCCAGGCCGTGTTCATCTTTTGCGCGGTCCTGATGGGCGCCTGGCTGGTCGCGAGCCTGTCGATGGCGCCGCCGCCCGCGATCAAGACCCGCATGTTTCGCGTTGGCGCGATGCCCGCGGACCAGGCCGCGCTGCTGAAGATGCAGCTGGCCGGGGTGGCGGGCGTGGTCGAGGCGGTGGTGCTGGCCGAAGAAGGCGTGGCCATGCTCAAGGTCAGCATCAAGGGCTGGGACGAGGATGGCGTACGCCGCCTGCTGGATACGGCGGCAGCCTGATAGAATTCGCAGCAGTTCAAGTTCCGACTGAACCGTTTTCGGGCGTTGCGGGAACACTTTCCCGCCGCTGCGGCAAGCGGGTCGGCAAAGCACTGCCGACCTACGGCCAACTGGAATTTGAATAGGGCGTAAGGGCCAGCGGTCCGAAAGCGGTTTAGGAGCATCTTCCAATTTCAATACAGGGGAAAACATGGCATCCGTCAACAAAGTCATTCTGATCGGTAACCTGGGGCGTGATCCGGAAATGCGCTACATGCCGAGCGGTGAAGCAATTGCCAACCTCGCCATTGCCACGAGCCGCAAGTACAAAAACAAGGCAGGCGAAATGGTCGAGGAGACCGAGTGGCACCGCGTCACGTTCTTCGGAAAACTTGCCGAGATCGCGGGGCAGTATTTGAAGAAAGGCCGCTCTGTGTATGTCGAGGGCCGTATCAAGACCGACAAATACACCGACAAGGAAGGCGTGGAAAAATTTTCCACACAAATCATCGCCAGCGAAATGCAGATGCTCGGCGGTCGCGAGGGCATGGGTGAGTCGTCGGATGACGGAAACGAGGGGAGAAGCTATTCGCGGCCCGCGGCACCTGCTCGCGCCGAGCCGGCATCGCGCCCCGCACCGGCGACAAAATCCGGTAGCGGGTTCGACGACATGGACGACGACATTCCGTTCTGAGGTGCAAGTAATTGCGGACGTGGGCCATAGAGCCCGCGAGCTCGTAACATAATAAAAAAAGCGGGGAGAAGGGTGCGCTCAGCACCAACCAAGTGAGCAGAAATCGACGCACTGGATTTCACATGGCGGGCATGGCGCTCCTGCTGGAGGGCGCTTTCGCCCCCGGCCAGGCGCTGGCCGGAATTACCGAATCCGATTTTTTTGACGACCTCCCGGTTGTGCTGTCGCCGTCGCGCCTCTCGCAGCCTCTGGCGGATTCCCCGTCCTCGGTTACCGTGATCGACCGCGACATGATTCGTGCCTCGGGCTTTACCCAGGTGGCGGATGTGTTCCGGCTGGTGCCGGGATTTTCAGTCGCCTACAGCAGCAGTCTGCTTCCGACCCTCACGTATCACGGCTTGGGCGACGGCTATGCGCGCCGCTTTCAGGTGCTCATCGACGGGCGCTCGGTCTACAGCCCGGATTTTGGCCAGGTGTCCTGGCGCAACCTGCCGCTGGCGCTCGATGACATCGATCGCATCGAGGTCATTCGCGGTCCGGCGGGCGCAAGCTACGGCGCAAATGCCTTCATGGGCGTCGTCAACATCCACACGCGCTCGGGCGACTACGGCGCGCCCTATGTGGAAGCCGGACTCGGCGACCACGGGCAGCGCCTGCTCAATACACGGGTCAGCGGCGGGACGAACGCATTCAACTGGCGCCTCTCTGCCGGAACCCAGCTCGACGACGGCCTCCGGCAAGACACGCCGGACGATGTGCGCGAGCGCTTCGCCGACTGGAAGAGCGAACTGCAACTGGATGCGAGGCAGGCGTTGACCCTGCAGGCGGGCGTCGCGCATACCCGCCAGGAGACCGACTTCACCCCCTACAACCAGCATCATGGCTATGCCAGCCTGGGCTGGAAATTCGTGCAGGACGCGGACAGCGAATTTTCCGCCGCGTACAGCCTGACCGAGGAAAGCTTCGGCGACAAGCCGGGCATCGATCTCGGCTATCGCACGGCAAGACATAACGTCGGCGCGCAGTGGCATGGCAGCGTCAGCAGCGCGCTGCGTGCGTCGCTCGGCGCGGAATACCGGCGCGACAGCGCACAGTCGGATTTCTACTATTCCACGCCGGACACGATCACCGAGGACTCGTGGCGCGCATACGGCAACGGCGAGTGGAAGCTGGATCCGCAATGGCTGGTCAACTTCGGCGGCATGGCGGAGCGCACCCACACCGGCGACAACCAGTTCTCGCCGCGCCTGACGCTCAACTACAAGCCCAGCCGCCAACAGTCTTTCCGGCTGGAGTACAACAGGGCTTACCGCGCCCCGACTTTCTACGAGTTGCTTGCGCAGAATTACTACCTGGATCCTGACGAAGATGTTGTTTACCAGACCCTGCTGGCGCAGAACCTGCAGTCCGAACAGGTAACGTCGCGTGCGCTGGGCTGGCTGCTGCAGCTGCCGAAACAGGGCTTGTGGGTCGACGCGCGCCTGTTCTATGACCGCTATGAAAACCTGATCGACGTCGCATTCGTCTCGAATGGCGACGGCAACGACTTCATTTACCAGTTCGTGAACCGGCTCGAGACGGTGACCCTGCAGGGCGTCGAGTTTCAGATCGAATGGCGCCCGGACCCCTCTACGCGTATTTTTCTGACCCCCGCCTGGGCACGGATCCACAGCCATGACAGCAGCATCGAGGATTCCGTGCCGCCGTTCTCCTTCAGCCTGTTGCTGGACCGGAAAATCGATGCCCGCTGGCGTGCCAGCGCAGGGTATTACCACAGCGGGGCAATGACCTGGTTTGGCGGCGGAAGCCGGGTGCCGGCTTCCGACCGGCTCGATGCACGCCTGGCGTATCAGACCCGGGTGAACGGCCGGGCCGTCGAGTTCTGGTTGACCGGCCAGAGTCTGCTTGGCGGACAGACGGAATTCAAGCAATTCCAGGAAGCCGAGCGCCGCTTCCTGGCGGGAGGTCGGCTGGAATGGTGATGCGGGCGGGACGGACGGCTTTATTTTGTCTGCAACGGGCGACCTTGAAATCCGGCGTCCCCGCCCCGATTGGGGTCTTGTGCCCTTGCGGGTATAATTCCGCAACTTATTGATTTGTCGGAGCGAATTATGCCGATTTACACGTATAAATGTGCGTCCTGCGGCTTTGCCCAGGACGAAATGCAGAAGATGTCCGATGCGCTGCTGACTGTGTGTCCGTCGTGCGGCAAGGCCGATTACGCCAAGCAGGTGACGGCGGCCGGCTTTGCGCTGAAGGGGACCGGCTGGTACGCCACCGATTTCAAAGACAGCGGCAGCAAGCCCGCCGCAGCCAAGCCCGAAGCCCCTTCGTCCGCCTGCGGCACGAGTGCGTGTCCGGCGTGTAACTGACGGCGGGGGTCGTGCCGGAAAGCGGGCGGTGCGAGCCGTCCGCTTCTTTGTTTCCGGCTGGCTGATGGGGATCGATCCGCTGGCCGGCCGTGGGCTGAAATATCCCGTTTCTATGGGCGCCGCTTCGGGTGAAGCGCGCCCCGGTATTTAAAATCAGGAAAAGAACATGCGTACTCATTACTGCGGTGCCGTCACCGCCGCCGACATCGGCAATAGCGTCACCCTGTGCGGCTGGGCGCATCGCCGGCGCGACCACGGCGGTGTCATCTTCATCGACCTGCGCGACCGCGAGGGCATGATGCAGGTGGTGATCGATCCCGATACTCCCGAGGCCTTCAAGCTGGCCGAGGAGGTGCGCCACGAGTTCGTGCTGAAGATCGAGGGGCTGGTGCGGCCGCGTCCCGCCGGCACCGAAAACCCCAACATGGCGACCGGCATGGTCGAACTGCTGACCAAAAAGCTGGAAGTGCTGAACCCCTCGCTGACGCCGCCGTTCCAGATCGACGACGAAAACGTCAACGAGAATATCCGCCTGCAGTACCGCTATCTCGACCTGCGTCGCGAGCCGATGCAGAAGAACCTCAAGCTGCGCTACCGCGTGTCCAAGATCATGCGCGACTACCTCGACGCGCACGGCTTCATGGAAGTCGAAACGCCGATGCTGACGCGCAGCACCCCGGAAGGCGCACGCGACTATCTGGTGCCGAGCCGCGTGCATGACGGCATGTTCTACGCGCTGCCGCAGTCGCCGCAGCTCTTCAAGCAGCTCCTGATGGTGGCCGGCGTCGACCGTTACTTCCAGATCACCCGGTGCTTCCGCGACGAAGACCTGCGCGCCGACCGCCAGCCCGAGTTCACCCAGGTCGACCTCGAAACCTCGTTCATGGGCGAGGAGGCGATCATGAATCTGGTCGAGGGCATGATCCGCGACATGATGAAGCGCGCGCAGGACACCGACCTGCCCGTCGCCTTCCCGCGCATCAGCTACTTTGATGCGATGAGCCGCTACGGTTCCGACAAGCCCGACATGCGGGTGACGCTGGAAATCGTCGACGTTGGCGATGTGATGAAGGATGTCGCATTCAAGGTTTTCGCCGGCCCGGCCAACGATCCGAAAGGCCGCGTCGCCGCGCTGCGCATCCCCGGCGGCGCCGCACTCTCGCGCAGCGAAATCGACGGCTATACCGAGTTCGTCAAAATCTACGGCGCCCGCGGTCTCGCCTACATCAAGGTCAACGATGCGACGCAACTCAACGAATCCGGCCTGCAGTCGCCAATCGTCAAGAACCTCTCCGAAGCCGCGCTCGCGGCCGTGATCGAACGCACCGGCGCGCAAAACGGCGACCTGGTTTTCTTCGGTGCCGACAAGGCAAAAATAGTGAACGACGCCCTCGGCGCACTGCGCCTGAAAGTCGGCCATGAAAAAGGCCATCTCGACGGCCGCGCCTGGGCGCCGCTGTGGGTGGTCGATTTCCCCATGTTCGAGTTCAACGAGGGCGAGAACCGCTGGGACGCGCTGCACCATCCCTTCACCGCGCCCAAGGACGGCCACGAAGAGTGGCTCGCCACCGATCCCGGCCGCTGCCTGTCGAAAGCCTACGATATGGTGCTGAACGGCTGGGAAGTTGGCGGCGGCTCGGTGCGCATCCACCAGCAGGCCGTGCAGGAAAAAGTGTTCGCCGCCTTGAACATCGGCGTGGAAGAGCGCCGCGAGAAATTCGGCTTCCTGCTCGACGCCCTGCAATACGGCGCACCGCCCCACGGCGGCCTGGCGTTCGGGCTGGATCGCCTGGTCACGCTGATGGCCGGCGCCGAATCCATCCGCGACGTCATCGCCTTCCCCAAAACCCAGCGCGCTTCGTGCCTGATGACCAACGCCCCCAACGTGGTCGACGACAAGCAGCTGCGCGAGTTGCACATCCGTCTGCGCAATGCGCCGGCGGACAGGGCGGCTTAAAACCTTTTTTATCCGCGAAGGACGCGAAGAAACGCGAAGAGAAATAAACCCAGATTGTTCATTCGGGCGAGATGCTTTGCGTAGGGTGCACTTCGTGCACCTTAGGGCGTCAATCGGTGCATGGAGTGCACCCCACGCACCATAAATCGTCTAATGAACAATCTGAGATAAAACCAGCCCCTTGCCCGTCATGGCGAGCGAAGCGAAGCCATCCAGTATCAGTCCCTCGGCGCTTCTGGATTACTTCACCGCGTTCGCAATGACGGTTTCATTGGGGTTCCCTTCGCGCCCTTCGCGGACAAAGGATCTTGAAATGAACTTCGCCGACACCCTCAAAACCCTGCCCGAATTCACCGGCGACAAGATCGTGCTGACCGACGCCGCCGGCGCCGAGGTGGCGACCATTGCCAATGCGCCCGGCACCGCCGGCTCGTTCCGGGTATATGCCCATCTCGCGCGGCAATACGGCGCGATCGACGCCGAGGCCGCGGCCGAAGGCCTGGCGATTTTTGCCGAGCACACCGAGGATGCCAGCCTGCACCCCGGCAAGCATCCCAATATCGACCGTCTGATCGCCATTCTGGCGACGGGTGCTCCGCTCTCTGCCCGCGTCGTTTGATCGCACACAAGATCCCCGTCTCGGTTCTGGTCGTTGTCTACACGGCCGACGGCCAGGTATTGCTGTTGGAGCGCGCCGACGCACCGGGATTCTGGCAGTCGGTCACCGGCTCGCAGGAGGCGGGCGAAACCCTCGAGCAGACTGCGATCCGCGAAGTGCGCGAGGAAACCGGGCTCGACGCCCGCGAGTTCGGGCTGACCCCGTGGGGGATCGAAACCCGCTACGAGATTTACGAACGCTGGCGCCACCGCTACGTGCCTGGCGTGACCCACAACACCGAGCACGTGTTCGGACTCAAGCTGCCCGCGCCGTTGCCCGTCATGTGCGCGCCGCGCGAGCATCTGCGCTATGCGTGGCTGCCGTGGGATGAAGCTGCCGAACGCTGTTTTTCGCCCAGCAACGCAGTGGCCATCCGCCAGCTGCCCGCGCGCTTATAATTTGCTTATGACCGCTCCGCTGCATATCGCCAGCTACAACATCCACAAGGGCCTGTCGCAATTCAACCGGCGGCTGACCGTGCACGAACTGCGCGACCGCCTCGGCACCCTGGGAACCGATATCGTGTTCCTGCAGGAAGTGCAGGGCGGCCACGGCCTGCGCGCCCGTCGTTTCCATCACCAGGCATGCTGGCCGCAGACCGAGTTTTTGGCGGGACACGTCTACACCGACTTTGCCTACGGCAAGAACTGTGTCTACGACACCGGCCACCACGGCAACGCCATCCTGTCGCGCTACAAGATCCTCTCGTGGGAAAACGAGGATATCTCCGCCCATGCCTACGAAAGCCGCGGCATGCTGCATTGCGAAATCGAGGTGCCCGGCATGGCCGTGCCGGTGCACTGCATCAACGTCCACCTCGGGCTGACCGAAGGCGGGCGCCGCCGCCAGCTGGCGATGATCGCCGCGCGCGTGCGCGCCATGGTGCCCGACGGCGCTCCGCTGATTCTGGCCGGCGACTTCAACGACTGGCAGATGCGCGTCGGCCGCTATTTTCAGGATGAACTCGGGCTGGCCGAAGTGTTCGAAACCCACCACGGCAAGTCGGCGCGCAGCTACCCGTCCTTCCTGCCGATGTTCCAGCTCGACCGCATCTATGTGCGGCGCTTCAGCATCGAGGCCGCGCACGTCCAGACCGGCAACGCCTGGCACCGCATTTCCGACCACGCGGCGCTCACCGCCAAGCTCAGACCGGCCTGATGGCTGCGCGCAAACCTGGCCCGATGTGGGAGGAGTTCTGATGCTTGGGTTATCTGTCGCGCCCAGATGGCCGCGTGCAGCCTGGCCCGATGTGGGAGGCCCGCCCCGGGCCGAATGCCGGCGCACGCTGCCGCCAGCATTCGCGGTAATGGCGCTATAGGCCAAAGCCGGTGAAGGTGCCCCTGCGCACATTATTCTTTCGCGGTGTCGAGCTGGTTTCCGGCAACCAGCTGCGGCTGCTGCAAAGCGGCGCCGAATTCTTTCCGGCACTGATCGCGGCGATCGACGCCGCGCATAGCGAAATCCACCTTGAAACTTATATTTTAAATGCCGACCCCAGCGCCGAGGCGGTGCGCGACGGCCTGATCCGCGCCGCCCGGCGCGGTGTGCGGGTGTGCCTGCTGATCGATGGCGTGGGTTCGCGCGAGTTGCCGGCCGCCTGGCTGGATGCGCTCAAGGCGGCAGGCGCCAGCGTACTGGTCTATCGTCCGCTGATGGGCCGGGGCTGGCGTTCCAATCCCAGGAGCCTGCGGCGGCTGCACCGCAAGCTGGCGGTGATCGACGCGCGTATCGCCCTGGCCGGCGGCATGAATCTCATCGACGATTTCGAGCCGGTGCGCCACGCCGCGCCGCGCCTCGATTTCAGCATCGAAGTGCAGGGTCCGCTGCTGGCCAATATTCACCAAAGCGTACGCCGCCTGTGGCGGCTGGTGGCATTGACCCAACTGCAGCCAGGCGAGCGCAGCGCCCCGCCGATCCAGCCGTCCTGGCCGACCGATGGCCGCATGCGCGCTGCCTTCGTCGTGCGCGACAACTTCGCCCATCGCCGCGACATCGAGCGGGCCTACCTCGCCGCGCTGGCGCTGGCGCACGACGAAATCATCCTCGCCAACGCCTATTTCCTGCCCGGCTACCGCTTCAGAAGATTGCTGAAAAATGCTGCCGCGCGCGGCGTTCGGGTGCACCTGCTGGTGCAGGGCCACACCGACCACCCGTTTTTTCAGGCCGCCGCACGCGCCCTCTATCGCGACCTGCTCGCCGCTGGCGTGGCCATCCACGAATACCCGGCCAGCGAACTGCACGCCAAGGCCGCCGTGGTCGACAGCCACTGGGCCACCGTGGGCTCCAGCAACATCGACCCGTTCAGCCTGCTGCTGGCGCGCGAGGCCAACATCGTCGTCGACGACGCGGCCTTCGCGGGCGACCTGCGGCAGCGCCTGCACCACGCCATCGGCCAGTCCGTGCCGCTCGATGTCGCCGACTGGCAGCGCCGTCCCTGGCCGCATCGCATGCTGTCGTGGCTGGCCTACGGCGGCGTGCGGCTGATAGTGGGGCTGTCCGGCGTCGGGCGCTGGGTTTGAACCGGACGGCAGGGGCACCGCTAGAAACCGACGCCCCAATCCGTCGCACACGAAATCGCGCGGAGCGCTAGAATCCCGGCCATGCAGGGAGGGCCCACATGAAAACCCTATTGGCCGACGACCACCCGCTGATGCGCGAGGGGGTGAGGCAGGTGCTTTCGCAACTGGA